>JBOHTS010000013.1:0-106099 GCA_050733755.1 Candidatus Tyrphobacter sp. | reverse complement strand
TGTTGGTGAACAACTTCAAGACGGTTTCCTCTCGCCTCGTTCGCAAAGAGTTCGCAGCGCGCATCGGGCGCATCTATCGTAAGCCGGTCTTTTGGAGCCGGTCGTACTGCGTCGTAAGCTGCGGTGGCGCTCCGCTCTCGGTGCTCAAGCAGTACGTCGAAGGACAAGCCGGAGTGGAAAGCGATGACTCCTGATCGCCCTTGCGGGCGATGCGGTGCTTCACCACCAGCCAACGGCGGGAGACGCCGTATGGCTGGAGCACTGCGCCGCTTCGTGGTAGAAATCGAAGGCATCGAGCCCCCACCCGAGCGCCGCCGCCGTCATGGCGCGCCGCCCCCCGCGAGAGGGAGCGGTCGCCGCGGAGGGCAACTCGCTGCACTGCATGGCTACGACACTTCGCTATCGCGTCGTCGACGTCTTTACGCAGACCGCGCTCGAAGGCAATCCGCTGGCGGTCTTCTACGAAGAACGCGATCTCGCGCCCGAGCTCATGCTGCGCATCGCGCGCGAGCTCAATCTTTCCGAGACCTGCTTTCTCATGCCCGCCACGCGCGGCGACTGCGCGCTGCGCGTACGCATATTTACGCCCGCTCGCGAACTGCTCTTCGCGGGTCACCCGACCATCGGCGCCGCGTACGTCGCGCTCGAGTGCAATCTCGCTGCGGGCGAGCGGCAATCATTTGCATTCGAGGAGGGCGTCGGGCCGGTCGCCGTCACCGTCGAGGGCCCCGTCATCTGGCTCTCGACTCCGCCCATCGAGCGCATCGGGCAGTGCGATCGCGCCGCCTGTGCGCGCGCGCTCGACCTGCGCGAGTGGGACCTTCTCGCAGACGTCCCTCCGGAGATCTACAGCGCCGGAAATCCGATGCTCTTCGTCGCCGTCAACGATCCCGCGACGGTCGACGGGGCCTGCGTCGATTCGCAGGTCCTGCGTGCGCTCGAGGAACAGATCGGCCAGAACGTGGGACTCTTCGTCTTCGCACCAACGGTTGCAGGCGCGTACTCGCGGATGTTCGCCCCGGAGTTGGGCGTCGTCGAGGATCCGGCGACGGGAAGCGCGACCGGTCCGCTCGCAGCGTACATGATGGCGCATGGGCTCTGCTCCACGGCCGGCGGCACGACGCTTACGAGCGAGCAAGGAACGAAGATCGGAAGGCGCAGCCTTCTCTCCGTTCGCATTCGCGGCGAGAAGGGTTGCGAGGGCATCGATGTCGGCGGACACGTTACGCCGGTCATCGACGCGATCCTCACGCTTCCCTAAGCAGCTTCTCCGGCACGATCGGCAGGTCGCGTACGCGTATGCCGGTCGCATGATAGATGGCGTTGGCGACGGCGGCGGCCGATCCGGTGGCGCCGATCTCGCCGACGCCTTTGACGCCGATCGGATTGACGTGCGGATCGTCCTCCTGCACGATGTACGCTTCCATGCGTCCCGCATCGGCGTGAACGGGAAGGAGATACTCGCCGAGGTTCGCGTTTGCGATGCGCCCGGTTCTCGGATCGCTGCGCGTGATTTCGTGCAGCGCCATCCCAACGCCGAAGAGCATGCCGCCGAGATACTGACTGCGCGTCGTCGTTGCGTTGAGGATGCGTCCCGCCGCGAACGCTCCGACCATCGCGTGCAAGCGCACCTCGCACGTGTCGGGATCGACGTCGACTCGGGCAAACTGCGCGCCGAAGGCGTGGGTCGAATACGGACTCTCCCACTGCGCCTTGCTATCGCTGCGAACGTGCAGCGGCGGCTTATCGCCGCGGTGGAGACGCTCGCGCAGCCGCATCGCTGCCTCGTACACCGCGTTGCCGACGCTCGACGCGCTCCACGAGCCGGCGGAGAGCGGCGCGGGCGGGAGATCGGTGTCGCCGAGTTCGACCCGCACTTGCGAGAGCGGAATGCCGAGCACGGCGGCGGCGATCTGCGCGAAGACCGTGTAACTCCCCGTTCCCAGATCTTGCGTCCCGCTGCGGACGACGACGTCTCCGGCTTCGTCGATGCTCACGGCAGCCGACGCGGAGACACGATTTGCCGGGTACGTTGCCGTCGCCATGCCGAGTCCGACGAGCATTCGCCCGTCACGCATCGAGCGCGCCTGCGCGCGTCGCTCGCTCCAACCGATCTTCTCCGCGCCCAGCGCGTAGCACTCGCGCAGATGCTTGCTCGAAAACGGTTTCTGCGCGTCGCGATCCGCAACGGCGTAGTTGCGAAGGCGCAACTCGATCGGATCGATTCCCACCGCGTACGCGAGCTCGTCCATCGCGGATTCGAGCGCAAAGGTACCGCTCGCTTCGCCCGGCGCACGCATGTACGTCGGCGTCGCCGCGTTGACGCGCGCGAGTTCGTGCGTCGTGCGTACGTTCTGCACGTCGTAGAGCATCTTCGTCGCGAGCGCGCTCGGCTCGATGAACTCATCGAATACCGACGTCTGCGTGAGGACGTCGTGCGCGATGCTCTCGAGCGCGCCGCTCGCCTGCGCGCCGAGCGCGATCGTCTGGATCGTTCGCGGTCGAAAGCCGACCGATCCGAACATCTGCTCGCGCCGCAGGACGAGTTTCACCGGCCGCCGCACGACCGCAGCGGCCATGGCGGCGAGCGCGACGTGCGACCAGATACCGCCTTTGCAGCCGAAACCACCGCCGAGAAACGGCGAGAGCACGCGAACGCGTTCGACGGGAATCGAAAAGACCTGCGCGAGGCGTTTGCGCACGTTCGAAATCCCTTGCGTCGCGTCGTGCACCGTAAGGCGACCGCCGTCCCAGGCGGCGACCGTGCCGTGCGGCTCCATCGGGTTGTGATGCTCGACCGGCGTCGAGTACGTCTGTCGCACGCGCACCGCGCTGGCCGCATAGGCTGCATCCGGATCGCCGCGCGTTGTGTTCGCCGGCTCGCCGAAGATCTCGTCGGGAGTGTAGCGATCGCTCGCGGACTCGATGCTCGTGACGGGCTCGTCCGCATCGTATTCGACGTTCACGAGCCGCGCCGCGTTCGATGCGCCCTCGAGCGTCTCCGCAACGACGACGGCAACCGGCTCGCGATCGTAACGGACCGTGCGATCTTGGAGCAAGGAGAGCGCGAAGAATTGATCGGTGCCCTCGGCGTTAACGCGCGGCGCGTTTTCGTGCGTCAGCACGGCAAGAACGCCTGACTCGCGGAGCGCCGCTGCAGCGTCGATCGATCGTATCCGTCCGGAGGCGATCGCACTCGTCACGAGCACCGCATGGGCCGTACCGCGTGGAGCAAAGTCCCCTGCATAGCGCGCAGCGCCGGTGACCTTCTGCGGTCCGTCGGCCCGCCGCGCACCGTTACCGACGAGCGGAAGATCCACCGTGCACCTCTCGGATCGCCGCGCGGATGTTCTCGTAGGCACCGCAGCGGCAAATGTTTGCGCTCATCTCGCGCGCGATCGTCTCGTCGTCGACGGCGTGCCCTTCATCGAGAAACGCAACTGCGGAGAGAATCTGGCCCGGCGTGCAATAGCCGCACTGAAGCGCATCGTGCGCGATGAACGCCTCCTGCATGGGGTGAAGGGCGTCGTCGCGCGCGAGCCCTTCGATCGTCGTCACGCGCGCTCCGTCGTGCATCGCCGCAAGCGTCAAACACGAGAGCACGCGTCTGCCGTCCACGAGCACGGTACACGCGCCGCAGGTGCCACGGTCGCAACCTTTCTTCGTGCCGGTCAGGCCGAGGCGCTCGCGCAGAGCGTCGAGAAGCGTGACGCGCGCCTGGACCGAAAGAACGCGCTCCTCACCGTTCACTTCGAATCGCACGCGAAGCGCTTCGTCGAGCATCGTTGGAGGCTACGTACCCGAAAGCCGAGCCTCCTCGTGCCGTTGGGGACCTTTGCCTTCTCTATTGCGGCGAGAGGCGAATGACCCCGGCGTCTACACTCCCGCGCCGCGCGTCGACCCGCATCCGGCGAGGCGCGTCGCCGCTGCCCTGCGGCGGCTCGACGATGAGATCGAGGCGCCCGGCGGGCAGGCCCGAGACGACGAACGACCCGTCGCCCGCAGTCGTTCCAGCCGGAGCGGCGTCGAACGCTCTCGAACCGTCGCGAGCGACGAGAACGACGGCCCCTTGGACGGGATCGCCGCTCTCGCCGTCGACGACGACGCCCTGCACGCTGACCATGACGTCAGGCGCGCCCTCGTCTACGAACGCGTAACCAGCGCGCTCGTAATCGCGTCGAAGGCGCCGCATCGCACCGGGCAACCACGGGTCGCGCGGATACTTGCGGCGCCAGTCGGAAATCGCATTCCAGAGATCGCCGAGCGCGTGGATCGTGCCGCCCTCGAGCATCTCGTCGTCGCTTGCGCGGTCGAAGGCGTCCAGACGATTGCGAATCTCGAGGACGCTCTCTTTGAAGCGCCCGAAGTACTCGTCTGCAGGCGCCATGCTCGAGAGCGCCCCCGCCGACGGGCGGGAGTGCGCCAGGGCAACGGTGCCCGGCAGAACGGCCGCACATGAAAGCGCGAGAACGATGGCAATCGCTCGCATGGTGAAATCCTCCGTAGCACGCTCATCGGCAATGCCGCGAAGCGCGCATACGGCTTTTCTCACCGCATCGCAATGCGTCGAACGCCTCGTTCTCGGCCAAACGCGCGGTTTACGAAGGCTTTACAGAGCGCCCTACGGGAGCATGGTCCCGCCGATCCCCACCGTTGAAGGGCACGGCGACGGCACGGTTAACTAGCCGTAACGCCGTGCGAACGAGGCCCGACATCCGCAACGTTGCGATCATCGCGCACGTCGACCATGGAAAGACGACGCTCGTCGATGCCATGCTCAAGCAGAGCGGGGTCTTCCGTGAGGGCCAGACGGTCGAGTCGCGGGTCCTCGACTCGAATCCGCTCGAGCGAGAGCGCGGTATCACGATCCTCGCGAAGAACACCTCGATCGGCCACGGCGGCGTGAAGTTCAACATCGTCGATACGCCGGGACACGCCGATTTCGGCGGCGAGGTCGAGCGCGTGCTGCAGATGGTGCAGGGCGTGCTCCTGCTCGTCGATGCCGCCGAAAGCGTCATGCCGCAGACGCGATTCGTTCTGCGCAAAGCGTTGGAACTCGACCTGCGCGCGATCGTCGTCGTGAACAAGATCGATCGCAAGGACGCCCGGCCGGTCGAGGTCGTCAACGACGTCTTCGATCTCTTCATCGAGCTCGGCGCCGAAGACGAGCAAGCCGATTTTGCCGTCGTCTACACGAACGCTAAGGCGGGCACCGCGACGCGCTCCCTCGAAGAGCCCGGCACCGATCTCGAGCCGCTCTTTGCGACGATGCTGCAGCGCGTTCCGGAGGCGCCGGCGCAGGACGGCCCGTTTCAACTCCTGATCTCGGCGATCGACCATAACCAGTTCGTCGGACGCATCGGGGTCGGGCGGATCTTCCGAGGAACGTCGCGCGTGAATATGCCGATCGCGAAGGTCGCGCGCGACGGCTCCGTCGCGGCGGGTCTGCGTCTGACGAAGCTTCTCACGTTCGCCGGCCTGGAGCGTCTCGAAGTCGAGGAGGCTTCGGCAGGAGACATCGTCTGCATCTCCGGCATCGAGGATCTCAACATCGGCGATACGATTGCGGACGCACAGAGCCCCGAGGGCCTGCACGCCGTCACCGTCGACGAGCCGACCGTCTCGATGTTCTTCTCCGTCAACACGTCGCCGTTCGCCGGTCGCGAAGGCAAGTTCCTCACGTCGCGCCAGATCCGCGAGCGCTTGACTCGCGAGCTCGAATCGAATGTGGCTCTGCGCGTTCTCGAAACGGGCTCACCGGATACATTCGAGGTTCGCGGCCGCGGCGAGCTTCATCTCGCAATTCTCATCGAAACGATGCGCCGCGAAGGGTACGAACTCGCCGTCTCCAAACCGCAAGTGATCCTCACCGAACGCGGCGGCACGCGCTACGAGCCGGTCGAGTACGTCGTCATCGACGTGCCGGAGGAGCACTCCGGCGCCGTCATCGAGGCTCTCGGCCGGCGGAAAGCGACGATGTCGAATCTCGTGACGCTTGGCGAAGCGCGCCGCCTCGAGTACACGATGCCGACGCGCGCGATCTTCGGCCTGCGCGCGGAGCTGCTCACGCTCACGCGCGGCACGGCGGTGATGTCGCACACGTATTACGATCATCAGCCGTGGCAGGGCGAGCTTTCTGGCCGCACCGTCGGAGCGCTCGTCGCCAGCGACACCGGACGCGCTACCGGATATGCGCTCGCGGGCGTCGAACAGCGCGGCCGCTTCTTCGTCGGAGCGGGAGAGTACGTCTACGAAGGCATGATCGTCGGGCGCGCCAACGACACCTTCGACGTCGCGCTCAACGTCGTCCGCGAGAAGAAGCTCACGAACATGCGCGCGGCGGGCTCCGACGAGAACGTCAAGCTCGCTCCGCCGGAAGACCTCTCGCTCGAGCGCGCGATCGAGTTCATCGAAGACGACGAGCTCGTCGAGGTCACGCCGAAATCGATTCGCTTACGCAAGCGGATCCTCAACGAAAGCGATCGTCTGCGGATTCGCAAGCGCACGGCATCGGCAACGTAGCGCGCAGCGGCGCGCACGCCGCCGACCTCAGCGCTGGAGTTCGCGCGCGAGAAACTCGACCGTCGCCGTGTCGGCTCGTAGCCACGTTGCGTAGCGCAAGAACCCGTGGATCTCGTTTGGAAAGACGATCTGCTCGTAGTGAACGTGCGTGCGGCGCAGGCGTTCGACGAGATCGACCATTTGGTGAAACTCGACGTTGCGGTCGTCGTCGCCCTGAATGAGCAGCACCGGGGATCGCCACGTAGGGATCGCTGAGTCCGGCGACGACTCCCACGCGAGTTTCATCATCGCGCGGGTATTGAGCATCTCGTAACGCTTGGGAAACGTGAAGCCCCACAGCGGATTGTCGATATCGAGCGACCAGTCGTGCACGCCGTGAAAGTCGACTCCGGCCTTGAAGATATCGGAGTTGCGAGCGAGCGCAAGCGCGGTGAGGTAGCCGCCGTAGGAACCGCCCCAGATGCCGATGCGGTTCGCCTCGACGTGCGAATCGCGCTGCAGAAAGCGCGCGCCGGCAACGACGTCCTGGTACTCCGACGCGCCGGTCGGGCCCCAGTGCGCGGGGTAGTTGAAGTCGTGTCCGTATCCGACGCCCAGACGATAGTTCACCGAGAGAACGACGAAGCCGCGACTCGCGAGATACTGATTCACCGCGTACGAGTTCGTGTAGTAATCCATGTAGTGCCAGGTGAGGAGCATTTGGCGCGGCGGTCCGCCGTGAACGAAGATGACGCCCGGATGCCTACCCTGCTCGCGCGGAAGGAAGAGTTGTCCGTGGATGAGCCAGCCGTCCGCCGCGCGGAATGCGACCTCGCGCGGCGTCACGAGTGCGCTCGACGGAAAGTCGGCCGGCAGCATCGACGCATCGAGCGCGCGATGCGCTCCGTTCGACAGCACGGTCACCAAGAGCGGCATTTGCGCGGTCGTATGATTGTACGCGACCGCGCCGCCTGCGAGCGCAACCGGTCCCGTCTCGCTGCTCGCGCCGCTCGTGAGCTCGGTGATGCGGCCGCTGCCGACGTTCACGCGAAAGATGTGACGACGATCGTCGTCGCCGGGCGTGCGGCCGGCGTTCGCGGTATAGACGACCGCGCTGCCGTTGGGAGTCATCGACGTCTCTTCGACCATGTACGCTCCCGGCGTCAGGAGCCGCGCGCGGCCCCCGAACGCCGAAACGGCGTAGAGGTGCGGCCAGTTACCGCTCTCGCTGGAGAAAACGATGCGGCCGCCCGACGCCCAGGCGATCATCGGACCTCCGCCGCTCTGCGGGATCGAGTCGCGCGCCGTGTCGCCGCTGCGCCACGCGACGCGCGCGGCGCCGGTGCGAACGTCGGCGACGACGATCTTCCACGGCGTTGGATTCCAGTTCAGCGGATTGAGCGGCGGACCGCCGTCGCCGTGAAGCCTCACGAAGGCAATCTGGCTTCCGTCGGGCGACCAGCGAGGCATGAAGTCCTGCGACGTCGTCGGAGCGAGATACTGAATCGGCTTCGACTCGTTACGATAGATCGCGATGAAACTGTGATCGGTTCGCGCCGAAACGAATGCGAGCGCGCGTCCGCTGCGCGACCAGTGCAGATCGGAGTCGGCTCCGCGATCGAAGAACATCCGCTTGCTCGCGGTGCCGCCGTCGATCGGCGCGACCATGACCGCGCCGCCGCTCGTAAACGCCACCGTCGCCGAGTCGGGCGAGATCGCGGGCGTGTCGCCATTGCCCAGCAGCACCGGCGCTCCGCCGCTCGTCGACACGGACCAGACTTGCATCTCCTGCTGCACGGGATACGACGCAGGATCCGGCTGCAGTGCCTCCGGCCAGTTCGCATCGTGGTCTCCGCCGCGCACGTAGACGACGTGCGCGTCGTCGTTCGAGATGACGACGTTGCTCAACTCTTGCCCGTCATCACGCTGCGACGAAAAGAGCTCGCGGGGCGTAAAGTCCGGCGCCTGCGCGAACCACAGCGAGCGTATGCCCTTCGTATCGAGCACGTACGCGATCGCACGTCCTCGTGCGTCGCGGACGATCGTGTCCGGATACGGGTACGAAATAATCTGCGCCATCGTAAACGTCGCAGCAGCCGCCCCAGCGGAGGCGGTGCAGAGCAACGCGAAAAGAGCGAATCCTGATGCGACTCTCATGGTGCGCCTGTTCTCGTATGCTTCGCGGGGGCCTTTTCTATGGCGTGGCAGCCATGATATTGGCCGCCGCCTGCGCGGTCCACGCGCGGGCCGCGGTGTCCGCGTCGTTCTCCTTTGCGCTCGCACGCGCCGAGCATCCGCTCCCCCTGGATCCGAGCCTGAAGGACCCTGCGTGGGCCGCGGGCCTCGTGCCGAGCGACGGCCCCTGGGAGGACCTCACGACCCGATCGCCGGCGCCGCAGGAGACGCGAGCCTACGTGCTCTACGACGATCGCAATCTCTACGTAGCATTTTCGGTAACGCAGCACGGTATCCCGATCACGGCGACGCAGACGACGAACGACATCGGCTTCGGCATCGACGACTTCGTCGGCATCGGCGTCGACACGAGCGGCGCCGGAAGCGAGTCGTATTTCTTCGAGACGACCCCGCTGGCAACGCGCTACGAGCAAGCGAACGCGAACGTTCGCTTCCGCCCCCACTGGCAGAGCGCCACAACGCGCACTTCGCAAGGATGGAACGCGGTCCTCATCATCCCGCTCGACGTGCTCCACGTCCCGCGCGCCGGCGTGCAAGCCTGGCGTTTCCAATTCGTGCGCGCGATCGCGGCTCGCGGCGATCACTACGTCTGGGCGTACAACGGATTGATGGAGGACGGCGCACCCGGCTCGTGGCCCGTCTTTACTTACGGACGCTTTTGGGCGGCCGGAACGCTGCGCATCGACGTCGCATCGACGTCGCGTCCGAAGCCTCGCGCCGATATCTACGCGCTCGACAGTCTTGGACGCGATCGCGATCTCTTCGAGCAACCGAATCAGACCTTCTTGCCGCAGAGCGTGCGACATTTCGGCATCGACTTCAGCCTGCCGCTCACGACGACGATTAACTTCGTGGGCACGCTCGACCCGGACTTCTCCAACGTCGAGATCGATCAGGAGACGATCGCGCCGCAGGAGTTCCGCCGTCAGCTCGTCGAGTACCGGCCGTTCTTCGCGCAGGGCGCGGTGTTCGTGAACGCACTGTCGGGTCAGCGAACGACGACGGGCACGTACTCGGGGGGACAAGACACGATCTTCTACTCGCCCAGCATCGGCGCGTTCGATCGCGGTGCGAAGGTCGAAGGCTCCTTCGGTGATCAAAGCTTCGGCGTTCTCAGCTTCCGCGGCTACGACGAAACGACCGGAAACGAGTTCGACGATCAGGCCTTCGGATACGAGCACGCGCTGCAGGACAACAGCTTTCTCTACTGGACCGACGGCGTGCTGGCGCATCACTCGCTCTACGGCGACGATTCGACGATCGAGGGAGGCGTCGAAGCGCGCAATCTCTCCAGCGGTCTCGTCGCCTTCGCCGACTACGCGTTCGAAAACGGCTCCTGGGTGCCGCAGGGCAGCAGCAACATGTTTCAGACGTTTGTGGACGTTCACAAGCCGAACTACGAGGTGAATCTCGGCTATCTCGACATCGCGCCGAACTACAATCCGATCGACGGCTATACCGCGAACTCGGACATCCGCGGCCCCCAGAGCATCGTCGACTTCACCGGCGGCTCCTCTCCCGGAATCAAGAGCTGGACCCTCTTCATGGAGGCCGATCGATTTGAGGACCTCAGCGGTGCCGTTCATCAAGCAGACACTGGAGCGTTCGCGAACGTCGTCTTCGATAACGGTCTCTCGATCGACGGCGCCGGTCCGTCGATCGGCGAGCTGCGCTCCTACGGCATCCCGTCGGGACCGGACTGCACCGGTACGCTCGTGGGCACCTCGTACTTCACGGGATACCCGTGCTATCGGGACGGCGCGAATCAGGCATTCGACATGATGACGCTCCCGCTCGACTACGGCGACGCGACGCCGAATCCCATCGACTTCCTCTATTCGTGGGGATCGTTCGGCGGTAACGAGACCCACCTCATCGATGCGTCGCTAACCCGCGTCATCGGTACGCGCTTCACGCTCGGCCTCGCGTACGACGGAACGTACGAGCGTCCGTTCTCAACGGGCGCGCTCGATTCGCAGTGGCTGCGCCGGATCTCGCTTGGAATCAATCTCACGAGCGAGAGCAGCTTCACGCTGGCGCTGCGCTCGATCAATGGGTACGGCGGATTTGCAACGCAGGTCGGAACCGATCTCGCGCTCGCGTATCAGCGTCGCTTTCCCGGCGGGGACCAGCTCTACATCAACTACGGTACTCCGGCGTCAGCGACGACGCTCGATCGCCTCATCGTGAAGTTCGTCTTTCACGCCGGTGCCGACACCGGAACGTGAAAACGTCAGCGCCTCGCGCGCTTCGTCGTAGCCGACCTCGACGGCATCGCCGTCGGCAATCTCGCCGGAGAGAATCTTGCGCCCGAGCGGCGTCTCGAGCTCGCGTTGAATCGCGCGCTTGAGGGGCCGCGCGCCGTATGCGGGATCGTATCCGCAGCGAACGAGATGTTCTTTCGCCCGCTCGGTGAGCTCGAGCACGATACGGCGGCCGGAGAGGCGCTCCCGCACGCGCCGTAGTTGAATGTCGACGATCTGCGTGAGTTCTTCTTGCGAGAGCGCGTGGAAGACGATCGTTTCGTCGATACGATTGAGAAACTCGGGACGAAAGCGCCGGCGCAGCTCGTCGAGAACGGTCGCGCGCATCACGGCATACTCGGCGCCGTCGAAGGAGCCTTTGTAGTCGAGGATCCGCTCGCTGCCGACGTTCGAGGTCATGATGACGATCGTATTGCGAAAGTCCACCGTGCGCCCTTGCCCGTCGGTGAGGCGCCCATCGTCGAGAATCTGCAGGAAGACGTTGAAGACGTCGCCGTGCGCCTTCTCGACCTCGTCGAAGAGCACGACGCAGTAGGGCCTGCGCCGCACGGCCTCGGTAAGTTGTCCGCCCTCCTCGAATCCGACGTATCCGGGCGGCGCGCCGATGAGCCGCGCGACCGTATGGCGCTCTTGATACTCGGACATGTCGATGCGGACGAGCGCACGTTCGTCATCGAAGAGATACTCCGCGAGTGCTCTCGCGAGTTCCGTCTTTCCGACTCCGGTCGGTCCGAGGAACATGAAGGAACCAATCGGGCGATTCGGATCCGAGAGCCCCGAACGCGAGCGCACGACGGCCTCCGCGACGGCGTCCACCGCCTCGTCTTGCCCGATGACGCGCCGGTGCAGCTCTTCGTCGAGATGGAGCAGCTTGCGCTTCTCGCCTTCGAGGAGTTTGTTGACCGGAATTCCGGTCCAGCGCGCCACGACTTCGGCCAGGTCCTCTTCGTCGACCTCTTCCTTCGAAAGCCGCGCGCCGTCGTTTTGGGCCAGACGTTTTTCCTGCTCGCCGAGTTCCTTCTCGAGCTGCGCGAGCGTTCCGTAGCGAAGTTCGGCGACCTTGTTGAGATCGTACTGCCGCTCGGCCTGTTCGATCTGCACTTTCGTCTGCGCGATGCGTTCGCGCAGCGCGCGCAACTCGACGGCGGCGCTCTTCTCGCGTTCCCAGCGCACGCGCAGGCTCGCCTGCTCTTCCCGCAGCGACGTCACCTCGCGTTCGAGAACGCCGAGGCGCTCGCGGCTCGCGCGATCGCTCTCCTTACGCAGCGCCTCGCGCTCGATCTCGAGCTGCATGAGGCGTCGCGAGACTTCGTCGAGTTCTTGCGGCATCGAATCGATCTCGGTGCGCAGTTTCGCCGCGGCCTCGTCGACGACGTCGATGGCTTTGTCGGGCAAGAAGCGATCGGCGATATAGCGATTCGAGAGCACCGCCGCGGCGACGAGCGCGGCGTCCTTGATGCGCACGCCGTGATGTTCTTCGTACTTTTCTTTCAAGCCGCGGAGAATGGATATCGTATCCTCGACGCTGGGTTGGTCGACGAAGACCGGCTGAAACCGGCGCTCGAGCGCCGCGTCCTTTTCGATGTACTTCCGATACTCGTCGAGCGTCGTCGCGCCGATCATGTGCAACTCGCCTCGCGAGAGCATCGGCTTGAGAAGATTGCCCGCATCCATCGCGCCTTCGGCCTTGCCCGCACCAACGACCGTGTGCAGCTCGTCGACGAAAAGGAGAATGCGCCCTTGCGCCGCGGTAACGTCTTTGAGAACGGCCTTGAGCCGCTCTTCGAACTCCCCGCGATACTTCGCGCCCGCGATGAGCGCGCCGAGATCGAGCAGAACGAGGCGCTTGTTCTTGAGACCTTCGGGAACGTCGCCGCGCACTATGCGCTGCGCGAGTCCTTCGACGATCGCGGTCTTGCCGACGCCAGGATCGCCGATGAGAACGGGGTTGTTTTTCGTTCGCCGCGAGAGCACTTGGACGACGCGTCTGATCTCGTCGTCGCGCCCGATGACCGGATCGAGCTTGCCGCGCTCGGCTTCGAGCGTCAGATCGCGCCCGTAGCGTTCGAGCGACTTGTATGTTCCTTCCGGATCGCGTGACGTGACGCGCTGGTTGCCGCGCACTTGGCGCAACGCCTGCAGCAGCGCGTCGCGCGTTACGCCATTATCGCGAAAGAGCTTTCCGGTGGCGCCGCCCGCTTGCGACATCGCGAGCAAGACGTGCTCGGCGGAGGTGTAGTCGTCGCCGAGCGCCTTAGCTTCGCGCTCCGCCGCGTCCATGATGCGCGCGAGCTCGGGCGCAAGCGTGACCTGCGCGCTCTGCGCCCCGTTGCCGGTGAGGCGCGGCAGCCGCGCGATCGCCTCTTGCGCTTGCCGCAGAACCGCGCCGGGATCCGCTCCTGCGGCGGTGAGAACGTCGGGCGCGATGCCGCGCTCCTGCGAAAGCAGAGCCGCGAGCATATGCTCGGGCGCACTCTGTGTATTGTGCTCCGCGAGCGCCATCGAGTAGGCGCTATTGAGCGCATCCGCAACGCGCTCGGTCATCCTCTCGGCGTTCATCTAGGGCCTTATACCGCGAATTTATGCCGAAAAGTTGCAGGACCGCCCTTTCGAGCGGTCCCCTTACTTTCAGGCGCCGCGCGCCGAACTAGACGTCAGTGGTCCCGGAGGTCGAGTAGGCTTGCAGTCCCGCGGGACAATCCAACTTGCTCGACGCGCCCGAAACGACGTACGACGGTGCGCCGGTGTTGCTTCCGGCCTTGAGCGAACTCGCAGTCCACATATTGAGAGTCGGCGCCGCATAGCCGACCTCGTAGACGTTACCGCCACTGTCGACGGCGACGCCATAGGGCTCAGAGATTGCTCCGTTCGATATCGTGAGATACGGCGCAGGATCGATGACGCCGGCGCCGCTGCTCGCCGAAAACTCGTCAATCTCGTTGCTGTAATCACCTATCCAGATCTTGCCGCTGCGGTCGAGGGCTAGGCCCAGAGGACCAACGAGCGTTGACGTTGCTCCGCCGAGCGTCTCGATCGGCGAACCGCTATAGTTTCCCGGAGCGCCGCCGGTCGGATTGCTGAACTCAAGGATGTCCTTCCCACCATAGTTCGCGACCCAAATGTTGCCGCTCGAGTCCAGCGTCAGCGCCTCCGGCCTGGACAAACCCGTCGTCCCGCCGGAGATCGTCCAGGTGGGCGCGATGTCGGGCGAACTGCCCGACATCAGGCTGACCTGAAAGATGTCGATCTTGTTGACGCTATAGTCTGCGACGTAGAGGTACCGGTTGACGCCCGATGCTTGGTCCACGTAGATGCCCGTCGGGCCCGACAACGTCGTGGTTGCGCCGGAGAGCTTCTTGGTCGGTGCTGCGTTGCCGTTTTTGTTCACCGCCGTGTAGGTGACGCTTGCGCCTGTATAGTTCGAAAACCACTCGTTGCCGCTGTTATCGACGAAGGCATTGTACGGCGCGTCGAGTGAGGTACTGGCACCGCTGTAGTTATCCGTGGGCGCCGTCGGAACCGTTGGTGCGGTGTTCGTTCCCAAGCTGAAGACCAGCCCGGCATCTGCGCACGCGTCGGAGACAAGGACGTACTGCGCACGAGAGCCCGAAGGATTCACGGGTGGGAACGCCCCGGGCGCCTGCGACGATCCGCTGCCCTGACAGCCCGCTAATGCGGCGGCAGCCACGACGGCGAGAACGAGCGAGAGGCCATAGCCGTTTGGTCTGGTCGTTGAGGAGAGCCCTCCAAAAGCAAAAAAGACGGCTGCAAATTAGAGAAAGTTTAGCCCTGCATTAAGCGAGCGGGGCCCGGCTCCTGCCGTCGCCCGCTCGGCAACGAGAGCCTAGGAAAGGGCCGCGCTTTCGAGCGGCCCCGTGCTTTTCTAGGAGTCCGTCAAACGTCCGTGGTTCCGGAGGTCGAGTAGACTTGGATTGCTGACGGGCAGACGAGCTTCGTCGCGGCTCCCAAGATCGTGTAGGTCGGCGCGATATTCCCTCCGGTCAACGCGTTCGTCGCGCTCCAGATGTTGACGGTCGCACCGCTAAAGCCGGTCTCGTACACGTTTGCGCCGCTGTCTATGACGACGCTGAACGGCGCCGCGATACCGGTGGCAGCGCCCTTGATCGTTACAGCCGGCGAACCAGTATACGACGACGCGATCGACGATGCGCTGAACTCGGAGATGGCGTCGGAGAACTGATCGCCGACCCAGAGATCGCCGGTTCGGTCGAAGTAGACTCCCGTCGGTCCGACGAGACCCGTAGTACCGGCGCCGATCTTCACCGATGGCGCGATGTCGTTCGCGCCGGTCGCGAGCGCCGTCACCGGTGGAAACTCGAGGATGTCGGAGCCTCCTCGATTTCCAACCCAAATGTTACCGTTCCGATCGAGCACGATACCGGAAGGACTGGAAAGCGCCGTCGTGGCGCCGGCGATTTGGTAGGATGCATGGACGTTGCCGCTGGCAGAAGCAGCGAAGACATCGATCGCGTTGCTCAAGAAGTCTGCGACGTAGACCCAGGTGTTCACGCCGCTTGCGTTCTGCTGCACGTAGAGTGCGGTCGGGCCCGACAGATGCGGGGTGTCGAGCGTGTCCGTGATCGTCTTCGATGGCGCTGCCGTCGGCTTGGGCGCAACCGAGTACTGCTGAACGGCCGCGGCGCCGTAGCTCGAGACCCAGAGGTTGCCGTTGTCGTCCACGAACAGCCCGGCCGGATAGTTCAACTGCGTATGCGCGCCGGTGAGATCCGTCGAAGGCGCAAGATTCCCCGAGAGCGGGATCGTGTTCGTCCCTAGGCTGTAAAAGAGCACGGCGCTGTTGGTCGTTCCCCCCGAACAGCCGCTGCCTACGTCTCCAACCACGACGCTTTCCGCGTGATCGCCAGATGGGTTCACGGCCGGAAACGCGCCGGGAGCCTTCGACGGGCCGCTGCCCTGGCAGGCCGCCAACGCCGCGGCGCCGAGCGCCGCAAGCGTGAAGAGCAAACTCCTGGTTCTCATTTCAAAAGTACCTCAATAACGTTTAAAGTTTTAGTAGTCGTTGCTGTCGAGTAGACGAGAACCGCAGCCGGGTCGACGAGATCGGTGGCTGGTCCGCCGATCGTGTATGCGGGCGTTACGTTTCCGCACTGTCCCTTCGCGAAGATGCTGACTTGCGGGTTCCCGTCCTCGCTATCGGTGTGAACGCGACTCGCCCTAATCGATCGCAGCGCCTCCGGAGTGACGTAATCGCTCCCATTCACCGCGTAGACGTACGCGCCGTTGTCGACGGCCATCGAGATACTTGCCCCGGGGTTGACGAGCGTCGTGTTCGGTCCGGATATCGTGCAGATCGGCGACTGCGAGCCACCGGCCGGATCGAACTCGAAGAGCGCGGGCGTCTCGTCGACTCCATCCGATTGGTCGGCGATCCAAAGGTGACTCTCGCGATCGACGTAGATTCCGATCGGGAAGCCGAGAGCAGTGCTCGTGAGCGTCGCCGAAGGCGCGATGCTATTCTCTCCCGGGCTCAGCGACGAACCAAACTCGTCCACCGAAGGCACGTTGTCGTCGACGACCCACAAGTTGCCGTTCGAATCCGCGATGACTGCATCCGGATCGACGAGCGTCCACGTATCGCCGCCGATCCACGCGAACGGCGCGACGTTCCCGCTCGCACCCGGCACGAACTTGTCCAAGCGCCCCGTGCAAGGGTCGGCCACGTAGATTGCGCCGCTCGAAGAGATATAGACTCCGCCCGGACACCCAAGCGTCGTATTGCTGCCGCCGATCGCGTGCGCCGTCGGCGTGCCGGTGGCGCTCACCGAGTACCATGTCGACGTTGCGTTGTCGACGTTCGCCGCCCAGAGGTTGCTGTTGAAGTCGTTGAATACGTAGAACGCGCCCCGGATCGAGGAGCTGTGATTGTCGTACGCGGGCGCGATGTTGCCGGCGACGATCGTGCTGCCCGTACCGATGTTGTACGTGAGCAGCGACTCGCTTCCGACGTCGGCGACGACGACGTACTGCGCGTGAGCGGTTCCGCCGGGATTAACCGTTGGGAAGGGTGGGAAGCGTCCCGGCGCGCCCCGCTGCAGCCGGAGATGGAGAGCGCGGCGACGGCGAGGATCGACGGCGAGATGCGCATTAGACGTCTAATAATCGTTGCTGGTCGAGTAGACGACGACCCCAGCAGGTGCGGAGAGTCCGGTTGCCGCCCCGCTAATCGTATATGCGGGTGTAACATTCCCGCATTGGCCTTTCGCGAAGATGTCGATGATCGGCGAGGCATTATTCACAGCGTATACGTAGCCGCCGTTGTCGACGGCCACCGAAGTCTGACCTCCTGCCGCGTCCAGACCCGTGTTCGAGCCGGAGATCGTACAGATCGGCGTCTGCGCACCTCCGTTCGCGTTGAACTCGAAGAGAGCCGGCAAACCTGTCACCGCAGCGGAAAGGTCACCGACCCAAATATGGCTCTGACGGTCGATATACATTTCAACGGGTTCGCCCAGGGCGGTGCTCGTAATCGCCGCCGTCGGAGCGACATTGTTCTGACCTGCACTCAGCGACGACGAAAACTCATCGACCCCGAGCGTGCCAAAGTTGATGACCCACAGGTTGCCGCTCGAGTCGATGCTCAGGCCCTGTACCCCGGAGAGCGTCGTCGACGGGCCACCGATCCAAGCAACCGGCGCGACGTTACCGCTCGAACCCGGCGCGAACTCATCGACCGTGGCGTACCCACGCGTCGAGTCCCGGTCCGCCACATAGATCGTGCCGTTCGCGGAGATGTAGACCCCGGTTGGGTTCCCAAGCGTCGTGTTGCTGCCGCTGATCGTGTGCGCCGTCGGCGTGGCGCCGGTGCCGCTAACCGAGTACCACGTCAAGGACGCGTTGTAGAAGTTTGCCGCCCAGAGATTGCTGTTGAAGTCATTGAAGATGAAAAACGGGCCCTTCAGCGTCGCGCTGTGATTGTCGTACGCGGGGGCGAGGTTGCCGGCGACGATCGTGCTCCCGGTACCGAGGTTATACGTGAGCAGCGAGTCGTTCCCGTCGTCACCGACCACGACGTACTGTGCATGCGGCGTGCCGCCGGGATTGACCGCCGGAAACGCCCCCGGCGCCTTCGAGGGACCGCTCGCTGAGCAGCCTGCCAAGAAGGCCGCCGTGAGCGCTGCGGGCAGAAGTCGCGCGATCGCGATACGCATAGTCAGTTACCTCCGGAAAAGGGAACCTTAAGAGTTGATTAGGCCGGATTGGCGCTGGCTGCCGCCCGGTCCTTTCGGCCGCCGTGCAGGAAGGACGCCTCCAGCGAGTTGTTGGCCAGGGTCTCCAGGTCGGAGTGGCTCAGCCCCAGCGCCTGGGCGCATGCGTCATAGTTTGCCCCGACATACCCTGCGAAATACGCCGGGTCGTCGGAGTTTATCGTCACGACGAGGCCGGCATCGAGCATCCTACGCAGAGGATGGTGCGCGAGGTCGGGGACGACTTTCAACTTTACGTTCGAGAGCGGGCAGACCGTCAGGGGAACTCGTTCGCGACGCAGCCGCTCGACGAGCGCGTCGTCTTCCATGCAGCGAACGCCGTGGTCGATGCGCGAGACCTTGAGAACGTCCAGCGCCTCGACGATGTACTGCGGCGGCCCCTCTTCTCCGGCGTGCGCGACCGCTTCGAATCCCTCCGCTCGCGCGCGCGCGAAGACGCGCTCGAACTTCGACGGCGGGTTACCGCGTTCAGCCGAATCGAGGCCGACGGCGATGATGCGTTCGCGGTTACGCAGGGCGAGATCGAGCGTCTCCATCGCCGATTCTTCCGACTGGTCGCGCAAGAAGCACAGGATGAGCGCCGAGTCGATGCCGAGATCGCGCTTGCCGTCTTCGAGCGCTGCTCGTAACCCTCCGACGACCGTATCGAACGCGATGCCTCGCGACGTGTGCGCTTGCGGGTCGAAGAAGATCTCGGCGCATCGCACGCCGTCGAGCGCAGCGCGGTTCAAGTATGCGGTTGCGAGATCGTAGTAGTCCCGCTGGGTACGCAGAACGTTCATCCCCGCGTAATAGAGATTCAAGAACGTCTGCAGATCGGTGAAGTCGTACGCCGCGCGCAACGCTTCGACGTTCGGATACGCAAGGGTGATGCGATTTCGTCGGGCGATCTCGAAGATCAGCTCCGGCTCGAACGTCCCTTCGATGTGTACGTGAAGCTCCGCCTTCGGTAAGGCGCGCACGTCAAACATGGAGAGGCATTTCGCGCGGACATCCGCCCGTCCCTCGACTTCATCGCTACGCGCCGGAGCCTGTCCTGAGCGCCCCTCGACTTCGTTCGCTGCGCTCTCTACGCTCGGGGTGACAAAAGCAGCGCAGCCAAACGGCTCGGGATGACGCGACTTCGGCGCGACGCGCACGCTGCGGACAGGAACCTCACGCGACGTGCCGGTTTAGCATCGACGCGATCGTGTTCTCCGGCACGTAGCCGACGATGCGATCGGCGATCTCTCCGTTCTTGAAGAGGATGAGACACGGGATGCCGGTGACGCCGTAGTGCCCGCTGATGCTCGGGTTATCGTCGGTGTTTAGTTTGAGGAACTTTGCCTTGCCGGCATACTTGAGCGAGACTTTCTCCACGACGGGCGCGAGCATACGGCACGGACCGCACCACGGCGCCCAGAAATCCACGAGCACGGGCTGCTTGCTCTTGAGCACTTCGCTCTCGAAGGTGGCTTGCGATACCTCTGCAATGGCGGCCATTTGCGTCTTTCGTCTCCTTACTCGTTCAATCGAAACACGGTTGCTGCGGACTTGGTTCCAAGTCTCGGGGCACGTACCCGTCCCCCTGCCATGGCTTTGGGGGACCATCATCCATAGATATGCTGGAATCGGTGACGGCCCAACCGTGGGAACCTCGCCTGAGCCGAATAGAGGGCGCCTTCCAGCAGATGGACAAGCGCCTCGATTCGCTTCAGGGAGAGGTGCGTGAACTTCGAACCGAGATGAGTCAACGCTTCGGTCACGTGGGCTCACGGTTCAATCAGTTGCTTACCGCCGTCGTCACAAGCGCGGTTGTCGTCGGTATCGTCGTCGGATTTTTCGAAAGCATCAGCAGTCACATAGCACGCTGAGGAGTCGGCGCCGTCACAACTCCGTCTGCGTCGGCTCGCCGGTGATGTCCGTGAGCTGCTTTGCCTGCTTGCCGAGGTTCGTTACCGCGATGACCTCGTCGCCTTCGCCCAGGCGCTGGAGGTGTACGCCTTTCGTGGAACGCCCGGTTCTGCGGATGTCGGCCACCTTGATGCGGATGACCTGATTCCCCGAGGTAATCATGAGCAGTTGATCGTCCGGCGCAACCATGATCTGGTCGACGACGTGGCCGATATCCTCGCGCTCCTTTGCGAAGGCCTTCACGCCTTTGCCGCCGCGCTGCGTGTGACGATAGTCCTCGATCGGCGTGCGCTTACCGAAGCCGCGCGACGTTACGAGGAGAACTTCTTTGCGATTCGACTCGATGACGTCCATCGCGACGATTCCGTCATCCGATTCGAGCGTCATCGCCTTGACGCCGCGCGCAGGCCGGCCCATCGGCCGCACGCCCTTTTCGTTGAAGTGCACGGCCATGCCGCGTAGCGTTCCGAGAATGATGTCGCGCGATCCGTCGGAGAGGTCGACCGCGAGCAACTCGTCGCCTTCGTCGAGATTGAGCGCGATGAGCCCGCTGCGGCGGACGTTGGCGAACTCGCCGAGCTTCGTCTTCTTGATGACGCCGCGGCGCGTCACCATCACGAGGTACTTCTCGCCGTCGAACTTGTCGATCGGGAAGACCGCCGTCGCCTCCTCTCCCGGCGGCAACGTCAGAAGGTTCACGAGTGCGGTGCCGCGTGCTTGACGCGTCGTGTCCGGGATCTCGTACGCGCGCAGACGATAGACCCGTCCTTTGTTCGTGAAGAAGAGCACGTGATCGTGCGTCTTCGTAACGAAGAAGTTCCGAACGATGTCCTCGCGCTTGAGGTTCGCGATGCCGATGACGCCTCGCCCGCCGCGGTTCTGCGTCCGGAACGTGTCGACCGAGACGCGCTTGATGTATCCGCCGACCGTGGACGTCACGACGACGTCGATGTTCGGGATGAGCTGCTCGACGGAGAACTCGTCCTCGGCGGGAACGATCTCCGTCCGGCGTTTGTCGGCGAAACGCTTCTTGAGATCGAGCGTCTCGCCCTTGACGATCGCGGCGACCTTACGCGGGCTCCCAAGGATGTCTTCGAGCTCGGCGATCGTCTTGATGAGTTCCACGTACTCGTCCTCGATCTTCTTGCGCTCCAGGCCGGTCAACGTGCGCAGACGCATGTCGACGATCGCTTGCGACTGCACGTCCGAAAGCGAAAATCGCTTCGAAAGGCGCGTCTTCGCTTCGTCCGTCGTCGCGCTGCCGCGAACGATCTCGATGACCTCGTCGATGTTGTCGAGAGCGATGCGGTAGCCCTCGAGAAGGTGCGCGCGCTCCTTCGCCTTCGCGAGATCGTATGCCGTACGCCGGGTAACGACGTCCTTGCGATGCGCGATGAAGAGTTCCAGGAACCTGCGCAACGGAAGCACTTGCGGCTCGAGTGCCGAGCTCGCGACGCCCTTTGCGGTGCGCGCCGGCACGAGCGCGAGCATGTTGAAGCCGAAGCTCGCTTGGAGCGGCGTATGGCGAAAGAGCTGATTCAGCACGACTTTCGGCGTCGCGTTGCGCGAGAGCTCGACGACGACGCGCATCCCCTTGCGATTCGACTCGTCGTCTAGACGCGCGATGCCGGTGATGCGCTTCTCGGCATGGGCTTCGGCGATCGCCTCGACGATGCGGTTCTTGTAGACCTGGTAGGGGATCTCGGTGATGATGATGCGGTTCTTGCCGCGGTCCTCGACGATCTCGGCCTTGCCGCGCATGACGACGGAACCGCGGCCGGTGCGATACGCTTGGCGAATCGCCTCCTGCCCCATGATGATGCCGCCGGTGGGAAAGTCGGGGCCGGGAACGAGCGCAAAGAGCGCGTCGTCGCTGACGTTCTCGTCGTCGATCATCGCGGCGATCGCATCGGCGATCTCGCCGAGATTGTGCGGCGGGATGTTCGTCGCCATTCCGACCGCGATACCGCTCGAGCCGTTCACGAGCAGTTGCGGGAGACGCCCCGGAAGGACGCCGGGCTCGGTGCTCTGGTTGTCGAAGTTCGGAACGAATGGAACGGTCTCTTTATCGATGTCGGCGAGCATGTCGAGCGAAAGGCGGGCAAGCCGGGCCTCGGTATAGCGATAGGCCGCCGGCGGGTCGGGATCGATCGAGCCGAAGTTTCCGTGTCCGTCGACGAGCGGATAGCGCAGCGTGAACTCCTGCGCCATGCGAACGAGCGCGTCGTAGACGGAACCGTCGCCGTGCGGATGATAACTCTTGAGCACCTCGCCGATGATACCGGCGCACTTACGGTGCTGTTTGCCGGGATCGAGTCCCATCTCGCGCATCGCGTAGAGGATGCGGCGCTGCACGGGTTTGAGGCCGTCCCGCACGTCGGGAAGGGCGCGCGCGGCGATCACCGACATCGCGTACGAGAGATAACTCTCCCGCATCTCGTCTTCGACGTTGACCTGCTGCACGATGTCGTTGTTCATGACCGCTGATCGCCGTTTCGACGGAGCGTTCGCGCGTACTTGCACGAGCGAGGACGATCTTGCAGCGCTCGCCGCCGAGATTGCCGTCGTGCTGCGCCCCGGCGACGTCGTCGCGCTCGCGGGACCGGTGGGATGCGGAAAGACCGTCTTCGCGCGTGCCGTCGTTCGAGCGCTCCATGGCGCGGACGAGGGGACGAGCCCGACATTCACGCTCCGCCATCGGTACGAGGGCAATCCTCCGATCGAGCATCTCGACTTCTATCGCATCGAGGGCGACGACGCAACCGAACTCGGCCTCGGCGAAGCCTTCTCCGCCGATGCGATCGCCATCGTCGAATGGTGGCAGAACGCGTCGTCGCTTCTGCCGCCTTCTCGCTGGGAAGTCGACATCGACGGCTGCGGAGACTCGCCCCGAGCCGTCCGCATCACGCGGCCTGCCGCATGAACGTTCTCGCGCTCGAAGGCGCGCTGGGCACGTTCTCCATAGCGGTCGCGCGCGACGGGTCTGTGGTCGCCGAGGTCGTCGAAGATGGAAAGCGAGCGCTGGAGAACGGGCTTGCCGCCGTCGCCGCCGCAATGGGCGAGGCAGGCATCGATCGCGCCGGCCTCGACCGCCTGGGGGTCGGCTGCGGTCCCGGAAGCTTCACCGGATTGCGCATCGCGCTCTCCTACGCAAAGGCGCTCGCGCTGGCGTGGCGGCTGCCGCTCGTCACGCTAACGTCGTACGATCTTTTGCGGGGCGACGCAGAGCCTCCGGTGCTGACGGTGGTGCGAGGCAGACCAGGCATCGTCTGCGCGGAGTTCGCATCGCGCGCCTCGAGCTCGACTGCTTGCGGCGACGCGCGATCGGTCCTCGCGAAGCTCCTGCGCGATCCGACTGCCTGCACGCGCGCGATGACCGTTACGGGGAACGCGGAGGACGTGCGCGGCGCGCTTGCCGAACGCGGTATCGTCGTGACGGAGATCGCGCCGCCGCCAGTTCCCGCGAGCATCCTCGCGCTTCTCTCTCTGCGCGCGCAACCGCTGCGCAGTCCGCACGAAGCACGACCGGAGTACGGCGAGCTTCCTGCGGCAAAGATCCCGCGCTCGCTCCTGGGCGGAACGTGAAGATCGATCTCGAGCGGCCGCACGCGGGCGGATCCTTTTCGATCGAGCCGATGACGCGCGAGGACGTGCCGCGAGTTCTGCGCATCGAGCACGAGGCGTTCCCGACGCAGTGGCCGTCCGATGCGTTCTACAACGAGCTCGCGTCGAACAAACTCGCGCACTACTTCGTCGGCCGCTGCGGCGGCGCGCTCGTCGCGTACGGCGGCATCTGGGTGATTCTCGAGGACGCGCACGTGACGACGATTGCCGTCGATGCCGCCCATCGCGGATGCGGGTACGGCGAGAGGATGCTCTTGCATCTCATCGACGAAGCCTTGGCGCGCGGCGCGTCGTGGATGACGCTCGAGGTGCGCGAAAGCAACGCCGTCGCGCAAAACCTCTATCGAAAGTACGGCTTTACGACGGTCACGGCGCGCAAGGGATATTACAGCGACAACAACGAGAGCGCGCTCGTCATGTGGGCCGGAAACCTCAAGAGCGAGCTCTACGCCAACCGGTTGGCGACCCTGCGCGGCGCGACGGGACCGTCCTGACGTACCACGCGCTCGCGACCGCGGTACGGGCGCAGATCGGTCAGCATCACCGATACGCTCACAGCGTACGCGTCGCCCGATGCGCCGAGCTTCTAGCATGCCGGTACGGCGCGGATCCGGCCAAGGCTCGCGCTGCGGGATTGCTCCACGACATCGCACGCCTCTACCCGCCGCAGCGGCTCCTCGACGAATGCGGCGCACGAGGCATCGTAATCGACGCTTGCGAGCAAGCGGCGCCGGTGCTCTTACACGCGCGGCTCGGCGCTGCGCTCACCCGGGAGCGCTTTGGGATCGACGACCCGGAGATACTCGATGCGATCGCAAAGCATACGGCTGCCGATGCTGCGATGTCGCCGCTCGATTGCGCGCTGTACTTAGCCGACGGGCTCGAGCCGGGACGCGACTTCCCGCAGCGTGCATACCTTTGGGAGTTGGCCTGCACCGACATGAAGGCCGCCATGCGTGAGACGCTTGCCTCGACGCTGCGCCACATCGCACGCAGGGGACTTCCGATCGCTCCCCGGTCGCTTTTGGCCGCTCGCGCCTTCGGGGTAGAATGGCCCTGAGATAAGGAGGAGACGACTGCCGGCACTCATCGACATCGTGCGGGAAGCCGCACTCGACAAAAAGGGCGAGGACTTTCTGGCCATCGACGTCCACGACCGCACGATCCTCGCCGACGTTTTCGCGATCGTTACGGGGCGCTCTCGCATCCACGTTCGGTCGATCTCCGAAGCGATCACGCAGGCCGCGCAAGCGGCCGGAGCGCCGCAGACACGCGTCGAAGGCTATGCCGACGGCGGATGGGTTCTTTTGGACCTCGGAAGCGTCATCGTTCACGTGTTTACTCCGGAGCAGCGCTCCTTTTACAATCTCGAACGCCTGTGGACGCCGTTGCCGGAGCGAAAGGTTTCGCAGTCATGAAAGTACGCCACGAAACGCGCTCGAAGAGACGACGCCGGCAGCAGTGGCTGCGGGCGGGCATCTGGATATTTCTCTGCGTCTTTGCGTTCAGCGTCGTCGGCGGCTTGATGATTCTCGTGACCGGCCTTCCCTCGAGCCGGTAAAGACATCGGCGCCGCACCGCCTCCGGCGCTCGTGACCGATGGAGCGCGCATGTTCTCGATGCCGACCGTTGCCTACGTGCAACGGCGAATCGAAAGCGTCCGCGAACGGACGGGACGCACGCTCCTCGTCGTGACGCTTGCGAGCCTGACGAACGCGCAGGTGCCCGGAGTACTCGACGAAGAGGCGCAACGCATTCTCGAGCAGCGCGGCGCCGACGCCGTACTCTACATCGACCGCGACGATCGCCTCGATTCGCTCGTCGCGCGCCCTCAGCGCTGGTTTACGAGCACCCGCATCGCCGCGATCCGCGCGACGATGGAACGCAACTTCGCAGACGGTCGTTACGATCTCGGCCTGCGCAGTGCCGTCGCGAAGATTCTCGCGGTGTATACCGCGGGGGCCGCAATGGGCCAAGGCATGGCAAACGCGGCACCGCCTTTGCGCGCCTACGGCTGGCTCGCCGTTGCGATTCTTCTCTATCTCGTCGTGCGGGGTGCTGCCAGGAGGCGGCCGCGACCGCGGCACTAAATCCCACGAGCATCATGCGACGCCTTTCCTTCGCTCTTCTTGTGACGCTGCTGGCCGGACCGCTCGCTGCGCTTCCCGCGGTCGCGTCCGTGCCGGCATACTATTTCGGCGGGCTTCACTACCGGCTCATCGGCCCGTTTCGCGGCGGGCGCGCGCTCGCGGTTACCGGCGTTGTGGGCGAGCCGAACCATTTCTATTTCGGCGCGGTCGACGGCGGAGTCTGGGAGTCCACGAACGCAGGGCGTACGTGGTCGCCGATCTTCGATGCGCAGGACGTCGGTTCGATCGGCGCGATTGCCGTCGCACCAAGCGATCCGCGCATCGTCTACGTCGGAACCGGCGAAGCCGACATGCGCTCGGACATCGCAGCCGGTGACGGGATGTACCGCAGCGACGACGCGGGACGGACGTGGCGGCACATCGGCTTGCGAGACTCGCGTCAGATCGGCAGCATCGTCGTCGATCCGCACGATCCAAACGTCGTCTACGTTGCGGCCCTCGGGCATCAGTACGGCTCGAATGCAGAACGCGGCGTCTTCAAGACGGTCGACGGCGGCGCGCATTGGTCGAAGGTCCTCTACCTCAACGAAAGCACCGGCGCGATCGATCTCGCGATGAGCCCCTCGGATCCGCAGACGCTTCTCGCCGCGATGTGGCAGACGCGCCGCCCACCCTGGAACGTCTATCCGCCGTCGAACGGTCCATCGAGCGGCCTCTACGTCACGCACGACGGCGGCGCGACCTGGTCGCACGTCACCGCCGGACTTCCCACACGCGTCGGGCGCATCGGCATCAGCTACTCTGAGACGAATCCGCGGCGCGTCTACGCAGTCGTCGATAGCGACGTCGCGCACGGCGGGATCTATCGTTCCGACGACGGCGGCGCAACGTGGGCGAAGACGAACGGCGACGTGCGTCTCTGGCAACGAGGCTGGTACTTCGGCGGCATTACCGCCGATCCGAAAGACGAAAGCACCGTCTACGTCATGGACACGTCGGTCTATCGCTCGACCGACGGCGGGCGCAGCTTCACGGCGATCAAGGGCGATCCCACCGGCGACGATTTCCACACGCTCTGGGTCGATCCGAACGACGACCGTCGAATGATTCTCGGAAGCGATCAAGGCGTCGTCGTGAGCGTCGACCGCGCGGCGACGTGGACGTCGTGGTTCAATCAGCCGACGGCGCAGCTCTATCACGTCAGCGCGGACGATCGCTTCCCGTTCTGGGTCTACGCCGCGCAACAAGACTCCGGCGCGCTCGCGCTGCCGAGCACGGGCCGCTACAGCACGCTCTCGATGATGGACTTTCGCCCGATCGACGCCGGCGGCGAGAACGGATATCTCGTCCCCGCGGCAGGCCGGCCGGGCTACGTCTACGGCACCGGCGGAACGCTGACGCTCGAGAACGTCAAGACCGGATGGGAGCGCAGTGCGGACCCGACGCTCGTGTATCCCAAACGCGTTTGGCGCAGCACGTGGACGACGCCGCTCGCAATCTCGCCGGTCGACCACGCGCTGTACTACGCGCGTCAGAACCTCTTCTACTCGCGCGACGGCGGAGCGTCGTGGCGCATCATCAGCGGCGATCTTTCACGCGTGCATACGCCGCCGCTGCCCAATCTCGATCCCGCGACGAAAGCCGATACGAACGGCCTGACGCGCCACGGCGTCATCTACGCGATCGCGCCGTCGACGGAGGATGCGCGCACGATTTGGGTCGGCACCGACGACGGGTACGTCTGGATCACGCGCGACCGCGGCGCGCACTGGCGCAACGTGACGCCCAGTGGCGTAACCGCTTGGAGCAAGGTCGGCATCATCGACGCATCGCACTTCGACGCCGGAACGGCGTATATCGCCGTCGACCGCCATCGGCTCGACGACGATCGCCCGTACATCTATCGCACGAGCGACTTCGGGCGTACCTGGCAACGCATTACAAACGGCATTCCGAGTGAGTGGTTCGTCAACGTCGTTCGCGCCGATCCGCTTCGCCGTGGTCTGCTCTATGCCGGAACGGAGCGCGGCATCGTCATCTCGTTCGATAACGGGAATCACTGGCAGCCGTTCCAGTTGAATCTGCCGTCCACGTCGGTTCGCGACATCGTCGTTCACGACGACGACGTGATCGTCGCAACGCACGGCCGCGGCATCTACATCCTCGACGACATCTCCCGACTTCGGCAGATGAGCGTCGCAACGGCGACGCACGGGGGAGCGTTCCTCTTTGCGCCTGCCACCGCGTACCGTCTGCGCCGCGTCGGCTACGACGAGGGCACCCCGCTGCCGCCCGACGAGCCGCAGGCGCAGGACGCGCCGGTCGGCGCGCTCGTCGACTACCTCGTCCGTACGCCGGGGACCGTCGAGATCCAAATCCTCGACGAGCACGGAGCGCTCTTGCGCAGTTGGTCGAGCGCGCATCCATCGCCGCCGGTGAATCCTCTGCCGCTCGACTTTCCGCCCTCCTGGGCGCCGGTACCGCCGGTTCCGAGCGCCGCGCTCGGCGGCCACCGTTTCATCTGGAACTTCCGCACCGGCGACGGTCGCGGTCCGCTCGCCCCACCCGGACGCTACTTCGTGCGCCTCATCCACGACGGCCGCTCGCAAACGCAAGGCTTCACCGTTCTGAAAGATCCGCGCATTGCGGCGAGCGTTGCGGATCTGCGCGCTCAGTACACGCTCGCGCAATCGATCGCAGCGCGTCTGTCGGAGATTGCGGCGATGCGTAAGCACACGCACGATCCTCGAATCCTCGGCGTCGCGCCTTCGGCGAATCCAAACGACAGCGTCGGCGCCGCATCGCAGGACCTCACGTCCTTGCGCGCCCTACACGACGACTTCGAGAATCTCGAGGCTTCGGTCGAAAGCGCCGACGCCGCACCAACCGCCGACATGCGGCGCGCGTACACTATCCTGAGCGCAATGCTCGCGAAAACGGAGCGGGAACGCTAGCGGCCCGCGAGCGTACTCTCGTACCAGTTTTCGAGGTCGGCGTGATAACTCGCGAGCGCCGCTTCGTTGAGATAGATCATGTGGCCCGACGGATAGAAGCCGTACGTGATATGCGCTTCGAGATCCGGGCGAAGGTTCAGGTGCTGCAGCGTATAGACGGTCGCAAGCCACGGCGTCGCGAAATCGTAGTATCCGTTCGCCGAAAAGACGCGCAGCGAGGGGTTGAACGTCATCGCGTTCGCGAGGTCCGGCGCCGTGTTCAGCGCGGGATTGCCGTTGTGGCTGAAGTCCCAGCCGCCTTTTGAGTAAATGATGTCGTACGCGAGAACGCGATACATCTCGTGCGGCCGGTATCCGAGCACGTCTTGAATGTAGACGTTGTTCGTGGCGGTGAACGCGGCATCGATCGCCGCATCCGTCGGGTCCCACTGATGATAGCTCTCGATGTCGTCGAGAACCGCGCTCTCGTACCGTGAATCGTATCGCCCGACGGTCACGTTTTCGTTGCGCTCGAGCTGCGACAAGAAGTACTGATACGGAACGCGGAGATTCGAAAGCCGGATGTAGCGCTCGGAGAGGCCGGTGAAGCGATGGAGCTTCGCGACGACGTCGTCGTACGTCGAGCGCGGCAATCGCGATCCGAGCGCGAGCGCGTTGAGGTATTCCCCCATGGCGAAGTCGCGCGACTCGTTCACGGCCGTCTCGAGGTCGGCGGGCGCGTCGGGCAACCGGTGATGGTACCAGGCCGTCGCAGTCTCCGTCGGAAGGTACGTCACGTACGACCAGTCGCCGCCGGCTTGCGGAACGCTGTCGCCGTACGTGCTCGCGTAGAGCCCGAAGTTGAGAATCGACGATTGGAGGATGACGCCGTTCATGCCGATACCTTCGTTTTGCAGAACGTTCACGAGCATCGCGCTGCGCGGCGTTCCGTACGATTCGCCGAAGAGAAACTTCGGCGAGTTCCAGCGATCGAACTTCGTGATGTACCGGTCGATGAACTGCGCGAACGAACGCACGTCGGCATCGGCGCCGAAGAAGTCCTTTGGCGTTCCCGCTCCGATAAGGCGGCTGTAGCCGCTCGCGCACATGTCGATGAAGACTTCGTCGGTGCGGTCGAGCAGACTGTAGCGATTGGGCACGAAGCGGTACGGCGGACCGCCGTTCATCTCTCCGTTTGCGACGACGACGCGCACCGGACCGAACGATCCCATGCGCAGCCAGACGGTCGAGCTTCCGGGGCCGCCGTTATAGATGAACGTAATCGGCCGCTGCGAGGGATTCGCACCGTCGAGGGTGTCGGCGGTGTAGAACATTCGGCATGTCGGCTCGCCTTGTGCGTTCGTGAGATCGATCGTTCCAGCGCGGGCCGTATAGGCGTACGTCCGTCCGACGAGCGAGATCGTGTGGTGCGAGACGGCGTCGGAAGTTCGGGGTGGAACCGGACGCATCGCGGGCGCGGCGGCCTGCGTCGCGGCGGCAGCTGCACCGGCGCCGGCGAGCGAGCAGAGGAAGAAGGCTGCGAGCAATCGTTTCAACATCATTCGCTCCTCCTATCGTCCCGCCAACGTTCGTGCGTACCAGCGCTCGAGGTCGTCGTGGTACATCGACAGCGACGGAACGTTCAAGTAGATCATGTGTCCCGACGGATAAAAGCCGAAGGAGATGTGCCGCTGGATCGCCGGAACGAGCCCAAGGTGCGTCAGCGTGTAGACGGTTGCGTAGTAGGGCGTGGCGAAATCGTAGTAGCCGTTGGCGGAAAAGACCCGCAGATTCTTGTTGTACGTGAGCGCTTGCGCTAAATCGACGGCGACGTTCGTGGTCTTCGTTCCGTTGTGCTTCCAGTTCCAGCCGCCGCTCGCCGCAATGATGTCGTAGACGCTCGAGCGATAGAGCAGCGGCGGATTGTAGTGGAGGTCCTCGCGCAGGTACTCGTTCACCGCCGTCGTGTACGGCGCGTCGATGCCGGCGTCCGTCGGGTCCCAATCCGGCGACTCTTCCGTGCGGTCGAGCGCCCAGGTCTCGAAGCGTGAGTCGAGACGGCCGACGATCTTCCCCCGCTCGCGTAAAAGCTCGCTCTCAAAGCGCCAGTACGGAACGCGCAGGTTCGAGTTTCGCAGATACTGCTGCGAGAGGCCCGTGTAGTAGTGAAGCTTCGCCAGAACGTTGTCGTACGCGGGAGCGGACAACGCCGAGCCCTGCGCGAGCGCGTCGAGGTACTCCGTGACCGCAAAGTGCGCCGCTGCCGCCGTGAACGACTGCAGGCCTCCGCGATACGAAACGGCATGATGGTACCACGCGGTTGCCGCTTCCGTCGGCAAGTAGAGGACGAAGAGCCAGTCGCCGCCTCCGATGCCGGTGGGATCGGAGCTCCAATCGAGCGCAAAGCTCAGAATCGACGACTGAAGTACGACGCCGTCGACGGTGATGCCCGCGTTTTGCAGATAGTTGACGAGGTTCGCAGAGCGCGTCGTTCCATACGACTCTCCGAAGAGGAACTTCGGTGAGTTCCAGCGGTCGAATTTGGTGATGTAGCGCTCGATGAACTGCGCGAACGCCGCGACGTCTGGATCGACGCCGAAAAAGTCCGCCGGCTTGCCCTTGCCGATAATGCGTCCGAAACCGCTGTCGGGCATGTCGATAAAGACGAGATCGCTCCGATCAAGAATCGAGTACGGATTATCGACGATTCGATATGGAGGCCCGGCCGTCTGCGTTGCGTTCGAGTTCGTGACGACGCGCTTGGGCCCAACCGATCCCATGTGAAGCCACATCGTCGAGCTTCCCGGGCCGCCGTTGTAGAGAAAGGTGACCGGCCGGCCATTCGGATTCGCACCGTCGAGCGTGTACGCGACGTAGAAGACGCGGCAGGTCGGGTCCGCATGGTCGTCTTTGAGCGTTATCGTTCCGGCGCGCGCGGTGTAGGCGTACCGGTGACCGTGAAGGACGATCGTGTGATGCGTGACGGCATCCGGCGTCGCGGCGGGAATGGCGAGCGCGTGCGGAGCGCCGCTCGCGGCAAGAGCGGCAACGAGTGCAGCCGCAGAGAGCGTACGGAGCATGTGCCGTGCTTGTCGCCGGCACGCGACGGAACCTTCCCTACGAAACGTCGTAGAGGGCGCGTCGAAGCCGGGAGACGGCCTGCTCGATCGTTTTCAAGTAGGGATCCATGCCGCGCTTGATGCGTTCGAGCCGGTCGATCCCTGCCGGTGTAATGGCATAGATGCGGCGCGAGCGCTTCGTTGGGTGGTCCCACGTGGCGCTCACGAAGCCGCGCTCTTCCAGGCGCCGCAGGAGCGGATAGATTTTGTTCGTGTTCACCGCGATAAGATCGCCGCACAGACGATCGATGCGCTGCATGAGCCCGTATCCGTGGTCGGGCTGTTCTTCGAGCAGATGGAGGAGCAACGCGGGAAAGACCGTCTTGCTCTTGATCGGGCCGCGAAGAATCTCGTCGACGGGATGGTGCTCGTAGGCGCGCGCGGAGCGCGCGGCGGTAATCGGCGTCGGCGCGTCAAGCATGAATATGCACTCCTAGCTCCTTGTGATACGCGCGTTCGATCTCGTCGGCATAGTGACGCTCGACGAGGCGCCGCTTGATCTTCATCGCGGGCGAGAGGAAGCCGTTCTCGACGGTGAACTCCTGCGGAATCACGACGATGCGGTGAATTTGCTCGAAGGTCGCGAGGTCTGCGGTTTGCCGTCCGACCTCGCGCCTGAGAAACTCGACGACGTCGTCGCGCTGCGCGAGATCCTCGGGCGACGTCTGCGCCGGAAGCTCGAGCGCGCGGCACACGAGATCCCAGTTTGCATTGATCACCGCGGCAGGATGCGCCCGTCCGTCGCCGACGACCATCGCCTGGGTCACGTAGATCGAGCGCTTGATCGCCGATTCGACGCGCGCCGGTGCGATGAACTTTCCGCCGGCCGTCTTGAAGAGCTCGCGCTTACGATCGGTGATCGAAAGAAATCCGCGGTCGTCGATCGTGCCCACGTCGCCCGTGTGCAGCCACCCGTCTTCAAGCGCGGCGGCGGTCGCGTCATCGTCGCGGTAGTATCCCTTCATGACGTGCCGGCCGCGCGTGAGCACCTCGCCGTCGGGCGCGATCCGAATCTCGACGCCCGGAATCGGTTTCCCAACGGCGCCGTACGCGTTCGCCGAGAACCTGCTCACCGTTGCGACCGGCGAGGTCTCCGTGAGACCGTATCCCTGCATGATCGGCAGTCCCAGTCCGAGGAAGGTCATCGCCGTGTCGACGTGCAGCGCGGCACTTCCGCTCGTGAAGTAGCGCAGACGGTCGAGCCCTAACCGTTTGCGAATCTTTCCGAGAACGAGCGCGCGTGCTGCAAGATAGCGCAAGCTCAGGCCAAGGCTCGCGCCGAGGCCGAACGTCTTCGCATACGCGTAATCGTGGCCGGCCGACAGCGCCCAAGGAACGAGTCGCGCTTGCGCTCCGCCGTGCGCGAGCGCCGTCGCCGTTACGCCCGCGAGCACGCGATCGAAGATGCGCGGCACGGCCGTCATCGTGACGGGGCGGACGTCGAGGAGGTCGGCGACGAGCGCATTCGGATCGTGACAGATGTAGTACCGCACGCGAGCGATCAGATAGATATAGATCATCGTGTGCTCGAAGATGTGCGAGTACGGAAGCGCCGAGATGACGTCCTGTCCGGCGCGAACGCCTTGGAAGCCGTATGCCTCGGCCGACTGCGCGTCGAAGGCGATATTGTCGTGCGTCAGCATGACGCCTTTTGGATTTCCGGTCGTTCCCGACGTGTAGATGAGCACGGCGAGATCGTCCGGAGTTGCCGGTGACCGCACGCGAGAACGACGCGCGCCCCCCGCCTCGAGCTCCGCAAGCGTACCGGCGCCGCTTCCTTCGAACACGACGGCGCGCGGCAGGCTCGCCGCGCCGCGCAGTCTTTGCAGCGCCTGCGGCGTGTCGACGAAGAGCAGCTTCGCTCCGGAGTGCTCCAGGATGAATGCGGTCTGATCGAGCGCCTGCGTCGGATAGATTGGAACGACGACGCACCCTGCGAAGAGCGTCGCGAACGCCGCGACGATCCAGTCGACGCAGTCGTGCGAGATGAGCGCGACGCGATCGCCGCCTTGCAGGCCGGCGGCCGCGATCGCGGCTGCGACGTTCTCGACGCGCTGAATCAACTGCGCGCTCGTCGTCGCAGTCCACGTTCCATTGCAACGCTCGAAGAGCAGCTGGGCTTGTGGGTGCTCGAGCGTGTCGCGAATCAATCGCACGAGCGTTTTGCGTGCGGGAAGCCCCATTGGTAAAAATATCATTCGATGGCCCCGCGGGGCTTCCTCATTAAGGCCTCTCTCTATAGGCGAAGGTGAGGCCTGGCGCGCTCCAGGCGGCCCGCGGTCATCCCGGCGACGTCGAGCAGCTCATCCAAGGAGGCAAACGGCCCCTCGCGGTCGCGCACTTCGACGATCCGCTGCGCGATCGCCGCGCCGATACCCGGGACGCCGGCGAGCGAATCGGCTCCGGCGGCGTTCAACTCTACGACTCCGACACTGCGCCGGCTGCGCTTCAAGCGGCGATGCGACGGATGCCTCGATCGGAGGTGCGGCGTTTCGCCGACGACGGGAACCTCGACCTCGTCGCCGTCCTCGAGCCGCTGCGCGAGATTCACGCCTGCCGCGTCGGCGTTGCGTTCCAAGCCGCCGGCCATTCTTACCGCGTCGTCCACTCTGGACCCGGCGCGCAGGCGGTAGAGGCCGGGCCTCGGTACCGCGCCGGCGACGTAGACGACCATCGATTCGAACGCAGCCGGTGCGCGACGACGCGCGCGTCCCCAAGATGGCGACGACGCAGGCGCTGCGGGCGTCCGTGCGGAGACCGTTGCCGCGGGCGGTTTTGCGGGAGAGTGCAGGAGCGCAACGGCGGCAAGCGCCACGCCCGCGGCCATGAGTGCGTATCGGTACATGCCGCTCTTTCACGACGAGCGGCCCGCGCGGAAAGGGGCGCTCGCACCGCACGCAATACGAAGGCGGGATGCCTGAGGCGTACGACTTCGGTGCGATCGAGCGCAAGTGGCGCGAACGCTGGGAGCGCGACGCCATCTACCGCGCTCCGGCCCTGCCGGCCGGCCGCAAAGCCTACGTGCTCGAGATGCTGCCCTATCCGTCCGGCGATCTTCACGTCGGCCACGCGAAGAACTACACGCTCGGCGACGCGATCGCGCGGATGACGAGGATGCTCGGCGCAACCGTACTCCATCCGATGGGCTGGGACGCCTTCGGTTTGCCGGCCGAAAATGCCGCGATCCAGCGCGGCATCGATCCGGAGACGTGGACGAAGTCGAACATCGCAAACATGGCGCGTCAACTCCGTCTCATCGGAACGAGTTACGACTGGACGCGCGAGTTTGCGACGTGCGATCCGGAGTTCTACCGCTGGAATCAGTGGCTCTTCTTGCGCCTGCGCGAACGCGGGCTCGCGTACAAGCGCGAGGCTCCGGTGAACTGGTGTCCGCACGACCGAACGGTGCTTGCGAACGAGCAAGTCATCGACGGACGCTGCTGGCGCTGCGACAACCTCGTCGAGCGGCGCAATCTCTCGCAGTGGTTTCTCAAGATCACCGCATACGCCGATCGCCTCCTGGAGGCCCTGAACTCGCTGGACGGGTGGCCGGAGCGGACGAAAGCGATGCAGCGGAACTGGATCGGACGCAGCGAGGGCGTCGAAATCTCCTTCGAGGTCGAGGGGACGTCGCAGCGCATCGCGGCGTTCACGACGCGCGCCGATACGCTCTTCGGCGCGACGTTCGTCGCGATCGCGCCCGAGCATCCCGTCATCGCATCACTTCGCGGCGTCATCTCGAAAGAGCAAGAGCAGGCGATCGATGCATTTGCGGAGTCGCTGCGCTCGAAATCGGAACTCCAGCGCACGAGCCTCATGGAGAAGAGCGGGCTCTTTACCGGTGCGTACGCGATCAATCCGCTCTCGCACGAGCGCGTTCCGATTTGGGCGACGAACTACGTTCTCGCAGAGTACGGAACCGGCGCCGTCATGGGCGTTCCCGCGCACGACGAACGCGATTTCGATTTCGCGCGCGTACACGGCGTCCCCATCGCGCGCGTCATCGTTCCCGAACGTGACGCCGACGCAGGTGCAGCGCTGCAAGAAGCGTTCGTCGAAGACGGACGGCTCGTCGACAGCGGCGAGGTTACGGGGATGTCGAGCGCGCAAGCGCGCGCGGAAGTCGCGCGACGGCTCGAGGCGGCCGGCGCGGGACGCGCGACGGTGAACTACCGCTTACGCGATTGGCTCGTCTCGCGACAGCGATACTGGGGCACGCCTATTCCGATTCTCAACTGCGGGCGCTGCGGCGAAGTCGCGGTGCCCGACGAGCAACTCCCCGTGCTCTTGCCGCGCAATCCGCCGATGGACGCGGAGGGTTCGCCGCTCGCACGCATGCCGGAGTTCGTCAACGCACGCTGTCCGCGCTGCGGCGGTGCCGCCGTGCGCGACGGCGATACGATGGACACGTTTTTCGAGTCGTCGTGGTACTATCTGCGCTATCTTTCGCCGCACGACGAGCGGGCTGCCTGGGATCCTGACGCCGCGGACGGCTGGATGAACGTCGACCAGTACGTGGGCGGTGCCGAGCACGCGACGCTCCACCTACTCTACGCGCGCTTCTTCTACAAGTTCTTTCACGATTGCGGCTGGGTACGCGGCCGCGACGAGCCGTTCGAGCACCTCTTCCACCAAGGCTTCGTTCTTCACGACGGCGAGAAGATGTCGAAGTCTCGCGGGAACGTCGTCGGCATCGACGATACCGCGCAGCGGTACGGCGTCGACGCGATGCGTCTCTTTCTCCTCTCGGTGACGCCACCGGAGGACACGGGCGACTGGACCGACACAGGCATCTCCGGCCGCGTGAGATTTCTCAACCGCCTCTGGCGCCTATGCGAACGCTCCTTTTGTCATCCCGAGCCCCTCGACGGCGCTGCTCGTGTCATCCCGAGCGTAGCGAAGCGAAGTCGAGGGACCGAACGCAGCGAACCGGCGCCTGTGGCGGCGACTCCCGCCGAAAAGGAACTCATGCGTGCGCTGCACGTCGCGGCGAAATCCGCTCGCGACGAGACAGAGTCACGCCGCTTCCATTACAACGCGACGATCGCGAAGTTCGACGAGATTCTCAACGCGATGTCGGCGCTTGATGCCGACGCACCGGAGTCGGAGGTGCTTGGTTACGCGGCGCGCACGTTGCCGCTTCTCATCGCGCCGTTCGCTCCGCACATCGCCGATGAACTGTGGGAACGCCTCGGGCACGAAGGCTCCGTTCACCTCGAACGCTACCTCGAGCCGGACGCTTCGGCCATGGAGCGCGAGACGATCACGCTCGTCGTGCAGGTCGACGGAAAGGTTCGCGCGCGCATCGCGACGGCACCGGGGCTCGTCGAGAGCGAAGCGCTAGCCCTCGCGCTTGCGGATCCGAACGTTCGCGCGCATCTCGCAGGCGCCGACCCGCGCAAGCACGTCTACGTTGCGGACAAGTTGCTCAATATAGTACGCTGACCCGATGCGCCGCTACTTGTGAAAGAAGATCGCGAGCATCGTCGTCACCCAGGAGCCGAGCACGAGATAGAGGACCCTGTCGATTCTTCCGCCGAGTTCCGCACGAAGCGCATCGGTTACCGCCAGATGGCCGGAACGGCTCTGGTCGATTCTTCCGCCGAGTTCCGCGCGAAGCGCTTCCAAGGATTGAGCGGCTCCTCGAAAGCCCGCCTCTTGAACCTCCCAGACCCGCCGAAAGCCTTCCTCCTGCGACGCGCGCAGGCTCCGCACGTCCGCTTTGATCTCTCCGAGCTGCTTATCGATACCGTCGAGACGCGCTTCCACGACCGTCACTCGGGGCTCCCACGACTGGCTTGCGCTCATCATCGCAAGTATAGCACCGGCTGGTCCATGCAATCTTGTGTTCCCAAAAGACTCGCCCGGCGGACGTTGTGGATCGACTATGCGGCGATGAGCTTTGAAAAATAGGCGTACGTCTGCGTCATTCCTTCGAACAGCGGCGTCGTCGGCTGCCAGTCGAGTTGCGCGCGAGCGAGGCTCGAATCGAACTGTGCGTCTCGTGCGTCGCCCGGGCGCATGGGCGCGTGAGTAATCGGCGCGGTAAAGCCGCCGATTTTGACGAAGGTTCGGTAGATTTCGTTGACGCTCGTCTTGACGCCCGTTCCGACGACGAAGCACTCGCCCGAACCGCGCGAGAGGGCCTGCACGTTGCAGCGCGCGACGTCTTTCACGTAGACATAATCGCGCGTCTGCTCCCCGTCCCAGTCGATGCGCACGCTCTGATGCTTGAGGAACTTTGCGGCGAAGATCGCGATGACTCCGGCCTCGCCGTTGGGGTCTTGGCGCGGACCGTAGACGTTTCCATACCGCAGCGACGTGTAGTCGAGATCGCGAGCCTCTTTATAAAAGCGTAAGTAGTGCTCGGCGACCATCTTCGTGATGCCGTACGGCGACGACGGCCGCTGCGGCGTCTGCTCGGTGATCGGGAAGTGGTCTGGGGTCCCGAAGCTCGCGCCGCTGCCCGCGAAGATCACTTTGCGCGCGCCCGACTTCACCGCGTTCTCGAGAACGTTGAGAAGCCCAACGACGTTGACGTCGGCATCGAGCACCGGATCGCGCGACGAGATCGCTACGGAGTGTTGCGCGGCGTGATGGCTGACGATCTCCGGGCGGAACTCCGCGAAGACGCGGCTGAGATTCTTGTCTCGAATGTCCATCGGCACGAAGCTGACGCGATCGGGAACGTTCGCTCGCCGCCCTCCGCCGTGCTCCCAGAGCGAATCGATGACGAGCACGTCGTGCCCCTGCGCGAGATACTCGTCGACGATGTGCGACCCGATGAAGCCGGCTCCGCCTGTAACGATGATCCGCATCTCTTCCTCCCCTTGTTTTACGCGTCTGTCGTCGTGAACGATAGACGTGACGCCGCCGGTCGTCTTCGGCATCGCCGCCGTGCTTGGAACGCTCGCGGTTTCACCGCTCTCGCTCGGTGCGCGCGCGCTCGTCGCGCTCGGCATCGTCCTCCTCTGCGCGTATGCAGCGCGTCCCGGCGAGCCTCGCCTCGTTCGCGCAGGCGCTCTCTGCGCCCTCGTCGTCTGTGCGGCCGGCGCCGCCCATGCGCAGCGGCACGTCCCCACGATCGCCGAGCATCGCACGGCAAGATACTGGGCCACCGCGCTCTCGCCCGTTTCCAGTGGCGGCGCGACGAGCAGCTTTACCGCGAATCTGCAAGACGGCCTCACCGTCCTGGTTGAGACTCGCGACACACCACCTCCGCCCGGCGCCGCGATCCTGATTCGCGGACGGCTTGCCCCGTTCGACCAAGCGCGTAACCCCGGTGAGCCGAGTCAAGCGTCGCTCGAACGCGAACGCGGCTTCGACGCGCAGATCGAGAGCGCTGCCATCCTCGCGACACGCGCCGGCGGAGCATGCGACTCTCGCTGCACGCTCGCTCGCGCGCACGCATGGGCGCTACAGCGACTGCGCGACGCACTGGGCGAACCCGCCGCATCGATCGTTGCCGGCGAGCTTTGGGGCGAGCGCGGCGACCTTCCGCCGGATCTGCGCGCGGAGTTCCAGGAGACGGGAACGGTGCACGTGCTCGTCACGGCGGGCTTGCACCTCGGCGTCGTCGCGGTCGTCGTGCTCGCGTTCCTGACGCGGCTCGGGCTTGCGCGGATATGGACGTGCGCGCTCGCGATCGCTGCGGTCTGGCTCTTCGTGATCTGGAGCGGAAGTCAACTTCCGGCCACGCGTGCCGCGTGCATGGTAAGCGCGGCTCTTGCGGCGCGCGCGTGCGGACGATCCTCGCTTTCGTGGAACTCCCTCGCACTCGCGGCGATCGCACTCGCCGTCGTACGCCCGCTGAGCGTTGGGACGCCGTCGTTCGCGCTTTCGTTCAGTTGCGTCGGTGCGATCTTCGCAGTCGCGCCGCTCTTGCAGCGGGCGCTCGAGGAGCACGCCGCGCTTCCCGCGCTCGTCCGCGAAGCAGTCGTGCTCAGCATCGCAACGCAGATCGGAACCTGGCCCTTGACCGCGGCGATCTTTTTGCAGTTTTCTCCGTATGCGATCCTTGCGAACCTCGGCGTCGTCCCGTGCGTCGGCGTCTCGATCGTCCTCGGCGCACTCGTCCTCGCGTTCGCATGGCTGCCGCCGCTTGCGCAAGCATTTGCAAATCTCGATGCGTGGATCGTCGCATGGATGCTCGCGGTCGTTCGTATCCTCGCATCGTTGCCTGCCGGCTCGATTCCGATGTCGCCGGCGCCTTCGTGGTGCATCGCTGCGTACGATGCGGCGCTGCTCGCCTTCGTGTGGTGCGTACGCCGGGGCGCTGCGACGCTCGGAGTCGCGGTCGCACTCGCCGCCATCTCGCTCGTGCTCTTTCCCGAGCAGGGCGCGGATTCCGGGCTGCACATCACCGTTCTCGACGTGGGTCAAGCGGACTCGATCGTCATCGAGACGCCGGCGCACCACGCGCTCCTCGTCGACACCGGCGGCCGCCTCGAACGAGGCCCGCAGACGGATGGCTCCATCGCAGAGCGCGTGGGGGAACGAATCGTCGTTCCATTCTTGCTGCGTCACGGCATTCACTCACTCGATGCGGTTGTCGTCACGCATCCGCACGGCGACCACGTCGGCGGCTGCGCGCCGGTATTGCGCAAGATTCGCGTCGCCGAGATCGCCGACGGTGGGCAGCGCTACGGCGGGCACGCCTATCACGACTGTCTCGACACCGCTCATGCCGACGGCGTGCCCGTCGTCCATCCGCGCGCCGGCGACGAGTGGCACACGGACGATGGCCTCGTGCTGCACTTCATCGGTCCCTCGCTGCCGTTCATCAGCGGCGGCAACAACGACATCAATGACAACTCCATCGCGTTCACGCTGCGCTACCGTTCGTTCTGCATGCTCTTCACCGGCGACGCGGGAACGTCGGCAGAGCAGCGCTTCTTACGCGAAGGCGTGAATCTGCATTGCACGGTCCTCAAGGTTGGCCATCACGGCTCTGCCTACGGAACGACGCCGGAGTTGCTGGAAGCGGTGCGGCCGCGGATCGCAATCATATCCGTGGGGCGCCACAACATGTTCGGGCATCCGGCGCCGTCGACCGTCGCGCGCTTGGAAGCGTACGGCGCGAAAGTTTATCGCACCGACGAAAACGGCGCGGTGACCGTGACGACCGACGGCTCGAAAACCGCGGTGTCGGCGGAGTTGCAGTGACTCGTGCTTGTCGATCGGCGGCGACCTTCGCGTCTTCTTGGGCCAAGGGCAATCCTACCCGCCCCGTGCGCACGACGCCGCCATGCTTTGCCGCAAGTACGACATCGAAAATCCGTTCTCGCAATAGCCTCGGCCTTACGGACCGAAGGCGATGCCCCAGACGCCCGTGACCCCCGATAGCACCTTCACGGCCGTGCTCGAGGACGTAATCGGAGCAGTGACTTCCCAAACCTCGCCTTGCCCGTAGACCGTCGCCCAAAGATTTCCCGAGCCGTCGAAGGCGAGCGAGCTCACCGAGTGACCCGTGCCGCATCCCGAGCCGGGGTAGACGCCGATGCTAAACGCCGACGTGCCGCTCAGAGGTTCGGCGAAGACGGCAACGCTGCCGCAACCGCTCCCGTCGGCGACGAAGATGCGGTTCTGGGAATCGACGGCCACGCCGAAGTTATAACCGGCCGGGAATCCGCTCGGCCTCACATTTGCCGAGGGATTCGACGATGACGTCAGCGGGGTCGAGTATTGGAGAATCGAAGCGTCGCTGCTCACGAAGAGATTGTTGCTTGCGTCGATCCCGATGCCCATCGGGTAGCTGAGCCCAGTCGTGACACCGTTGTTCGTCAACACGACCGACGGCGCCGACATCGAAGCGGTTACGGGCCCGTCAAAAACGTTCAGGCAGCACGAGCTGGTGTACGGAAAGCTGACGTAGACGTTTCCGCTCGAGTCCTCGGCAACTTTTTCCGGATAGATCGAACCCGCGCTGCCGCAAAGGCCTCCGGTCGCGCAATCGGTGAGCACGAAGGCAGGCGAGCTGGACGCCGTCACGGGCGAGTTATACACCGCCACGGTGCCTTCATCAGCGCCGCCGGTGAGCGGAACGAAGATGCGCCCCTTGCCGTCGACGAAGAGCTCCTCCGGATAGTCTTCGGAGAGCGTCGCCGTCGCGGTGCTGCTGGACGTTACCGGCACCGAGTATACCAGGAGCGTGCCCGACGACGTCTCTTGCGTTAGGTACATGTGTTTGAGCGATGTGGAGGCGCCTCTGGGAGGATTAAATGCCGTTCCGATGCTCTCGCACGAAGAAAGAGTTGCCGCAAGCACGGCGACGAGAAGCGGCGTGAGAATGCTGCGGAGAGTCATGGCGGCGTCCTCATGGGAAGCGGGCTGATGATGCAGCAAGTCTAACGGCCGAGACGCGCGCCCGGGGAGTCGGGAAACCACACCTTTTTTGCCGGGACATCACCGGCACGCGACGAAGTGCGCGCCCCTGTCATGGTGGTCGGCCAAATCCGCTGCCCCGAGCTTATTGGGCGGTCGGGTGAGCTACATGAACTGCTCGAGAGGCGCCTCGAGGCATCGAAGCGACATGGCGCGCTCGTGCTCGTGACCGGCGAGGGCGGGATGGGGAAGAGCCGGCTCGTCGATGCATTTCGCGGCGAGATTGCCGGACGCAAGACGCGCTTCGGCATCGGGTACTGCCACCAAAGAGGTGACGCTCCATACGCTCCGCTCATCGAAGCGCTGCGCGCAGCGGGTTTCGACATCGAGACCCCCCGCGCGAGCTCGCGGGCCGAACAGCTCGCGGCGCTTGCCGCTTCGATCGCAGCAGCGTGCGCACGTCGCAGCGCGGTGCTCGTCATCGAAGATGCGCAGTGGGCCGACGACGCGACGCTCGGATCGGTCGAACATCTGCTTCCGTTGCTGCGTGCGCTCCCGCTCCTGCTCGTGGTGACGTATCGTACCGACGTTCGGCTCGATCCGCATTCTGGTTCTTCGTTGGCGCGGCTTGCGCGTCGGTGCGTGAGCGAGATCTCACTCGGACCGCTGACGCAGGCCGAGATGCGGCGCTTGCTGCGCCTTGAGATCGCGCAGCAGTCTCGCGTCGGCGCGGAGCAGCTCGACGAGATCATCGAGCGCGCCGACGGAAATCCGTTTTTCGCCGAGGAGCTGCTGCGTAGCGCGGTCGCACGCGCACGATCCGGGCGCGCGGACTCGCTGCCGCTCACGATCCGTGGCGCGGTCGCGGAGCGCCTCGGCGAGCTCGACGCCCGAATGATCGACATCGTGCAGTACGCCTCAGTCCTCGGACGCTACATCGAAGCGCCGCTGCTCGGAATACTGTGCCGGCAGCCCGCCGCCGATACGCTGCGCGTGCTTCGTCGAATGCGTGAGCTACAGATCGTCGTAGAGGTTCCGGGGAGTTCGGAGCGCTTCGCGTTCCGGCACGAACTCGTTCGCGATGCGATCTACGAAGGGCTCCTCGCACAGGAGGCGCAGCCGCTTCACGCACGCATCCTGCGCCTCCTGGAGAGCCGACCTGGTTCGAGCGCCTACGATCTCGCCTATCACGCGTGGGCCGCCGCGGATGCCGAGCGCTGCGTATTTTACAACGAGCGCGCGGGCGATGAAGCCGCAGCGGTTCACGCCTATGCGGACGCGGCGCGCGCGTACGAGCGCGCTGCCGGGAGCGCGAGTATGCAGGCGGTTCGCGTGCGTCTCTTGATGAAGGCCGCCGAGGTTTACGCTCGCGACGGCAAGGCGAATCGCTCCTGCGACTTCTACGCGCAAGCAGCGGAAGTCCATGCCGTCACGGACTTGGCGCTGCTTGCGGAGTTGCGCTGCGCGATGGCGGTGCAGGCACGCCTCGCCGGTGACAACGAGCGCGCGGTTGCGATCCTTACCGGCGCGCTCGAGGACGTTGGAGACTCGAATCCTCGCGTGCGTGCCGAACTCGCACTGCATCTCGCGGTCTGCCGTCTGGATCACGCGGACGCGCACGGAGCGGCCGTCTCGATCGCACAATCCGCGCAGCACGCGTCGCCGGCGCTCCACTGGAGGGTCGCGGGCTACGCAGCCGCCGTGAGCGGCGATCTCGACGCCATGCGCGAAGCGTCCGCTCGCGCAATCGCCGAGACGCTCGCGATGGGCGAGGCCGCGACGATGCGTTCACGCTTCAATCTCGGTTTCTATCTTTGCGCTCTCGGAGCCGACGATGAGGCACTCGCCGTTTTCAACAAGATCCTACCGGATCTGCGCGCGCAACATCTGCCCTCGCTCGAAGTCCTCGCCTGCGCGAACGCGGCGCTGATTCACGTGCGACGTGCGGACTTTGCTAGCGCGCGAGAGTCGATCGAACGCGGCAGCCTCGTGCCGGAGCCATCGACGACGGGTCCCATCGCCCTTGCGGCTGCAGCGCTCAGCCTCGAAAGCTTCACCGCAGAGACTACGTTCGTCGGCGGAACGCTCGCGACGGAGGTCGCCGACGCCGCATTTCACAGCAACATCGATTCGGCGCTCGGGCGCTTTGCGGGGCCGTACGCGCGCCGGTTGCACTCCATGGGACGAGGCGAGGAGGCACGTGGGGTGCTGGCGCGGGCGTTGCGCCTTCTCAATGGTCCATTTGGGACGACGGAAACGCTCGTCGCCGCCGCCGAGCTCGCAGACGACTCGACCGCGAGCCGCGCACTCGAGCTCGCAGCGAACGCCGAGCATACGCCTCCGATCTATGCGGCCACCATCGCGCACGTGCGCGCGCTACTCGCGCGCCGCAGGCAAGCCGCAGGTACGGCCGTTTACGCGGAGGAGGCGAGGCACTGGTACGAGCGCCTCGGCTGGCCGCTCCACGCTGCTCGCTGCGCGGAACTCGCCGGGCAGGTCCACGCATCGCGAACCTACCGGAAACTCGGCGCTACCGGCGAGACGCGCAGGACCATCGCCCTCTCCGCGCGCGAGATGGAGATTGCGAGCATGGTCGCAGATGGATGTTCGAACAAACTCGTCGCGAGCCGCTTCAACGTGACGCTGCGTACGGTCGAAAAGCACCTCACGTCGATCTATAGTAAGCTTGGATTGCGCAATCGCGCAGAGCTCGTCGCGATCATAACGCGCACACACGCGAGCGCCGAGCCTCCGTAGCGTTTTACGACGGGCAGAAATCGTGCATGGCGGCAAGCAACGTACTCGACGGTTGCACGTCGCTCTGGTCGAAATATTCCAGCGAGTAGGATGCATGCACGGCCTGGTCGACGAGAACGTAACTCTGCAGTTTCAACACCTGCGTCTTCAAGGAAACGAACGCCTCGATCGCCGGTTTGCCGCACGTTTGCGTGATACGGTTCCTGACGACGTGCACGCTTATCCCGTGCGATCGTCCGCCGCTCGTGACGGGCGACTCGACACGTGCAAGCCGCGAAGCGGTGACCCCGGGCGCAAGCCGCAGAAGCGACCCAATATCTTGTCCCAGCGGTCCTTTTGACTCGACGAGCGTCTCCCCGATCGTGGGGCCGTACCACGTCTCCACCGACGGTTTACCGGCGTCAAGGCGCGTTCGAGTCGATGCACGTTATGAAGATCGCCGATCGCGCGATACAGCTCTCGCAGCACGACCGGCTCCTCCTGCGGCTGCTAAGCACGAACGAACGACGCCGGCACGAACGCCCTGCACGAGAGGGCGTTCTTTGCTTTCCACACTTCAGACGACGAGAGATCAGCGAGGCCCGAAGGCAGCACGACGCACTCGGTGGCGACCTTATGCTCCGGGACGATAGAGCGACTCGCTTTGTGCCTGGGCGATCTCTCTCCTCACCAGCGCGAAATAGATAAACCAAACGAACGCGGGGAGGACGATGAGCGCGAGCCACCCCGCGACTTGCGCGAGGGTGTCGAACACCGCGTGCAGGAGGATCGCCAGCGCCAGCCCGCGGACCGCGAGCCACGGCATCTTGCGCACCTTTGCCTCCCCCAAATGATAGCCCATGACGGCGGCATAGAACGCGTGACCCGGCACGCTGACGAAGGCCCTGAAGAGCGCGACGGCGCCACCGTAGGTGAAGGTGTAGAAAATGTTTTCGACCGCAGCAAAGCCGAGACCGGCGGCAATTCCGAAGATCACGCCGTCCATCGCCTCGTCGAACCGTTTCGAACGGTACGGCAGGATGCGCACGACCAAGAACTTTGCGGTCTCCTCGATCAACGCAACGCCGAACAGGAAGTATAGGAACGTGACCCCCGTGCCGGCATGCTGCGGCATGCTGGGTTCGACGATCGCCGCGACGATCGCGGAAATCCCCCCGAGCGCGAACGTTCCGAGGAGAAGGCCGACGGATTCGCTCTTGTACCTGTCGGCGTGGTGAAAGTACCACAGCAAGCAAAAAGAAGGCGCCACCGCTAGAACGAAAAGCTCGTCGGCACGACTGCTACGCGCGATCCACAAAATCGCTCCCACCACGAGAATCGCGATCGATATCGTCGCCATCCGCCGATGCCGCGCACGTAGCCTATCCGCATCCGAAGACACCATCCGGTCGTACCTATGAACTCCATCCCGACACAAGGCGGCAATTCCTGTGGAGGTTGGGTGGTTTCGTATATCCCGAGGAACAGACTCAGGCGTCGTTCGCGTGCCGCTGTACGTCGAGCGCGGTGCCGCTAGAGCAGACCGCGGCTATGAGCGAACGTCGACTCGGACAATCCGGCGTACCATGACAGGGACAGCCTCCGTCAACATCCTCAAGGCCTTCGCGGCAAGATACATCTGGTGGACGACGCCCGACTCGGCAATGCGCTTTCCGGAGAGAATCGTCGCGCACGTCATGAACGTCGGCGCTTGGACGACGTCCAAACGCTCGTACGCGTCATCGGAGAAGATACCTTGCGGAAGATCATCCAACATGCCGACGCCGGCCGATTCAACGCCCGCTCTTGGCACTACTGGCACTATCGCCTCGGTCTCGTTCCGCCGGCGCATTCGGTCCCGCCGCTCCCAAGACGAATCATCCCACGACGCGCTTCACTCCGCATATCGAGAGTCTTCCACTCGCGCAGCGCGAAGCGTGGCCGAGCCTCCGCAACGCGAAGGATCTCGGGTTCATCCTGTACGGCGGCACCGCGATCGCCCTACGGCTCGGACATCGATCGTCCGTTGATTTCGACTTTTTCGCAAACCGCCCACTCGACCGCGAAAGCCTTCGGGCCAACCTACCCTTGATCCAAGCGTCGACGGTCATCCAAGACGTCGGCCACACGTTCGGCGTTTTGCATCAGACGGCAACCGGAGACGCCGTCGTGCTCGTGCGCGACGGGCTCTCGCTCGAGCGCGGGCTGGGCAGCGCTCGAGCGATCTACGGATCGCAGTTCCAACCCTCCGAAACGCTCAAGGTGCTCACGTATTTCGAAGGCGACGACTTTGTCGATCTCTCAACCGAAGACAGGACGCTGCTCTGCGCTACCGCGGCCAACGTTCGTGCCATCCCGTCGATTGCGTTCGCAGCCAGAGCGGCACGCGCTCGGTTACGACGCCTATTTGGGAATGGTCCCCGCAGCGCCGGCGCCCGAGTTCAATGGTATTGGAAAGTTGCCGGTCGTCGCCTGTTGCGCGGCTCCGTGGTTCATGTGAGCGTGGATGATGAGTGCGAGGATGAAAATCACGCCGGCGATGCCGGCGGGTCTCCACCGCTTCTTTCCGAGACTGATGAGAGCCACAACAACGGCGGCCAGAGCGACCAGCACGAGGAATGCAGCCATGGGCAGAGGCTCCTATCTGAGGACGCTTTTCGTGGGTTTACTTCGAGTGGGAACCGCCTTCGCCTTGCTCGCCGGCTCTTGAAATCGGAGGCGGCGGCACGGCTGCACGGCGGGCGATGCGGAATACGCCGGCTCGCGCCGCGTTGGGCAAGGCTCGTACATGAAGATCAGTCTCGTCCTTGCGTCGGCGCTCGCGCTCGGCGCACTCTCACTCGGTCAGGCCGCCGCCGCTCCGCATCACATGGTCCGCGGCAAAATCGTTCATTATCTTCCCGCGCTCGGGATCCAGAGCGTGAACGCGATCCAGTCGCAGCACGGCGCGGGCGGCATTTCGTTCAACGTCCACAGCGCCAGAAGAGCCGGCGTGTATACGTACGGGGCGATGCAGCCGGTGCAGCCGCTCGGCGTTCTCGTGAACGGCAGACTCTATCTGATCGTCGTGCCTGACAATCGCGGTTCGCAGGCAGCGAAGCTCGCCAACCACGTCGCCCAGTGGATGACGCTTTCAGGCATGACGATGCAGCGTGACGGCGTCAGCGTGTTCGACGTGTACTCGGTTCTCTAGCCGTTCGGCCGCGGGTCTAGCGGGCGGCGCTCGACGATAATGCTTCGATCGAACTCTCTTCGAAGTCCGCGTTGACGGCGACGCTCACCGACTCCGCGTCGATGGTCGCTTCGATCTGATGCGGCAGGAGGTAGCCTCCGCTTCGCGCGCACTGCACGCGGAAATCGAGCGTGCTTCCGTTCGTGTAGTGCATCTGCACCTCTCGAATTCCCAGAAGCGGATCGACGCGCACGAGCGCGTCGTGCAGCGATGGATCGGAGGGATCGGTAAGGTCGTAGAGTTGGTCGCTCCCGGCCGTACCGGCGTCGGTCACGACGTAGCGATGGGCCCACATGCTCGGGGCCAAAATGCTCAAGTCGACTCTCCGAGTTCCACCGGCAAACGAGGGAATTCCGGAGATGTCGACCTCGAAGCTTCTGCCGCGCACGTACTCCCCGCGCCCGGAGAGGTGAAAATGAAACCAGGGGAAGTGGCGCATCGCCATACGCCCGTTCATCGTGAAGTCGTAGGACGCAAGCGAGCCGTTCCCGGCGTACGCATTGGTGAGCGCATCGGGGGTTGCATTGATCCCGTATGGGACCAGTGCCAGCGCCCCCGCGAGCAGCGCACCTCTTGTAGCGACCATGCTCTCATTGTACCCAAACAGGCGTGCGGCCGCGTAGGCCATATAATGGGACTATGGACTCTCCCAAAGAAGGCGAGCAGCGGCCAATATACGCGCTCATTTGGTGCGGCATCGCGATGGTGCTCATCGGCTTCGCTGCCCTCGCGTCGCAGCGCCCCTTCATCTTTCCGTCGCTCGGACCGACGGCGATCATGCTCTTCTCCAAGCCGTTGCAGCGCGACGCATCGCCACGCCACATCATCTTGGGCCATTTGGCGGGAGCTCTCTCCGGATACTTTGCGCTTTGGGTCACCGGCCTCATCGGCGTCTCCTTCAGCCCGCACATCGACATCGCGCGCGTCGGCGCGGCGGCGATCGCCCTCGCGCTCACCGCGGCGATCACGCTGCTCGGGAAGTGCGAGCATGCGCCGGCCGGTGCGACGACGCTCATCGTCGCGCTCGGCATTCTTCCCAGGCCTCTCGACCTCGCGTTTCTCATGGCGGCGGTCGTCGGGCTTGCAATCCTGGGTTTTCTAGCGAATCGCGCGAGCGGCGTTCGCTATCCGCTGTGGCGTTAGCGCGGCCTGCGCCGCCACAGTGCCGCGTCGAGCGAGAAGAGTCCGGGACCGCCGACGAGCGTCGCGATCATCACGATGAGATACGTAAGCGGCACGTCGAATGCCGCGCGCCCTCCGACGAAGTGTCCGCCGGCTGGGATATGAAACTTGAAGATCGCGACGATCATGTCGATGCTCAGCAAAAAGGCGAAGAGCGGAGTGAGGAGTCCGCAGATGATGCATGCGCCGCCGATGGTCTCCACGAACGTTACGATGCCTTGGAGCCAGTGCGGTGCGAAGCCGTGCGGTCCCATCCACATCGTCGGATACGGAACCTTCATGAGCCCGTGAAAGATGAAGCCGACGCCGACGATCGCGCGAACGAGCAGCAACGCGAGGCTGGTGCGCGGGCTCGTCTCTGCCGGCGTGAACGGATTCACGGCGAACCAGACGGGGAGGGGGACGGTACGTCACCGGACTGATGGACGACGCGTCCGTCGACCGTGACCGTCGACCACGTCTGCGTCGACGAGGTCTCGACGTAGGAAGCGCCTTGCGGCGTCCACATATCGCGCGTTCCATCGCCGAGCGTAATCGCGTGTCCGCTCGCGGTTGCCACGACGTCGTGGCGAGCGATCGCGATGACGACGCCGTTTTCGAGCGTTGCGGAGTCGACCGTCGCAGTGCACGCCGTAAACGAGGCTTGTGCCCGCGCACTCTTTTCAAACCCAATGATCTGATCGCGGCTATAGGACGAGCCGCCGACGTGCGCGACGAAGTTCGGGCTCAGCGTGCTTTCGAACGCATCCCAATTCCCTGCCAGAAGATCGGCACATTGCGCGCTATAGAGGGCTTGAACGCCCGGAGTCTGGTCGGCGGTCGGCGCACCGAAGGCAAGAGCGGGTGCGAGCAAGACGGGCGCCGCAATCGCGGCGGCGAAACGGGCAAGATTCATGCCGCGCAGAGTTCACCGCATCGCGAGCGCGTTCTTTCTATGCGTGCTCGCTGCGTGTGCCAGGCAGGGCGCGCCTCGCTCGCCCGCCCCGGTGCGCGTTCCCGCCGCACGCGACTTCGGCGCTTTGAAGTGGCGCTGGGTAGGACCGGCGCAGATGGGCGGGCGTCTCGACGTCGTCGCCGGCATCCCCGGCGACCCGCGCACGATCTATCTGGGCCATTCCTCCGGCGGACTCTACAAATCGACCGACGGAGGATTGACGTTCGCATCGATCTTCTCGCAAGGAACGTCGACCGCGATCGGCGCGTTCGCCGTGGCGCCGTCGGATCCGCGGGTTCTCTACGTCGGTACGGGCGAAGGCTTTCCGCGAAATACCGCATCGCCGGGAGACGGCATCTTCGTCTCGCGCGATGCGGGAAAGACGTGGCGCTTCTCCGGCTTGCGTGATAGCCGGCACGTCGCAAAGATCGCCGTCGATCCGCGCGTCGCGAACGTTGCGCTCGTCGCCGCGCTCGGCCACGAGTTCGCGCCGGGAGGAGATCGCGGCATCTTCCGGACACAGGACGGCGGCAAGACGTGGCAGCGCGTCCTCTACGTGAACCCGACGACCGGCGGCAGCGACGTCGCCTTCGATCCCCAGGATCCGACCGTCGTCTACGCCGGAACCTTCGACTTCATCCGTCGTCCGTGGACGTTTCGCGGCGGCGGACCGGGGAGCGGCCTCTACCGGTCGAGCGACAACGGCCGAACCTGGCGCAGACTTACCGATCCTTCGCTTCACGACGGGCTGCCCGGCGGCGTGATCAATCGCGTCGGCGTCGCGCTCTGCTTTTCGCACCCGAACGTCGTCTATGCGCTCGTGCCGACGAAGACGGGACTGCTCTATCGTTCGAGCGACGGCGGCGCGCACTGGACCGCCATGAACGCCGACGAAGAACTCGACTTTCGCCCCTTCTATTTCTCACAGATACGCGTCGATCCGCGCAATCCCAACCGCGTCTACGACATCACCGGCGAGAATCAAGTTTCGACCAACGGTGGAAAGACGTTTTCGAGCTTCGGCGGCGGCGGCGACAATCACGATCTTTGGATCGATCCTACGAACCCGCAGCGGATACTCGGCGGCAGCGACATGGGCTTTGAGTTCACGCTCGACGGCGGTTCGACGTGGAGTTACGACAACGTCGTTCCTTTCGCACAAGTCTATCGCGTCGGCTACGATCTCGACATCCCATACCACATCATGGGCGGCATGCAGGACCACGAAGTCTGGTGGGGACCGAACACGCTGTGGAACGACGGCGAGTACGGCGGCGTCCCCGGCGGCGCGTGGCGCAACATCTCGGATTGGGGCGACGGGCAGTACGCGATGGCGGATCCGCGCGATCCGAACATCGTCTACGAAGATACGCACTTCGGCGACCTCGTGCGCCGCAATCTCCGCACGGGAGAGGCGCGGTACATCTCGCCGCAACCGCTGATTAGCTTCGGTACGGGCGCGAACGCGTATCGCTATCGCTTCAACTGGAGCGCGCCGCTCTACATCTCGCCGCACGATCCCCGCGTCCTCTACTTCGGCGGTAACGTGCTCTTCAAGACGACGGACGGCGGGGCAACCTGGGCGGCGATCAGTCCCGACCTTTCGCAGCCGTGCAATCCGCGCTGGCTTCTTCCCAGCGGAGGGCCGATCTCGCGCGACGACACGAACGCCGAGACGTACTGCACGATCTACGCAATTTCGGAGGATGCGCGGAGCCTCTCGACGCTCTGGGCCGGAACGGACGACGGGAATCTCTGGATCACGCGCGACGGCGGTGCGAACTGGACGAACGTGGTCGGCAACGTTCCCGGCCTCGCTGCGTTGTCGCTCGTCTCTTCGATCGATGCGTCCGCGGTAACCGCGGGCACCGCGTACGTCTCGTTCGATCGTCACGAGCTCGGTGACGACCGGCCGTACGTCTACGTGACGACCGACTACGGACGAACGTGGCAAAACATCGCGAAAGGGCTGCCCAGTTACGTTCACGTCATCCGGCAAGACCCGCGTCAGACGAACCTCCTCTTCGCCGGAACGGAGCAGGGCGTCAGCGTCTCGTTCGACGACGGCGGGCATTGGCAGAGCCTCATGCTCGGCCTGGCGCCGGTTCCCGTCTACGATCTAAAAATTCAGCCGGTCTTCGACGACCTCATCTTGGGAACGCATGGACGCGGCTTCTATATACTCGACGACATCACGCCGCTCGAAGACCTCGCGCAGACCGCTGCAAACATCCCCGCGCTCTATCCTCCGATGCCCGCATACCGGTACGTGCCGCGGCCGACGTACGAGACGGGACGGGGCGCGTTCGTCTCCGACAATCGTCCGTACGGAGCGCTCATCTCCTACTACCTTCCGCCGCGCGCGCGCAAGGCTCGCGGACCGAAGGTCACGCTCTCGATTCTCGACGCGCACGGCGCGCTCGTGCGCTCGCTCGACGCGACCGCGACGCCCGGCATCAACCGCGTCGTCTGGGGATTCCATGCGGACCGTCCGGGCGGAAAGAACGCCATTCAGGACAACCGCGCATACTACGTCTTCTATCCCCTGACGATCCAGGGGCCGCAGGTGCTTCCCGGAGGGTATGCCGTGCGCTTGACCGTTGCAAAGCAGTCGATGCAGGCTCCCTTCCAGGTGCGGCTCGATCCGTCGTCGCGCGCATCGCTCTCCGCACTCCGCGCGCACTACGACGCACTCGACGATCTCGCGCGCATGCAAGAGCAAGGCGAGATCGAGATCGCGACGATCGCATCGCTCGACGCGCAGATCGCAGACCGCAGCAAGCGAACCCGCGATCGCGCGCTGCGGCGCGCACTTTCGGCATACGAAACGCAGCTCGACGCGGCACGCGACGCGCTGCGCAACGGAAACGGAAGTCAGAACAGCGGCTACAAGCATCCCGCGGCGCTCGTCGACCAAATCGCCTATCAGGAGCACATCCTTCCAACGTTCCTCGGGCCTCCGACGCAGGCGCAGCAGGCGCTCATCGATCTCTACGGCCAAGACTCACAGCGCCTCGACGTGCAGACGCGCGCGCTCTTCACGACGCAACTTCGCGCAACGAACGCGCTCCTCGTCGCGCGCCGTCTGAAGCCGATGCGTGCGACGATCGCAAAGCCGTCTCACCCTCGGCGTCGGCGCCGTCCGCCCGACTAGGCTTACGCGGGCTGTAGGAGCTTCGCGCCGGGCTTCCAATCGGCAGGACAAAGGGCGCCCGTTTGCAGCGCTTGGAGTACGCGCAGCGTCTCCTCGGCGCTCCGTCCGACGTTCTCGTCGGCGACGACCGCGTACCGCAGGAGGCCGTTCGGATCGACGATGAAGAGCCCGCGTTGCGCGGCGCCGCTGGATTCGTCGAGAACGCCGTACGCGCGCGCGACCTCTTTTGTGAAATCGGCGGCGAGAGGATAGCGCGTCCCCTCGATGCCGTTGCGCTCGCGCGGAAGCGTCAGCCACGCCCAATGGCTATAGACGGAGTCGGTCGAGCAGCCGAGAATTTCGGCATCGAGACCTTTGAACGCGTCGTATTTGTCGGAGAACGCGCGGATCTCCGTGGGACAGACGAGCGTGAAGTCGAGGGGATAGAAGAAGAATACGAGCCACTTGCCCCGGTAATCCGCAAGTGAAATTGGTTCCCCCAGGTCTCCGGGACCGGTCGCGCCTTTCGTGCTCGGGAGCGTGAAGCTTGGAGCCGGCTTGCCTACTTGTGCGAACATGACGCGTCAAGCATGCGGGAGCCGGCAAAAAGTGACAATGACTTTCAGCGGGGCACGGGAGCCGACCCGGGCGGCCGTGAAGCCTTCCCGCGATGGATTCGCAGTTGGAGAGAACGACGCCGCAGCGCGCCGCGCACGATCTTGAGCCGCCCGACGCGCTCGTGCAGTTCATGTCGAGCGACTGGATCGAGCGTCCGGCGGATCGCCTGGCCCATCCGCAGCTCGAACGCTTCCTGCGGCGCAGGGCCGCGCTTTGCGCGGCATATCCCGGCGTCTACCTCGTCGTTCCCGCCGGCGCCAAGCACGTGCGCGCGAACGACGAGTACTTCCGCTTCAGGCCCTCGAGCGATTTCGCATATCTCACCGGAGGCGGCGAGCCCGATGCGCTACTCGTTTTCGAGCCGCAGGGAAGCGACCATCGCACGCGGCTCTTCGTCGCACCGCACAATCGGGGCACGAAGGCCGCCTTTACCGATCGCATTCGCGGCGAGTTGTGGATCGGCAGCCATCGGGGGGTCGAGGAGAGCAAGGCGTACTACGGCGTCGACGGCTGCGAGCCGCTCGACGGCGTCGAGGCCTATCTCGACGCGCTGCGATCTCACCGGCACGCCACACGCGTGCTGCGCGGCGCGAACGCCGAGATCGACGCGCGCCTTCCCGAAGGCGACGGCGATGCGGAGTTCGCGACGCATCTCTCGGAAATGCGCCTCATCAAGGACGAGTACGAGATCGCGCAACTGCGATTGGCCGTCGAGATCACGAAGCGAGGCTTCGATGACGCAATCGACGCTCTGCGCACGGCGAGCACCGAGCGCGAAATCGAAACGGCGTTCTGGCGACGCGCGCGCATCGAGGCAAACGATACCGGCTACCTCACGATCGCGGCTGCAGGCGCGCACGCCTGCACGCTGCATTGGACGAAAAACGATGGTGCCATCGAGCGCGGAAACCTACTCCTGCTCGATGCGGGCGTCGAGTGTCATTCGCTCTACACGGCGGACGTGACGCGAACGCTGCCGATCGGTGGAGGCTTCTCGCCGGAGCAGCGCGCGGTCTACGAGATCGTCTACGAGGCGCAGCGCGCCGGCATCGAAGCCTGCCTCCCGGGGAACGACTTCCTGGAACCTAATCGCGCAGCGATGCGCGTGCTCGCGCAGGGTCTGGTCGACCTGCGCGTGTTACGCTGCTCTGCGGACGACGCGCTCGAGCCCGAGCATCAGTACTTCAAACGCTACACGCTGCACAACGTCAGTCACATGCTCGGAATCGACGTCCACGATTGCGCGCGCGCTCGGTCGGAGCAGTATCGGTACGGCACCCTGCGCGGCGGCATGGCGCTCACCGTCGAGCCGGGACTCTACTTCCAGCCCGACGACGCAACGGTGCCGGAGGCTCTGCGCGGGATCGGCGTGCGCATCGAAGACGACATCGTCGTCACGAACGACGGCTGCGAGAACCTCAGCGCGATCCTTCCCTCGAAGGCAGACGCGGTCGAAGCCTGGGTGCGCTCCTAACGCCGCCGAGACCTATCCAGTCGGAACGGGCGTTCTCGGCGCGCTTCCCGCCGATCCGTTCGGCCACTGTGCGAAGGCAAGGATGAGCACGCTCACGACGGTGCCGATCGGGATGAGGTTGATGAGCGAGATCGCACCGCTGAAGCCGGCCCGCTCGAAGATGCGCCAGAAGAACCAGACCGTCAGGATCCGTGCCACGATTGCAATGCAGACGATGACGATCCATACACTGAGGATGAGCCCGGCAAAACCGTGCAGTTGGTCCGGCGTAAACTGCGAAGTATCCATGGGCTGGGTTTCGATAGGAAGATGGCTTCGGGCCTGGCGAAACGGCGACCGCGACGATGTATCGGCTTGAAGAGACGGACGCACTCCTCGTCGTCGACCCCCAGAACGACTTTCTCCCCGGCGGGTCGCTCGCCGTTCCCGACGGGAACCGGATCTTCGACCCGATCAATCGCCTGATGCCGCTCTTCTCGTACGTCGTCGGCTCGCGCGACTGGCACCCGCGTCATCACGCGTACTTCCAGGCCTACGGCGGGCCATGGCCCTTCCACTGCATCCAGGGAACCGCCGGAGCCGAGTTCTCGCCGCTTCTCCATGCGGACGAGGTCGACGAGATCGTCGATAAAGGCACCGATCCGAACACCGACGGCTACAGCGCCTTCGCGGGCACGATGCTCGCACGCCGTCTTCGCGAACGCGGTATTCGCCGCATCTTCATCGCGGGACTCGCGACGGACTACTGCGTCAAGAACACCGTGCTCGATGCCGCCGATGCGGGATTCTCCACCGTCGTCGTCACCGACGCAGTCGCGGCGATCGACCTCGAGCCCGGCGACGAAGCGCGCGCGCTGCACGCGATGCGCGAGCGTGGGGCCGAGTTCTGCGACTCGCACGCGATCGTTCGCTCGTGACGCCGCCGGCGCCGGAGCCCATCTACAAGGATCAAGTTCTCAAAGTCGAGCCGACCGGCATCGAGCGCGTCTCCGACGCGCAGCGCCACGGGCGTCCCTGGCATCTCTTCGGCGTGTGGTTTTCCGCCAACGCAGAGATCGCAACGTGGATGGTCGGCCTGACGATCGCGGCGTTCTACGGCACGAACCTTCGCGGCGCGGCGATCGGCATCGCAATCGGCAACGTCGTCGGCTTCGCCATTCTGGGATTCCTCGCAGGGATGGGCCCGCGCTACGGCGTGCCGCAGATGGTTGCGGGCCGATTGGCATTCGGAAGAAGCGGAAACGTGGCACCTGCGGCGCTGAGTTTCCTCGCGGGCGTCGGCTGGTTTGCGATTAATACCGTCTTCGGTGCTTACGCGCTGCAAACGCTCGCCGGACTTCCATATGCAATCGCGCTAGGCGTCATGCTCGCGCTTCAAGTCATTCTCGCGGTCTACGGCTACAATCTCATCCATCTCTTCGAGCGCGCGAGCGTCGTGCTGCTCGCGCTCGGATTCCTCGCACTCGGCGTCGTCACGTTCGAGCACGCACGCTGGAACCTGCCCTTCAACGCGCACGCGCCCTCCGCAGGCGGCGGCGCGATCGGCGGATTCATCTTTGCGACCGCGTTGACGTTCTCGTATGCGCTTGGCTGGGTACCGTGTGCCTCGGATTACTCGCGCTACCTTCCCGCGGCGACGAACCCGCGCGCGATCTGGTGGTATTCGTTCGCCGGCTGCGCGTTGCCGTGCATCGCGCTGGAGATCATGGGCGCTGCGGTCGTGACGGCCGCGCACGGCGTCGACTTCACGACCGCACTTCCGACGCAAGCCGTCTCCGCGCTGCTTGGAACCGGGTGGGTCGCCAAAGTCGTTCTCGTTGCGGTCGTTCTCGGAACGCTCACCGCGAACTGCATGAATCTCTACTCCGGATCGCTCGCGGCGCTCGTCGCCTTCGACGTGCGCGTCAAACGCGCGGTTGCCGCCCTCGCCGTCGGCGTCATCGGGGCGGTGCTCGCAACGCGAGGCGGCAATCCGGCGCAGACCGCAGGAGCGTACACGAACTTTCTCCTCTTGCTCTCGTATTGGGCCTCGCCGTGGGCAGGCGTCGTGCTCGTGGACTGGTGGATGCGCGGCGACGGCGATCCGCAGCGTGCGTCACGCTGGCGCGCCGGCCTCGCGGCGTGGCTCGTCGGGCTGGCACTCTCGGCACCGTTTTGGAATCAAGCATGGTTCGTCGGACCGGTCGCGCGAGCGTTTCCTCAACTCGGCGATCTCTCATACTACGTCGGATTCAGCGTCGCAGCGATCGCGATGGCGCTCCTCTCGCTTCGCTTCCGCACGCGAACGCCGGCCATCGAGTAATGCTCGACATCGTCGAGGTCACGAAGCAATTCGGAAGCGTCACCGCGGCGCGAAGCATCAGCCTCGATCTGCGCGATGGGACGACCTTCGGCCTACTCGGACCGAACGGCGCGGGAAAGACGACGCTCATGCGCATGATCGTCGGGATCATCGCTCCCGATTCGGGGACGATCTCGTGGAATGGCACGCGCGTCGAAGAGCGCATGCGCCGGCGCTTCGGATACCTTCCGGAGGAACGCGGCCTCTACGGGAGGATGCGCGTTCGCGATCACATCGAGTATCTCGGCCGGCTTCGCGGCCTGCGCGCGCAGAACGCGCGGCAGGTCTGCGACGAATGGATCGAGCGCCTCGCACTGACGGAGTACGCCCAGCGCCCTTGCTCCGAGCTTTCGAAGGGGAATCAGCAGAAGGTTCAATTCGCCTGTGCGGTGGTCCATCGTCCCGATCTTCTCATCTTGGACGAGCCGTTTACCGGCCTCGATCCGGTCAACGCCGGCATCCTGCGCGACCTTCTCGTCGAGATGAAGAGGACCGGAGCGACGCTTGTGCTCTCCAGTCACGAGATGTTCGCGCTCGAGAGCCTCTGCGATGAGTTCTGCATCATCGATCGCGGCACGCTTCGTTCTCGCGGAACGCTCGCGCAACTCCGCAAAGGATGGCCCGTCCGTCGCGTCCGCATCGCCCCGAACACGACGGCCGTGCGAGCGCTCGTGGCATCGGACGCAGGCGCACGCATCGTCGAGAACGACGATGCGGCGGTGACGTACGACCTCGCGCCGGAGACGGACTGCGCGCTCCTCCTGCGTCGGCTCGTCGACGCAGAACCGATCTCGCAGTTCGAGCAGATCGAGCCGTCGCTCCAGGAGGTCTACCTTCGTTCGCTCGACCAGGGCGTGCGCGGGGACAGCGCATAGGTTGGACCTCTTCGCGACGATCTTGTCTGCAGAACTCATGCGACGGTTGCGCTCCCGCGCGTTCATCGTTGGGCTTCTCCTCGGCGGCATCGGCATCGCGCTCGTGACGCGTCTGCCGGCATTAATCATGGCGATGCAAGGAAGCGAGTCCCACTCGCTTGCGATCTCCGGCCCGCCGGCAATCGTGTCGCAAGCGCGGACGCTGCTCTCGCGTGACGGCGGATACGACATGCGCGTCGTCTCGATCGGCCGCGCACCGGACGAAGCGTCGCTGCGTCGCTGGCACGTCGGCGCCGCACTCGTCGTCTCGCAGCGCGGCAACGGCCTCGGCGTCACCGCCTACGCGGCCGACCCGGCGAACGTCGATATCTCCGGTATTCGCGGGCGTTTGCTTCCGCTCGAGCTCGCGCTCCGTACGAATCGCTCGCCGGCGGAGATGGCAAGGGAGGTCTCGTTTCCCATCGCGGTCCGGTCGGTAACGGCGCGCTTTTCGAATGCGGCCGCCTCGATCGCCGCGCACGGCGTTGCGTATCTTCTTCTCATGCTGCTGTACATGCTCATCATCTTCAACAGTCAGCTCGTGCTGACGTCCGTTGCCGAGGAGAAGACGAGCCGCGTCGCGGAGATCCTCGTCTCGAGCGTCGATCTCACGACGCTGCTCGTCGCGAAGATCGTCGCGTCGACGCTGCTCGCGGCACTGCAAATGGCGACCTGGATCGTCATCGGCGGCGCGCTCTCGTTCGGTTCGGGCCCCGACCTCGGCCGATTCTCTGCCAGCGCCGCCTCGTCGCATATCGGCGGAATCGAAGCCGGCATCTTTGCCGCGCTCTCGCCTGCGACGATCGCGGGGTTCGTCATCTTCTTCGTGCTCGGTTTTCTTGCGATGTCGGTGATCTTCGCCGGGGCCGGCTCGCTCGTGAACCGCACCGAGGATCTCGGATCGGTGAGCGGCCCCCTTTTTCTGCCCGTGATCGTCGCGTTCTTGGTTGCGATCGTCGGTCTAACGAGCCCGCACGCCCCATTCGTCGTCGCGTGCAGCTTCGTCCCGATTCTCTCTCCGCTCGTCATGTTCGCGCGTATCGCCGTGTCGAACGTGCCGCCGCTGCAGATTGCCGCTGCGGGAATCATCGACGTCGCCACCATCGTGCTCTTCGCGATGGCCGGCGGGCGTCTCTATCGCGTCGGGATGCTTCTCTACGGGCGCACGCCGTCGTGGCCGCAAATCGTTCGCGCGCTCGTCGCGCGCTAGCGCGCTAGGCGACGATCGTCTGGCAGGGCACGGAGTCGGCGCACAGGCGCCGCAACGCCGTGAGGTGCCGCTGGATCTCGTTGAAGCTCTCGTCGACGTCGCGCGCGATCGCCGCGTGTGCGTCGTTCGGCGGATCGACGATGAGTGGGCCGCGGTAGAGCGCGCGCGCCGCTTCGTATGCCTCCGCAGCGCGGTCGAGACGTTGGCCTGCCATCGCCTCTCGCGCAGCCGCCATGCGGCTCGCGAAGCGCGAGAGATCGGTGATGGCGAGATCGTTACGGAGCACGATGTCGCGCCCGGCGGTGCTGAAGTAGAGGTCGACGCGCGACTCCGGAACGCACCGGCGCAGCGCGGCCCGAATGTTGCAGCAGGTCGTCCGCAGGTTCTGCGATGCCTGCTGGCGGTCGTGCGTCGGCCAAAAGCGTTCGCAGAGTTCGGAACGCGACGCGCGGCCGAGCGGTTCGAGCAAGAGATACTTGAAGAGCATCGCGTCTTTGCGCCGCACCCACTGCACGCGGCGCCCGGCGATTCGAACGTCGAACTCGCCGAGCAGCTGCACGAACATCGGCGCGAGATCCGGAAGATCGCACGGGGCGAGCGGCTCACCGCTTTGTGCAAAGACCGCGGCGACCGCTTTGAGCAGCGAGAGGCCGCGATCGCCCTCGTGCACGTAGAGTCCCGCCCGCTCGAGTTCCTGGAGATCTTGCACGCAAACGAGTGCCTCGGACGTACAGAGACGGACGAGCGTGGCGCCGAGATCGCACTCGCCGGCATCGGCGAGCACCATCTCGCGCAGCGTGCCTCCGCGCTCTTTGGTCCAGAGTTTCATCGCGTTTTCGAGCGTCCGGCTCGCCTCTGCCGCGCCGCGAGCGGCGCCGGCCGCAGCGAGCGCCCATCCTTCGCTCTCGCGCAGGAGCCGCGCCACGTCTTCGGGTTCCGCGCGAACCTGCAGCGCCGTGCAGAGTGCTTCGACGTCGGCCGCAGTGAACGCGAGCGCCTTCGCGCCCAGCATCGCGACGCTTCCATCGAGAAGGGTTCGCGGCGTTACGAGTCCCTCCGCGCAGCGAGCTCCGACGATCAGACGAACGTGCGCGGGAGCGCAGGCGGCGATCTCCGCGAGCGACTGGCGATCCTCCGCGCGCAACGCATCGACCTCGTCGATGACGATCTCGCACGAAGCCATGGACTCGAGCGCCGCGATCGTACCCTGCGTGGTGAGGCCGGCCTCTGCCGGCAACCCGAGGCGTTCGCAGAGGCTCGCCGCAAATCTGTCGCTCATACGCCGCGTGCTTCCGACCGCAACGTACGTGCAGCCGCGCTCGTGCGCGTACTCTTTGAGGAGCACCGTTTTGCCGGATCCGGGAGGCGCGATGACGGCGCGGAGACGGCTCTGCGCGCGAGCCTCCAGCCATTCGAGAAGCCGCGGGCGGCGAATCGTCATCATAGATAGAGCATCGTCTGCTCGGCAGGCGAGCTTCATTGCCTAGCGGCCCACCGAGGCGATTTTTACGAAAGGTTTACGCTTGCGCGGTCGCGGTTAGTTTGAGCCGAACTCCGTCGTCGATTCGGCGCCGGTCGATCGTTCCGGCAGCGAGCTCCACGACGGCCCGAGCGCCGCGGCACGCGACGAGCGGCCGCCACGGCGGCACGCAACGCACCGCTCGCACGACGCGGTGCTGCGCGTCGAGAAAGACGACGTCGATCGGAACGCGCATGAAGAACGTGTGGATTCCGGCGCAGCGCTCGAAGAGCATCCCGTCCCGTGCTCCGAGTTTCGTTCGGCCGATGAGCCCGAGCGTACGCGCGCGCCACGATCGAGCGCGCGTCACGGTGAGCGCCTTCGGTCTGGAAGGCGCCTTACGCATGAACGGTGACTCCGAATGCGAAGAGCATGACGACGACGATATACGGCGCAAACGCAATCGGTTTCGTGCCCCGATTACGAAGAACCGAGACGATCGTCGCCGCAAAGCACGCGATCGCGAGCACGAGAAGCGAGCTCTGAAGCCCGAGCGCCGCCCCGACGAGCATCGCGAGCTTCACGTCGCCCCATCCCATTCCGCGTCCGCGTGAGAAGGCCGCAGCGAGCGCGAACGCGCCGAAGACGACGATCGCCGAGATTGCGACCCACCACGTGTGGTGGATGAGGACGTCGATGGCGATGATGCCGAGCGGAACGAGCGTGAAAACGTCGGGGACGATCCCCGTGCGAGCGTCGCTGTACCAGGCGCCGACGAGCGGCACGCCCAGGAGCGCGATCGTACCGAGTTGCGCCGCGTCCCCGCCGCGCGCCGCGATGACGAGGCCGAGGAGCGCGAACGCGACGACCGGAACGGCGGGATGCATCGCGACCGGAGCCGGTCCGTCGGAAGCCGGCTCGATGCGCGAACACAAGAAATGCGCTGCGATGACGCCGCACGTCGCGGCGCACGCGAAGATGAACGCCCATCCAATGGCCGCGCCCATCAGTGCGGCACCAAATACCGCGCGAGCGCGCCGCCGAAGATCATGATGAAGAGGGCGGGCAGCATGCAGAGCGCCATCGGAAAGATGAGCTTGTTCGAAAGCGCGGCCGCAAGTTCTTCCGCGCGCATGATGCGCCGGTCGCGCGAGTCGGCGGCGAGTTCAGCGACGACGTGCGTAATCGACGCTCCGACGCGCTCCGACTGAACGAGCGCCGTGACGACGGTTGTGAGATCCGTTTCGCGCACGCGCGTCGACATCGCCGTCAGCGCCTCCGCGCGCGACCGCCCGAGACGAACGTCGGAAAGCGCGGTTCGCAGCTCGTCACCGAGCGCTCCCTCCATGCCCTCGGCGGCAACGGAGATCGCCGCGTTCAGGGCCACGCCGGCCTCGACGGTGCTCGAGAGCAGGTCCAGAAAGTCGGGCAGCGCGCGCCGGACGTTGGTTTTGCGGCGGTTGATCGTGTTCGCGAGCGACGCGAAGGGCTTGTAGAGACCGAACGCTGCGACCGCGATGACGATGACGAGACCGAGCATCGAAAAGAGATGGAGGAGCACGACGAAGAGCGCACCGACGCCCGCGCCCGCGGCGCCGTACGTACCCGCTCGCGCGAAGAGCTTCGCCGGCGTCATGTCGTACCAGCCGGCCTCTTGCAGCCGCACGTCGAGACGGTCGTGGTGCTGCTGGTTGACGAGACGCTGGAAGATGTTCGCCGAGTCGTCGGCCTGCCCGAGGCCCGCCGATGCATCGATTGCGGCGAGCCGGCTCTTGACGTCGCGGTTCGAGTTCTTCGCGGCAAAGACGATGACTCCGAGCGCGAGCGCGACGATGACGACGACGACGAATGGAATCACGGCAGGACCCTATATGTCCAGCACCGAGAGCCGGCCGAAGATGAACCACCCTAGCGCAATGAGGCCGGCGACGACGACGAGACAGATTCTGCCCAAGAGCGTCGAGATGAGCCCCTCCCGCATATCGGGTTCCATCACCATGATGAAGATTCCGACGCCGATCGGCAATGCGGAGATGATGTACTTCGTGAACTTCGCCTCCGAGGTGAGGGCGGCGATCTTCCGATTGAGCTTGCGGCGCTGCTTGATCGTCTCCGCGAGGTTCTCGAGCACGCGGCCGAGGTTGCCGCCCGTTGCGCTCTGGATGCGGATCGAGCGCGTCATCATCGCGATCTCGCTCGACGGCATGCGTTCCGCGAGCTGATCGAGCGCGTCGTAGACGCTCACGCCGATCTGCGTTTGACTGAGCACGCGCGAGAACTCGATTCGCGCCGGATCCGGCATATCCGAAACGACGGTGAGGAGCGCCTGCCGAAGACCGAGGCCGACCCGCAGGGCACCAGTGATGAGGCGCAAGACGAGCTCGAGCTGGTTGTTGAACGTCGCCAGACGCTTGCCGATCTTCATATTGACGTACGTACGCACGGCGCCGAACGCGACGGCCGACGTCGCGACGAGCATGAGTATGCCGACGATCGGCGACGGCTTGATGACGAACGCGAGGATTCCCCACGGGATGATCGCCGCGACGACGACCATCATCGCCAGCTCTTCGGCCTTGATCGGAATTGCGGCGCGCTCGAGCATCCGGCGGTACGGCTCGAGGTGCAACGCAACCCAGGCGAGGAGCCGGTCCCAAAAGACGACGCAGCTCACCGCGACGAGCCCGCCGACACCGACGAGCGCGACGATCGGAAGCGCCCCGTTCATCGAATCACCACGACGCGACGGAGAGCTGCATCTGGCTCAACCGCTCGACTTGGAAGCTGATCCCGTACTCTTCGAAGCGGCGCATGAAGTTCGGCTGCACGCCGGTATAGACGAAGCTTCCGGTCAGCTTGCCCTCTTTGTCGAGACCGCGCTGATCGAAGCGCACGATCTCCTGCGTCGAAATGATGTCGCCCTCCATGCCGACGACCTCGGCGATCGACGTGACCTTACGCGCGCCGTCGCGCAACCGCGACGTCTGCACGATCACGTCGACGGCGCTTGCAACCTGCTCGCGGATCGCGCGGACGGGAATTTCGAAGCCGGCCATGAGGACCATGGTCTCGATGCGCGAGAGGCAGTCGCGCGGCGTATTCGCGTGAATCGTCGTGAGCGATCCGTCGTGGCCGGTGTTCATGGCCTGAAGCATGTCGAGCGCTTCGCCGCTGCGGCACTCGCCGACGACGATGCGGTCGGGACGCATGCGCAGCGAGTTACGGACGAGCTCGCGGATGGGAATCGCGCCGCGGCCTTCGACGTTCGCGGGCCGAGCCTCCATGCGCACGACGTGATCTTGGTGAAGCTGAAGTTCGGCGGCGTCCTCGATCGTGATGATGCGCTCGTCCGGCGGAATGTATCCGGAGAGCACGTTGAGGAGCGTCGTCTTTCCCGAGCCGGTGCCGCCGCTGATGACGATGTTCAGGCGCGACTCGACGGCCGCACGCAAGAGGTCGGCCATCTCGGGAGAGAGGGATCCCTTCGCGACGAGATCGTCCGTCGTCAGGCGATCCTTCGCAAAGCGTCTGATCGTAATCGTCGGATAGTCGACGGAGAGCGGCTCGATCGTCGCGTTGACGCGAGATCCGTCGGCGAGCCGCGCGTCGACCATCGGAACGGCTTCGTCGATATGGCGGCCGATCGGCGAGATGATGCGCTCGATGACGAGGCGCAGCTGATGCGTGTCGTTGAATCGCATTCCCGAGAGCTCGATGCGTCCGCGCCGTTCTACGTAAATTTTGTCGGGGCCGTTCACCATGATCTCGGAGACCGCCGGATCGCTCATGAGATCCTCGAGCGGGCCGAGGCCGAGGCACTCGTGGATGATCTCGATCCGCAGCCGCGCGACGTCTTCGGCCGAGCCGACGTTTTCGTGGCGCCCGATGATCTCGGATACCGTCGCGTCGATCTCCGATCGCAACTGCTCCAAACGCAACGGGTCGGCGTTGGCGCCGATCGCGGCGAAATCGATGCGCCGGGAGACCTCGCGATGGATCTCCGCCTTCAGCGCGGCACGCGCGCTCTTCTGCTTCTCCGAGACGACGTCGTGCGCTCGCCCGTTTTGACCGGGCGCGGCGCTGCCCATCTTCGACCGATCGACGAGACGACGCTCTCCCAGCGGCGTATTCGTCGACGGCTGCAGGACGAGCAAGTCTGCGGCCTTTGGGCCGCCCTTGAGGCAATCGGCGAAGGCCGCGACGGCCTTCTCGAACTTCTTATCGTCGACGGATGGAATTTCGCCGACAATGCGCACCTTGAGGGCGCGTTCGATCTCCTGCGTCGGCACGCGATTGCGGGCGTCGCGCGCGACGATCGCCGCCGAGAGACGCGACTCCGGAACGCCGAACTTCAAGAGTTCGATCTGCATGACGCGCCCGCCGGTGATGCCGAGCATCGACGGCTCCACCGCGAGCACGAACTGCGAGGCACGCACCGCGAACGGGCGCACCGCGGCAGCAAACGGCTGCGATGCATCGACGACGATGTATTGCGTCGAGTCCGCGATCTGCCGCAGGAGATCCTCGATCCGTTCGAATTTAATCGTAAAGCCGTCGTGGACGGACGCGGCGAGCTCGAAGAGCGCGAGATTCGGTGCGACTTCCGCGAGTGCAAACTCGTCCTGCGCACGCCGCGCGTCGATCTTTGCGATCGCGTTGAAGAGAACGGCGCCGGCGCGGCGGCCGGAGAGATCCCCGTCGACGAGGAGCGTGGACGCGCCGCCCTTCGCGAACGCCGTTGCGACGTGCTGCGCAAGGGTCGTCGCGCCGACGCCGCCTTTCGAGCCAACGATGAAGTAGATGTCGGGCATGACGCCTATCTCGTCGAGCTGCCGTAGGAGTCCGGCGAGCCGCCGATCTGATCTCCGTCGATGATTTCAACCGGCGAGTACGGGATACGCGGTGAGTTCGTCGTGCGAGGCGGCGCCTGCGAAGACGACGGCGCCGCAGCGGGCGCGCTGACGTGCTCGGAGGCGAAGATCAGCTCCTGCGTCGCTCCGCCGCGATCGCCTTTCGGGCGTAGCGCGAGGCGAAGGGTCGCGTTCAAATCGGCCATCGCGAGAAGATCTGCCTGAGGAGGCGTTACCTCGAGCGTAACGGAGCGCGGCACGATCGGAACGGGCTGCGTTCCGGGTGGTGCGGGCGTCGGCGGCGTCTCCGGCGCAAGCGTTCCGCCGACTGCAAAGACGGTCACGTCGCGAAGAATGATCGATGCGCTCGGCGGAGCGTCCCCGACGCGCGGCGGAACGGCGATGACGTCGACCTTGTCGCCGGGTTGCACGAGCCCGGAGACGTCGCGTACCTCGTCGACCGGAATCGAGATCGCAAGGTATCCGCGCATGATGTGAAGCCCGGGCTGCGCGGGCGCCTCGTCCTTGGCCGTATTCGAAGACGTGATCGTCGCGCCGGCCGGAATCGCACCGAGCGCCATGTCTCCGGAGATCTCGCTTGGCGACGAGAGCGCACCCGGGTCAACGTCCGTGTTCGGACGCATGACGACGTTCACCATCGCGCCCGTCAGCGACGCGCGCGCCGGGATGTTCGCCACGGCGACGAGCACCGGCCGCGGCGGAACGCTCGCGACGTGTCGGCTCGACGAGAGATAGTTGAACGTCAGAAGCCCGGCGCCGGCGGCGAGCACCGCCGCGACGACGAGGAGCATGTTGCGCTTGTTGTTCACTGTACGATCCTCAAGGCTGGAAAGATGGCGACACCCAAAAGAGCGATGATGAAGCCGCTTGCAATCGCAACGGCGTAGGGAATGCGCGGCCCGCGCGCGGCAACGGAAGCGGCGCCGAGCGAGAGGCTGCGAGAGCCGATTGCGCCCGCGACGCCGCAGCGTACGCGGGAGAGCACGCCCGGCAGCTCGCCGCGCACCGCCGAGACGGCGAGTGCGAGAATGCCGCCGCAGAGCGCGCAGTAGATCGCGACCTCGATGCAGACCGGGTATCCGGCGAGCGCGCCGACGCCGGTGAGCAGCTTGACGTCGCCGCCGCCGAGAATGCCCGCCGCGTGAACGATCGTTCCCGCGACGAGCCCTGCCGCGACGATCGCGCAGGCAACGAGCGCTGCCTGACGACCGTCAAAGAGTGCGAGCACCACGGCGGCGGCGAGCAGCGGAAGCGTGATCGTGTTCGGAACGCGCCGGCTTCGCAGATCGGTGCATACGGCGAGGCCGCACGCGCCGATTCCCAGAGCCAGGGCGACGCCGTGCGCGGGCGAGAGCGGCATTGCGGTTACACCTCGCTCGCGGCGGTGGAGTACATGCCGTTGATCGAGGCTCCGATGCCGACGAGAACGCCGACGCAGACGAGGGCGACGAGCATGAGCAACAGCCCGTACTCGACGAGCGTCGCGCCGGAGTCGTCGGCTAGGAGGCGTCGCAAAATCGTAAACATGATGTGGGGCGGGCCGCTCGCACGAAGCGCGCGGCCCGCGCTTTTCTTCGCTGGTGCTTTAGAGATCCGACGCTGCGGTACTGAACAGCGTCTTGATGTTTCCACCCAGCGTCGTCATCGCTGCGATGGCGGCGAGGGCAACCAGTGCGAGCAACAGGCCATACTCGACCAGCGTCGCACCGCTATCGTCCTTCACGAGGTTCTTGATTGCGGAAAACATGGTTTGGTTTTTTCTCCTCACGTTGGTTGTTATTGGTACGAAGGTGCGTCTAGCGGCCGTTGTCGTTGTCAACGTCCGTCGACGTGATCGGTGGCCCGCTCGATGGGGCGCCGACGACGACGCTCACGGATGCCGGCGCTACGCCGGGCGTCTGTGCAGCGATCGTGATGACGGTGCCTTGCACGTAATCGGGGGCGATCGGGACTTCTACTGAGAACTCGCCCGATGCGTCCGCAACCGCGGTCATGCGATTGAGGAACACGACCGGTAGGTCGATCGAGATTCTAGCCACGGCCGTAATCTCGACGGACGCTCCGGGCGGAGCGGTCCCAGTAACGTCGATCGCCTCTGCGCCGCTGTGTCGGCGAGCGGAGAGCGCGATCGCTCCGGGCGCGGGTGCTTGCGCGAGAAGCGCCGGCGTCGCGCCGGCGGCGGGAGCCGTTGGCTGCCCGCCGCCTGCGCCGGCCGGCCACTTCCGAGCCGAGAACCCATAGCTCGGATGGACCGATGAAACGACAGGCGCAAGCGCGTTCGCACCTACCCAGGTGTGCTGTCCCTGCGGCATCGCCGGCGCGGAAGCAGCGGCGAAAACCGTACTGCCCAGAGCCATGATGAGGAACGATGTGATCGCAGAAGACGTGAACGCTCTATGCAACATGCCGTTCTCCTTTCCGTGAACGTGGGGCAATCATAATCGACCTTCGCCTCCGTGCAAGCGTTGCTCGCAGAACCTTTACACAAAGCAAACGCTGCGTTTATGCCCTACTGCCGGGAGGTCGTGGCATAATGCTTTCGATGCCGTCCACCAACGGAAGGACCCATATGACCATGCTTCATGCACGCAGAACGTGCGCGGCGCTCGCGATCCTTATCGCGATCGCGCTCGGTGCGACGCCTGCCTCCGCGCACCCCGACGTGATCGCGCTGCGCAGCGGTCACTCTACGATCATTCCCGTTCCCGGACTCACGCGCGTTGCGGTGGGCGACGGCCGGATCGCCGGCGTCGTTCCGATCGGAACGAGCGAGCTCATTATCAACGGAAAGAATCCAGGAACGACGTCGCTCTTCGTCTGGTCGGGCGGCACGCGCCGCACGTACATGGTAAACGTGACCGACGAGCTCTTCGATAACTTCGCGCAGATGCTCGCATCGGCGCTGAGTAACCCGTCGCTGCGCGTTCGCAGCTTCGGCGATAACGTCATCGTGAGCGGCACGGTTCCGAACATGGCCCAGTGGGTGAACCAGAACGACATCGTCCAATCGTTCGTGGAGCTCGCGAAGGAGGACAAGTACCATCTCCTCGACGTCGTCGGCGTCACGCATTCGATGGATACGCTCCAGCAAGAGTTTGCGCGCTCGCCGACCGCACACGACCTCGAGATGGAGCCCGATGGAAAGGGCAACATCATCGTCAGCGGTTACGTACGCGATCAGGTCGAGGAAGAGCAAGTTCTCAACCGCGCGAAGGTTCTCGCGGGAACGTACCTCGCGGCGGGCGGGCAGGTCATCGACCGCCTCTCGCTCATGCAGATCAGCCAGATCAGCATCAAGGTCTACGTTCTCGAAATCGACCGGACGGGACTCGGCGATCTCGGTCTCCAGCTTCAGGCCGGCGTACCGGATCCGAACAATCCGAACTCGCTCACGCTGGAGCAGCCCTCGTTCCCCTTCTTCGAAGGCGGCGCCGCGGGGCTTCTCGGCAAGGCGTTGACGATCGCGCCCTTCTTTAGAACGTTCCGCCTCGCGCCGACGCTCAACCTCGTACTCCAGAGCGGACACGGGCGGATCCTTTCGTCGCCGAACCTCGTGACGACGCCGGGGAACCTCGCAACGTTTCTCGTCGGCGGCGAAATTCCGTACGTCTATTCGACGGGCATCGGACAGACGGCAGTCGATTGGAAGAACTACGGCGTCCAGCTCAACGTAACGCCGACGCTGCTTCCGAACGGAAGCGTCGAGTGCAAGATCACGCCCGACATCTCGAACCTCGACTATCAAGATGCGGTTCAGTTGAACGGCTTCTACATCCCCGCGCTCAAAGAGAGCAAGCTCTCGACGGACATCATCACCGCACCCGGGCAGTCGATCATCATGGGCGGCCTTCTCGAACACGTCAGCCAGAGGACGATCAGCAAGATCCCGATCCTCTCGTCGATCCCGATCCTCGGCAAGCTCTTCCAGTCGGTGAACTACCAGAACTCCGACTCGGACGTCGTCTTCATCCTGACGCCGGAGATCGTATCGCAGTAATGCAGGCGCTGCGCTCGCTGATCGCATCCGAAGACGGCGTGGCCCTCGCGGAGTACGCACTCGCGCTCTCGCTCATCGCCATCGGCTCCATGATCGCGCTCGTCGGCGTCGCCGTCGCCTGCAGCGCGACGTGGAGCGGGACGAGCACCGCGATGCAGACGTACTCGAGCGGGAGCCCCCCGCCGTGAAACCGTTTCCGGTGAGGATGCTCGGCGCCGCGCTCGCCGAGACGGCGATCGTCCTGAGTTTCACACTGCTCGTCATCTTCGGCGCGATGCAAATCGCGCTCGTCGGCTTCTTTCAACTCCAGCTCGACGGCGCGACGTTCCTGTACTCGCACGCGTACGCCGAGGGCTCGAGCAACTTCTCCGCGATGGACTCGTCGCTTGCCGGAATCTTCCCAAGCGTCAATTTGACCTCGTGGAACGGCACGAACGTCACGGCGGCAGATCCGCTCGGAACCGATACGAGCGGGATGCCGAACTTCACGCAGTGGGGATCGCTCACGCAGCGTTACGGCGGCGCCTCGATCATCCGCTCCCAACTCATTCAGACGAAGGGAACGATGAACATGACCGGCCTCTCGGTGCTCGGGAACTCGGTCACGCTCTCTGCCGCGAGCGTCGACGGAGCGGCGATGGTCGGCAATCACGACGACGACGCGCAAGGTGCCGGCTACAACTCTACGACCGTCTACAACTCACTCGTCAATCCGCTCACGCAAGACGACCAGAACGTCCCACCCTATTACTTCACGCTCTCGTTCATGAACTATTGTACCGAGTTCCAGTTTGGAACGTCGTGCCCGAACTACGATTCGGGCTTGCGGGAGCTCGGCCTCGCGGAGTTTCTCAAGGACGATCCGACCGGCAATGCCGGGAACTACACCACGAGCGCCGACGGCATCGGCCAGAACGGCACGTTCCAGACGATGGCCTGCCACCAGCGCATCTACGCAGATCTCGCCGCCGCATTTCCGTCGACGATGCCGACGCCCGCGCCGCAGTCTGGCTCGAACAACGATTACGACGAGACGTCGAACGGCCCGTCCTCGGTCGCGGCGTTCGGCGGCGCGTCGTTTCAGCTCGTCTACTCGTGGGACGTTCTCAACGGCTCGGGCGGTAACGGCAATATGATTGGGCGCGCGCAACCGATGGCGCCGGAACTCGGATGCACGTCCGGAGGAGTCGGTTCGTGAACGGACAACGTGGACAGACCTTTCCGATCTGGTCGTTCGGAACGCTCACCGTTTTGACGATGCTCGCGCTCTCGCTCAGTTACGGGCAGATGATTCGCTGGCAAATGCGCGCCACGAACGCCGCCGATGCGGCCGCGCGCGGCATGCTCTCCATTCAAACGACGCAGTGGAACGAAACGGAGGCCGCGCTTCAAGCGTCGGCGGTCGAAGAGTATCGCCTGCGCCTCACGATGAACGATCTCCTCGAGGTCATCCGCGGAAACGGCGGCTGCAACGACAACGGTGCGTCGAATTTGAGCGGCGGCTCGCAGCAGCAGTACGATGACCCGTCACGCAACCCCGAGCCGTTCTGGCACGGGGGAGGAAATCCAACGCCGAGCCCGAGCCCGGCTCCAAGCGCATCACCGACGGCCGGCCCCACGCCGAACGCACAGAGCTGCGTGACGATCTACCAGACGCTGCGACAGAACTACTTGGACTCACTCACGCGCTACACGAACGACGTTGCGGTTCTCGGCCGCCTCTCGACGCCGACCTGGGCGACGCAGGTTGCCCAGATAAAGGCCGCCCTGACGCAGTATCAGGCGAACTGCGGCACGCCCAGCGGAGGCGATTGTGCGTTCGACTACACGCTCGTGGAAGTGACGCCGCGTCCGACGACGTACCTCGAAGACGTCTATGCGGACTGCTGCTCGTTCGTCGTCGGCGGCGGCACGAGCGGCGACCCGAAACTCGACCTCACGCCCGCGGAAGTCGAGGTCGTCGCGTGTGCGAAGACGACGCCTTGGGTTCCGAGCTTCTGGCATTGGAGCGGCGGACCCGTCGACGTCGTCGGGCGCGCGGCGGCGACGTCGATCATGGCCTCGCAGGAGTTCATGTACGTTGGGTCGCTGGTCAACCCGGCAAGCGCGACCGGCGCCGTCTTTCAGCCGTCGGAGTACCCCGACAGCGCGACGGGCTCGGCGCTCGGGTTCTCGAGCGGCGACGAATACTATCGCATCGACTACGGCGGAAATCCGAACGATGCGTATAACAGCGGCAATCCCGCCGTCTCGAACGGGCAGAGCGGCTTTATGTACCAGGCTACCAATCCCGGCCTTGAAGTTGCCGACGGATTCTGGAGCACGATGGCGATCAAACCATTCGCGGGCGTGCTGACGCCCGGAGCGAGCTTCGCGTGCAAATGATGCGCGGCCAGCGCGGTCAGGCGATGATGGAGACGGCGCTATTCCTGCCGGTCTTCCTCCTCGTGCTCTTCGGCGTCATTTGGGCGGTTCAATCGTCGGTCGTCGGGGAGCGAGCGCAGATCGCCGTGCGTTTCGCCGGTCTCGTCTCCGACGAGGTGAGCCCGTACGATCACTATAGCCTCGGCTCGCTCTACGACGGCCTGCCCGGCATCGCACAGAGCGAGACGTACTCGTGCTCGGAGCCCGCGCCCGACGCGCTCATGAACGACGGGAACTTCCCCGGACCGGTGACGCCGCCGTTCTTTCAGCCGCAGAGCGGAAGCACCTCGGGAACGTGCTCGCAAGGCGAGACGCAGTTGTCGGGCGGCTCGATGACCTCACCGATGATCTTCGTTCACACGCAGTCCGACATTACGACGGGCACGAGCGTTCCGTCGTATCTCTCCGGCGTCCTCGGCTCGTTCCAGAACGAGACCGCCGAGCAGAACTTCATCGACGGCCCCGACGTTCAGACGATCTTGACGTGCTACAACGACGGCACGACGGACGATCTCGGAACCGTCGTCACCGACTCGCTCACCGACAAGACGATGGATGCGAGCGCCGCGCCGACGCCGCTGCCCGACATTCCAAACACGAGCCCGCTGACCGTCTCTTCCTCCTGCTAACGCGGGTAGATAACGAGCGGCGATAGGAGCACCTGCTGCGCGCTCCCGCTGCGAAAGCGCGCGAGAAGAACGAACCGCACGCGCGCGTTCACGCGTGGAGCGAGCATTCGCGCCCAGCGCGCGGCGGAAGCGACCGGCTCGCTGACGACGACGGCGCCGCCGAAGTTCGCCAGCGTCAGCACGAGATGTGCCGGATGTGCGAGGATCGCAATCGTGAAGACGCGTCCGCCGACGACGTGCGACGGCAGCCGAAATACCTGCGGCGCGCTCGCGATATCCGTTGGGTTTGGCGGCGCAGGTTGCGGCGTCGCGAGGGCATGCGCGAGCACGAGCAGCCCGACGGATGCGCGCGACGCCGCGCCCGCGCGCGAGACGTCGAGGAGAACGTCGTACTGCGTCGGCGTCGTCACGGCCGGAGCGCGCATCGTCGAGATGCCGCTCGCACTGTACGGCGCGCGCTCGACGGTTATCCCCGCGGCGTCGACGAGCGCGATCTCTCCGCCTGCTGCGCTCGCCGTATATCGCACCGCGAACGCCGAGCCCGACGAGGCGACCGCGGGATCGACCGCCAAGGCCTCGATCGCCGGAGCGACGGTAACGCGGCGGCCAACCGCGCGTATGCGCAGCGTCTTGCTCGCGCGCCCGAGCGGGCCGCTCATGGCGAGCGCGACGTCGTAGCGAGCCGGCCGACTGGAGGTAAAGAACGTCAGCGTACCGCTCTTGGCGCCGAGCATGCCGTCGGCGACGCGGCGCCCGCCGCGCGCGATCGCATACCGTCCGCCTCCCCAGCCGGCGAGATCGAAGGTCGCCGTGAAGGGGTCGCCGGCAAGGACCCGTGCCGGCGCCGTAAAGGCCGCGATGCGCGGACGCGCGGCGCTCAAGACGACGCTCGCGGCGATGGCGCCGAGCGCCGCAGCGGCAACGGCCGCAACGATGCGAGCGCCAAGGGGCACCGGGACGTCTGCTTGCGCGGAGGCTCGGAGCGTGGAGCTCTCCATGCACAGATCGAGCGAGCGCAAGCGAAAGGGGAGACGCAGCGGCGCGGTGACGGCAACCGCGGCCGCCGACTGCGCGTGGATCGCAAACGATCCCGGAGGGACGGGCATCGACGCACGTCGCGTGCGCCCGCTCACCGTACAGAGCAGCGGCTCTCTGCTTTGATTGACGACCTTCGCGACGAAATCGCAAGAAAAGAGATTGCGCCGTAAGACCTCGAGCGCGCCCATGACGACGCGATCCTCATCGAAGCCCGCGGCGAATCCGTGCGTCGGGATGAACGCAGCCGGCGCGCTTTGAGCGGCAAGCACATCGGGGCCGACGATGGGGGGCACGGGCTCTTCGACGCGACCGTCATCGGCGTCGCGTTCGTCGGCCGGTTGCGGCTCGGGCGCCGCATCCGTCTTGCGTGCGCGCGCGTACAGAACGAATCCGCCGGCCACGACGGCGATGACGAGCGCCGCGGCGAGCGATATCGCCGTGCGGCGCAGCGCGTCGTCCTCCACCGGCTCTTGGAACCCTACGTCGAGCGGCCCGCCGCTGATTCGAACGAATGCGTAACGCCGGCCGCGAGCAACTCGAGGAATCGCGAAGAGAAAGGCCACCTCCGAGAAAGGATCGCAGGCGATCTCATCCTCCGTCCGCAGGAGCGCTCGCCCTCCTCGTCTCGTTCCTGGCGAGCATTCTATGCGCTGCGCGGTGTCGTTGATGACGTGCGCGCGAAAAACGATGCGCAGCAACTCGGTTCTACGAACCGAGATCGTGCATCGAACGGCCGACGACGCTACGGTGTCGACGCACTCGCCCGATGGCGCGGTACGCAACGAGGAGACGTCGACCTCGCGGGGTTCCGCCAGCGCTCCCTCCCTGGCACCGGCGAGGCCGGCGCCGACTGTTTCGAGCCTACGAGGGGCGGCGGTGGAGGACCTTCACCGTGCGGCGAAACGACGCTTCGTGCCGCTCGTGATCGTACCGACGCCGCTGGGAAACTTGCGCGACATCACGCTGCGCGCGATCGACGAGCTTCGCGCGTGCGACCTGCTCGTCGCCGAGGACTCGCGCGTGGCTCGCAAGCTGCTCGGCGCGCTCGGCATTCCCGCAAGAGAGATCTGGAGCTATCGCGAGCATAACGCCGCAACGGTCTCCGGCCGCATTCTCGAGCGTGCGAGCACGCAGCGAGTCGTGCTGACGACCGACGCCGGCATGCCGGCAATCTCCGATCCCGGTACGGATCTCGTTGCCGCAGCGCGCGCGCGCGAGATCGCCGTCGAGGTCCTGCCCGGCCCTAGCGCCATCGTCGGTGCGGCGGTTCTCTCAGGTTTTCCGCTGCGGCGCTTCCTCTTCGAAGGCTTCCCCGCACGCGCGAGCGCGGCTCGGCGCGCGCAGTTCGAGCGCGCGACGCGGACCGAATCGACAAGCGTCTGGTTCGAATCGCCAAAGCGCATCGGCAAGACGCTTGCGGATCTGGCGATCGTCGCCCCCGACGCTCGCGTCTTTCTTCTGCGCGAGTACACGAAGCTGCACGAGGAGCATCTCTTCGGAACGCCCTCCGAGATCGCCGCTGGGCTCGAAACGCCAGTTCGCGGCGAGATTACGTTCGTCATCGCCCCAATCGCACGGCCGCACGCGCAGCCAGTCGGCGAGGCCATCGACGAAGCGATCGACGCGCTCCTCTCGTTCGACATGCCGCTCTCCGCGATCGCAAAGACGCTCTCGCGCGAAGGTTACGGACTTCGGAGTGACCTGTACGCGCGCGCCGCCAAGCGCAAGCGCAGAGGGCCTCCCCCGGAGAACTCGTAAGGTACGGCGGTGAAGCGCGCCTACTACGTCACGACGCCGATCTACTATATTAGCGGAGAGCCGCACATCGGCCACGCCTACACGACGGTCGTCGCGGACGTCCTCGCGCGGTGCGCGAAAACGGCCGGCGAGGCGCACTTTCTCACCGGCACGGACGAGCACGGTCAGAAGGTTGCAAACGCCGCCGCAGCCGCCGGCAAGTCGCCGCAGACGTGGTGCGACGACCTCGTACCGCGTTGGAAGGCACTCTTCGAGACGTATCACATCGCTTACGACGACTTCATTCGCACGACGCAGGCGCGGCACGAGCGCGTCGTGCAGCACGTCTTCGCGACGCTCAAAGAGCGCGGCGACATCTACCTCGGAAAATATGAAGGCTGGTACTGCGTCTTCGACGAGACGTTCTGGCTCGAATCGAAGCTCGTGGAAAGGAAGTGTCCGACCTGCGGGCGCGACGTGCAGTGGCTCTCCGAGGACGATTGGTTCTTCGCGCTCTCGAAGTACGCGCCGCGCCTGCTCGAGCACTTCCGCGCGCATCCGCATTGGGTGCGCCCGCGCAGCGTCTACAACGAGATGATCGCGCTCCTTCAAGAGGGACTCGAAGACTTGAGCATTTCGCGCACCAACTTCGACTGGGGTATCCCGGTCCCCGACGGCGGCGGGGTGATCTACGTCTGGTTCGACGCGCTCTTGAACTATATCTCGGCGATCGGGTGGTCGACCGACGATGCGGAGTTTCGCCGCTACTGGCCTGCAACGGTTCAACTCGTCGGCAAGGAGATCGCGCGCTTTCACACGCTGATCTGGCCGGCGGTGCTCTGGGCTCTCGGCGAAGCGGCGCCTGACCTCGTCTTCGCGCACGGCTGGATAACCGTCGAGGGCCAGAAAATCGGCAAGAGCCTCGGCAACGCGGTCGATCCCTTTGCGCTTGCGCAGCGGTTCGGCGCGGACTCGCTGCGTTACTTTCTCCTGCGCGAAGCGCGCTTTGGAAGCGACTTCTCGTACTCGGAAGAGAAGATCGCGCAACGCCGCAACAGCGACCTCGGAAACGATCTCGGCAACCTCGTGCATCGTGCGCTCTCGATGCTCGAGCGATACCGCGGCGGAGTCGTTCCCAAACCGGGTGAGATGCCCGTGCTCCGCCGCTTCGCAGATCTGCCGGAGCGCGCGCGCGCCGCAGCGCTGAACCTGGAGTTTCGCGAGGCGCTCGAGGCGATCTGGGAGCTCGTTACGGCGCTGAACCGCGCGGTCGAAGAGCGCAAGCCCTGGACGCTTTATAAGGAAGGCCGAGCGGCGGAACTCGACGCGCTGCTCTACGAGCTCTGCGAAGGCGCGCGCCGCCTGGCGATACTCCTGCATCCGTACATGCCGGAGCGCATGAGCGCGCTCTGGAGCCTCCTCGGCCAAACGAGTGCCGTCGACGAACGTTGGAGCGAGTCGCTCGCGCGCGCGATTGTGCCGGGAACGAAGACGGTTCTCGGCGAGCCGCTCTTTCCACGCATCGAATCGGCGCCCACGTGACCGATTCGCACGCCCACGTGCACGATCGCGCTTTCGACGCCGATCGCGACGCGGTCGTGCAGCGTGCGCGCGAGGCGGGCGTCGAGCAGATCGTCACCGTCGGTTGCGATCTCGACGACAGCGGCCGCGCCGTCGATACCGCGCGGCGCTACGGCCTCCTCGCGACGGTCGGCATCCATCCGCACGAGGCGAAGGATGCGCCCGCCGACATCGCAGCCGCCTTTGCGTCGATGCTCGGCGCGTCTGAGGTCGTCGCCGTCGGCGAGACGGGGCTGGATTACTTCTATCAGCACAGCCCGCACGAGGCACAGGAGCGCGTGCTGCGCCTACAGATCCGCCTCGCGCGCGAACGACGCCTGCCGCTCGTCTTTCACGTACGCGACGCGCACGAACGCATGCTGGCGGTGCTCCGCGAGGAGATGGCGCCGGGAATGCGCGGCGTCGTTCACTGCTTTACCGGCGATGCAGAGCAGGCGCGGACGTACGTGAGCGAGTTCGGTCTCTGGCTCGGCATCGGAGGCGTGCTGACGTTCAAGAACGCGCGCGATCTCCGCGATGCGGTGCAATCGGTCGGCGTGCAGGCGCTGCTCCTCGAGACGGATGCTCCCTATCTCGCACCGGTCCCGATGCGCGGCCGCCGCAACGAACCCGCGTTCGTGAAGCACACGCTCGAGGTGCTGGCCCATGTTCTCGACCTCGCACCCTCGACGGTCCGGGAGATCACGACCCGGAACGCCTCATCGCTCTTTGGGCGATGAGCGGCGCAGCGCGCTGCCAGCGTGCGTCGAAACGCGCGCGAAGACGTGCGGCGATATGCGTGCTGCGCGTGCCGACGCCCCAATCGATCTGATTCGGCGTCTCGTACGCCGATGTGGCGTTCGCCGAGCCGGCCCAAACGCCGTCGCCACAGACTGCAAACTTTTCGTTCGAGGAGCAGACTCGAACGCAGACCCCGTCGCGAGCCAAGCGTTCGAGGCTCGTGCGTTCCTTTTCGCCCAACGTGCGCCGCGCGACGAGAAGCCGTGGCCGCAAGCCTTCACGTCCCAGACGAGCGAGCGCGTTCCAAACACCGTTGCCGCGTCCGGCCGCCTCCGTCTCGACGATCGCGCCGCAGCGCGCTCGTCGCAGGAGTGCGGCCTCGATCCCAAGCGCGCCGTCCTTGCGCGCCGAGAAGTGCTGCGACTCGCGCACGCGCCGCCCGGCGAGTGCCGCGCGCAGTGCGGCGGCGTCGCGCGCGGAGGTATCGCGCACGATCGTGCCCTCTGCGCCGAAGTTCACATCGTCGAGGTAGACCTTTGCGTCGACGATCGCGGCCTTCACGTGCAGCTCGTGCGCGCCGTCTTCGTCGGCGAGCTTCGCGTCGACGCCGTCGCCGCGTAGCGACTTCACGGTCGCCTCGTTGCGGCGGTGCATGCCGCCGGCCGCATCGTAATACGGACGCCCGTCGAGGCGAACGCGGACGCGTGCGCCGCGACGGGCCGCAGCGGCCAAGGCCTCGAAGACCGCACCTCGAGGCAGCACGTACGCGATGAGCGTGACGTTGCGAGCGCGCTCGATCGAGCGAATCAGGGCCGTACGGCTCGCGAGCGTAAGCACCGCCTCCCCTTCCCGCAAAAGGGCGCCGCTGCCAAGGGTTGAAGGAAGAGCGCCTCGCTCATGGGTTCTTCCGCCACGCCGTCGGCCCCAAAATCCGTCTACGTCAGGGAGATGTTTGCGCGCATCGCACCACGGTACGATGTCGCAAACCGCGTTCTCACCGCGGGCTTCGACGAACTCTGGCGCAGGCGCGCGATCGCGCTGCTCGCCCCGCCCCGCGGGGGCAGCGTTCTCGACCTCTGCTGCGGAACCGGAGACCTCGTTTTTCATCTGCTGCGCGGCGATCCGACGCTTTCGGTGACGGGAGCGGACTTCTGCGCTCCGATGCTCGAACGCGCCCGCGCTCGAGCGCGACGTTTGCGCAGGGGTGCGCCGCAGTTCGTACAAGCCGACGTTGCCGCGCTCCCGTTCGCGAACGATTCGTTCGACGGCGCGACGATGGGCTTCAGCCTGCGCAACGTCGTCGATATCGAGGAGGTCCTGCGCGAGATCCTTCGCGTGCTGCGCCCCGGAGCACGCTTCGTCAACCTCGACGTCGGCAAGCCGCGCAACGCGCTCTGGCGGCGCTGCTTCGGTCTCTACTTCTACGGCGTCGTTCCCGTGCTCGGCGGCATCGTCGGCGGCTCGCGGCAGGCGTACTCGTATCTCCCGAGCTCGTTGACGCACCACCCCGACGCGCCGGCACTTGCGGCGCACTTCGAACGGGCCGGCTTTGCCGCCGTGCGCTACGTCGGCCTCGCCGGCGGTGCGATCGCGATTCACGTCGGAACGAAACCCGAGGCGTCATGATCGACGAGGTACGCGAGGAGCACGCGCTGCACGAGCTCATCGAGCGCTATTTCCGCGTGAGCTTCACGACCGAGAATCCCGTGATCACGCAGGCCGTCACGAAAATGCTCGCCGCAGGCGGCAAACGACTTCGCCCCCGGCTGACGCTCCTGTCGGTGCGGGCATGCGGCGGCAACCCCGAAGGCGCGCTCCACCTCGCCGCCTACATGGAGCTCATCCACGTTGCGACGCTCATCCACGACGACGTCGTCGACGGCGCGGCAATGCGCCGCGGCGTCAACGCAACCGCGGTCGACTTCGGCAATCGTACGAGCGTGCTCGCCGGCGATTACCTCTTCGCCTGGATATTCAAGAACGTCACCGCGAACTACCCGCCGCCGATCCCGCACGTGCTCTCCGCAACGCTTGCCGCGATCTGCGACGGCGAAGTGCTCCAACTGCACGCGCTCGGAAACCTCGACGTGCGCTTGCACGACTACGTGGAGATCGCGCGAAAGAAGACGGCTTCGCTCTTTGCGGCCGCGGCGGAGTGCGGCGCGATCGTCGCGCGTGGAGACCGAGCGCAGACCGACGCCCTTCGCACCTTCGGCGAGCGCTACGGCATTGCGTTTCAGATGCGCGACGATCTTCTCGATCTCACCGCCGAGAGCGGAAGCCTCGGCAAGCCGGTGCACGGCGATCTTCTCGAGCACAAGATGACCGCGCCGCTCATCCTCGCGCTCGAGGGCGGCGACGAGGCGCTGCGCGGCGACGTCGAGGCGCTCTTCTCCGGAGCGGAGATACCAGTCGCTCGCGTCGCGCAAGCAGTCGAGCGGCAGGGAGGCGCCGCAAGGACGAAAATCGAGATCGCACGCTGGGTAAGGCTGGCAGAGGACGCGCTCGAGCCGTTGCCGGCCGGTGCGGCAAAGGAACGCCTGAGCGGCCTTGCGCGGCGACTCGTCGAATAGGAAAGATGTCATGACCTTCCATCCCATATTCGCAATCATCGACGCGCCGATCATCATCGGCATCGTCGTCATCGCGGCGCTGCTCTTCGGAGCCGATAAGCTGCCCAAGCTGGCTCGCAGCGCGGGCCAAGCGAAGAAAGAGTTTCTCGCAGGACAGGCGGAGGCCGACGACGCGGTGCTGCGCGCGCGCGAAGAGGCGCGACGCCGTAACGAAAGCGAGCACCGCGACGTCATGAGCGGCGTCGAGGCTGGCGCCGTCAGCGGCGAATCGGTTCCGCCGCCCTCGGACAAGGGCACGCTGAGCTCGTAAGCGCGCTTCGCGCGGCCCTATGCTATCCGAGAAGGAACCACCCGCACAGCGGAGCGAGTGGGATCAAAAGGAGATGCCCTTCACCGAGCATCTCCGCGAACTTCGAAGCCGCCTGCTCGTCGCGCTCGCGACGGTCGGCATCATCGCGGCCCTGCTCTTTATTCCGTCGAAGGACGTCATCGTCTGGATGGTTCGCACGTATTTCGGCGGCGTCGAACTCCATGCGTTCGGACCGGCCGACGTCATCGTCACGGAGTTCAAGTTCTCGATCATCGGCGGAATCGTCGTCGGCCTGCCGATGCTGCTCTACCAAATTTGGATGTTCGTCGTTCCCGCGATCAATCCGCGGACGCGAAGGATGGTCTACGGATTCATCGTGCCGTCGCTCCTTCTGTCGTTCGCAGGACTCGCGTTCGCACACTTCATCGTGATCCCGCGCGTCGTCCACGCGCTCATCGCGATTACGGACGCCGTCGCCGCGCCGACGTTCGGCGTCGCGTCGACGATCAACTTCGTTCTCATCATCCTCGGAATCTTCGCAATCATCTTTCAAATGCCGATCGTCCTCGTCGGGCTCGCGCGCCTCGGCATCGTGACCCCGCGCACGCTCGGCCGGTATCGGCGGCACGCGTTCCTCGGCTTCTTCATCGTCGGCGGCATCGCGGCACCCGACGGTAATCCGCTCACGATGGCGCTCATCGCGCTTCCGATGTACGCGTTGTACGAGATCTCTATCTGGGTCATTCTGATTCTCGAACGCTCGTGGCGCGTGCGCGGCATCTCGGCAGCCTCGTGACGCAAGCCACACCGCTGCGCAGCGTCGTCGCGCTCTTCGGCAACGTCACGTTCGGCGTGACGCTGCTCGCGATCTGGGGCGTGCTGACGATCGTGGGCGTCATCGTCGAGCAGGGCCAGCCGGGCGCGTCGTACTTCGCGTCCTACCCCGCGCCGATCGCACGGGCGATCCTCCGCATGAACTTCGACGACGTCTATCACAGCGTCTGGTACCTCGCAAGCATCGGATTCGTTCTCGCTTCGATGATGACGGCGACGTTCACGAAGGTCATTCCACGCCGTCTTCCGCCGCGTCGAGCGGTGAAGGTTGACGCGATACCACTGCACGCGCACGTTCGCGTCGAAGGCGACGAAGCGTCGGTTCGCGCGCGCGTAGAGGCCTTCTTTGCGCGACGGGGTTGGACGATCGCCAAGCGCGACATCGAGGGCACGCATTGGACGTTCGCCGACCGCTTCAACTGGGCGCGCATCGGCGTGCTCGTGAACCACTTCGCAATCTTGGTCATCGCCGCCGGCGCCGTGCTCTACTGGGCACGCGGATACGCGGGGCAAACCATCGTCCTCACCGGAAACACGGCGCAGATCCCTCAGAACCACGACCTCGTGCGCCTCGACGGCTTCTCGTACAAGATTTCGCCGGTGATGACGAAGAGCGGCATCGTCTACCAACCGATCGACTACATCTCGCATGTGACCGTCGTCCGGCACGACGGTATCCCGACGCCGATGATCGTGCGCGTCAACCACCCCATCGACCTCGACGGTACGCTCTTCTATCAAGCAAGCTATGGTTTTGGGATGCGCTTTTACGTCACGCACGACGGCCGTCCGGTTCCCGCGCTCTCCGAGCACACGTACATGGAAGGCGACACGCTACAGATTCCCGGAACGAGCAAAAGCGTCGTGTACGAGCGCTTCGTTCCGACGGTCGACCGGCGAACCCGCTTGCCCTCACCCGATCCGCGCGTGAACGATCCCGCGGTCGTCCTCGCGTTCGCGCAGGACGGCGCCGCGGTCGGATCGGTGCTCGCGCCGCTTCGCTCGCCGCTCGATCTCGGAGGCGGCTGGCGCATCGTGCCGCGCAGATATACCATCTACTCGGGATTTCAGTATCGCTACGACCCGGGTGTGCCTTTGGTCGCAGCGGGTGCGGCGCTGCTTCTCATCGGCCTGGTCATCTCGTTCTACTTCCTTCCCGCGCGTCTCGCGGTTCGCGTCGATAGCGCCGAAGAGGGCGCCTGCACGGTGGGTCTTGCGGCGACGACCGTCAAAGGGTACGACATCTTCGAAAACGCATTTCGCGAACTCGTCGCCGCGCTTGGCGACGACGTGCGCAGGAGGCAAGAAACATAATGCACCCGATGGCGCTGGACGGCGTTCTCATGGTTTTGGCGCTCTGCGCGTACGCGATCGGCGCGGTCGTCCTCCTCGCGTTCTTTTTCACGCGTGAAGAGTGGCTGCGAAATCTCGGCGCGACGCTGGCCGTCGCCGGGTGTGTCGCACAGTTTGCACAACTCGGCGCCCGCTACGACGAAACGCACATCTGGCCGCTGCTCAATCTCTACGGTTCGCTCTCGCTCTTCGCAGCGATGTCGGTTGCGATCTTCATCGGATTCGCATTTCGATACCGCTTGTGGTTCGCCGGCGGCCTCCTCCTCGCGCTCGCCGCGATCTTCCTCGCCTACGGAACCACGTGGAACGAGGGCGTCATGCCGGCGGTTCCGTCGCTCCAGTCGTACTGGGCGAAGGTTCACGTGCCGCTCGTCGTTTCGTCGTACGGTGCGTTTGCCGTCTCGCTCATCTTCTCGATCGTCTACCTCGTGAAGTACTACGGCGAGCGTCGTTACGCGACGCGGCGCGTCACGCTGAGAGCGGTCGCGTCCACCGCGGGCGCGCCCTCGGTGACCTCGTTCGCAACGCTCGAGGTGTCCGCCGCGGCAGCCACCGACGCGGCTCCCACGACGCTGCGCGACACGCCCGCACTCGCCACGGCGGCGGCGGCAGGCGACGCCGTCGCCGGCTGGTTCGCGACGCTTCCCTCGCTCGCGCAGATCGACATCGTCGTCTACCGTGCGATCTCCATCGGCCTACCGCTTCTCACGCTCGGCGTCATCACCGGCGCAGCCTGGGCGCACGAAGCGTGGGGAGCCTACTGGCAGTGGGACCCCAAAGAGACCGCCGCGCTCGCGTCGTGGATTCTCTACGCCGCCTACATGCATCTGCACACGCGCGCCTCGTGGCGCGGAATGCGCTGCAGCTGGTGGAGCGTCGTCGCATTCGCCTCGATCGTCTTCTGCTATCTCGGCGTGAACATTTGGATCAGCGGACTCCATAGCTACAAGATGTAGCCGCCGCGCCGGCTCGCACGGCGCACTTGTCCGTCTTGAAGCGATCGGCGGCGAGCGGAGTAGCGGCTCGTATGGCGCACTCCTCCGGTCCAGAGACGCTCGTCGCAATCGTCCAAGATTGCTCCTGCTCCTCCGCCTTTTCGCAACGCCAAAGGAATACGTCGTCCATGACTTTTGCGAAAAAGTCGGAGGCTCTCGACCGGAGGAGTGGCTTCGCCGAGCCGTATCGAGAAAAGTCGCACATGATTGGGAAAGGGCGGACGCATAATTGCTCGTAAAGGCGCGGTATGGCGAGTCACAGCATTCATGGTGCCGGCGAAGAGGAGCAGACGCCGGACGAGGTCTCGCGGCGAACCTTCATGGTCAACGCCGTCGTCGTGATGAGCGGCGTCATCGGATTGGGCATTGCGATCCCGATCATCGGCGGACTCATTCCGCAGGGCGGCTCCGGAAAGGGAACCTGGTCCCCGCTCACGGGCGCCGAGATGGGGGAACTCGACAAGGCGACGAGCACGCCGGTAAAGCTGAGCTTCTCGATGACGACGAAGGACGATTATCTTCCGGCGGAGACGTTGAACGATTACGTGTGGGGAATCAAAGTGAATCCCACGCGCTTTCACGCCGCGCGCCCCGATCTCTTCAACGCTCCGGACGGTAAGGCCGACGTTCCGTATCGGGTCGTGAACATGAGCTTCGTCCTCTTCAGCCCGCTCTGCCCGCATCTCGGCTGCCGCTATGCGTGGAACGCCGCTGCAAACAAGTTCATGTGCCCGTGCCACGGATCGCAGTACAACTTCGACGGCGCGCACCTCGCCGGGCCGGCTCCGCGCGGACTCGATCCTCTGCCGCTGCGCGAGCAGAGCGGCACCGCGCAACTCATGTGGATACGCTACCAATCGACGACGCCCGATCGGATCGTCGTCTCATACGTTTCATAGAGGCTGACGGCAATGATGATGATGCAACCGGTGTTGAACTGGATCGAACGGCGCACGGGGTTCGTCTCGATGACGAAGGGATTTCTCACGGAAGACGTCCCCGGAGGCGTCAGTTACTGGTACGTCTTCGGCAGCGCGACGCTCTTCGCGATGATCCTCCAGATCGCGACCGGCATCGCGCTGACGTTCTGGTACGCCCCATCGGCGGCGACCGCGTGGGAATCGACGAAGGCGATCTACGCAAACGGCTTCGAGCACTTCGTCCTCTCCATGCACTACTGGGGCGCGTCGGCGATGATCGCGCTCGTCTTCCTCCATCTTTTGCAAGTCGCGATCTCGGGAGCGTACAAGGCGCCGCGCGAACTTCAATGGGTCGTCGGCGTCATTCTCCTTCTCTTCACGCTCGTGCTTGGGCTGACCGGCTATCTCTTGCCGTGGGACATGAACGCGTACTTCGCGTCGCAAGTCTCCTTGAATATCACGGGGACGGCGCCGATCGCGGGTCCCGCCATTCAGAGTATCGCGCAGGGCGGCGGCGTCATGGGAACGCAGACGATCAACCGCTTCTTCGGCCTTCACGTCTGGCTTATGCCGATACTTCTGCTCGGCTTGGTCGGCGCGCATCTCGCGATCTTCCGTCACAACGGTGCCGCGGGTCCGCTCATCGACGACCGCCGCGGCATGCGCGTCGGGCGTTTCTGGCCCGATCAGGTCTTCATGGACACGGTCGTCTCGTTCCTCGTCTTCATCCTCATCCTGTTTCTCTCGTGGATCGTTCCGCCGTTTCTCGACGCGAAAGCCGATCCGACGAACACGACCTTCGTGCCCTATCCGGCGTGGTATTTTCTCTCGCTCTTCGGATTGCTGCAAGTCGTACCGCCGAAGCTCGATCTCGTCGCGACGATCATCGTTCCATCGATCTTTGCCATCATCGTACTTCTGCTCCCTTGGATCGATCGCGCGCGCACGCGCCTCGCATCCGATCGCAAAGGCATGATCGCAGCGATCGTCATCGCGGTCGCCGTCATCGTCGGGCTCTCGACGTTCAGCCAAGTCTCGATCATGCACCGGCAGGCGCTCGCGGCGAGCGCCGCGGTTCCGCAAGCCGCGCCGACGACGACGACCGCGCCCGTGCTCACGAACAGCACGACGGCGATCGCCGGCGGCGCGATGCAAGCGTCGTCGGCCGCGCACGGCGCCTCGGTCTTCTCCCAGAACTGCTCAGGCTGCCACGGCGCGCAAGGACAGGGAATGCCGGGGACGTTTCCGCCGCTGGCAAACAATCCGTTCGTTACCGGCCCCGCCGCCGCCGTCATCAATACCGTGAAGAACGGACGAACGGGTCCGCTGACGGTGAACGGTCAGACCTACAACGGAACGATGCCGGCCTGGAAGAGCCAGCTCTCAACGCAAGACATCGCCGACGTCATCACCTACATCCGGACGTCGCTCGGAAGCAACAAAGCCTCCCCGGTCAGCGCGACGGAGGTTGCGAAGTAGCGGTGCAGGGCGGCCCCGAGTAGAGAAAGAGCGCGGCTTTGGCGGCCGTCGCCACGAGGCGGCGAGTCCGTCCGTAGGTTGGATCGAAGGCCGGCCGCGCGCGCGGCACTACGATCCACGCGCGCGGTGCGGTGCAGATGACGCGACGCGGACTGCTCGCGTCCTTCAGTCCGGCGTCCCCCGGCGACGCGAGCCGAAAGACGCGCGGACGCGTGTAGAAGACCAGCGAATTCGTACCCGAGACGTCCTGGATTCCGACGACGTCGCCTGGAAGCCGCCGGCGGTCGACGATCGCCGCGAGCGTAGGAATCGGCTTGAACGCGTTCGTCTGCGGCAGCACGGCGATGGCGAGAACGTCGATGGCCGCAAGCATCGCGACGCCGAGCGCGTAGGGAGCGACGCCGATCGTGGATCGCCGCGCCACGAGCACGGCGGTGACGGTCGAACCAACGAAGATGGCGACCGCGGCAGCCAGCAGCGGCGTCACCGCCGGAGCGACATCGCCCGTCAGCCGATTCTGCAGCGTGAAGATTCGGATCGCGATTGCGAGCATCCCGATCGTCACCGGAACGACGCCCGCCGCGACGATTGCCGACCGCGTCGTGCCCTTGCGCGCTGCGGCGTCGAAGTAGAGCGCCGTAACGAGCGCGAGGCCGGGCAGTTCGAGCGCGACGTAGTTCGGCAGTTTCGTCTGCGCGAAACTGAAGAAGAGCAGCGGCACGACGATCCACACGAGTCCGAGTCTCCAGAGCGGTTCGATCTCCAGGCGCTTGATACCGTACGCGATCGCCGGCGGCAGGAACGCGATCCACGGGAAAAATCCCAAGACGAGCACCGGAACGTAGTACCAGACGGGTCCGGTTTGATCTTCGATGACGCCGACGTAACGGCCGAACGTATAGTGTCCCACGAGCGTGACGATGTGCGAGGCGCCGGTGCGCAACGCGACGTCGGCGAACCATGGAGCGACGATTGCGACGAAGACCGCGACGCTCGCAACCCACGCGAGCGCGCTCGGCGGTCGTACGTAGCCCCTAGGAGGTTGTCCGACGTGGGCCGTTTTCGGATTTGGCGCCGAATTTTGCTCGGAGACGAGGCGCGAAGAGGGAGCAACGCCGTAGCGTTGTGACCGATGAGCAACGAGGTCTTCGGGCAAAAGGCGGTCCAAAGACGGGAATGTGCCAACGTCGGACAACCTCCTAGGCCAGAACGCGTACGGAAGGATGACGAGGAACGCGACCGCGAGCGCGACCGGTCCCTTTGCAAGGAAGCCGAGCGCGGCCGCAATAGCGCCGTACAGATAGTAGCGTCCTTCTCCGGTACGCAAGGCCTCGAACCAGGCGAAGATCGCGACGGTCACCGCAAGGTCCAAGAGCGCGTCCATGATCGCGAGTCGTCCGATGATTGCCTGCATCAGGGCCGTCGAGAGGATGACGCTCGCGATGACGCCCGCGCGGGTGCCGGCCCTGCGAGCGACGGCGTATGCGACCGCGGCTCCCATAGCGACGGTCGCGAGCGCCGACGGAAGTCGCAGTGCGAACGCGGTCACGCCGAGAGCGTGAGCGAAGAGCGCCGCGATCCAAAAGTAGAGCGGAGGCTGAACGAACCACGGGATGCCGTTGAGGTGCATGACGATCCAGTCGTGGCGCAGCACGATCTCGCGAGCCACCTCTCCGTACGCGGTCTCGCTGTTGTCCCAGAGCGTTCCGGAGCCAAGGCCCGGCAGCGTCGCAAAAGCGCCGACGAGCGCGCCGATAAACGCCGCGCGTGCGGGCCCGTTCATCCTTCAAACGGTGTTTGCCGGGGGACTGGGGAACTCTTCCAGCCCTTGTCCTCGGCCGTTCTTCCAATCATGCTGCGCACCGCCGACAGCGCGCTCGTCGTCGGCGGCGCAAGCGTTGCGACGCGCAAAGCGCACGCTCTTCTGAGCGCAGGCTTCGCGGTTCGCGTCGTCGCGCCGCGGATTCTTCCCGAACTGCGAGCGCTCGCTACGGACGCCGCGGTCACGCTGTGCGAGCGCGCCTACGAACGCGGCGACCTCGGGGGCGTTGCCGTCGCCGTTGCGGCAACCGGCGATGCAGACGTCGACGCCGCGGTCGTTGCCGACGCACGCGAGCGCGGCGTGCTCGTCTGCGATGCGACCCAACCGTTGCGCGGGACCTTCACGATGATGGCAACCTCTCGAATCGGCGACGTCACGATCGCGGTCGATTCCGGCGCGTCGTCCCCGTCGTTCTCGCGGCGGACGCTCGACGAGATCGAGGTGCATCTCGGAGCGCGCTACGGCGACGCCGCGAAGACGCTCGCGCGCATCCGCGAAGAGCTCCGCACGACGATGGGGCGCGGCGATCGCATCGCGCTCTTGCGGAAACTCTCGTCCCTTCCCATCGACGAGCTCGCCTCCGCCGCGGCGCCGCGCCGCGTCACGTGCGCGACGAGATCGAGTGCCCTTGCAACGGCGCAGACGAAAGCGGTGGCGGCGCTCGTTGCGACGCGCGGGATCGCAACGGAGATGCTCGCGGTGCAGACTGCGGGCGATCGCGATCGCAATCGTCCGCTGCACGATCTCGGCGAGCAGAACGTCTTCGTCAAAGAGCTGGAGAAGGCGCTGGCCGATCGACGAGCCGATTACGCCGTCCATTCGGCAAAGGATCTTCCCAGCGAGCTTGCCGCCGGCTTCGCGATCGCCGCATTCTGCGACCGCGAGGATCCGCGCGACGCATTCTGCAGCGAACGCTACGAGCGCTTCGAGGATTTGCCCGCGGGCGCGCGCGTCGGCACCTCGAGCCTGCGTCGCCGATTTCAACTGCAGGCGCTGCGGCCCGATCTCGTCTACGTCGACGTTCGCGGCAACGTCGATACGCGGCTGCGAAAGCTGCGCGAAGGAACCTACGACGCGATCGTGCTCGCCATGGCCGGCATGCGGCGCCTGCGCGTAGCCGCGACGCATACCGTGCCGTGGCCGGCGAACGCGATCGTTCCCGCTGCCGGGCAAGGAGCGCTCGCGCTCGAGGTTCGCGACGACGACGTGCTGCTTGCGTACGACCTGCGTGCGGCCGCGAACGACGAAGAGGTCGAGCTCTGCGTTCTCTGCGAACGCGCGGCACTCCGAACCCTTCACGCCGGATGCAGCGCACCGATCGGCGTCCACGCCCGCCGAGAAGGCGAGACGATGAACGCCGAGATCGCCTATGCGACGCCCGAAACCATCATCCGCGAGCGCGCGGACGCAGCGGTGAGAGATCGTGCCCAGGCGCAACGCTTGGGCGAGCGTCTCGGGCAGGCGATCGCCCTGCGCGTACGGCCGGCGGAGTCGAACGCATGAGCGCGTTTCGCATGCGGCGCATGCGGCGAACACCCGCGCTGCGAGCGCTCGTGCGCGAGCACACCCTGCGCGTCGACCAGCTCGTGCAGCCGCTCTTCGTCGTCGAGCATCCGGCGGACGCGGGCCTGATCGCCTCGATGCCCGGCATCTCCCGCCTGAGCGTCGGCGACGCGGTCGCGCAGGCGCGCGAGCTTGCGGCGCTCGGAATCCCGGCGATCCTGCTCTTCGGCGTCCCGGAGCACAAGGACCCCACCGGAACGAGCAACGTGCGCGCGGACGGCGTCGTGCAGCGCGCGATCGCCGAGATCAAATCGGCGGTGCCCGAGATGCTCGTCATCGCCGACCTCTGCAACTGCGAGTACACCGACCACGGACACTGCGGCATTCTCGACGCAGCCGGCAACGTCGACAACGACGCGACCGTCGCGTTCTTATCTCGCGTTGCCATCACGTACGCAACGAGCGGCGCCGACGTCATCGCGCCCTCGGACATGATGGACGGACGCGTCGAAGCGCTGCGCAGTGCGCTGGACGCGCACGGATTTTCGGATCGCGCGATCCTCGCCTACAGCGCAAAGTACGCGTCCGCATTCTACGGTCCGTTTCGCGACGCCGCCGGATCGGCGCCGCAGTTCGGCGACCGGCGAACGTACCAGATGGACGCACCGAACGTCCGCGAAGCGCTGCGCGAAATCGCGCTCGATATCGAAGAGGGCGCGGACGCGGTGATGATCAAGCCTGGCCTGCCGTATCTCGACGTCGTCCGCGCGGCACGCGACGCGTTCGATCTTCCGATTGCCGTCTACAACGTGAGCGGCGAGTACGCGATGCTCAAGGCCGCGATCGCGAACGGGTGGCTCGAGGAGCGCGCGATCGACGAGACGCTCGTCGCGTTCGTGCGGGCCGGAGCCGACATCGTCATCACGTATTTCGCAAAAGAGTGGGCGCAGCGCAGCCGATGACGTACGAGCGATCGATCGCCGCATTCGCCCGCGCGCGCGGCGTCATTGCCGGCGGCGTCAACTCGTCGGTCCGCGCGTTCAAGGCCGTCGGCGGCTCGCCGGTCTTCATCAGCTCCGCGGCGGGTGCGACGGTTTGCGATCTCGACGGCCACGAGTACCTCGATTACGTCCTCTCCTGGGGACCGCTGCTCTTCGGTCACGCGCATCCGGCCGTCGTGCACGCGATCGCCGCCGCGGCCGCGCGCGGCTCGTCGTTCGGCGCACCGACCGAAGCCGAGACCGAGCTGGCGGAGCTCATCTGCGCGATGGTGCCGAGCGTCGAGCGCGTACGGTTCACGTCGAGCGGCACGGAGGCCGCGATGAGCGCTGTGCGACTCGCTCGCGGATACGCGCATCGCGAGAAGATTCTCAAGTTCGCGGGCTGCTATCATGGCGCGGCCGATCCGTTCCTCATCTCCGCCGGCTCGAGCGCGCTCGCGCTGGGTATTCCCAGCTCGCCCGGCGTTCCGCACGCGACCGCGTCGGAGACGCTCGTCGCGCAGTACAACGACGCCGCAGCCGTTCGCTCCGCATTCGAGGCGCATCGCGGCGAGATCGCGGCGGTCATCGTCGAACCGTATGCTGGGAACATGGGGCTCGTTCTTCCGGAGCCTGGATTCTTAGCAAGCCTGCGCGAGATCTGCACGCGCGAGCACGCACTGCTGATCTTCGACGAGGTGATGACCGGCTTTCGCGTCGCACGGGGCGGAGCGCAGGAGCGCGAAGGCGTTCTTCCGGATCTCACCGTGCTCGGCAAAGTGATCGGCGGAGGGCTTCCGGTCGGCGCGTTCGGCGGGCGAGCGGAGATCATGGCGTACGTCAGCCCGGATGGGCCGGTCTTTCATGCGGGAACGCTCTCGGGAAACCCGCTCGCCATGGCCGCCGGCGTCGCGACGCTCAAGATGATCCGCGACGATGCGACGCTCTTCTCACGCCTCGAGGTTCTCACAGGGCTGCTCACGGCGGGGCTTGGGGAGATCTTTCACAAATACGGACTTCCGTATCAGAGCTCGAACGCAGGCTCGATGTTCGGGACGTTCTTGCGCGACGAGCGCGTCCTCGACCTCCGCGGCGCGATGCAGTCGGACGCGGAGCTCTACGCGAAGTACTTTCACGCCATGCTCGACGGCGGCGTCTACCTCGCACCCTCGCAGTACGAGTCCGGCTTCGTCTGCACCGTCCACACGATGCGCGACATCGAGCGCACGCTTACCATCGCCGACCGCGCCTGCGCCGGAGTTGCGACGGCACGACGATGATCGAAGCTGGGTTCGGCGTCTCTATTCCTCGCCTCTACGCGTACCACCGTGCGCTTCGCGAGGCGCTGGCGGAGGGCCGGAGCACCATCACGTCCACGGAGCTCGCTCGGCTGCTTGGCGAGAGTGCCGCGCCGGCCCAGATCCGGAAAGACCTCTGCGCCCTCGGCGCCCTCGGCCGTCGAGGGCACGGCTATGCGATGAAACCGCTCTGCACCCACCTCGCCTTCGTCCTAGGATTGGAGCGTGACTGGCGCATCGTCATCGCGGGCTTCGGCTATCTGGGGCACGCATTCGCAGCCTTCATCACCGCGCGCGAGCCTCGCTTCAGCGTTCGCGCGATCTTCGACGCATCGCCGAGCGTCATCGGCCAGGAGTGGCAAGGGGTGCGCGTGAGCGCGATCACCGACGCGAAACGCGTTCTCAAAGACGCATGCTGCGACATTGCGGCGATTGCCGTTCCCGCGCCGGCCGCAGCGGAGGTCGCCGACACGCTCCTGGGGTGCGGCATCCATGCAATCCTGAACTTTGCGCCGACGAGGCTGCGGCTGCAGCGTAAGAACGGTGAGAACGTCGTCGTGCGAAACATCGACCTTGCGGGGGAGCTTTCCGTACTCACCCATCGCCTGGCGACCGTCGCGCTCGCGCAGATCGAGGAGGCATAGCGTCGTGCCTCTCGTTTGTCTGGGACTCTCGCACCGAACCGCGCCGCTCGAGGTCCGCGAACGTCACGCGTTCCCAGCCTCGAAAATGGCCGAGACGATCGTCGCGTTGCGCGACTACGAAGCCGTCCACGAAGCGGCGATGCTGCAGACGTGCGGCCGGCTAGAGTTCTACGCCGAGGTCGAAGAGTACGAAGCCGGCGCGATGCAGTTGAAATCGTTCCTCACGAACTTTCGCCACGCCGGACTCGAGTACGATCTCGAGTCCTACCTCTACACGCTGCTTGGCAGCTCCGCCGCAGAGCATCTCTTCCGCGTTGCGACGGGCCTGGATTCGATGCTCGTCGGCGAGGCGGAGATTCTCGGCCAGGTCAAGGATGCGTACGTTCAGGCGCAGCGCGCCGGCGCCGTCGGCGCGACGCTGCACCGTCTCTTTCACGAAGCGCTTCGCGCCGGAAAGACCGCGCGAGCCACGACGAGCATCGGCGGCGAATCGCTCTCGCTCGCGACCGCCGCGATCGAGGCCGCGCGCGCGCGCCTCGGCTCGCTGCGCGACGCGTCGGTCGTCATTGCCGGCGCGGGAAAGATGGGACGCTCGGCGCTGCGGCGCCTTCGCGAAGAGGGCGTTGCGCGGGTCGTCGTCGCGAATCGCACCCTCTCGAGCGCGCGCGCGCTCGTGGCCGAACTAGGATTCGGAGACGCCGTCGAGATGACGAGTCTGCCGGCGGCTCTCGAGACCGCCGACGTCCTCATCGCATCGACGGGCGCCTCGCACTTCATCGTGACGAAGCCGCTTCTCGACGCGCGCGAGGCCGGCAAGCCGTTCTTCGTCATCGATCTCGCCGTACCGCGCGACGTCGATCCCGAGATTGCAACGCTTCCCGGCGTTACCCTCGTCGACGTCGACGGCCTTCGTCCGGTCGTCGAAGAGCGTCTCGAGGTTCGGCGCGAGGCAATTCCCGACGTGGAACGGATCATCGCGCGATCCTTGGAGCGGTTCCTGCGCTGGTACCGATCGCGGCTCGCCTCCTCCGCAATCGCTTCGCTCACGAAGAAAGCGGAGGCCGTTCGCGCGAGCGAGGTCGAGCGGCTCCTCGCGCGCTGCCCCGAGCTCACAGAGCGCGAGCGCGCCCTCGTCACGGGAATGTCGCTCACGATCGTCTCGAAGCTCCTGCATTCGGCGATCGCCAACATTCGCGAAAAAGCGACCGCGAGCGAAGCCGAGACGCTCTCGCACGTTCGCATCCTCGACGAGCTCTTCGAGTTGAACCTCGCGCAGAGCATCGCAGGACTGCGCGAAACGCAACCGCACGAACTGAAGTGAGCGGTCGCGTCACGATCGTCGGCGCGGGACCGGGCGATCCCGCGCTCCTCACCGTCGGCGGACTGCAAGCCCTGCGCGACGCCGACACGATTCTCTACGACGCGCTCGTCTCGGACGCCGTCCTTTCATTCGCCCATTCGGGGTGCGAGCGAATCTTCGTCGGTAAGCGCGCGGCCGCGCACGCCATGGAGCAGCGAGCGATCGAGGCGCTCGCGGTCGAGAAGGCCCGCGCGGGCAAACACGTCGTCCGCCTCAAGGGGGGCGACCCATTCGTCTTCGGACGCGGCTCCGAGGAGGCGGAAGCGCTTCACGCGGCCGGCATCGAGGTCACGATCGTTCCCGGCGTTACGTCGGCCGTAGCTGCGGCGGCGTACGCCGGGATTCCCATCACCGACCGCCGCTATGCGTCGTCGTTCGTCGTTGCGACCGGTCACGAGGGCGACAACGCGACGACGGCGCTCGATTGGAAGACGCTCTCCGCAACGCAGACGCTCGTCGTCGTGATGGGCGTCGAACGCCTTGAAGCAATCGCAGCGCACCTCGTCGAGCGCGGCGCGGACGCAGCGACGCCGGCTGCGGTCGTCCAGAACGGAACGCTGCCGACGCAGCGCTGCATCGTCGCGACGCTTGGAACGATCGCCGCGCGCGCGCGACGCGAGCAGATCGCCGCGCCCGCGATCCTCGTCGTCGGCTCGGTCGTGACGCTGCGCGAGCGCCTACAATGGTTCGAACGCAGGCCGCTCTTCGGCCGGCGCATCCTCGTGACGCGGCCGCTGCGCGCGGCACGGATCTTCGGACGCGCCATCGCCGCGCGCGGCGCAGAACCGGTGATCGCCCCCGCGATCGCGATCGGCCCTCCCGACGATTTCGCTCCGGCCCGTCGCGAGATCGCGCGGCTGGGGGAGTACGCGTGGGTCGTCTTCCTTTCGCGCAACGGCGTCGAGGCGTTCTTCGAGGAGTTGCGCGCGAACGGAAAGGACGCGCGCTCGATGGGCACCGTCCGCGTCGCAGCCATCGGACCGAAATCCGCACAGAGGCTCGCCGAGTTCGGCGTTCGCGCCGATCTCGTCTCAGGACGCTCGACGAGCGAGGACGCCGCTGCGGACCTTCTCGACCGGACGAAGCGCGGCGAACGCATCCTCGTCGTCGCGGCTCAGGAAGGGCTCGACATCGTGCGTTCGCTGCTCGCCGATGCAGGGCGGGAGCCGGTTTCCGTCGCTGCCTACAAGACGAGCGTCGTCGAGGATCCGCAGTACGCGCGCAGCGTTGCTCGGTGCGACATCTTGACGTTCGCGAGCGGCAGCAGCGTGCGGGCCTTCGCTACGCTCCTGGGCGGAAACGACGCCGCCGTCAAAGCGTCGCTGGGGAAGGTCGTCGCCTGCATCGGGCCCGTGACCGCGGGCGAAGCGCGAACGATCGGCGTACACGTCGACGTCTTGCCGGAGTCATTTACGACCGATGCGCTCCTTTTGGCGCTCGAAGCGCACGTGCGGCCCGCATGATTCCCGTCGCGATCGCGATCGTCGCGTCGTTCGTCATCGCCTCGATCGCGTACGCGCTGCGAGCTTTGACGCCAAGCGGCGCGCTCGTGGCGTTCGTCGTCGGATGCATCGTCTTCGGCATCGGTGGATGGCCGGCTGCGGCCGTGCTCCTCGGTTTCTTCGTCACGTCGTCCTTGCTCTCGCGCGTCGGACTGCGGCGCAAACGCGCGCTCGTCGATTGGGGAAAACAGGGCGCTCGCAACGCAGCGCAGGTCATTGCGAACGGCAGCGTGGCCGCGCTCTGCATGCTCTTCTCGCCGTTTACGCCCGCACCGCTGCGCCTTGGATTTGCGGCCGCGCTCGCGGCGGCGACGGCGGACACGTGGTCGACAGAGATCGGCACGCTCGCAGGCCGCGCGCGATCGATTCTTACGTTTCGTCCCGTGAGCGGTGGCTCGTCGGGAGGCGTCTCGTTTCCCGGCACCCTCGCACAGATTGCGGGCGCGCTCGCGATCGGCGCGATCGCTCGGGCCGCCGGGATCGCGCCCTTCTGGCCCGTCGCGATCGGCGGAGTCGCAGGATCGCTGCTCGATTCGATTCTCGGCGCGAGCCTGCAGGCCTTACGGTGGTGTTCGCGTTGCGCCCGTCCCTGCGAGACGAATCCGCACGTCTGCGGAACGCCGACGACGATGTTTCGCGGGCTCGCGTGGGTCGGGAACGACGCCGTCAACGTTCTCGCCACGCTCTGCGGCGCCGCGGTGGGCATCCTCGTCGCCAACCATTGGCCCGCCCTGCAATAAAGAGAATCGATCGGTCTGCGGTCCCCAGCACGCCCAGCCCGGCGTCTCTTCACGCGCGAAGAGTTCGACGCGCGAACGCTGCCCGCACAGCTCGGTGATGAGCCTGCGAAAGACCGCCGGTTTGCGGCTATGCTCGGCACGCGGCTCCAAGACCACCTGCCCTTGCGCTAGGTCGAAGAGCGGGAAGGGTCTGCCGTGCCGCATCGTCGTCGCGGCGAGGACGAACTCCGTGGTCGGTTTCGTAAACGTCGGCGGCACGCCTTGGCCGCGTATGATCGCACCGCGGCGATTCGTCTTCACCCAGACGTACGCAACGCCGCGATAGTGGAGCCCCCAGCGATCGATGAGTTCGATCGCGAAGTGCAAACGCGGTCCCGTCGCCCAGAGGAAGAGCGCGGCACGCGCGTTCAGAATCGAGCGTACCGGCAACGCCGCGAGTTCGTCCTGCGACATGAGCGGATAATGTCTCGCAGCCGCTGCATCTTTGATTTGGCTGCCGTAGTGGAACCACGGCGGATCGGCGTACACGATATCGTACTTTCGCGTCGGAAACGGCGGCAGATGCGCGTGCGGTGCGGCGATCGTACGACGCGCGAGCCTGGTGCGATGTTTCTGGTTCTCGTCCATGAATCGTGCGTCGCGACCGAAGGTCGCTACGATGCGTACGTCTTCTTCAAATGCTCGATGATCGCGTCGTCGTCGTCCGCGATCGTGACGTCGCCGTCGACCATCGACGGGATGCCCGTCTTGCCGAAGAGTTCCCGCAGGACCTTGCGCTCGACATGGTCGCGCGGCACGTTGACGATCGTGTAGTCGAGGAGCATGTCGGTCATCGCCGAGCGCACGCGCGCGCAGTAGGGGCACCACTCGGCTTGGTAGAGCACGACGTCCGTCTTCTTCATAGGATGGATTTGCCCAGTCCGGAGCAGACGAGCCCGACGGTAAGCATCGCCGTTTGATTCGAGCGGTCCAAAATGGGATTGATCTCGACCATCTCGATCGAGCGCAGCCTGCCGGACTCCGCGATCATCTCCATGATGAGATGCGCTTCACGATAGCTGAGCCCTCCCTTCACCGGCGTTCCCGTTCCCGGCGCTTCCGTCGGATCGATCGCGTCGAGATCGCACGAGACGTGCATCGGGCGGCCGTCGCCTCCGCAAATCCGCAGCCCCTCTTCCATGACGTGCGCGACGCCGTAGCGATCGATCTCGGTCATCGAGAAGGCGCGCACGCCTCGCTCGCGCAGGATGCGCTTCTCCGCGTCGTCGACGTCGCGCAAACCGATGAGCACGGTCTGCTCGGCGATGGCGTCGCCGCGCTCGAGCGCGAACCAGAGCGGCATGCCGTGCACGTTGCCGGTGCGCGACGTTTGCGGGCTGTTGATGTCGGCGTGTGCGTCGAGCCAGATGAGCCCGGGGACGCGGTCGTACGCGCGATGGAGTCCCGCGAGCGTTCCGATCGCAATGGAGTGATCGCCGCCGAGCACGATCGGCGTGCCGCCCTCGCGCACGACCCGCTCGACGACGGCGGCGAGGCGGCCGCAGACCTCATCGATGACGTCGTAATAGTGGGCGCTTTGGTCCGGGTTCTGGAGCGCTTCGCGCACCGGGACGTGAAGGTTGCCGTGGTCCTTCACGTCGTGAATGCCCAAGCGCGAGAGCCGCTCGTGCAAGCGCGCGTAACGCACGGCCGAAGGCCCCATATCGACGCCGCGTCTGCTCGCGCCGAGATCCATCGGGACGCCGATGACGTCGACGCGCGTCACAATCCCTCCGCAGCACGAGACGGCGCAACGCGCTTCAGCGTCCGCACGAACCATGCGGCGCCGAGGCGCACCGGCATCCGCAGTATCGCCCATCGCCGATCGAGATACCCATCGTCGAGATCGATGAGAAAGAGAAAGAGCGCCTTGCGCCGTCCGATCTCGTCGCTCCATTGGCGCGCGGCGCGAACTCGCTCGGGCGAGCGGGCTTGCAACGAGGCCAGAACGTCGGCATCGCCGGGCGCGTCGTGCACGATTCGCGCAAACTCACGATGGCTGAGGCCGAGCTCGCGCAGAAGCGCGCGATCCGTGGGACTCTGCCCGAAGAGGTAATCGCCGAGCGTCCCCGCGATCGCCGCGCGCGTCTTGTCGATGAGGCGCGGAAGCCAGCGAATCTGGCCCAGCGACTCGTTCCAGCGCCGCGGCGGCCCGCGCCGCAGATCCGGTGCGTTCATGCGAGCCGGTTACTCGCGCCCACGCGATTCTCCCGCAGGCATCGGCACCACTGCGGACGTACTTGCTAAGATGCCGCTTCGGACGCGCAGCCTCGTTGCCATTGCCGCTGCGCTCTTCCTCATCGTATCCGGCTGCTCGTGGCACCATCGCGGCCCCCGGCCCGGCCAGTTGACGCTCGGAATGGTTACCGATACCGGCGGCCTCGGCGACCATTCGTTCAACGACTCGGCGTATCGCGGGCTCCTCAACTCGCAAGCGCGACTCGGCGCGTACATTCAAGTCCTTCAATCGCGCTCGGCCGCCGACTATCAACCGAACTTGAGCGCCCTCACGAACCTCCACTTCGATATGATCTATGCAATCGGCTTCCTGATGGCGAACGATCTCGACGAGGTTGCAAAAGCGAACCCGACGCAGCAGTACTGCATCATCGATGCCGTCGTTCCCGATCCGAATATCGTATCGGTGACGTTCAAGGAGCAGGACGGCTCCTTTCTCGCTGGATCGCTCGCGGCAATGATGACGCACACGCACCACATCGCGTTCCTCGGCGGCGAGGACATCCCGCTGCTCGAGAAGTTCGAGGCCGGCTTCGTCGCCGGCGCGCACGAGATCGACCCGACGATGCGCGTCGACGTGAAATACGTTGGGAGCTTCGACGACGTCGCCGCAGGTAAGGAGCTGACGGACCTTCTCTTCGATAGCGGCGCGGATATCGTCTACGCGGCGGCCGGGAAGGCCACACTCGGGGCAATCGACGCGGTAAAAAGCCGTACCGGAGACTACGTCATCGGCGTCGACTCCGATCAAGACGCGCTTGCACCCGGAAAGATTCTCACGTCGATGGTGAAGAAGGTGTACGTTGCCGTCTTCGACGTTGCCCGAGCCGTTCAACGCAGGCATCCCCTTCACGGACACATCGTGCTCGGACTGCGGGAACATGCCATCGGCCTGACCGATTTCCGTTATACCAAGAAGGCGATCGGACCGGCACGCCTTGCGCGGCTCGCGCTCATCGAACGCGCGATCGAAGACGGACGAATCGTTCCGCCGTACACGCGCGCCGGCGAGGCGACCTTCAAGCCGGTTGCGCTGCCGTGAGCGACGCACTCGCGCTGAGCATGCACGGCATTCGCAAGACGTTCCCCGGCGTCGTCGCCGTCGACGGCGTCGACCTCGATCTGCACGCCGGCGAAGTTCACGCGCTCGTCGGCGAAAACGGAGCAGGCAAATCCACGCTCGCAGCCATCTCCTTCGGCGAACTGCAGGCCGATGCGGGAACGGTCGAGGCGCACGGCACCGTCGGCCTCGTTCACCAGCACTTCGAGCTCGTCGGGCGGCTTAACGTGTGGCAGAACGTCCTGCTCGGACGCGAGCCGCGCCGCGGCGCGCGCATCGACACGAGCGCCGCGCGCAAACGCGTAACCGAGCTCGCGAAGCGCAACGCGCTCGAGATCGATCCCGATGCGCTCGTCGAAGATCTTCCCATCGGCGTCCAGCAGCGTGTCGAGCTCCTTCGAGAGCTCGAGCGCGATCCGGCAGTACTCCTCCTCGACGAGCCGACGGCGGCGCTCGCGCCGGCCGAGATTGCAGGATTTTTTGCGACGGTCGTCGCGCTCGCGAAGCGCGGGACGGCGATTCTCATCGTCACGCACAAGCTTGCCGAGGTGATATCGTACAGCGGCCGGGTCAGCGTCATGCGTCATGGAAAGCTCGTGGCCGCAATGCAGACGAAAGACACGAACGTCGACGAGATCGCGCGCGCGATGATCGGAGGCGACCTGCCCGTCGTCGCGCAGCGCGCGCAGACCTCGCCGCAGCCCTGTTTGTCCCTCGAGAACCTGCGCGCCGGCGGAGCGCAGGCCCGCGCAGACGGCGTAACGTTCGACGTTCTTTCGGGCGAGATCGTCGGCATCGCCGGCGTCGAAGGCAACGGACAGACGGCGCTCGCCGACGCGATCGACGGCATGATTCCCTATCGCGGTACGCTGGCATGGGCGCCCGGCGCGTCCGTCCATCGTATCGGCGTCATTCCGCAAGATCGCCAAAGGGAAGGGCTCGTGCTGAACTTTACGATCGTCGAAAACGCGATCCTGGGCCGCCAGCACGAGCCGGGAATCAAGCGCGGGCTCTTCCTCGAACGCGCGCGCGCGCGCGCCGACGCGCGCTCCATCGTCGAGCGCTTTGACGTTCGAACGCCGTCCCTCGACGCGCGCGCGCGAACGCTCTCCGGCGGCAACCAGCAAAAACTGCTTGTCGGCCGCGCGCTCATCGACGCGCCGCGCTTCGTGCTCGCCTACAATCCGACGCGCGGCATCGACGTCGGCGCCGCGGCGCTCGTGCAGTCGCGCCTCATCGAGGCGCGCAACGGCGGCATGGCGGTGCTTCTCATCTCCTTCGATCTCGACGAGATCTTGGCGCTCGCCGACCGCATACTCGTGATGTATCGCGGAAAAATCGTCGGCGGCTTCGACTCGCAGACGGCGGATCGCGCCTCGATCGGCCGTCTCATGGCGGGCGCCGCGTGAAACGGCTCGGCGCATTCTTCGCCGGGCCGCTCGGCGCAATCGTCATCATTCTCATCCTCATGGCGCTCGCAATGATGGTTGCCGGCACGAATCCGGTCGACGGATTCGCCGCGCTGATCCTCGGTTCGCTCGGCGGCCGCGACCAAATCGGCGAGACGCTCGTCGCGACGACCGCGCTGCTCTTTCCGTCGCTCGGCGTCGCGCTTGCCTTTCGCGCCGGCCTCTTCAACATCGGCGCGGAAGGGCAGCTCCTCGTCGGCGGGATGCTCGCCGGCGCGGCCGGAGCGGTGATGACCTTCCCGCCCGCTGTCGCAATCGTCATCATGCTCGTTCTCGGAGCGCTTGGCGGCGGTTTCTGGGGCGCAATCGCCGGCTTCATGAAGGCGCGTCTCGGATCGAACGAAGTCATCTCGACCCTCATGCTGAACTTCGTCGCGCAATACATTACGCTCTATCTTGTCGACGGACCGCTCAAGAATCCAGCCGCGAGCGGCGCGGAGACCGCGTGGCTGCAGCCCAGTTACTGGCTGCCGACGCTCATCACGCATACGCGGCTCTCGATCGGCATTCTCATCGGTATCGCGTTCGCAATTGTGTTGAAGTTCGTCTTCACGCGAACGGTGATCGGCTACGATCTGCGGGTCGCGGGAGAGGCACCTGAAGCGGCGCGGCGCAACGGCGTCAACCTGCCGCGATTGACGTGGCTCGCGCTCGCGGTATCGGGAGCGCTCGCGGGCGTCGGCGGCGCCACGATCGTCACCGGCGAGCTTCATCGTTTCAACACGCAGCTCTCGCCGGGATACGGCTTCATCGCGATCGCGGTCGCGCTCGTCGGCGATCTTGACCCGCTCAAAGTCTGCCTCGCGTCGTTCTTCTTCGGAATTCTCGAGGCCGGAGGTCTCGCGATGCAGGCGAGCGCGCAGGTTCCCAAAGACGCGATCCACGTCATCGAGGGGCTCATCATTCTCGTTCTCGCTGCGCGACGCTACGTCGCGCAGCGCAGCGCGCGCGTTGCCGAGGCCGCCGCATGAACTCCGTCTTCATCGCGCTCGTTCTCCTGACGCTCGTCAAGGCGACGCCGATCGTCTATGCCGCGCTCGGAGGCGTCATCTCCGAGCGATCCGGCGTCATCAACATCGGGCTCGAAGGCATGATGGCCGCCGGTGCTTTTGGAGCCGTGATCGTTTCGTACTACGTGCACGTTCCGATTCCGGTCGTCGGCCCGTACATCGGGCCGATCGTCGGACTCTTCGCAGGCGTCGGCTTCGGCGCATTCATGGGGTTCGTGCTCGCGATCGCATCGACGAAGTTCAAAGTCGATCAGATCGTCGCGGGGATGGGCATCAACCTCATCTGCTCCGGCGGCGCCGCGTACGGGCTCGTCCTGCTCTTCAATCAGCCCGGTGCGAGCAAAGAAGTCGCCAGCCTCGGCAACGTCGGGCAGTGGGTGCTCGTCTTGTTTGCGTTCGTGTGCGCGGCCGCGTTGAACGCGGTGCTCTACAAGACGCCGTGGGGCTTACGCGTGCGCGCAACCGGCGAGAACCCCTACGCCGTGAAGTCCGCCGGCCTCGATCCGCTGCGCTATCGCCTTCTCGCCGTGACCTTAAGCGGTGCGCTCGCGGGACTCGGCGGCGCGTTTCTCTCGATTGCGGAGTTGAACATCTACTCCGACGGAATGACGGCCGGCCGCGGATTCATCGCGCTGGCTGCGGTGATCTTCGGCCGATGGACTCCCTTCGGCGCGCTCGGAGCGGCGATCGTCTTCGGCCTCTTCGAAGCCCTGCAGGACGTTCTCCAAGGCCAATTTTCGTGGCTGCCGCCGGACGCGCTCTCGGCGCTGCCGTATGTCGCCGCCCTCGTCGCGCTCGCAGGCGTAACCGGCCGCGTCCGCGCCCCCGCATCCGATGGCGTACCGTACTAAACCACGGAAGCAGGGCACGCGGCAGGGCACCTGAGTCAGTACGTTCGATAGTCGCAAGAGCGACGGTCTTTGCGCGGTAGGCCACACCCATATTACGGACTAGCAGGTAACCCGTAATATGGTGATGGCTCCCTTTTAGGGTTAGACGCCTCCTACGGCTGCCTCCCAGGCGACTGGTAAATGAAGTCTAAGCGGAACGTCTGCGTCGGCGCCGGGATCAGCGGTGAAAGAATGCTGCCCAGGCCCGTCGACGACTCGCCGATCTCCGGAATGCCCGCGTTCGGTTCCGGCAAGTTCTCGTACGTATCGATGTTAAAGACGTTCTGGCCCGACAGCTGCACCGAGATCTGCGGCGTCACCGGCTGGCGGATCGCGATATTGAAGAACACGAACGGCGGCAGATTGTACGTGTTGTTCTTGCCCTCGAAGTCTGCGTCGAAGAGGAAATACGTTCGCGCTCGCGTCGTGTACGAGAGCGCGGCGTACGCCTTGAGGTACGGAATGCAGACTTCGGTGCCGCCGTTGCTGCACTGCTGCACGCCGTTTGCCGGCAGCACGTAGGCGGTCGGCGAGGTGTAAAAGACCTTCGGAACTCCCTGGACGATCGACCGGTTGATCGCACCGGCAATGTAGTATCCCAGCCCGACGGGTGGCTGGTACGAATACCGCAGCGTCGCCTGCTGCACGGAGAGATCGGCAACGTTCACCGGTTGATCGATGAACGAGTAGAGCGGGTTGGTGACCGGCGTTGCAATCGTTTCGAAGACGTTGTGCACTTGCGCGTCGAGGAGGTCAATGCTCAAGACCCCTCGCCCGATCGCACGATCCATTCCGAGGTCGAACTCATCGGCGACTTCCGGATTGAGGAATGGGTCCTTCAGCGTGAACGTGCCGAGCGGTGCCGTCGCAGAACCCTTCGTGATGAACGGAACGCCGCTGACGAGCGAGGAGTACGGGAACGTCGCCGACGTGCCCCACGAGAGACGGTACGAGACGTTGCCGTGCGGCTGATAGATGAGCGCGATGTGCGGATCAATGCGGCTCACCGTGCGAGTAAGCGGCGCCGTCGAGGTCTTTCCTCCGGGGTGCGCGACCGCCTGAACACCGTTCAGGCCCCAGTCGGTTTCGTACACTCCGGCCTTGAGCGTGAGCGTCGGGTCGAGAAGGAATTCGCCGATGAGGGAGAGCGAGTTGAACTTCGCCGTCGTGTCCGGAACGACGATGTCCGACGGCGTGTTGTAATACGCGAACGTCTCGTCGCTATGGTAATCGTACGTCAGCTCGACGAAGTCGTCGCCGAACGGATGGACGTACGATGCGGTCGTGCCGAAGAGTTTGTCGGACTCCAGGACGCTGAAATCGCTCTCGAGGCACTCCGTCTCCGTACCCACCATCGGTCCGACGATCCCGTACGTCGGCGCGCCCGTGCAGACGCTGGACGGCGACGTGTTCGGATAGTAGAACGCCGGATAGTCGTCCTCGTGCGAGCCGTCGATGATGCGGGCGATGTTGCCGGCGTACGGACGAACGAGAAGCGTGTCGTTTCCGATTGCGGTACGCAGCTCGCCGGTGAAGAGCGGTTGATTGTTATAGACGTTGGAGCCGGGATAGAAGACGTACGCTCCGATCGTATGCCCGACGTACTGCGGATCGAACGGGTTCGTGCAGTCGTGGCCGTTCGAGAGGCACGGCGTCACCAAGAAGTTTTGCAGGTACTGACCGTAGGAACTGCCCTGCGGCAGGTAGCCGGCTTGCGAGCCGACGTATCCGAGCGAAAGCGAGGTCACCGGCGAAAAGTTGTATTTTAGCTTGACGATCTCGCCTTTCGTGAAGAGCGAGCCGTTGAGGCTGTTGCAGAACTCGATGATGCCGGAGCTTCCCGGCTTGTTGTCGAGGTTCGTGTTGTTCGGCGTGACGACGCAACCGAACTTGCCGAAATACGGTCCGTTGCTCGAGTCGTATCCCGCCCCAAGCACGTACTGCAGCCTGCCGAGCGACCCGCTCGTGAGAACGTTGTAGGTCTGCGAGGCGTAGCTGTCGTCCCCGTACGTGATCTCGTACGTCGGCCTCTGCGTGAACGCCGGCGTCTCGATGTTGATCGTGCCGCCGACTGCGGTCCCGGCGAAGGGGGTCGTATTGCCGGGTCCGGTCTCGGTCTCGACGTTACCGACGAGCCACGAACTGAAGAACTGCGAGAACCAGACTCCGTAACGGCCGGCCGACAGCGGATGACCGTCGAGAAGCACCTGCGTTTCGTAGGGCTGCATGCCGCCAAGCGAAATCGACGTGTTCGGGGAGGAACTGCCGCGTTCGACGACGGCGGTCGGGATGCGTTGAATGACGTCGTTGATCTGGGGATTCGCGAGCGCCGAAAACTCTTGACGGCCAATGAAACTCTGCGCCGCCGCTCCGGTGTTGATCGAACTCGAAGCCGACGCGCTCGTATGCGCGATCGTTCGGAGCGAACTCAAGGTCGCGACGTAGAGCGTCACGTTGAGCGGAAGCGTCTCTCCCGGCGTGAGGGCGACGTTCGTGACCGATGCCGAGGCGTACCCTCCCTTGGTCACGTCGACGCGGTAGATGCCCGGCGCCAGCCCCGAAATCGTAAAACCTCCGTGGGCGTCCGTGCTCGTGTTGCGCGTCATCGGGCCGCTCGCACGCACCGCGGCGCCTGCGACCGGCACGCCGGCGGCGTCGAG
>JBOHTS010000012.1:0-1081 GCA_050733755.1 Candidatus Tyrphobacter sp. | reverse complement strand
GTTGGCGAGCACGGTCTCGTCCACCGGGTCCCAGTTCACCTTCGACTTCTTGCGGTCGACGAGGCCGGCGGCGAGGAAATCGAGAAACAGCTTCTGCTGATGTTTGTAATAGGCGGGGTCGCAGGTGGCGATCTCGCGCGACCAATCGAGCGACAGCCCCATCGATTGGAGCTGCGCCCGCATGGTGGCGATATTGGCGTAGGTCCAGGTGGCGGGATCCGTCTTGTTCTGGACGGCGGCGTTCTCGGCGGGCAAGCCGAACGCATCCCAGCCCATCGGGTGCAAGACGTTGTACCCCCGCGCCCGCATGAATCTCGCGACGACGTCGCCCATCGCGTAATTGCGCACGTGCCCCATATGAATCCGGCCGGACGGATAGGGGAACATTTCGAGCACGTAGTATTTCGGGCGCGGATCGTCGTTACGGGTCCGGAATACTTCCGACTCGTCCCAGATTTTCTGCCATTTCGCTTCCGCTTCGCGGGCGTTGTAGCGCGGCGCGTCCATGCTAAGGAGACTTCGGCCGGAGACCGGCCGATACAGCATCATTTGTCGGATCGGGTCAACGTTGCGAGGGGCGATGGATAAAAGCGGGATCGCCGCGCGGCTTGCCGAGGTGAAAGCGCGAATCATCCGCGCCGTGCACGACTGCGGCCGGGCGCCGGAGGCGGTCAGCCTCGTCTGCGTGACCAAGACGTTCGGCGTCGAAGAGATCCGCATCGCGCTCGACGCAGGCGAGCGCGTCTTCGGCGAGAACCGCGTGCAGGAGGCGCTGCGCAAATGGCCGCAGCTCAGGCGCGCCTTTCCCGACGTCGAACTGCATCTCCTCGGGCCATTGCAGTCGAACAAAGCGCGCGAGGCGGTCGAATTTTTCGACGCCATCGAGAGCGTCGATCGCGACAAGATCGCTATCGCGCTCGCCGCGGAGATCGTCCGCAGCGGCAGGCGGCCGGTCCTCTACGTGCAGGTCAACACTGGCGCCGAGCCGCAGAAGGCCGGCGTCCTGCCGCAGGACGCGGACCGGTTCCTGGCCTTTTGCCGCGACGATCTTAAGCTCGCGATCTCGGGCCTGATGTGTATT
>JBOHTS010000011.1:0-28109 GCA_050733755.1 Candidatus Tyrphobacter sp. | reverse complement strand
GCGCATTATGCTCTTGTGGGCGCTAGCCCACGCCGGCCGGGAACCGAGCCGGGTGCCTCGCCAGGCGGCAGCCTCGTGAGCGACACGAAACTCCATCCTGTCCGCAGCGGCAGATGGAGTAGTTCATTCGACTTTGTAACTTCCGCTGGCGTCGATTCGCACCGTTCGGCCGGCAATGACGATCGACCGCAAGCGGTGGTCCAAAAAGTGCAGAACGCGGATCGCGATCGGGCGTAGGCGCGCGAGAATCGCTTTCGCGCGCTGGGAGATCGACGCGCCGTCGCGCACCCACTTCGGATGCCCGCGCCCAAGCAGCTCGACGTCCGAGTCTCCGACGAGGTGCGTGGGCGCGGCGACGGGTTCGTTCTCGAGCTGTGCGAGCCGTGGATACTCCGCACGTTCGATGCCGGAGTCGTCAGCGTCGATACGACGCAGCATCGATGCGCTTGCGTAGGCGGCCGATCGCGGCGATGTGGAGTTGGGAGGCCCGCTGCGATGAGATGTTCAGCTGCTCTCCCACGCTTCTCAGCGACGCGCTGCCGTAGTAGTATGCGAGCACGAGCCGGCGCTCGCGCTCGGGTAACGCATCGACGAGCGCGCGGAGATACGCGCGTTCGTCGTTTTCGAGCGCAACGTTCGCGGGATCGCACGCTGCAGTACTCCCGGCGCATTCCGCTGCGGGCAACGGCGCGTCAAGAGAAAGCGGCGAGCATTGATAGACGCGGCGGGCGGCACCGGCGAGCAGCGGATGACGCCTCGCCATCTGCTCTCGCGTCGGCATCCGGCCGATCTCCACGGCAAGGCGATAGCGTTCGCGTTCGGCGGTGCGCACGATCTGGCGGACGCGCTCCGAGACGGGATCCATCCGCCGTAGGCCGTTGAGCATCGTTCCGAGCATGAGACGGCGCGCGTAGCGCTCCAGCGGAATTCCGCGCTGCGGATCGTATGCGTCCACCGCGCGGACGAGGCCGATGCTGCCGTCGCCGATGAGGTCGCCGAGATCGCTGCCCTTGACCATGCGATTCACGCGACCTGCGATCCGCCGCAGGAGCGGCAGGAGTTCGACGATGTGCCGTTCGCGCGCAGCGTCATCCACGGCGGCGCTCCAACGCTGCAGCGACGAGAGCACCGAACCCGTGCTCGTCGTTTGCGGCGATCGACTGCGCGATGCACGTGGTTCCGTAGCCGCCGAGAACGCCCTGGGCGCGCGCGAGCGGTTCGAGGAGCATCGCGAGGATCATCCCCTCGAAGAGAACGCCGACACGATGCGCCGCCACTGCGTCCACGGTTACGACCTCTCGAGATTATTCGCGATGCGCAGCATCTCGTCGGCGGCTTGGACGCCTTTTGCGTCGGCTTCGTACGCTCGCTGTGCTGCGAGCATCGACATCATCGCCTCGACGATCGAGACGTTCGCCTCTTCGAGCATGCCGAAGCGAACCTTCGGACCCTCGCCGCCGGCATGCACGAATCTCGCCGGCCCCGACGCGTGCGTCGCCTCGAAGATCGTGCCGCCGAGCGAACGCAGATGCTCCGCAGCGGGGAACTCGGCGAGCGCGATGCGTCCGATCTCGCTGCGCCCCTGCGTCGTCACCATCGACAGGGTTCCGTCTTGAGAGACGCTGACCGAGACCGCGGCGGCCGGAACGCGAACGCCGAGCAGACGATACCCCTGCGCGTTACGCAGCGTTCCGTCGGCGGAGCGAGAGAACTCGCCCGCACGCGTGTACGCACGCCCGCCGCGGGCGTCGGCGAGGGCGAAGAATCCCGGTCCGTCGATTGCGATGTCGAACGCGCCGCCTGCCTTCGAGAGCCGGCCCTGCGTGAAGACGAGATGTTCGCCGAGTGCCGCCGTACCGAGGCCGGCCTCCCCAGGAACGGCGAGCTCGGCGAACGTCGCGACCGAACTCTTGAAACCCGTGACGTCGGCGTTCGCGAGATTATCTGCGATGACGTCGAGATTGAGCTGCTGCGCGGCCATGCCCGTCGCGGCTGCGTAGAGTGCGCGATCCATCACGCCACCTTCGCGACGTCGCTCGACGCTTTGCGGCGCGCGACGTCGATCGCTTCGACGGCCTTCTGGGCGCTTTCGAATCCGCGCTGCGCGGCAAGCATGGAGACCATCTCGCCGATCGCGTCGACGTTCGAGGCTTCGAGAAATCCCTGACGCACGACGCTTCCGTCGCCCAACCGCGTTGCAACGAGAACGCGGCCCGCGTCGTCGCGAAGGCGTCCGTCTCTGCCGCGCGTGAATGCGCCGCCGCGCGTCCGCACGATCCGTCCGCCGCGATCGCGCACCAAGAAGTCGCCGGTGCCCAGAATTGCGAGATCGTCGGATCGACCCGTGTGACGCAACGAGCCTTGGCGCGCGGGCACCGTGCGCCCGATTGCGACGCCGCCGCTCGTCAGCGAGCCGCGAGCAACGCTCGCTCGAAATCCGTCGCTCGAGACGTTCGCGAGATTATTCGCCGCGATCTCAAGCCGCTCTCGAGCGGCGACCATCGCGCTGCCGGCCCAGTCGATGCCGTCCACGCCGCAAGCGTACGCGGCGCGTGTTGCCGAGGCGTGACCGCGGCGTTACGAGACGGCTTCGCTCTCCTCGATCGCTGCCGAGACTTCACCGTTGACCGTCTCGGCGACCACAAGGCGCTGCGCGGGCACGGCGGCGTTCGACGCGGATTGCTCGACCTTCTCGAGCAGCGCCAGGTGCGTCATGAGCAGGCTGCGCAGCTCGCTGCGCGTCTTCTCTGCCTCCTCGATCGCGCGCTGGTGCTCGCGCCGAACCTCGGAGATCGCATCGTTGTAGCCTGCGATCTCACGCTCCGCGGCGAGGCGCGCCTGCTGGCGGATGAGGTCGGACTCCTTGTGCGCCGATGCCTTTACCTCGTCGGCCGTTCGCTGCGCGAGAACGAGCGTGTTGTGAAGCGACTCCTCCATCGCCTTGAAGTGGCTCACGCGCTCCTTGAGATCGGCGATCTCCGCCTCGAGTGCCGCCCGCTGCGTCGCGCCGTCTTCCATCGCCTCGATGACGTCGTCGAGAAACTGATCGACTTCGGCGCGATCGTATCCTTGGAGCGCCCGCTTAAAGGTCTTGTGCTGAATGTCGATCGGCGTGATCTTCTGCATCTGCTTCCTTTACTTCGTGACGAAGTCGAGCGAACCGGCCATCATCGCGTCGCGCATACCCTCCGCGTTGACGCTGACGCCCGCCGGCACGATGAGGTAGATGGACTCGGCGAGCTTTTGGATCTTGCCGTCGATCGTGTAGGCGACGCCCGACGCGAAATCGACGACGCGCTGCAGGAGCGCGCGGTCTGCAGTCTGCAGGTTCACGATGACGACGTGCTTGCCGCGCAACGCATCGGCGATCTCGACGACGTCCGCAAAGCTGCGCGGCGAGAAGAGCCCCACCTCGACGGGCGTACGCTTTCCACCGCGGGTCATGGGAACGACGCGCGAAGGTGCTACCGGCTCCTCGTCGTCGTAGAACTCCTCGGCGTCTTCGTCGCGGAGAGAGAAAAACGAACCGATTTTTTCGAACATCTCGCGAACCCCCTTTCCATTATCGGCTTCTCGAGCCGAACAATGCGGTTCCGATCCGCAGCATCGTCGAGCCGGCCCGCACCGCTTCCCGCCAGTCGCCCGACATGCCCATTGAGAGCGTACTTCCACCAATGCGTGCAAACGTCATTGCGGCGCGCTCGAACGCCCTGGCGATCTCGTCCCGCTCTGCGGTGAGCGGTCCGATTGCCATGACGCCGTCGACCCGCAGCGACGGGCTGGAGCGCAGAGCGTCGGCAAGACGCTCGCCTTCCTGCGGCGGACAGCCGAAGCGCTCGCCCTCCGAAACGTTCAACTGCACCAGCACCGCGAGCACGCGACCCGCCCGCTCGGCCGCCTGTGCGAGAGCCACGCCTGCCTCCAAACGGTCGACGCTCTGGACGACGTCGAAAAGCTCTTCGATCGCAGCCGCCTTGTTGCGCTGAACGTGCCCGACGAAGTGCCGCCGGACGGCGGGAAGGTGCGCAAACGCGGCACGCGCCTCCTGAGCGTAGTTCTCCGCCACGTCCGTCAGCCCGGCTGCGATCGCCTCGCGCACCGTTGCGAGGGGCTGACGCTTGGCGACCCCGACGAGCGCGATCGCCGCCGGATCGCGGCCGCAGGCTTGGGCTTCGGTGGCGATTTCCGCCCGTAAGGAGGCCAGGCGATCGGCGACGCTCACGCCGTTGCCGCGCTCTGCGACGGGCTCCGCGTGAGGCAGTACCATATTCCGATCGCGCCGATGACGATCATCGGAATCGCCAGGAGCTGCCCGCCGGTAATCACGTGAAAGACCAGAATCCCCGGCTGGCGCCAAATCTCCGCAATCGAACGCGTGATGCCGTAGAGCGTGAACCAGGTCCACGCGACGACGCCGTTGCGCGGCTTGGTTCGATAGACGGCCAGAAGAATCGGCAGCGTCAGAAAGTCGAGCACCGACTCGAAGAGCTGCGAGGGATAGCGCGGCAGGTTCGCGCCGCCGACGAGCGGCGCGGTAGGAAAGACCATGCAGTACGGATGGTCGGGCCTGCAGACGCGCCCCCAGAGTTCGTCGTTGATAAAGTTCACGATTCGCGTCAGCCCGATTCCGATGGGAACGAGCGCGACGATCTCGTCGGCGAGCGCGGTCGGCTTGAGCGGACGATGCTTGTAACAGAAAAGGACGATCGCGACGATCGCGCCGATCGCGCCGCCGTGGAACGCCATTCCGCCCTGCCACACGGCCACGAAATTGATCGGATCGCCGAAGTAGAACGATGCCGGGTGTCCGCCCCGGCTCACCGGCGTGAGCATGTCGGCGATGACGAAGAGGGCGCGACCGCCGACGAGCACGCCGACGACGGCATAAAAGATGAAATCGCCGACCTGCTCGCGCGTGATCCCCAGGCGCTTGAGAGACGCCGGACGGCTCACCCAGAGGTAGACGCAGAGGAATCCAATGAGGTAGGAGATGCCGTAAAAGTGGACTCCTGCGATCGGCCCGAGATGCCATCCGAAAGGAAAAGGAATCTCGACGGGCATCTGCGGGTAGGAGAACCACTGGTGCATGCGCCCGCTTTACAGTAACAGGCGCGGGGCGACCTGCAAGCCAACTTCTCGCACTGAATGAACTCAGCAGCTCCGTCAGCCGGAATCGCTCTCCTGGCAGGCCTCGTGTCGTTCGCCTCGCCGTGCGTGCTGCCGCTCGTTCCCGCATACCTCTCGCTGCTCACCGGCGAGAGCCTCGAGGATCTGCGCAAAGGCGGAAACGCGGCGGCGCGCGCGATTCCTTTCGCGCTCGCCTTCATCGCCGGATTCTCCGTCGTGTTCATCTTCGGGTACGGCCTTGCAGCAACGGCGTTCGGCTCGGTTCTCGGCGCGCGCAACAAGGATCTCATCGCCGAGATCGGCGGCGTCGTCATCATCGTTCTCGGCCTGCAGATGATGGGAATGATCCGGCCGATTCCCTTCCTCATGCGCGACACGCGCATGCAGGTCGCATACGAGCGGCGCACCCTGTGGACGTCGTTCGTCGTCGGGCTCGCCTTTGCGGCCGGCTGGACGCCGTGCATCGGGCCGACGCTCGGCGCGATCATCACGCTGAGCCTTGCGCAGCACACGACGACGGCGGCGCTCTTTCTCCTGTGCTGCTACTCGCTCGGTTTTGCGATTCCGTTCTTCATCGTTGCGCTCGCGATCGACGTCGTTCTTCCGTTGCTCGCGAAGATGCGCCGCGCGCTGCGTCCGATCGAGTTCACGGCGGGCGCGTTCTTGGTCGCCGTCGGCTTCCTGCTCGTCAACGACGTCTTCATCCGCTATCAGGGTTGGTTCAACTCGTTTGGACAGCCTCGACTCTAGCATCGTGAAAAACGACGCGAGCGACACGCCGAGGCCCGCGCACCTCGCGACCATCGGCCTTATCGCCGTGGCCGTTCTCATCCTCGACCAGTGGAGCAAGCACGTCGTCGTCTCGCACATTTTCTTCGACGGTCAGTGCATCCCGTGGTGCGGACACAAGGACCTCATCGCAGGCTGGCTGCGCATCGCCCCCGAGCCGAACTATCATGGTGCGTTCGGATTGCTCGGAAGCAACACGCCGCTGCTCATCCTCATGGCGCTCGTCGTGCTCGTGATCTTTTGGGTAAGCTTCTCGCAATCCGCGAGCCGCTCGCTCCTCGTGCGCATCGCTTTCGGCCTCATTCTCGGCGGTGCGGTCTCGAACGTCATCGATCGCGTCCACTACGGGTACGTCATCGACTTCATCGACTTCTACCGTTTTCCGAACGTCTGGCACTTCACGTTCAACGTCGCCGATTCGTGCATCACGACCGGCGTCATCCTGCTGCTGATCTCCGGTGTCACCGCACGCCGTCACGCCTGACGAAGCCGGCCTCCGCGCCGACGTGCTCTGCGCGCGGCTCTCGGGAGCGTCGCGGTCGCTCGTCGCCGCGGCGGCGCGGGACGGACTCGTGCGCGTCAACGGCGACGCGGTGCGGCCGAGCCGCCTCCTTTTGCAGGGAGACGTGCTCTCGTTCGAGATTCCGCACCCGCAGCAACTCGTTGCCGTCGCGCAGCCCATCGCGCTCGACGTCGTCTACGAAGACGACGACCTGATCGTCGTCGACAAGCCGGCAGGAATGGTAACGCATCCCGCGCGGGGTGCGACGGGCGGAACGCTGCTCAACGCGCTTCTCGCGCACGCCGGTTCGCTTCCCGGCGAACCGCTTCGCGCCGGCCTCGTTCACCGTCTCGATCGCGACACGTCGGGCCTCCTCGTCGTCGCGAAGAACGACGCATCGCTCGCGGCACTCGGACGCGCGATGATGCGCCGCCGAATCTCGCGCGTCTATCTCGCCATCGTTGCCGGCGTTCCCGAGCATCCGCGCGGCCGCATCGAAGGGCCGATCGGCCGCGATCCGCGCAATCGCTTGCGCTACGCGATCGTCGCCGATGGAAAGCGCGCGATCACCAACTACGAGATGCAGCAGGCGTGGGAGCGATACAGCGAGCTCGCCTTCACGCTGGAGACCGGACGCACGCATCAGATCCGCGTGCACGCGGCGGCGAGCGGGCACCCGATCCTCAACGATCCGATCTACGGACACGAGGAACCGCGCTTCGGTCTGCGCGGTCAAGCGCTTCATGCGTGGCGACTGGAGTTCGAGCATCCGCGAACGCGCGAGCCGCTCGCATTCGTAGCGCAGCCTCCGCAGGCATACCTGCGTGCACGGGAGATGCTCTCGCATCCGTCATGACGTTCGAGCTGCTCGCGCGCGACGGCCGTGCCCGGCGCGGGCGCATGACCTTGGCGCATGGCGTCGTCGAGACGCCCGCCTTCATGCCCGTCGGAACGGCAGCGACGGTGAAAGGCCTCACGCCGCACGAGTTGCGCGAGATCGAAACGCAGATCGTGCTTGCAAACGTCTACCATCTCTGGCTGCGCCCGGGAGCGGAGATCATCGCGCACGCAGGCGGGCTCCATCGCTTCATGTCGTGGGACGGCCCGATCCTCACCGACTCCGGCGGCTTCCAAGTCTTTAGCCTGCGCGAACGGCGAACGCTCGACGACGACGGCGTCGTCTTCGCTTCCCACCTCGACGGCAGTCCACAGCGTTTCACGCCGCAGAGCGTCGTCGCATTTCAAGAGGCGCTCGGCGTCGACGTCGCGATGGCGCTCGACGTCTGCGTCCGGCTCCCTGCGTCTCGCGACGAGATCGAGCGCGCCGTCGCGACGACGACGCGCTGGGCGAAGCGCGCTGCTGCGGCGCGAACGCGCGAGCAGACCGCACTCTTCGGCATCGTCCAAGGCGGCCTCGAGCGCGACCTGCGCGAGCGCAGCGCGCGCGAGATCGTCGAAATCGGCTTCGACGGTTATGCACTCGGCGGGCTTTCGGTCGGAGAGAGCCGCAACGAGATGGTCGCCGCCGCGCGCTTCTGCGCCGATATGCTGCCGGAGAATCGCCCGCGCTATCTCATGGGCGTCGGAACCGTGATCGACGTTCTGCTCGCCATCGATTGCGGGCTCGACACGTTCGACTGCGTCTATCCGACGCGCTGCGGACGCAACGGCCGAGCGATGACCAGAGACGGCGAGTTCCACATCAAAAACGCCGCCTACACGCGCGACGTGGGGCCGCTCGACCCCGCGTGTGACTGCGCGGTCTGCGCGACGTACACGCGAGCCTACCTTGCCCATCTCTTTCGTTCCAAGGAGATGCTCGGGCCGCGCCTCCTCTCGTATCACAACGTCTTCACGATGAATCGCCTCGTATCCGACGCTCGAGACGCGATCGGGCGCGGCGATTGGGCCGCCTTCTCGACGGGAATACTCCGCAGGGCAACCAAGGGGTTATCGGTCGGTTAGAGTACTAATCGGCGGGAATCTCTGCCCATCCCGTTTCGTTGCATGGGCATCGAACCCCATCACACTTAAGGAGGCTAACCACTTCATGAAGAGGATTCTCTTCGGACTCGCACTCATCGCCGGCATGGCCGGCTTCGGCTTCACCCCTGCGTCGGCGCAGGTCTTCGTCCACGTTCGCTTGGGGCCGCCGGCTCCGCGCTACGAGCGCGTTCCGCGTCCGCGCCGGGGCTATATCTGGCGGGCCGGACACTATGCCTGGTCCGGCGGACGCTGGGTCTGGATCGGCGGCGTATGGATCGGCAACCGCAGAGGCTGCGTTTGGGTTCCGGCCCACTGGGCGCGCGGATACTGGCGCGACGGACACTGGCGCTGCTAATCGCGCAGCGCGTCTAACACCGCAGCGCACTCCGCGCAGACGCCGGGGTGCGCTGCATCGTTTCCGAGCCTCCGAAACTTCCAGCAGCGCGCACACTTCTCGCCCGCCGCCGGCGTTACGTCGAGGCTCACCGCTTCGCCGCCCTCTTCGAGAGCGAGCGCCGAGACGACGAGAGCCTCGCGCAGCACCTCGCAGAGCGTCCGGCGATCTCCAACCCACGACCAGCGTTCGTAGAACGCGCGCGGCGCGCGCAAGGTGGCCTGCGCCTCGAAATCGCGCAGCTCGCCCGCCGATATCTTCGCGCGCAGATCGCGCAGCGCGTTCCAATCCTCGGCAACCCGCTCGTCGCGCTCGCCGCGCTCCAGCGCGAGATCGAAGACGGAATCGCGCCCGTCTTTCAGGTGCTCCGGCAGCGCTTGCCACGCCTCCTCGGCGGTAAACGCAAGCACCGGCGCGAGCGCCGCCAAGAGGCCGCGCAGTATGTGCAGGAGCGCTGATTGCGCGCTGCGGCGACGCGGGTCGGCGGCGGCACGCGAGTAGAGCGTATCCTTCAACGCGTCGAAGTAGAGTGCCGAAACCGAGCCCTCGAACTCCACGAGCGTCAGGTACGCGCCGTGGACGTCGAATGCGTCGTATGCGTCGTGAACCTGCGCGAAGACCGTGCCGGCGTACCTGCACGCGAACCGGTCGAGCGGATGCATCTCCTGCGGCGCGACGCGCTCCGCGGGAAGGTCGCCGACGTTGCCGAGCATGAAACGAATGCGATTGCGAACGTTTCTATAGACGCGCGCGACCTGCTCGACGACGTTCGGGCCGAAGCGCACGTCGTCGAAGAACTCGACCGACGCCGTCCAGAGCCGCAGAACGTCGGCACCGTAGCGCTCCATCGCGTCGCGCGCATCGATGCCGGTGCCACGCGACTTCGACATCGCGCGTCCATGCTCGTCGTTCACCCACCCGTTCTTGATGACGCGCTTGTACGGCGCACCGCCGCGGATCGCCGCCGCGGTCACGAGCGAGCTCCGAAACCACCCGCGGTACTGATCGGCACCTTCGAGCACGGCGTTGCTGGGCCACGGCAGGCCGTCGTGCCCGAGCACGGCGAGGTGCGTGACCCCGGACTCGAACCAGATGTCGACGATGTTTCGCTCCGCTTCGAAGCGCGTCGCGCCGCAGGACGGACACGCAAATCCCGGCGGAAGATAGACGTCGACCGGATCGCGCCACCACGCGTCCGCGCCCTCGCGCGCGAAGCGCTCCGCCGCGTTGCGCGCGATCGTCGGATCGAGGATGGAACGGTCGCACGCGATGCATCGTACCGACGGAATCGGCGTTCCCCACGTACGCTGGCGCGAGATGCACCACTCGGGATGCGCCTCGATCATCTGCCGCTGGCGATCGCGCCCCCACGCCGGTGTGTACTCGACGGTGTCGATCGCCGCAAGCGCGCGCGTGCGAAGATCGTTGCGGTCCATCGAGATGAACCACTGCGCCGTCGCGCGGAAGATCACGGGGTTGTGACAGCGCCAGCAGTGCGGATACGAGTGCTCGATCTCCTCGGCGCTCCAGAGGGCGCCGCGACCGCGAAGGTCGTCCACGATTTTGGCGTTTGCATCGAAGACGTTCGTGCCGGCGTACGCGGGAACATCGGATGTGAATCGGCCCGCAGCGTCGACCGGTGAGAGGATCGGCAGCGAATACTTTATGCCCGTTTCGAAGTCGTCGCCGCCGTGTCCCGGCGCCGTATGTACGGCGCCCGTTCCGGTCTCGAGATCGACGTACTCGGCAAGGACGATTTGCGAATCGCGATCGAGCAGCGGATGGCGCGCACGCAAGCCTTCGAACGTCGCGCCGTCGGCGACCGCGATCGTCGTCGCGCTGGGGTATCGGTCGCCGAGGACGCGCTCGGCGAGCGCTTGCGCTAGAAGCACCACTTCGTCGCCGAGATCGTAGAGCGCGTATCGCACGCGCGGATGGAGCGCGATCGCAGCGTTCGCCGGCAGCGTCCACGGCGTCGTCGTCCAGATGAGCACCGACGCTTTTTTGTCGGAGGCCGCAGCCATGCGCGCAAGGAGCGCCGCACGCTGCTCGTCGTCGAAGGCAAAGCGCACGGTAATCGACGGCGACGTCCGGTTCTCGTACTCGATCTCCGCCTCGGCGAGTGCCGTTTCGTCGTGCCAGCACCAGAGCGTCGCGCGCAAGCCCTTGTAGATTTGATCCTTCTCGGCGAGGTCGGCGAGCGCACGGACGATCGTCGACTCGAAAGACGGATCGATCGTGCGGTACGGATGCTCGAACTCACCGAACGCGCCCATGCGCATCCGCGTTGCTCGCTGGCGCTCGAGCCAGAAGAGCGCGCGCTCCTTGCATCGCGCACGCAGCTCCAGCGGGTCGACGGCGTGAAAATCCTTGATGCCCAGATGCCTGAGCGCCTCGAGCTCGATCGGCAAGCCGTGCATGTCCCAGCCCGGTACGAACTTCGCCCACGCGCCGTCGAGGAGCGCGATCTTCACGTACATGTCCTTGAGGACCATGTTGAAGAACGTCCCCATGTGCAGTTCGCCGTTTGCGTACGGCGGCCCGTCGTGAAGAATCCTCGGCGGCGCGCCGTCGTTGCGCTTCAAGCGCCGCTCGTACGTGCGCTCCCGCTCCCACCACTCGACGCGGGCAGGCTCGCGTTTGGCAAGTTCCGCCTTCATCGCGAAGCTCGTCACCGGAAGATTCAGCGTGCTGCGATAGTCGCTCATGCCGATGCTAAGAGGTCTGCTAGAACGTCGAAGTTTCGCTGCGCGAGCGAGCGGACTCCGTCGATGCGCTCTCGCAGATGCTGCGCGAGCCGGCCGCTCTCGGCTACCGCTTCGTCGACGAGCGACTCGACGTCGGGCCGACGTGCGCCGCGACGAACGAGCGGCAGCGCCGGCAGCGGATAGCGAAGGTCCTCGACGAGCGCGTCGATCTTCGGGTCGTACGGGATCGCAACGAACGGCACGCACGCGCGGGCGGCGAGGACGAGCGCGTGGAGGCGCATCCCCACGACGAGCGCCGCGCCGCCGAGGATCGCGGCCGCGCGCGCGAGCGTCGGCTGCGGCAAGAGCATCGGCGCGCTCTCGCACGCTCGAATGACGCTCGTTGCGGCGCCGGCATCGCGCGCGCCGCCAAGCGGTAGGAACGCGACGCGCAGGCCGCGCGACGCAAGACGATCGACGGCGCGCGCGATCGTCGCGAGGCTCGCATTGAATCCGGGTGCTTCCCGAACGCTGACGATCGCATACGGCTGCGACGCCGGCCCGAGGCCCTCGAGTTCTAAGTTCGCGGGCGGTGCGTCGTAGAGGAAGACCGGGTCGGCCGTGCGTTCGACCGGCGTCTGCGGCAGCAGCGACGAGAGCAGCGCGCGCGATCGTTCGTCGCGAACGGTGGCGCGGTTCACGCCGCGGCAGAGGCGCCGAACGGCGAGCGTTCCCATGCCGTCGAGCGGTCCGATCGACTGCGCGAAAATCATCGTTTTGATGCCGCGTCTCACGCCCTGGCGAATGATGCCGGCATAATAGAGCAGGCTGCGCAGGGACGTCGCGCTCTGCAGGAGCCCGCCTCCGCCCGAGAGGAGGGCGTCGGCTCGCTCGATGGATTCGCGCACCGAACGCACCTCCCAACGTTGGGTTGCCTCGACGCCAAGCCGCTGCGCGGTTTCCTGCGGTGCCGCGGAGAGCACGTCGAGATGCACGTTCGGGAGAACGCGTTTGATCTGCGCGACGATGACGTCGAGAATCGCCTCATCGCCGAGATTCCCAAAGCCGTAGTACCCGGAGAGCAGCAGTCGCATCACCGGGCGAGGCGTACGCGCACGAACGCGCGATAGATCGCGATGGCGATCGCTCCGATGACGATTCCGATCCACAAGCCGTTGAGAAATCGTACGAACGAAATCGCAAGCGGCGTGTGAAGATGCGAGAACGTGTCGATGATGTCGCCCGTCCCGATGCCGGCGCCGAGTGCGAGCAGCCATCCGGCGTAGCGCCGGTGGAGCGGCACGAGCGCCGCAGCGAGCATCATCGCCGGATAGCCGACGAGGAACTCCTTGAAGCGCGGACGCACCGAGAGCACCGCTTCGAGACCGTGCCGCACCGCGAGCTCGAGGTGCGAGGGCGCGATATCGCTCTCGTTGCCGCTGCGCATGACCAAGAGCGCACCGCATCCGATGATGATGATGCCCACGATGAGTTGGTAGAACTGCAGCGGCGAGAGAAAGACGTCCTTCGCGCGCGTCTTCCCGATGGGAAAGTTCGCGCTGAAAAGGTAGAGCAGGAGCGCGGCGACCGCCGGAACGGCGAGCACCGCCTTCACGCCGCGAAAGCGCTCGATCTCTTCCATCGCGAGCGGAGCGCTCATGAGGCCGACGACGACGAGCGCACCCAAGAGCGCGATGCCCGCCGCGACGAGCGTGAAGCGCGCCGATCGAAGCATCTGGTCGAACGTTCCTTCGCGCGGCGAATCGGCGAACGCCGGTGCGAGCGATAGAAATGCGGCGATTCCGAAGAGCAGCGCGCCCACGAGCGCGACGATCGAGCGTGCGAAGAGATCGTGGTGCGATGCAAGGCCCGCGAGGTAGAGCGCGATCGTCACGACGTAGACGGCGACGACGACGTCGCGGCGATACCAGCCCAGCGAGACCAGCAGCAGCGCAAGAATCGATGGAACGCAGAGCGCCGCCAGGCCGACGAGAACGCGGTTATCGCCGCGATAGGGCGGAATCGGCGTCGCGCGACCGAGCCGGAATCCATGCGCGCGTAACGCCTGGGCGATGCGCCGCACCATCTCGACGTTCGTCTGCTCGATCGTGAGGTTGCCGTCTTGATGCTGCCACGTTCGCAGGTAGATGACGCGAACGTTGCGTTCCCGCACGCCGAGCACGTACCGGTCGACGACGTCGTCGAGCGTGATCTTCTCGAGCTCGGTTCGCGCGATCGCTTGGACTCGAACGGACCGTCCCGGAATCTCTTTCCCTAGCGTCTGGCTTCCTTTTTGCACTTGCGTCGGATCGTACGTCTCGATCGTTCCGAAGTTGAACGTGTGGCCGGGATCGAGAAAGACGCGTCCCGCTTCCGGGAGATGGTCGGGGTATCCCCAGACCTCGTTTCGCAATCCGAAGAAGATTACCGTCGACACCTTTGGATCCAAAGCGAGAACGTCGTCGATCTGCGCCTCCATCTGCGCGCGCCCGAAGCGCTCGTCGTTTTGAAAGCGAGGGACGACGAGAAGTCCGAGGCGCTTTGCGAGGAGGATCTGATCGGTCGGGATGCCGAGCGCTTCGCCGTTGAAATACTCGAGCTGCGTGTGGATCTCGACGACCCACGGGAAGCGGTCGCGAAGAACGCGCACGCTCTTGGGCATGAAGTGGAGCGGCAACTGCCGCCGATAGCGCGCGTACGTCGCGGCGTCGGTGACGATGAGATAGACGGCGTTCGGATCGAGTTTCCCACTGCGCGCGAGCGATGCGAGAAGGGGGTCGCTCAGCGGCGAAACGTGCGACTGCGACGCGAGCGCGCCGCCGGTAATCGCGTACGCCTTGCCGTTCGTGCCGATGTCCGAACCCAGCTCTTCGGTCAGCGCGAGCGAGGTGAGACCCGCCCGCCGCAACGCGATGAGGAACGCCGCGGGATTGTAGTCGTACGACCTCGCGAGCTGGACGAAATCGGAGTAGTCGAGGGCGATCTCGACGCGGTTTGCGTGCGCTTCGATGCGGAGGCGGAATGCCGCAACCGCTAGGCACGCGAGCAGCCCGATTATCAAAATGATGCCCGCGTATCGTACGCGCGGATCTCGCTCCACGGTCACGACCTTTCGGCTCCGATAAGCGCTCCCTCCCGCGGAAAACAAGAGACCTCGCCGTAGGCGAGGCTCTTGCCGTCGCGTATGCGGTTTCCCGCATACCGGGTGTGGGCGACGTCGGTTCCTTCACTCGCTCGAGCGGTGCCCACGAATCCGCGACGAGCCTGACCGGTCCGAGGGGCTTCGACGATGCTCCTAACCTCCCTTCCAGCGCGGTTGTCGCTTGTCGAGGAAAGCGCCGATGCCTTCTTGGGCATCGTCCTCGAGCGCATTGGCTGCCATCACGCGTTTCGTCCATTCGTATGCCTCGGCCTCATCGCCGTCGATCTGCTCGTAGAACGCGCGTTTGCCGATTGCGACGACCCGCGCGCTCGCCTCGCCGATGCGCCGCGCCAGCGCGAGCACCGCGTCGCGCAGCTCGTCTGGAGGAACGACGCGGTTTACGAGCCCCCACGCGCGCGCGGTCTGCGCGTCGATGGGCTCGCCGGTGAACAGCATCTCCAGCGCGCGTTTCCGCCCGACTGCGCGAGAGAGCGGCACCATCGGCGTGCTGCAGAAGAGCCCGATGCGGACGCCCGGCGTCGCGAAACGCGCCTCGCTCGACGCGATCGCGAGATCGCATGCCGCCACGAGCTGACATCCCGCGGCCGTTGCAATGCGTGCGACCTCCGCGATGACCGGCTGCGGCGCATCGTGCACGGCGTTCATGAGATCGACGCACGCGGCGAAGATTTCGGCGTACTCCGCCGCGCTGCGGCCGCGCAGTTCGCTCAAGTCGTGCCCCGCGCAAAACGCCGGGCCTTCCCCTGCGATGACGATCGCTCGGACGTCGGGCTCGCCCGCAAGGTCGCGCAGCCGCGTCGCGAGCTCGCGCATCATCGCAAGCGAGAGCGCGTTGCGCTTTGCGGCCTGGCGCATCGTCACGATGGCGATGCCTCCTTCGAGGCGCTCGACGCTTGTGAGCGCGTTGCGAATATCTTGCTGCACCGATAGGGTTTAGCGCGAGGGACCGCCGGGTACCTTCAGAACGCGATGCCACGTCAGCAGCCGTTGCCGAGTGACGTCGAGGCTTTCATCACCTCGCGTATTCATTCCGTGGAGCAGATCGAGGTGCTTCTCCTTCTGCGCACGGATCGCGACAGGCTCTGGACGGTCGACGAGATCAGCCGCGAGCTGCGCAGCTCCAGCGAGTCCATCGCCCTGCGCCTCGCGCAACTGCGCCAGCACGCGCTCGTTACGGTCGAGCAATCGGGCGTCCGATACGGCGCCTCACCGGACGCCGATGCCTCGGTGGAACGGCTCGCCGCGGCCTATCGCGACCGCCGCCCGGCGGTCATCGCGCAGATTTTCTCGCGGCGCGACGATTCGATGCAATCGTTTGCGGACGCGTTTCGTCTTCGAGAGGAGGACGAGGATCGTGATTAACTTCGTGTACGTGCTCGCATTTCTCACGAGCACGGCCTGCGCCGTTCTTCTCCTGCGGGCGTACCTCCGCGCGCGCGTTCGGTTGCTCTTTTGGACCTTTTTGGGCTTCACGGGACTCGCGGCGAACGCGTTGCTCATGTGGATCGACGTTCGGGTTCTGCCGCCGCAGATCGATCTTTCGGTGTGGAGGCTCGTTCCGGCGGTCGTCGGACTCGCATGCCTTTGCTACGGGCTCATTTGGGAGACCGCATAGATGTACGAGCTGCTGAGCGGCATCATGGCCGCGCTTTGCCTCGTCGCGGGAGCGCATTTCTTGCGCTCGTTCCTGCGGACGCGCGACCGGCTCTTCGCAAGCTTCAGCGTCGCGTTTTTCACGCTCGGCTGCAGCCAGCTCTTCTTGGGAATCTTCGACCAGCCTGAGGCGAACCATCCGCTCGCGTACATTCCGCGTCTCATCGCGTTCGTGCTTATCGCCGCGGCCATCTTAGATAAGAACCGCTTCGCGTCAAAAGGCGCCCGCAGACTGCGCCTCGTGAAGAGCGCCACGCACTTTAACCCCTTGCCGGCCGATTCCAAGCGCGAAGGCGTAAGCTAGGAGCGAATCCGAAGTCGGGTGGTGGGCGATGACGGGCTCGAACCGCCGACATCCTCCTTGTAAGGGAGGCGCTCTCCCAGCTGAGCTAATCGCCCGTGGGCTGCATTCTACTGTCTTGGGGGCAACGAATCCCGCGCGTGCGGCCGGCTGCAGTGCCCCTCCTCATTCGTAACGCGCCGGGTAAGAGTCCGGCATGAACTTTACGGTACTTCAGACCGGAGACGCGTCGCAGACCGCATCGATGACGCTCGCGCCAGGCGAGTCGAGCGGACCGAAGTCGAACGAACACCCCGACAGCGAGCAAGTCTTGTATCTCATTGACGGTGAACTCCAAGCCGACGTCGGCGATCGGCGGTTCATTATGCGCGCCGGCGATTCGGTCATCGTACCGAAAGACGCGAATCATCGATTCACGAATGCAGGCACGGCCGTGGCGATGACGTTCAACGTTTACGCTCCGCCGGCGTACGAAGCGACGCACGCGTCGTCACTACCGCCGCTAGCGGATTGAGGCGATCTTCTTCTGGAGGTACGCGATGGCTGCGCGGAGTTGCGCGTCGTGGTTGATTTCCCCCATGCGCGCGTCGCGGTTCTCGTCGACGGAGAGGTCGGGATCGAGACCGCGCAGGTTGATGTCGCGATGGTGCGGCGTCAGGTAGTGCGCCGTCGTGATCTTGATCGCCGCTCCGTCGGGAAGCTCGGTGAGCGTCTGCATGATGCCCTTGCCGAAGGTCCTCGTGCCGATGAGCGTCGCCGCGCCGTCGTCCTGAAGCGCGCCGGCGGTGATCTCCGAGGCGGACGCCGTGTATGCATTGACGAGCACGGTCGTCGGAACGTTCACCTGGCCGTCGTCGTCCGCGTCGATCGTCGTCGAACGGTCGCCGCGTTCTTCTATGGTGAGGATCGCCTGCGTGCCGACGAAGTGCGAGCTGATGTCGAGTGCGGAGTTGACGTAGCCGCCACCGTCGTTGCGAAGATCGAGGACGAGCGCGCGCGCGCCCTGCTCCCGTAGCCGCGATATCGCCGTGTCGAACTCGGCCGGCGTCGCGCGTCCGAACGCGATGATCCAAACGTATCCGATGCGATCCGGCAGCATCTTGAAGACGACCGTCGGCGGTTCCACCTCGGAGCGGACGATCGTGAGCGTGCGCGGTTGCGCGTCTTCCGAGGGTGCGACCGAGACGCGGACCGGCGTTCCGGGTTTTCCGCGCAAGAGGTTGCGCACGCCGTCCATCGCCATGCCCTTCGTGGCCGTGCCGTCAACGGCTACGATAAGATCGCCTTGCTGTACTCCCGCGCGGTCGGCGGGAGTGTTCGGAAGGACGTACGCGATGCGGATGTACGGAGCGCCGGGATCCTGCTCGACGAGCACTCCGATCCCCGAGATGCGAGCGGGGTCGAGGGCGTCGTTGAACGCACGATACTCGTCGGGCGTCATGAAGACGGTATAGCGATCGTCGAACGTTTGCGCCATCCCGGAGATCGCGGCATACGCGTACGCGGTGGCATCGCCGTGCGAGGCCGCCGCCGCGACGGCGATCGCACCGTCGAGGGCGTCGATCGCGTGTGCGTTGTCACCGTCATCGCGAATCGCCGGTATCGGCGACGTGTCGCCGTGCTGCCGCGCGTACGTCGCGAGGGCCGATCGCGCGCCGTCGACGATCGTCTGCGGATCGACTTGACGATACGCGCTGCGCTCCAAAAGACGCAGGCTCATGGCGACGTCCTGCGCGGTCTTTTGTGGCAGCGTCTGCACGTCCGACGGTTGCGCTTGCAGCGGCTGCGCGATGAATGCAAAGAGTAACGTGAATGCGCCTACGCTAAGGCGTCCAAACAAACGGTGCATCTCGAAGCAGCCTATTGGTCGCGCTCGGGCCAGACTCCTCGACGCCTCACGCGGCAGCGCGCCGGAGCCGGTCCATGATCGCAAGGCCGAGCCCCACCTCGGCGACGGGTGCCGCGTCGATTCGCGAAAGCCCGAGCGCGTCGAGTTCGTGAAGGTATTCGAAAAAGTGAACGGCGGCTTCGCTGGGGTCGCCCCCCGGTGCGAGCACGCGAACGGCGGCGTAGCCGCAAGCGCCGGTCGCAAAGCCGAGATACGCGGCATCCGCGCGCTCTTCCAACGGAACGTTCGCCGAATCCGCGATTCGCAGCGGCGTACCGGGAGCGTAGTGATGGGCCACGCGGCCGGGCGATGGCGACGCACCGGTTGCGTCGCGTTCGACCGGACCGATCGCCGCCTCGATCTCCTCCACCGGCAACGCACCGGGACGCAGCAGCAGCGGCACCGGTTCGAGCTGCAGGATCGTCGACTCGATGCCGATCGTCGTCGGACCGCCGTCGAGAATGCAGTCGACTCGATCGCCGAGCGAGGCGACGACGTGCTCGGCGCGCGTCGAGCTCAGAGACCCGAACTCGTTTGCGCTCGGAGCGGCGACCGGCAACCCAGCCTCGCGCAGCAACGCGCGCGCGACGGGATGCGACGGCATGCGAACGGCCACGGTCTGCAGGCCCGCCGTGACGACGAGCGGCACCGCGCCGGACCTGCGCAGGACGATCGTGAGCGGCCCAGGCCAAAATCGTTCCATGAGAACGCGCGCCGAATCCGGCACGTCGCGCGCAACGACTGCGAGCATCTCGACGCTCGCAATGTGGACGATGAGGGGGTCGAACGACGGGCGACGCTTCGCTTCGAAGATGCGTGCCGCGGCGCGCGCGTCGAGCGCGCTAGCCCCAAGCCCGTAGACGGTCTCGGTCGGAAAGGCGACCAGGCCGCCGCCGCGCAGCAGCGCCGCTGCATCGCGAATCGACGTTTCATCTGCCGGAACGAGCACCAGGCAAGAGTATGCCTCGGCACGGCGTAGTACCTCGCATGATCGTTTGTACGAGTGAGAGCGTCGCCGGGCAGCGCGTGAAGCAGACCTTAGGACAGGTTTTCGGCGTCGTCGTTCGCAGCCGCGGTTTGGGCGGCAATATCGTTGCCGGACTGCGTTCGATCGTCGGAGGCGAGATCGTCGAGTACACGCAGATGCTCGAGGACGCGCGCCGCCATGCCGCGGATCGCATGGTCGCCAGCGCTCAAGCCATGGGCGCGAACGGCGTCATCATGATGCGCTTCGACTCCTCGGAACTCGGTAACACGATGAGCGAGATCGTTGCGTACGGAACGGCCGTCGTACTCGAAAGTGTCTAGCCTGTTACGCGCCGTCGTCATCCTCTTGGGAATCGTTTTTATCGCCGGCGGCGCGGTCGTTTTCCATAGCGGCGGCGAGGCATGGCCGGTCTCGATCTATCTCTTCGTCGTCGGCGCGCTCATCCTCATCGGCACGATCTTCGAGCGGCGATACCGCCCGAAACTAAAAAGCGGCGGAGACTGGCAGGCGACCGGCGAGCGCTTCGTCGACCCAACGACCGGCAAGTTGACGGAAGTTCGATACGACCCGAAGACGGGCGAGCGCCGGTACGTGGAGGACGCAGCACCGAAATCCTGACCGCGGAGCGGGAAGAAGGCTTCCATGCGCCGCGCCGCAATCGCCGCCCTCGTCCTCATCGTCATCGCGCTCGTCGCGATCTTTCGCAATGCAATCGCCTCGGATATCGTCTCGGATGCTGCAAGCTTCGCAACCGGGACCCGCGTCTCGTTTCGCACGATGCGGCTGCGAATGCACGGCGCGGCGTTCACCGATCTCGCCGTTCGCTCGAAACGCAACGAGCCGATTCTCCGCGTCGCGCACCTCACCATCGCGTACGATCTTCGCGGCCTTCTCCCCGGCGGGAAGCGCAAATACGGCTTGCGTGCCATCTCGCTCGACGGCGTTCGCCTGACGTTGATCCGACGGCGTGACGGAACGTTCAACATCCAGCTTCCGAAGGCGTCCAGCGGAAAGACGGGCGGCACGCCCTTCATTTTCAACGCTTCGCTGCGTAACGGGTCGGCGGTCTTCATCGACGAGCGAGGCTCGGCGCCGAGCGAAATCAGGATCGGAGCGATCGGCGCCTCGCTCGATCTCGACACGGCCGCGCGTTCGACCTACGACCTCGCTGCTTCATATCTCGACCACGGCCGTGCCTTCCCGCTTTACGCGCAGGGAGTCATCGACGAAGCGCATCCCTTTACGATGCAGCATCTCTGGGCCCGCTCGATTCCCATTGCCGATCTCGCAAATGCGGTCGTGGGAAGCAGCGCCGTTGCGTTCCTCGGCGGCGACCTCCAGGATTTCGACGTCCGAATATTCGGCATCGCGCCGCGCGGCTCGCCTCTTCACGCGCACATCGTCGGCGGCGTGGAGCTGCGCAACGCGCGCATCGCCGTGGCCGCGCTCTCGACGCCGATCTCGCACGTCCACGGAACCTTCGACATCACCGAGAGCGCCGTCGCAACGACCGGGCTCGTCGGCAACCTCGGCACGATCCATGCAACGCTTGCGGGCGGCGTCTTCGATCTTCATCGTCCACGCATAGACTTCACACTCGTCGCACGCGCGAACTTGCGTGACGTGCGGCGCCTCGTTCGCGCGGCGCGCTCGCTGCCGTCCGTGAGCGGACCGGTGACGTTGCGCGCCGCCGTCGAAGGGCCCGCGTTCCATCCGCTCGCGCTGGCGTCGATCGCATCGCCGTCGCTCCTCTACCGCGGCGTCGCGCTCACCGGCACGCAGACGCTGCTCACCGCGGCTCCCGGCGCGATCGACGTCCTCGACGCGCAGACGCACGACGGCGCGATCTCGCTGGCAGCCTCCGGGACGATCGCCCCGTCGCAAAAACACGATGCCTTGCTCCTGCTCTTGAAAGCAGCGGCGCCGGCGCGCAGCCTTCCGTTCGTCGGCGGAATCCTTCCGGGAATGGTCCTGCACGCTCGGGCCCTTGCGACCGCAACGACGCTTCGTCACGTCGACCTTGCCGGATTCATTGCAGGTCGAACCGGCACGCGCAGCGCGAGCGCGATTTTCGCGATCGACTCACTCGGCGCCGGAAGCGTGGGCCCGATCTTCATCCGCAACGGCCCGCAAACGCTCTACGCGCGAATCGCCATCGACCATCCGCGCCGGCAGATTGCGGTGCTGGCAAAGGCACATGACTTCGCACTCGCGCCGTCTCCCCCGATCCGGCTCGGAAACTTCCGCGTGCCGGTCATTCCGATACCTGCCGGTATGCTGAGCGGCGCCGCGCTCGGCGCGCAAGACGGCGGCACGGTGGCATTTCGCATCGCCGGCGGCGCGTTTTCGTCCGCTCGCTATCCGCCGATCTCTGACCTCGATGCCAGCGTGGCAATTCGCGACGGTTACCTCGACGTCTCCTCTGCGAGCGCGCGAGTCGCATCCGGCACCGTTGCGGCGTTCGGCGGAACGGGACCCGGCGAGCGCGGCATCGCGCTCATCGTCAGCGGCGCGCGCATTCGCGGACTGCCCGTCTCCGGTGCCGCGTCGCTCGGACTTGCGAACGGGATCCTGCACGTCCGCGATGCAATCGCGCGTGCCGGCCCGGCGATCATCAGCGCGTCCGGCCGCGTGGCGATGCGCGGCAGCCATTCGATTGCCGTCGACGCCGGCGCCGCCGGTCTCGATCTCACGACGGCTGCGGCGGTCGCGGATCCCAAACTCGCCGGCGACGTAACCGGAACTGCCGACGCGCAACTTCGGATAGCCGGAAGCGTCGCGTCGCCGTCGATCGCCGTGGCGGTCGACGCGCCCGAAGGCTCGGTGTACGGTGAAGGCTTTCGGGCGCTCGAGCTCACGCTCTCCGGTGGCAGCCGCGCGATCGCAATGCGATCCGGAAGCGTCGTTCTCGGCGACTCGGCGCTCTCGATGTCGGGCGAGATTTCGCACGCGGGATCGCGCGTAACCCTCGACGCGCCGCGCCTCGATCTTGCCGACTTGAACGACTTCTTCAACGCCGGCGACACGCTCGCCGGTAAGGGCCGCCTGCACGTCGCTCTTTCGTACGGCAGCGCTCTGCGCACGACCGGAAGCGTGCATTTTGCGAACGCGCGCTTTCGCCGCTACGATCTCGGCACGACCGACGCCGCGTGGCATAGCGCCGGCTCGCTCGTCGAACTCGCCGTAACGACGCGCGGTAGAACCGGCGACCTTCGCATCGCAGGCAGCGTCGGCGCGACGCGCGCGCCGCTGCTGGACCTTCGCGCGAGCGCGCAAAACGTCGCACTCGCAGCGTGGCTTCCACCGGTCAGCCTGAAGATGCCGATCCTGGGCACGGCCGATGCTCGAGCGACCGTTCGCGGTCGCTTTCCGGCACTCGTCGTGACCGCAAGCGCACGTGCATCGCGCATCTTCGTTGGTCGCATCCCAATCGCGTCGCTGCAGTTTACCGGCGGCATGCACGACGATCGGGTCGAGATCGCGAGCGCGTCGCTTGCCATGCCGTATCTCACTGCGAGTGCGTCTGGATCGTTCGCTCTGCGAGGCGCCGGAGCGCTCGACCTTCGAGCCCGCGCGCAGAGTACCAACGCCGGGCTTCTCGCGCAAACGGTGACGGGCAAGAGGAGCCAGCTCGCAGGTTCGGCCGTCCTCGATGCGGCCGTCGCGGGCACGCGCAGCGATCCTCTGGCAACCGCGACGATCGCGCTGCGCTCGCTGCGCTATCATACCTTCACGATCCCATCGGCAGACGCACGGCTCTCGGCGACGAAGCACGCGATCGTACTGCGCTCCGCGCAGGCCGATTTCCCAAGCGGCCGGCTCCTCGCGAGCGGGGAAATTCCTCTGCGCGGTGGCAGGGTTTCCATTGCGAACGCGCCGCTGCAGATGCGCGTCCGCGCGGATGCGCTCGCGCTCTCGAACTTCGCGTCGTTGTTCGGTCCGAAAACCAAACTCGGCGGACAAATCGACGGCAGCATCGCCGTCGGCGGAACGGCGCGAGCGCCGACGCTGAGCGGAAACGCGCAACTCGCGGGGGGATCGTACGCAGGGCCGCTCGACGCCGCTCCCCTCGACGACATCGGCCTTCGCCTAACGCTCGACGGACGCACCGTCGATCTCGAATCGCTCCATGCAAACGTCGGAGGCGGACGCCTCGCCGGAAGCGGCCGCATTCTCCTGGGCGATCTCGTCGATCCCGCGGGCGCCGCGTACTCGTTCGGACTCACGGTCACGCACGCTTCGATAGACTCGCCGAAGTACTTCAAAGGAATCCTCGACGCGCGCGTGACCGCGTCGCACGCGACGGGCAAGCCGCTGACGATCGGCGGCAACGTTACGGTGTCGCACGCGCGCATCCCCGTGAGCGCGCTCTACCATCCGTCGGCGCCGTCGACTGCGGCGCCGCCGAACGTCGCCTTCGATGACTTCGGCATCGCCGTCGGGCCGGACGTCCGGGTGCAAAACTCGACCGTCGACGTCGGCGCGGCCGGCAACGCAACGCTGAGCGGAACGCTGGCCGCGCCCGTGATGGCCGGAACGTTTCGCGCAACGGGCGGCACCGTGAACTTCTATCAACTCTTTGCGCTGCGCCGCGCGGTCGTCGCCTTCAACCCCGCGAACGGCATCATGCCGACGATCGACGCGGTCGCGACAACGAGCATCGCCGATCCCCCGACCGACATTCGCATTCGCGTGACGGGACCGGTGACGAATATGAACCTCGCGCTCTCGTCGGACCCGAGCTACTCCCGTTCGCAGATTCTCGGCCTGCTGGTCGGCATGCAATCGTTCGGTGCGGTGCAGGGCGTACCCTCAGCGGCGTCGAGCCCGTTTACCGCATCGTCGGTCGTACGGCGCGTCGGCTTCGGCGAAGCGAATCGCATCTTCACCCGCAGCATTCTCGATCCGATCTCGACGACGCTCGGCGGGGCGCTCGGAGCGAGCAATCTCGCGCTGTACAGCAATATCGGATCGGGATACGGGACCGGAATCGGGGCGCAAATCGAGAAACGAATCGCGCAGCACGTCACGGTGACGACGTCGGCAACGCTCGGATACCCGCGCCAGGAGATGGTGAAGCTTCGCTACCTTCAACGCAACGGCGCCGACGTGAGCCTTCGCATCTTTCAACAGCAGCAGTCGTTCTTGAATAGCGAGCCGCCGGGAATTCGCCAGGGGCCGGGCGGTCTGAGCCTGCAGCCCTCGGATGCCATGCTCGGCGGCGCGAGCTCCGGCATCTTTCTGACGTTTGGAAGGAGGTACTTCTCATGCGGCGTTTGGCACTATTGCCTCTCCTGTGCGCGCTGCTAGCGGCGAGCCCGCTTCAGGCAGAGCGCGCGCACTACGATCGGGCGATCGCCGCGCTCCGCGCGACGGAGCGCATGTGGAGTGCTCGCGCGCGCGCGGCCAGGATCGCTCGCGATCGCGAAACGCTTGCGGCCGGTGCCGCGAACGCGACCGCCGCGCTTGCGGCAATCGCGCACCGGTCGAACCTCTACGCGTCGCAGGACTCGGCCGCGCTCGCCGCCACCGCACGCGCGCAACGCGGCGACGGCGCGGCCCGCTATCGCGAACGGCTTCCGCTCGATAGCCGCGCCGAAATCGCGCAGATCGAACGCGACGCGCGGACGCGCGTTGCACAAGGAACGGCGATCCGCAGGCAGCAGCTCTACGAGCGCGAGTCGACGCTCGCGCTCGCGCTGACGCGGCGCGACGCGCTCGAAACGATGCTCCTGCGGGTACGAGCGAAGGATCTCCATGCGGGTGCCGCTCGGCGACACGACGCCGCCATGCGGCTGCGGGCGATCGAGAATCGAGACGACGCAACGATGAACGCTTTGCACGCGCGCGACGCGCTCGTCCTTGCTGCCTACCAGACGCAGCTCGCACGAGCCGCCTCGACCCAAACCGCAAGAACGATTGCGCGAATCCGAACGCGCACGCGAGCGAATCTCGCAACCGCGGCGTCCGCGCATTCGGGCCCGCCGCCGGCCGCTGTGGGACGTGCGCAGCGTACGCTGCGTGCGACGCAGCGTACGGCATTGCAGCAGCCGACCGGCACGGCCGCCGCGTACCGCGCCGCGCATGCGGCTCTCGCGCGACGATTCGCGACGCTCGCCGCCGACGATACGGCCGCGGCGCGAGCGCTCGACGTGCAGATCGTGCGACTCGTGCGCGAACGTGCGTCGTTCTCTGCGGCCCTACGAGCGTTCGCCGCGCAGCGGTCAGCCGGAGAGCGCGGCGAGCGCCGCACTCTCCGTCCGAATCCGCCACCATAGAAGAACCAAGTTGAGGACCGTAAACGTCGCTGCGATTGCGTAGGCGTCAAAGGCGAGCGGCAGGACGGCGATCTCGGCAACGACGAGCGCGTAGTTCGGGTGACGCATAAACCGATACGGACCGCTGCGAACGAGCGGTGCATCGGGCAGCACGACGATGCGCGTCGTCCAGCGCCCTTTCAACGTCGCGAGAATCCAGAATCGAACGCCTTGCAAGAGACCGTAGATCGCGACGAGCCACCAGTCGACCGGCGCGCTCGCCGGAACAAGCACGAGCATCGAGAGCAGCCACGCCGAATGAAGCGCGACGAAGAACGGATACTGCGCCGGCGCGATCTCGACGGCACCGGAGGCGAGAAGGGCGCGCGTGTTGCGCCGCGCGTAGATCGTCTCGGCGAGGCGCTGCACCGCAACGAGCGCGAGGATGACGTAGAGCGCCGGAACGTTCATCGTTCGAGCGTAACGAATGCCGCCGTGAAGCCCGGCCCCATCGAGGTTGCCAGCGCCCGGCGCCAGGCTCCGTCGCTGAGGCGGCCGCGCGAGAGCGCACGCTCGAGGACGAACATCACCGTTGCGGCCGACATGTTTCCGTACTCTTCGAGCACCGCTCGCGCGTCGTCGAGCGCTTCGTCGCGAAGCCCGAGCGCGCTCGCGAGCGCTTCGAGCACCTTGACGCCTCCAGGGTGCGGCGCGACGCCGTCGATATCCGCCATCGTGAGGCCGGCGCGCGCGAGATAGGCGTCGAGCGCCGGGCGGAAACGGCTTTCGACGAGCGCGGGGATGTCGCGTGAGAAGATCGCCCGCAAGCCATCCTCCGCGACGTCCCAGCCCATGATGTCGAGCGTGTCTTCGAAGAGATACTCGCCGGCGTCGACGATCGCGGGACCGTCGGCGTACGGCGACAGCACCGCCGCAGCTGCGCCGTCTCCGAAGAGCGCGCTCGCGACGATATTGCTCTTCGAGATGTCGCGACGGAACGAAAGCGTGCACAACTCGACGACGAGGAGGAGCGTCGGGGCATCGCTGCGCGCCCTCGCGATGGTCGCCGCGCGGCCGAGGCCCAGCGCGCCGCCGGCACAGCCGAAGCCGAAGATCGGCAAGCGCGTGATCGTTCGCGCGAAACCCATGCGCTCGATGAGAAGAGCGTCGAGGCTCGGCGTTGCAACGCCCGTCGTCGAGACGACGACGAGTGCGCCGACGTCCTCGATACGAACCGCGGCTTTCTCGAGCGCAGCGCGCGCGGCGCGTTCGAGAAGATCGAGCGCCGCTTCGAGATACACCGCATTGCGATCGGACCAGTTGTGACGGTCGTAGTACCACTCGATCGGCACGCACGAGTAGCGCGTTTTGATGCCGCTGTTCGCGAAGACCGGCAAGAGCCGAGCAACGAGCGCATCTCCCGGGAAGAAGGCGCGGAAGCGGCGCCTCGTCTCTTCCTGATTCAGGACGTATTGCGGGACTGCTGTAGCGACGGCCGCGATCCGAGGCGGACGGTCCATCGCGCATCCTTCGGCGCCCCCTGCCGAACAACCACCTGCCTTGCTTCCGGACGTAGTTTATGGGATAGTACGAAAACCAAGCAGACCCGACGCACGAAGGAGAACCACATACCGACACGAAGGCGGCGACCGCTCGAGCCGCGCGCGCCCAAAGCGCACACGCAGGACACGAAGGAGGCGCCGCTCGAGGTCTTTGGGACGATCAAGCAGGTCTTTCCAAGCACGACGTTCTCGGTCGAACTCGACAACGGGCACGTCATTCTCGCGCACATCGCCGGCCGTTTGCGCCGCCATCGCATCAAGATTCTTCCGGGCGATCGCGTCGACGTTGAGATCTCTCCATACGACCTCACGAAAGGCCGAATCGTCTATCGCTACCGAGCCGGCGAGGCCCGCCGCACGTAGCGTCGAGGGAGCGGCCGGCGCCCATCGAGTGGGTATACTCGGGGAAACGCACTAGCAAAAAGGAGAGGCAAACGTGTGGTTTCTCATCGCAATCATTCTCGGAATCCTCATCGCTAAGGTCCTCCTCTAACCAACCCGGCGCTCTGCTCGCAGCGCGTGCCGTCCGAATCGAGCGTGGCGCGATGCCACTCGAAGGTTCGCGCGAGGCCGCGCTCGAGCGGCGTCTCATGAAGGTCGCCGAGCATCTCGCGCAGGGAGCTGCAATCCGCGCGACGATGCCGGATCTCGTCCGAAGCGTCCGCGAGACGCTGCACGCGACACGGAACCCGCGCGATATCGGCAACGATCTGCGCGACGCGCAGTACGCCGATCTCGCGCTCGCTGCCGACGCTCACGACGTCGCGCGACGGCGCGTCGACTTCCGCGTAGCGAACGACCGCGTCGACGAC
>JBOHTS010000010.1:0-123955 GCA_050733755.1 Candidatus Tyrphobacter sp. | reverse complement strand
GGCAACGCCCGAGGCCTTCCGCTTTTCTCTTGTGTCATCCCGAGCGTAGTTCGCGAAGCGAACGAAGTCGAGGGAGCGCTCAGGGCAAGCTGAGCGAGTGCGTAACGCACGTCGAACCACGTTCGAGGGACTAGTCAAAGCACTGCGTCGTCGTGATAGTGGGCCGAAAAGGAGGCATCATGGCAGACGCTTCAGTAGAGTCACGTATGGCGCACCTCGAGGGCGCGTTCGAGCAAATCAACTGGCACCTTGCAAGCATCGACTCGCGCTTCACCGCGATCGACATGCGGTTCGACGCGATGGATCGCAAGATCGATCAACGCTTCATGTGGACGATCGGCGTCGTCGTTGGAACCTGGGTTACGACGATGCTCGGAATTCTGGCAATTCTCGCCCGTCACTGAAGCGAGCCGGCCCCGGCGCGCCGTGGGCCCCTCGGAAAGGGCGGCAAGGCGGGCGGGCGCGAACGCCCTAGGGATGATGAAGCTATTGCGTTCGCTTTGTGCCTTAAGCGTGCTCTGTTTCTCGCTTTCCGGCATTGCGCGTGCCTCAGTGACCGGCGGCATCGCCGGCGTCGTGCACGACGACCGGGGGGCGCCGGTCGTCGGCGCGCTGGTTCGGGCCGTCTCCCCGTCGCAGGTCGCGTCGGCGACCACCGATGCGCACGGGCACTTCGATCTCCTCACGCTCGCGCCGGACACGTACACGATCACCGTGACGCACGACGGGTACGTCACGATCGAGCGAGCTGGTACGACGGTGTTGGCGGACCAGACGCAGCAGCTCGTCCTCGTGATGCCGCGCGCGCTGCGCGTCATCGCGACGGAGCGCACGAACGCGGCGGCACTCGTGAAGCCCGGCGTCGGCGGCGATCTCTACAACATCACGCCCGCGCAGCAATCCGTCTCGGCGGTTCTCGGCGGCGGCGGCAACCTCAACAACGCGTACTCGGCGATCTCGGCAATCCCCGGCGTCATGGTGCCCACCGGCGGAATGGGATGGAATCAGCCGGTCGTCATCCACGGACAGAATCCGTACACGGTCGGATTCGAGTACGACGCCATTCCGGTGAACCGCGCGTTCGACAACTACGTCTCCACGACGTTCACGTCGCTGGGTTTGCAGGAACTGCAAGTCTACACCGGCGGCGGGCCGGTGAGCGTTGCCTCGAGCGGCATCTCGGGCTTCATCAATCAAGTCATCAAAACCGGAACGTATCCCGGGTACGCCGATTTCAACGTCGGCATCGCCACCGATGCGTTCTACCACACGCTGACGTTCGAAGCCGGCGGGGCGACTCCCGATCGCAACTTCTCGTACTACGTCGGCATCGGCGGCACCGATCAGGCGTTCCGCTACGTCGACAACGATAACGGCGCGGGCCTCTACGCGCCGGGCGGCCCGTTCGCGTACTCCGAGAACGTGAACATCTTCCAGTTCAACAGTTCGTCCGATTACGGCTACGGCGTTACGTCGGCGTGCACGACGACGAGCGGCGCCGGCGCCGGCCTGTTTTACGGAGACCCGGTGAATCCGGCGTCGTACTATTACGGTTGCCTCATGAACGGCGAGCCGGCGGCGATCGGCAACTCGCAATCGTTCCTGAGCGATCGCGAAGACGTCGTGAACCTCCATCTCGGCATACCGCGCCGCAACGGCGAGCGCGACGATGTCCAACTCCTCTGGTCTGCGTCCTCGATGCGCACGTCGTACTACACCTCGCCCAACGACCAATGGGGTCCGGCGCAGATGACGCTCACCTTGAGCGGCGAGCCGTACAACACGAATCCGAACAGTTTCTACGGCGATACGACGTGCGCGCCGTACTGCGCGAACTATCCGTACTACAACGATGCCGCGCTCTACAATCTGCCGTTTGGGACGCCCGTGAATACGAGCGCCGGAACGGCCGGTTCGCCGTACGAGGAGTACTACTTCCCGGATAGCCCGACCGATCGCGGCTTCGAGGGCCAACTGCCGGCCAGCCCCGAGGACCCGGCCTGGAACGACGTCGGCATCGCGAAAATTCAGTGGACGCATCCGTTCAGCGACAACGCGTACCTTCGCATCTACGGGTACAGCCTCTATACCGATTGGGACCTCATCGGCGCCGATACGACGTACGCGGATTCGTTCGGGCCGATCTATCCCGACGCCGAAGATTATCTTCTGACGACGCACACGCTTGGCGGCTCGATTGCATTCACCGATCAAATCACCGACGAGCACCTCGTGAGCGTCAACGCGAACTACACTGCGGCGAATACGAGCCGCTGGTACAACACGGGCTTCATCAGCGGATCGCAGTGCTCGCCGTACCTCTCGTTCGAGAGCGGCTACGCCTCGCCTCAAGCGTGTACGTCGCCGCTTGAGATGGGGCTCGTCTCGCAGGCAAACGGGCGTTACACGTGTTGGGGAATCTTCAGCATGAGCGCGACGCCGTGCGAGGCCACCGTCGACGATGGGGGCGGCGACGAACTTGACACGCCGTACGACAACGCGACCTTCGGCGAGCCGCCGATTACCGGTGCGGCCGCAACGGCGGGTGCGAAGTACGAGACGCTCTGGAACACCGACGCGTCCGCTTCCGACAACAGCGTGACGCCGCACTTCTCCAGCGTCAGCCTTTCGGACGAGTTCCGTCCCAGCGACCGCTGGACGATCGACCTCGCTCTGCGCTACGACGACTACGACTACATCCTTGCGAACACGCAGAATCCGCAGAACGATTTCTACGCGCAGATCATTCAAGACTCGGCGTGCATCAACCCATCGAACTCGACGCCGGCCCTCACGCCTCTGGGACCGGGCTCGCTCCCGCCGCCGGCGCTCGCGTATTACGTGAACTGCCCGGCGGGCTACGTTCATCCCGACGGGATCGGCGGCCATCCGCTCTTCACCGACATCTCACCGCCGAACTACGATATCTCGTACTGGTCGGGACGCTTCTCGGCGACGTACGAGGAGAACCCGGACACGGTCTGGCGCGTCTCGGCGGGACGCTTCGTCGAGCCGCCCTTCACCGCGTCGGTGCAGTACGTGAACTCCTCCGGCGACGATCTCGGCCAGTGGGGAACGTTCATGCAGTTCGGGTTCCTCTCGCCGTTCCACGCGATTCCGGCGCAGACGTCGGCGCAGTACGATCTCTCGTTCGAGCACCACGTCCACGGATCGGCGCTGTCGATGAAGCTCACGCCGTTCTACGATTACTCGTCGAACTGGGAGCAAGACTACTACATCGGCCCCGGGTACGTCACGGACATTCCGGTTGGAAACTTCCGTAGTTACGGCGTCGAAGCCGAGCTTCAACTCGGCGACTTCGCCGCGAACGGGCTCTCCGCGATGCTCTCGTTCGCATACACGAATGCCGCGGTGAAGTATCAGTCGCTCATGGGCGAGAGCAGCGTGCTCCAGTTGAACACGGCGGTCGAAGCCTACGACTGCTACACGAAGACGTACTACGCCGCAAACGCGAACTTCTGCAACAAGAACTTCCCGCAGTTGAGCGCGGCGGGAGGAGCGTCCGAGTGCTACACGGGCGGCACCGCAACGTCGTGTGCGGTCGGCGCCGGCGATACGGTGCTCAACCCGTACTACAATCTCCAGCCGCAGGCGACGATGGATCCGAACGGCTGGTGGCCGGATCCCGCGAGCGCCGGCGCCGGCCTCTTCCTCGGCGCGGCGTATAACGACGCCGCCGGCTACGACGCGCCGTACACCACGACGCTCATCCTCAACGAGCGCATGGGGAAGTTTGCGATCACGCCGAGCCTGCAGTACCTGTCGGGCTCACGATACGGATCGCCGATGGATATTCCCGGCGTCGATCCGATCGCGTGCAGCACGACGGGAATCAATCAAGGCCCGGCCGGCACGGGCGTTGCGACGACGAACAATCCGCTCGATTGCGATTACACGTCGTACGGCGGCGGCAGCGTCTCGCCGTGGGGCCAACTCTTCGTTCCAAACCCACAGACGGGCAACTTCGCGTCGCTGGGCGAGTACACGGAGCCGAGCATCGTCATCGCAAACGTCCAGTTGACGTACGACCTCTCGCCGAGGATCAGGCTCATGGTAACGGCCGCCGATCTCTACCACACATGCTTCGGCGGCTCGAAGGAGCCGTGGACGGCGGCGTTTCCGGCGGGTCAGTACATCTGCGGTTACGATGTGAACACGGTGAACTACGTCGGCGGCCTGAACGGAGCGGGAGCGTACGTCGGAGCGAGTCCGAACGACGTCGCGGCAAACGGCGTGCGGCCGCCAGTCTGGGAGACGCAGTCGTATCTTCCGCAGTCGTTCGCGGCGGGAAGTTTCAACGGGTATCTGCCCCTCAATATCTACGTGCAGGCGCAGATTCATCTGTAGGAGACGCTAGGAACCCTTGGTGCGCCACGGGTTCCTCTGTGAAGAGTGCGAGGTCGCGATCTTTCCGACGACGACGCGAGCCGAGCTCGCGTGGCTGCGAGATCGCGCGCACGTCGCGCGCGAAGTCGCGCGCCACTCGGGCACCGGCCTCGACCAATGGATGATGGAAGGGCTCGCGTTCTTAGAGGAGCACGGCGAGCACGGCGTCACGATCGTCGAGCGGCGCATGTAGGCTTTGAGACCGTGCTCGTGTTCGTCATAACGATAGCGTAGCTATCCCCGGCACACTGTCAAAGGCGCCATCAGCCGTCGCTAGCTTGATCCCGTACTCCCTTGCCGCCGCCGCGATCCACAAATCGTTTTCGCTCACTACGTCGCCGCTTTTCCGGCATTCATTTTTGATATTGGCCCAATGCTCGGCGGTAGCCCTGGTCGGGTCCAGGATCGCAAACGACCGCAGTCGTCGATCGAGCTCGCTCTTGCGCGCGGCTCCCCACGAATGACATTCAGCCCAATATAGCAACTCTGCTACGGTGACGAAGCTTACTGCCGCAATGTTTCCAGATAACTCAGCCCGGATTCTTTGCTTTCTCGCATCGTGGACGGTCCCAACTTTCAGCAATATAGAGACGACGTTGGTGTCGCATAAAAGGACAGGATCTGCCGCCATTAGCTCGCCTTGCCGCGCCGGAACTCAATGAACTCTTCCAAAGGTACGCTGTCGCCATCCGGCAGTTCCAGACCGGCGACATTGCTCAACGGAGAAACGCCCTGGGCTGCGATTACCTGCTCGATGATGAGTTTCTCGTAAAATTGCGATTCTGGAATCGCCTCGATTGGTACGATGGATAGAAGTTCTCTCGTCCCGGCGCGCGAGACGGTTACGCTGGCATTAACAAAGCGCTCAAGAGCCTCCTTGACGATTGGCTCCATGAAGTCGGCGAAGGCGATTGTGGTCGGCTCGTCACGGACGCCGTGGATTTGAAACGTTTGCCTCGAAAGATCCAACTCCAAAAGCCGACCGACGACCTCCACAAACGTGTCTGGGTCGGCGGCTGCCTCGGATGCTATGAGGTGTTCTCTGATTTTTTCGAGTTTGGGTGCATCGTACCGTCCTGAGGAACCTTGCGCGTCATCAAACTCAATCCACTCAATCGGTGAGCCTTTGGCGAGAAGGGGCTCCAGGTTCAGCGCGGTTCGTTGTATCGAGATATTCTCGCCGTGGTCTTCGTTGCGGTTTGCTTCGCGAATGAACTCGGCAAAGACTTTATTCGGCAGATCGAGCAGCGTTTGAACATCGGAATCGAATATGAGTACGCTCGAACCTTCCTCCACCCGTACGAGCGAAAGTTCCACAGACTCCCGCTGCACCTTGCTCATCCTGCCACGGCTGGACTTGTGCTTGCTTATGGTAGACGCTTCTGCTCGCAGGGCCGCGCGTAGGGTCGTCATGATAATAGATGCCGCCCAGAGCGAAACCCGTCCAGGGCGCTTACTTGTATCCTTTATCCGGACGCGGTACTCCACAGCTATCTACTCCTTCGCCGGAGGGCCGAGAAGTTCGACCCGAACACGCGCTCGAGCATATCGTGTCCGACTTTCCCCGTCAAATGCACAATGCCGAGATTATCCGCCTCCCTCATCTGAATAGGAAAGGGCCGCGGCGTATCTCGCGGCCCTTTTGGCTCCTCCCTACATCGTGGTTAGAGAGGAATTCGCAGGCGCTCTCCAGGCTGCAGCGGTGCCGTGCCGAGGTGGTTGACCAGCGTGATGCGATCGACCATCGTCTCGATGCTGCCGTCAGCGCCCGTATGGGCTGCGGCAATCGACCAGAGCGTGTCGCCGCTGCGCACGGTCACGAATGTCGACCGCTGCGGCGTGGCGGCGTACAGCCGCATGCTCGAGAGTGCGGGAAGCGTCACCGACAGGCTCAGCGCGGCCAGCGCGATGACCGGAAGCAGGCTGATCCGTTTACGCTTTCTCATCGTAGAAGGCTTACCCGTTTACGCTCCATTGCGGTCGACGCTCCCTTCGATATCTTGTGTCGAACCTTCGTTCGGGCCCAACCATACCCCTATGTCGTGCCAAACGCCTGTTCGTCCACTACATTTTAGCATGCCGCAGAGGACCCCTGTCAAGCAGTTGGCTCGAACGTACGTTTGCCTTCCTGCCGGTCCTGTGCTATCGTAGAGCCTGAAGTGAGACAGAGTCCCACTAATTCTGCGCCCACCGAGCGCCAGCAGAGGATCCTGGAGACAATCCGCCGCTTTACCGCGGAGCAGGGCTACCCGCCGTCGGTCCGCGAGATCGGCGAGCGCGTCGGCCTCTCCTCGTCGTCCACGATCCACGCCCACCTGAAGGCCCTCGAGCGGCAGGGGCTCATCGAACGCGACCCGACCAAGCCGCGGGCGCTGCGCTCCGCGCCCGGATCGCACGCGCTTGCCGAGGCGATCGTCATGCCGATCGTCGGCAAGGTCGCGGCCGGCCTGCCGATCACCGCCACCGAGAACGTCGAGGGGGAGTTCGTGCTCTCCGGCGACTTCGTGCCGCGCGGCTCGGAGTCGTTCATGCTGCGCGTCCAGGGCGACTCGATGGTCGAGGCCGCGATCCTCGACGGCGACCTCATCATGGTTCGTCCGCAGAAGACGGCCCGTAATGGCGAGATCGTCGTGGCGATGCTCGACGGGGAGGCGACGGTGAAGCGCTTCTTCAAGGAGAGCGGTCGCGTCCGGCTGCAGCCGGAGAATCGAGCGATGGCGCCAATCTACGCGAGCGATGTCGAGATCGTCGGCCGCGTGGAGGCCGTGGTCCGCCGCCTCTAGCGGTCTTCTCCCGGCGCTCGCACGCGCCGCGGATGCGCCATTTCTGCTCGCCGTACGCGAAGCGTTTCCGTGGGGATTCGCGGTGCTCTGCCTCTCGACGCTCGCGCTGCTCTTCGTCGTTCCCGTTTGGAACGCGCTCATGCCGGCCTTCGGCGTCATGGCCGTCGCGCTCGCTCTCGCGTTGCCGGTCGCGCTCGCGCGGCGCGCGCGTTATCCGCTGCCGATCCTCCTTCCCGCATCTCTCGTCTGCTTTGCCCTCGTGCTCCCGCGGCCGGCGGGAGCGGATGCGCTCGGGGAACTGCACAAAATCGGCGCGACGGGAATCTTCCTCGCCCTCATCGCGTGCGGCGTTACCGGCGGCGCGATCGCGCTCGCGCGCAACGCCGTTATCGGCGCGCTTCTGGCCGTTGCAGCCTTCGCGCTGCTGACCTTTGGATTCCACGCCGACGTCTCGGCTGCGATTGCCGCCGCGCTCGCGCCGATCGGCAGCCTCGGCGACTCGCTCCCGGCGCTTGCGATCATCGTCGCCGCGCAGATGCTCCTTTGGATGCTCGGCATCCACGGATCGGCAATGCTCTCCGCGGTGCTGACACCGGTCTATCTCACCCTGCAGATGGAGAACACGGCGGCGTTCGTCACGCACTTTCCGCTTCCGCACATCGTCGTCTCGTCGCTCTTTCTCTTCATCTATCCCGGCGGCTCCGGCGCCACGCTGCCGCTGGCGATCCTGGTCTGCGTCTCGCGCGTGAAGCGGCTGCGGACGCTCGGACGAATAGCGATACTTCCGGCGCTGGCAAACGTGAACGAGCCGCTCCTCTACGGATTGCCGATCGCGTTGAATCCGTCGTTTGCTATACCGTTCTTCGCAACGCCGCTCGTGCTTGCAGCGACGACGTACGGCGCCATGGCGCTTGGCTTGGTCGCGCGGCCGGCCTTTTACGTTCCGCCGCTCGTTCCCGCGCCGATCGCGACGTATCTTGCGACGCTCGACCCGCACGCGGTGCTGTTGGTCCTCGTCAACATCGCGATTTCGACGCTCATCTACCTGCCGTTCCTGCGCGCGTACGAGCGCAAAGCACTATGAACGCGCAGGCGCTCTGCGACGCGCTGGGCGCTACCGGGCGCGTGCGCGACGCCGCGATGCGCGCGAGCGAACGCACCGCGCAGGTCCGCTATCCGGCGCAGGAGGCCGTTGCCGCGAACGTTCTGCGCGCGTTTCTCGACGAAGGCATCGCGCAGAGCGACCTCGCGCCGAGCGCAGGCTACGGGTACGACGATACCGCGCGCGAGCGCTACGAATCGCTGTTCGCACGCATCTTCGGCGCGCAGCGAGCGCTCGCGCGGCTCTCGCTGGTGAGCGGGACGCATGCGATCGTTACCGCAATCGAAGCGTGCGTCGCTCCCGGCGAGACGCTCCTCTCCATCACCGGTCCGCCGTACGATACGCTGCGCAGCGCCATCGCCGACGCGCCGGACGCGCTCGTCCATCGCGGCATTCGCTATCGCGAGATCGGCCTGAAGAGCGGAGCGATCGATGAAGAAGCGTTGCGCGAGGCGCTGCAGCGCGAACGGGTCGCGGCGGTCTTCATTCAGCGTTCGCGCGGCTACGCGCCGCGCGCGTCGCTCTGCGTTGCCGCGTGCGAGAGGGCGGCGGCGGCGGTGAAGCGCGCGAGCAAACGAACCCTCGTGCTCGTGGATAACTGCTACGGCGAACTCGTCGAGGAGCGCGAGCCAAGCGCGTGCGGAGCGGATCTCGTCATGGGCTCGCTCATCAAGAACCCCGGCGGCAGCCTCGCGCCCGGCGGAGCGTACGTGGCGGGGCGCGCGCAGCTCGTCGAACGCGTCGCGTCGCGCCATTACGCGCCGGGCTTGGGCGGGCGAGTCGGGCCAACGTACGGCTTCGGACGATCCTTGCTCCAGGGACTCTTCATGGCGCCGCTCGTCGTCGAGCAGACGCTGCGCGGGCTCGACTTTGCCGCCGCGCTCTTCGAAGAGCTGGGCTTCGGAGTCGATCCGCGATGCGGGGCGCGGCGCAGCGACATCGTGCAGGCAATCCGCTTGGGCTCGCCCGAGATGCTCCTGCGATTCGCTGCGGGCCTGCAGAGCGCGATGCCGCTCGACGCGCGCTTCCTGCCCGAACCCGGTGCCGTCCCGGGCTATGCGGTGCCGGTCGTCATGTCGAGCGGCGCGTTCGTTCCGGGCGCGACGATCGAGCTCTCCTGCGACGCGCCGATGCGCGAGCCGTACGAGGTCTATCTTCAGGGTGGCGTCAGCACGACGCACGCGGCCGCCGGCGCGCTCCTCGCGGCTGCAAGGTGCGTGCGGGGGTAGCGAGAAGATTGCGCCGTGGGCGCGAAGTACGAAGGGCCCAGCCGCAGGCGTTCGAATCGCTGCAGCGTTAACTTTCCCGTCGCGGTTATCGTGCCGGGAAGCGAGCTCGTGCTCTACGGCGACGCGCTCGATCTCAGCGGCGGCGGCTTGCGCGTCTCAACGAAGATCGATCTCCCCGCCGGTCAGAACATTCTCTTGCGCTTCACCGTTCCGGGCAGCGATCGCGAAACGCTCGTGCGCGGACGCATCGTGCTCTCGTTTTTCGACGCAACGACGAAGTGTTTCGCACACGGCATCGCGTTCACGCAGATCGCGCCCGAAGACAGAGACGTTATCGCAAAAGCGCTGGACGGCGCCGCAAAGTAAGTCGCGGCGTTAGGAGTCTCAGCCGGGCGCCGGGGCCGAATCGTTACCGAGGAAGCCGTAGAAGAAGTACTTGTTTCCATCGGCGGTTTCGATGACGATGCGCCGCTCCTCCATCGTCGCCGCGACGATCTTCTTGCCGAGCATCGTGTCGAGGATCGCTTGTGCCTGAAGAAACTCCGCCTCTCGCAGGGCGTCGGGCTCGACCTCGATGAGATGCAGCAGTTCCTCGATGCGGTCGTCCATGGTCACCCTATCCAATATCGTCGCCTTGGGTCGAAAAACTTAGCCCTCCCTTCCCGGAAGGCCGCAAGGAGGGCCGGTGGCGCGAAGAAGAAGCCCACGTGAGCATGTATCTGCTCGAGGTGCTGAGCGGCCCTTTGGACGGAAAAACGTGGGGTTTCGAGCGCGAGATCGTCATCGGGCGGGACGACCGCGTCGCGCAAGCCTGCATTCCGCTCGATCGTTACGTTTCGCGCAAGCACGCGCAGCTGCGCGTCGAGGAGGAGCGCCTGCTCCTGCGCGACCTCAAGAGCAGAAACGGAACGCGCGTGAACGGCAAGAGCGTGGAAGACGACGCAACCTTGAGCATCGGGACGCCGTTCGTCGTCGGACGAACCGTGCTGCGGGTCACACGCGCCTAATCAGCGATCTCGCGCAGACGCGCGCCGAGTGCGCGCGGCTTCGCAAGCCGATAGGGTTCGTTCCAACGATGGGCGCGCTGCACGCAGGACACGCCGCGCTCCTCGCGCGGGCGCGCGAGCGCTGCGCGAGCGTCGTCGCATCGGTCTTCGTCAACCCGCTGCAGTTCTCGGCGGGCGAAGACTTCGAACGATATCCTCGCGATCTCCAAAAGGATCGGCAGACGCTCGAGCGCGCGGGAACCGACCTGCTCTTTCTACCGCAACGCGATGCGCTCTACCCGCAGGGATTCGCGACGCACGTCGATCCCGGCGAGATCGGTGCCCGATTCGAAGGGACGGCTCGGCCCGGACACTTCACCGGCGTCGCGACCGTCGTCGTGAAACTCTTGCAGATCGTCGCGCCGCAGATGCTCTTTCTGGGACAGAAGGACGCGCAGCAGACGGCGGTGCTGCGCCGCGTCGTGCTCGACCTCAACGTGCCCGTCGAGATCGAAATCGTGCCGACGGTGCGTGAGAACGACGGCCTCGCGCTTTCGAGCCGCAATGCCTATCTCAGCGCGAAGGAGCGCGCCGCAGCGCCGGCGCTCCATGGCGCGCTTCTGTCGATGCGCTCGGCGCTCGAACGCGGCGCCTCCAAAGACGAAGCGGCGGCGCAGGCGCGCGCGGTCGTACGAGAGCCCGCAGACCTCGCGTATCTCGATCTCGTCGGCGAAGAAGATTTCGCACCGCTGCCGGCGCTGAGCGCGCCGGCGTTCGTCATCGGCGCGGTGCGGTTGGGCGGTACGCGCCTCATCGACAACCTTTGGATTCGCTCGTGAGGGGCGCGCGCGTTCTCCTCGGCGTGACCGGCGGCATCGCCGCGTACAAAGCCGCGGCGCTCGCCTCGACGCTCGTGCAGCGCGGCGCGCTCGTCGACGTCATCCTTACCGCCGAGGCGGAGCGCTTCGTCGGCGCGCTGACGTTCTCGTCGCTGACCGCGCGACCGGTCTACACGTCGCTCTGGGACGCACCCGAGCGGATCCCGCACGTTCGTCTCGTGCGCGAAGCGCAGGTCGCGCTCGTCGCGCCCGCGACCGCGCATCTCATCGGGAAGCTCGCACTTGGCCTCGCCGACGACATCCTCTCGACCGCGCTCCTAGCGGCGCGCATTCCCGTCATCGTCGCGCCGGCGATGAATGCGGCGATGTACGAAAAGCCTTCGACGCAAGAGCATCTCGCGACGCTGCGCTCGCGCGGCTATGCAATCGTCGAGCCGGAGGAGGGCTACCTCGCCGAGGGCGAGCGGGGCGTCGGACGGCTTGCGAGCGAGGAGCGCATCCTCGCCGCGGTGGAGCGCGTTCTGACGCCGCAGACGCTCGCCGGCGTGCGCGTCGCGATCACCGCAGGGCCGACGCGCGAATGCTTCGACCCCGTGCGCTTCTTGAGCAATGCTTCTACCGGCGCGACCGGCATCGCGCTCGCTCGCGAAGCATGGCTGCGCGGCGCCGACGTCACGCTCGTCCTTGGGCCGACCCTGCTCGCGCCGCCCGGCGGCGTTCGCGTCGTGCGCGTAAAGACGGCGCAAGAGATGCTCGATGCGGCGCTCGCGCACGCCGCCGGCGCCGACGTCGTCGTTGCGGCCGCGGCGGTTGCGGATTGGCGTCCGGCACAGCGGTCGGAGTCGAAGATGAAGAAGGGCGCGGCGACGCTCGACGCGAGGCTCGAGGCGACCGCGGACGTTCTCGCGGCGCTCGGGGAGCGCAAGGGCAACACTTGCTTGGTCGGTTTCGCCGCCGAAACCGAAGATCACGAAGCGCGCGCACGCGAGAAGATGACGCGCAAGCATCTCGACGCGATCGCCGTTAACGACGTGCGAGGCGAGCGCGGTTTCGGCACAGGTGAGAACGAGTTGACGGTTTTGTGGGCCGATGGACGGCGTGAGAGCATCGGCCGCGGTGCAAAATCCGAGCTCGCAAGGCATCTCTGGGATGCCATCGAGCGGGCAGGCCTTGCCTTGCACCCGCAGAAGCCAGCCTCATGAAGCGCATCATATCGTTCTCATTCGTGCTTGCGGCCTTCGCCGTGCTGTCGGCCCGCAAGTCCGGCGGCACCGCCTTCAATCCGCCGGGCGGAATCGCCACGCGCGCGACGGCGCTCGCCGTCTTCGAGGGAGGACACGGGAGTGTGCTCACGTTTCCCGCTACCGCCAGCGGCAACGTCGCACCTACGACGGATCTTAATGGAGCGACGACGACGCTCAGCAACAATCTCAACGGCAGCTTCGATTCGAGCGGCAACCTGTGGATAACGGATTACCAACTAGGCGATATCGTCGAGTTTCCGGCGAGCGCGACCGGCAACGTCGCGCCGGGCAAGACGATCGGGGGCGCTAACACGACGCTGCAGGCACCCTGGGGAATCGTCGTCACCAAGAACGGAACGATCTACGTTGCGGACGCAAACGCCGACGCGATCGACGTCTTCTCCGCCGGAACCTCGGGGAACGTAGCACCGGTGACGAGGATCGTCGGCGCCGCGACGGGTCTCGATTACCCAGCCGGTCTGGCGGTCGCCGCCAATGGCGACATTTGGGTAGCAAATCAAAATTCGAATAGCCTCGCGGAGTTTTCGTCCTCGGCGAGCGGGAACGCGACGCCGATCGTCACGATCTCCGGTGCGTTGACGACGCTTAGTTTTCCCGGCGGAGTCGCGCTGGACGCGCACGGAAACGTCTGGGTCGCGAACTCCGCCAATAACGATCTGCTCGAGTTTGCATCGAGCGCGAATGCGAACGTAGCGCCGACGAACACGATCTCCGGAGCGAGCATCGTCTCGCCGTGGGGAGTCGCGATCGACGGCAAGGGATACATCTACGAGGACGATTCCACCACGCCCGCCGTCAACGTTTTCGCGCCGAACGCGACCGGTGCCGCGACGCCGGTGCAGACGATAACGGGGGCGAGCACCGATCTCAACAACCTCTGGGGTATAGCGATTAACTGAACGTAACCGTCCGGGCCGGAGATATGCTGCTTGCGATCGACGCGGGAAATACCGAGACGAAGATCGGCTGCTTCGAGCGCGAGCGGCTCGCACATACCTGGCGCATCACCACCGACGCGCGCCGAACGCCGGACGAGTGCAGTGCGCTCTTCGCGCAGCTCTTCGGAAGCGAGGGCGTCAACGCGCGTGGCGTGGATGCGGTCGTCATTGCGAGCGTCGTTCCGAAGCTCGATGCCGCGCTCGAAGCGGCGTGCGCGCACACGTTCGGCAAGTCGCCGGTCTTTCTCCAGCCACATCGTCAGACGCTCATGGCGGTGCGTACGGAGCGGCCGCGGGAAGTCGGTGCCGACCTCGTCGCGATGGCGATCGGCGGCCGAGCAGGGTACGGTACGCCGCTCATCATCGTGAGTTACGGAACGGCGACGGTTTTCATGGCGATCTCCGCGAGCGGCGAGTATTGCGGCGTCGCAATCGCGCCGGGAATCCAGGTGTCGATCGACGCGCTGGTCGGACGCACGGCCAAACTGCCGCAGGTCGCGCTGGAGACGCCGAAGACCGCGCTCGGGAAGAATACGATCGAGGCGCTGCAGGCAGGCATCGTCTACGGATTCGTGGGGCAGACGCAAGCGCTCATCACGCGCATGCGAACGGAGATGGGCGTCGATGCGCGCGTCATCGCAACCGGCGGACTGGCCGAGATCGTCGCCAAAAACTGCGCGCTCATCGAGCGCGTCGACCCGCACCTGAGCCTAGAAGGATTGCGCCTATTTCACGCTTCGGTTTATCCGCAGCCGTGAATCGCTGCGTACCGGCGCTTCGGATAGGCCCGATCGAAGTCTGGCCGCCGCTTATCCTCGCGCCGATGTCGGGCGTGACGAATCGCACGATGCGCGCGCTCTACAAGCCGTTTGGGCTCGGCCTGACCGTCACCGAGTTCGTCTCTTCGAACGCCTTGACGTTCGGCAGCAAGCGCACGATGGAGATGATCGACCAGCACGGCATCGAGAAGCCCGTTGCGACGCAGCTCTGGGGCGACGATCCGCAGACGATGGCCCAGGCGGCGCGCGTCGTACGCGAGTGCGGAGCCGATATCGTCGACATCAACTTCGGCTGCCCCGCGCCGAAGGTGACGAAGACGAACGGCGGATCGGCGTGCATGCGCGATCCCGATCGCTGCGAAGCGATCGTTCGTGCGGTCGTGCAGGCCGTCGACTGTCCGGTAACGGTGAAGATGCGGCTTGGCTGGAACGAGGAGCAACTCGTCTACATTGAGATCGCGCGGCGGGCGCAGGATGCGGGTGCACAAGCCGTGACCCTCCATGCGCGCACCGCGAAGCAGTTCTATAAAGGAATGGCCGATTGGGAGCACATCGCACGTCTGAAACGCGCGGTCGACGTTCCCGTCATCGGCAACGGCGATCTCGAGGGCGCGCAGACGGCGATGGAGCGGATGCGCGACAGCGGCGTCGATGCGATCATGCTCGGTCGCGGAACGCTAGGCAACCCCTGGCTCATCTCGCAGGTACGCGATCTCATGGAAGGGCGCGAGATGCAGCCGGCGCCGAACGCTGCGGATCGCCTGCGCTATGCGATCGTGCACTACCGCACGATGGTCGAGGAGCTCGGAGAGTCGCGAGCGGTTCCGCAGATGCGCAGGCACGTCGCGCTCTATTTGAAAGGGATTCCCGGCGCGGCGGAGCTCCGCGAACGGCTCATGCGCGTCGAGAGCGCGCAAGCCGCCGTAGGGCTCATCGAGGGATCCATTGCCTTACTCGAGCGCCCCGCGGCAGCTTAGGAGCCCGGCAGGCCCTAGAGCAGGGAGCCTGCCGCGTGCCTTGAAAGCGGCGCAACAAGAAAGGGTTCTGGTATGAAGCGCCGCTGTTTCATCGGAGAGCAACTCGTCCATTCTCGTCTTCGCACCGAGTGCGACCGGAAACGTCGCACCGGCCCGGCAGATCACCGGCGCAACGACGACGATCGACGGAACGTACGGGCTGGCGATTCGCTAATGATGAAAGGCGCCTTTTGCATATGAGATCCTTGTCGCGGCTCGCGTTACTGCTCGCGCTCGTACTGCTTGCGGGATGCGTCTCGACGGGAAAGGCCTTCAATCCACCCGGCGGCATCGCAACGCGCGCCTCGACGATCTTCGTCGGCGATGACTGCACGGAGTCGCTGCTCTCGTTCTCGGCGACGGCCAATGGCAACGTCACGCCCCTTACGGACGTCACCGGCGCGGCCACGGGCCTAGCAGATCCCTATGGCCTCGCGTACGATCGGACGACCGGAAACCTCTGGGTGAGCCAAGGCAGCGGCTCCGTCGAAGAGTTCTCGGCGAGCGCGACCGGTAACGTCGCTCCGCTCGTAACGATTTCGGGCGCGAACACGACGTTCATAACGCCGGTGCCCGACGCGGTCGATCAAAATGGAAACCTCTACGTCGACGACCAGGATGCCGATACGCTTGACGTCTTTGCGAAGGGATCGAACGGCAACGTCGCCCCGACCCGCCGCATTACCGGACTGAACGCCCCCGAGGGCGTCACAGTCGATTCGAGCGGCGTCACGTACGTCGTGAACTACAGCGGAGACTCGATCGTTGAGTTTGCCGCGAATGCCAATGGCGCGGCAACGCCGATTGCGACGATTTCGGGAGCCGCGACGCAGGTCCACGGTCCCTTCGGTATCGCGCTCGATTCGCACGGGAACGTTTGGGTTGCGGACTACAGCACGAACGCAATCCTCGAGTTCGCCAAAGGTGCGAACGGCAACGTCGCGCCGATCACGGTTATCCAGGGAGCGGCGACGACGCTTTCGACTCCATACGGTATCGCCGTCGATGCAAAAGGATACGTCTACGAAGATCAGCAGGGGCCTCAGATAAACGTCTTCTCGCCCGGATCCAGCGGGAACGTTGCGCCGTCGCAAGTGATCTCCGGAGTCTCCACGAACCTCAGCTGCGCGATTTCGCTCGCGATCCGCTAGGAGCCCGAGCCCGCTCTATCGCCCCGGCGGAGCGCCCGCCCGTTCCCGGAGATGGAAACGCCGGGGTCGAAGTGAGCGGCATGATCGAGGAACGCGACGCGCTCTACGGAGCGGCCTCGCCCGCCGGGCTCGCGCAGGAGACGTACGAGAACTATCGCCGGTACGTGAATCCCGCGCTCGCGCGCGTGATGAAGCTCTCCGGGAGCCCGGTTGAAACCCGCGCGCACGGATGCACCATTTGGGATCAAAACGGAAAGCCGTACCTCGACTTTGCGGGCGGATACGGCGTCTTTACGCTCGGGCATACGCATTCGAGGGTCGTCGAAGCGGTGAAGGCGCAGCTGGATCTCATGGCGCTCTCCGGCAAGACGATGTTCGATCCGATGCTCGGCAAAGCCGCGCGCCGCTTGGCACAGCTCGCACCCGGCGACCTCGAGATTTCGTTTTGGTGCAACTCGGGAACGGAGGCGGTCGAAGGCGCGATGAAGCTCGCGCGCGCCGCGACGGGCCGCGCGAAGATCGTCGCGACGCATGGCGCGTTTCACGGCAAGACGCTCGGCGCGCTCTCCGCAAGCGGCCGCGAAACCTTTCGCGCGCCGTTCGCGCCGCTGCTCGACCGCGTCGAGCACGTCGCGTTCGGCAATGGCGATGCTCTCGAAGGAGCGCTCGCGGATGCGGCCGCGTTCATCGTCGAGCCGGTGCAGGGAGAGGGAGGCGTGAACGTGCCGCCGCCAGGCTATCTGCGCGATGCGAAAGCGGCGTGCGAACGGGCCGGCGCGCTCCTCATCGCCGACGAGGTGCAGACGGGTCTCGGCCGCTGCGGCTACCGCTTCGCCTGCGAGCGCGACGGCGTCGTTCCCGACGTCATGACGCTTGCGAAGGGGCTCTCCGGCGGCGTCGTTCCCGTCGGCGCGTTCGTTGCCCGCGCTCCCGTGTGGGAGCGTGCTTACGGGAAGGCGCCGCTGCTCCACACCTCGACGTTCGGCGGCAATCCGCTCGCATGCGCTGCCGCGCTCTGCGCGATGGACGTTCTCGAAGACGAAGGCCTGGCGGAGAACGCACGCGTGCGAGGCGAGCTACTCGTCGAAGGCGCGCGCGCGATCGCAAAAGCGTTTCCGGCCGTCGTTGCCGACGTGCGCGGGCTGGGGCTGCTCGTCGGGGTCGAGCTGACCAGCGAAGGCTACGGCGGCGCGATCATTCCGGAGATGCTCCACCGTGGGGTGACGGCCGCGTGGACGCTCAACGCCCAGCGCGTCATTCGGCTCGAACCGCCGCTCGTCGTGAGCGAGCAGGAGATTACGACCGCGCTGGAAGCGCTGCGCGCGGGGATCGCTGCGGCCTATGACAAGCTGGGCGCTCTCGCAGGGTAACGCGCGCGATGGCGTTCGTGCAGACGGAGATCGCGATCGCCGCACCCGCGCGCGTCGTTTTCGATCTCGCAAAAGAACAGGAACGTTTTCCCGAGTTCATGCCGGACGTCGAGAGCGTGACGATTCTGCAGCGAACGCCGAACGGAACGATTTCGCGCTGGAAGACGCTCGTCGAAGAGGCTCCGATCGAGTGGACCGAAGAGGACGTCTTCGACGAGGAGGCGCTGCGCATCGACTATCGGCTCACGGAGGGAGATCTCGATACATTCGAAGGAAGTTGGACGTTCGAGCAGGACGGCGCGACGACGCACGTCGTGCTCGGCGTCGAGTACGACTTCGGCGTTCCGACGCTCGCCGAACTCATCGGACCGACGCTGGAAAAGAAAGTCCGCGAGAACAGCGAGATGATGCTCGCGGCTTTGAAACTCGAAGCGGAGAAGCGCTCGGGATGACAAGGCATGTCTGATCTGCCGAAGTTTTGCTTCATTATCCATCCGCTTAGTCTCGAAGACGTCGCGCGATACGAGCCGGGTGCGAAGGGCAAAGGCGCTCCGATCGTGAGCAAAATTCTCGAATGGATGCCCGCGTGGGCCGCCGTGCACGTGACGGGCGTGCAGACGCCGGACGGACGCGAGACGGAGGGCTGGTTCGTGGCGGCGCCGCTGCTTCCGGAGCAGATGCTCGCCTTTCCGCGTGAAGACGTCTACGCGCGAATCCTTCGCGCGATCGACGTCGGCGTCGAGCTCGGCGCGCAGGTTGCGGGCCTCGGCGCCTTCACCGGCGTCGTCGGCGACGGCGGCGTCACCGTCGCGCAGCGGTCAGCGATTCCCGTCACGACGGGAAACTCGCTCACGATCGCGGCGGGCGTGCAGAGTCTTTTGCGCGGCGCGCGCGAGATGGACATCGAGACGACGCAAGCGACGGCAGTCATCGTCGGTGCGACGGGATCGATCGGCGGCGCCTGCGTGCGCCTGCTCGCGCCGAGCGTCGGACGCACGATCCTCGTCGCGCGCAACGAGACGCGTCTGCGCAAGCTCCACGAGCAGGTTGCAGGCGAGCTGCCGTGCCCGTCGGAGGCGACGACCGATCTCAGCGCGGCCGTTCGTTGCGCGCAACTCGTCCTCACCGCGACGTCGTCGACGCAGGAGATCATCGAGCCCGAAGACCTCCAAACCGGCGCGGTGGTCTGCGAGTTGTCGCTTCCACACGACGTTAGCCGCCGCGTCGCGACGCTTCGTCCCGACGTGCTCGTCACCGAGGGCGGAAACATGCTCGTTCCCGGCGCGCCGCGCTTCGAGCGCGTCCGCGAGCCGGGATCCGAGTTCGATCTCAACTTGCCTCCGCGCACCGCGCTTGCGTGCATGAGCGAGACGATGATTCTCGCACTCGAGCGGCGCTTCGAAAGTTACACGCTCGGTCGCGGGATCGAGCTCGCGAAGGTCGTCGAGATGCAAGCGATGGCCGCGTCGTGCGGGTTCGAGCTCGGCGGCATGCGCGCGTTCGACGCCGCGGTCACGCAAGAGAAGATCGCCGCGACGCGCGCCGCCGCGCGCGAACGCCGCAGCCGGGTGACGGCGTGAGCGAAGGTCTGCGAGTCTGGCTGCGCTTCGATGAAACGCGCGCGGCCGAGGCGGAAGAAGCGTATGCCGAGTTCATCGTTCACTCGAAACCCGGCGTCGCGCTCTGCTTTGCGGTCGTGCTCGCTTTCGTCGGAGCGATCGTCTGCGCGGTGGTCTTCACGTTCGAGGGCATCCCCCGCGGACGGATCGTCGGCCCGATCATCGCGATCTTCGGCAGCACCTTCTACGGCGTTTTGATGCTCGCCGTCATTCGTTCCCCGCTTCCGGTTCTGCGGCGCGTTCTCGCAGGCGCCGTCAGCGTTCCACGCGCCATCATCCTCGCATTCGGCCTCGGTCTGCTCTGCGTGCTCGCCGAAGGCTGCATCCTCGCGATACTCGTCGCGCTCTTTGAGTCACATCGGGTGCAGAGCGGATCGACGGGCGTCGATTACTTCGGCGGCGGCGTCCTCTGGGGCGTCATCCTCTTGCTCCTCGCCGCGCCGGTTGCCGAGGAGTTTCTCATGCAAGGCTGGCTGCAGACGCGTCTCGCGCGACTCGGCCCGTTCGGAGCGGGCGTCGCGACGACGATCCTCTTCGTTCTCATGCACGCCCCGACGTCGATCCTCGACTGGACGCGCGGCGTCGCGCTCGGCACGGCCGCGTGGTTTCGCGGCGCGACGCGCTCGCTGCTCGGCGCGATCGTCGTCCACGCGACGAACAACGCCGTTCTCGTGGGCCTGCTCCTTCTCGCGCGCGAGACGACGCACCGATGAAGCGCGTCGTCTCCGTCTCGCTCGGCTCTTCGACGCGCGACCATCGCGCGAACGTGACGCTGCTCGGAGAAGGCTTCGAGATCTCGCGCGTCGGCATGGACGGCAAGCTCGATGCCGCAATCGAGAAGGTTCGCTCGCTCGACGGCACCGTCGACGCGATCGGCCTAGGTGGAATCGACGTCTATCTCTATGCCGGAAGCAAGCGGTACGCGCTGCGCGACGGACTGCGCCTTCTCGAGGCGGCGAAGATCACGCCCGTCGTCGACGGCAGCGGGTTGAAGAACACGCTGGAACGCGAGGCCGTTCGTTTCATGCAAGAAGAGATGGGCATCGCGTTACGCGGCAAGCACGTCCTCATGGTGAGCGCGCTCGACCGCTTCGGCATGGCGCAAGCGCTCGTCGACGCCGGCGCCGACGTGCTCTTCGGCGATTTCATCTTCGCCCTCGATCTCGACAAGCCGGTGCGCGATCTCGCGACGTTCGAGGAGATGGCTGAGAAGTATCTCCCCGATGCGTGCAAACTGCCGTTTCAGTTCTTCTACCCGACGGGCCGCAAACAAGAACAGCCGCCGGAGCCGAAGTATCCGCAGTACTATGAGGAAGCCGAGATCGTCGCCGGCGATTTCCACTTCATGCGACGCTTCATGCCCGAGCGGCTCGACGGCAAGATCGTTCTCACGAACACGGTGACGCCGGCGGATGTGGAGGATCTTCGCGTGCGCGGCGTGGCGACGCTCGTGACGACCACGCCGGACTTTGCGGGGCGCTCCTTTGGAACGAACGTCGTCGAGGCCGCACTCGTCGCGCTTCTTGAAAAGAAGTGGGACGAAATCTCAGCCGCGCAGTACGAGCGCTTGCTCCACGAGCTCGCGTTGCGGCCTCGCGTCGTTGCTCTCGGTTAGAACTTCCAGTTCATGCCCAGGCGCGCGGTCCAGCCGTGGAACTCAAAGTCTTTTCCGACGGTGTAGGGACCGGCGGGCGGGGTCGTCGATGCCGACGGCGAGTACGGGCTCAGCTCGTACGAAAGCGCTTCGACTCGCGCAGCGTCATTCGAGACGCCGTCGCCGCTTCGCATCCGATGCCCTGGGCCCAGCTCCATGTCGTTTCATTGCGATGTTCTCCTGAGCGAGGGCAGGCCCGCGCGACCGGGCGCACTCCTGCAAGCGTGTCGGCCTGCCATTGGTGCTGGAGGCGCCTTATCCTCTAATCGGTAATTAATCTGAAGAGTCACCGGCGGGGGCGCCGGAAGCCTCTTCGAAGCAGCAGCGATGGCGCGAGTCGCTGCGCGGCCTCTCCCGAAGGTGCTGCGCTTCTTCGACGTCTCCGTACTCTCGTCGGCTTCGATGGGGCCTGCGTACTCGCTCGCCGCGACGACGGGTCCGCTCGTCGCGGCCGCGGGTTTCGCGGCGCCTGCGGCAGTCGCGGCGATGGCGCTCATCATGCTCTGCATTGCGATTGCATACGCGATGCTCTCGCGCGTCTCGCCGAACGCGGGCTCGGCATACTCTTGGGTGCGCGAATCCTTCGGTTCGCACGCAGGCGCGTACGCCGCCTGGCTGCTGCTCCTCTCGAACTTCTTCGCAACGCTCGCGACCGCGGTTCCGGTCGGCCTCTACACGCTCGCGCTCGTCGCACCGGCCCACGAATCGGATCCGCGCTGGGCGGCCGTCGTCGGTGCGATCTGGATCGTCGGCAGCGCGCTGCTTCTCTATGCGGGAATCCGTCCGACGGCGACCGTGACGCTCGTGGCGCTGCTCGTCGAACTCGGCGTTCTCGCTGCGAGCGCGCTCGCGTCGCTCGTCCTTCCGGCGGCGCCGATCGTACGCTCGTCACACGCCGCCGTTCCCATCACGCTCGCGGGCGTCTTCGCCGCGATGACGCTCTCGGTCTGGACCGTCGACGGTTGGGAGTTGTCGGCCGCGACGAGCGAAGAGGTGCGCGACGTGCGGGCATCGGGTCGCGGCGGCGTCACGGGACTCGTCGTGACGTCGGCGATCATGTGTCTGTGCATGCTCGCATATCTACGCATCGGCGGCGTCGGCGGTCTCGCCGCGAATCAGACCGACGCGCTCGCCTACGTCGGCGATCGTCTGGGCGGCGGCCTCTGGCGCGTGGCGCTCGTCGTCACCGTGCTCGCCTCATCGCTCTCCGCGCTCTGGACGACGATCCTTTACCTGTCGCGCTCGGTCTACGCGATGGGGCGTGACGGCGTTCTTTCGCGCGCGATGGGCACGCTCGATCGGCACGGCGAGCCTCTCTGGGCGCTCGTTGCGATCGCGATCGTCGCCGTGCTCAGCGAGCTCGTTACCGGCTTCTCGCCGAATGCGGCCGTTCAACTCGATCTCGTGCTCGACTGCAGCTCGCTCTTTTTGGGACTCCTCTTCGCGTTCAGCGCGCTTGCCTGCGTGCGCCGCTTCCTCCACGAGCGGGCGAGGTTCGGCGGAGTCCTTCTCCCGCTGATCGGAGCGGCACTGCTCCTGGCCGTCCTGGGGCTGGGAGTCGCTACCGAGGCGCCGCTCCTTCGTTGGTACGCTCTTGCAGGAGTGCTGGCAGGAGTAATTTTCGCCCTCTGGCGAGCGCGGCGCGTCGCTCCGGAAGGGTACGAACAGGGCCTCCAGAACAATCGGCGCCAGCGCCCGAGTGGGCGCATCGACTTTTGAGGGTCGCGTACGTGCGACCGGCTCTGAGGTGTTGCCCTTGAACGAAAAAGAGACCGTCCTCACCCCCGAAGGCCTCGCGAAGCTGCAGACGGAGCTCGACGAACTCAAGACCGTCCACAGGCGCGAGGTGAACGATCGGATTCGTCAAGCAAAAGAGTACGGCGACCTGAGCGAAAACGCCGAGTACGAAGATGCGAAGCAAGAGCAAGCGTTCATCGAGGGGCGCATCCTGCGTATCGAGTCGATGGTTCGCAACGCGCGGATCATCGACGAGTCGGAGTACTCCGCAGGAGAAGTCCATCTCGGAGCGCTCGTGAAGATCAAAGATCTCAAGAAGGACGAGACGTACGAGTTCACGATCGTCGGATCGGCGGAGGCCGATCCGCCCAAGCAGCGCATCTCGAACGAATCGCCGCTCGGCGGCGCGCTCATCGGGCACAAGAAAGGCGAGACGGTCGACGTTACGACGCCGCGCGGCATCGTCCAATACCGCATCGAGCAGATCAAGAACAACGGCTCCGCAAAACGGGTGAAGAAGGCCTCCTGACGACGCTGCACGGCAAGACCGAGGCGGCGCTCGTCGCGGCGCGGCGAGAGCACTTAGCGCGGCTGCGCGAGCGCAGCGGAGATCCGTTCGCTGCGACGAGATTTCCGGTCGAGGCGACGGCCGCCGAACTGACGGCCCGTTACGCGTTTCTCGAGAGCGGACGGAACGCCGAGGCGGAAGGCTGGAGCATCGCGGGCCGCCTCTTGGGCAAGCGCACGATGGGCAAGAGCGTCTTTGCCGATCTCCAAGACTGCACCGGCCGCATCCAACTCTACGTTCGTAAAGACGACGTCGGCGACGCCGGATTTGCCGATTGGGACGACGTCGAACGCGGCGACATCGTCGGCGTTCGCGGCTTCATGTTTCGCTCGAAGATGGGCGAGTTGACCCTGCACGTCCGCGAGTCGAGCGTTTTGGCGAAAGCCTTGCAGACGCTTCCCGAGAAGTGGCACGGCCTTGTAGACGTCGAGAAGCGATACCGCCAGCGGTACGTCGATCTCATCGTGAATCCCGCCGTTCGCGAGACGTTTCTGGCGCGCAGCAGAATCGTTGCCGAGATCAGGCGTTTCTGCGACGGTCGAGGCTTCTACGAGGTCGAAACGCCGACGCTGCTTCACGTCGCCGGCGGTGCGGCCGCGCGTCCGTTTCTCACCCATGCGAACGCGCTCGACACCGAACTTCAACTTCGTATCGCAACCGAGCTCAATCTCAAACGGCTGATCGTCGGCGGCATCGATCGCGTCTACGAGATCGGGCGAATCTTTCGTAACGAAGGCATCGACACGACGCACAACCCCGAGTTCACGATGCTCGAACTCTACGCCGCATATTGGGACGTTCACGACATGCTCGAGTTCAACGAGGCGCTCCTCGCGCGTCTCGTCGAGACGGTGAGCGGAGGGCGCGACGAACTCACGCTTGGCGAGCGAACGCTCTCGTTTGCGCGACCGTTCGCGCGTGTCTCGTACTTCGACGCGATCGCGCAGTATAGCGACGGTGCGCTGACGCGCGAGCGCCTGATGGACCCCTCGGGCGCCGCCGCGGCGCTCGCGGACCTCGGACTGCCGGCGTCGCCGACGCACGGTCACGCGCTCGACAAGATCTTCGACGTCGTCGTCACGGGCAAGCTCGAGCAGCCGACGTTCGTCCTGGAGTATCCCGCGATCATCTCGCCGCTCGCAAAGCGAAAGGCCGGCGACGGCGAGCTCGTGGACCGCTACGAGTTGTTCTGCGCGGGCATGGAGGTGAGCAATGCGTTCACCGAGTTGAACGATCCCGACGATCAGCGGGAGCGCTTTGAGGCGCAAGCAGCGCAGCGGGCGGCCGGTGACGCCGAGATCCCGCCGCCGGACTGGGACTACGTCCGCGCCCTCGAGTACGGCATGCCGCCGACGGCAGGTATCGGCATCGGCATCGACAGGCTCGTGATGATTCTTACGAACAACGTCTCGGTGCGCGACGTCATCCTCTTTCCTTTGCAACGCCAACATGGCTGACGCAACCTGCACCGTCGATACGCGGTTGTAGACGGCATGGATTTGACGAAAGAGTACCCGCGCAGCGTGCGCGAAAAGTCGCTCGGGATCGTTCAGCTCGCGCGGACGATCGACAAAGCAAAGGCCGTGGCTCACGGAAACGTCGGAGAGTATAACTACGATTGCCCGATGGACCGCGCGCTTTTCGAGTTTTTGAACGTTTCCGGCGGAGACTTCCTCGAGATCGTTCGCACGGCGAAAAACGATGACGAGATCGAGCGACGTATCGCGCCGATCGTGCAGCGTAAAACCGCAGGTGAGATCGAACGCTGGAACGGCGAATGGCTCAAGTACGCGCCCAACGAACGGACGCGCGAGTTCTTCGAATCGGCGCGCGCGAAGATCGCGCCGGAGCGATCCGACGTGACGACCTGGACCGATCTCCTCGATCTCGACGAGGGGCGCGAGGTTCCCGTTCGCGTGGGAGTCTAACGGTCTGCACGTTCGCGCCGCGCTAGAGTACGACGGCGGGGACTTTCATGGTTTTGCGCGGCAGCCGTCGGTGCGGACGGTCGCCGCGGTCGTCGAGAGCGCGCTGCGCACGCTCGCCGGCAAAGGCGTCGCCGTCACCGGCGCGGGCCGCACGGATCGAGGCGTGCACGCGACCGGTCAAGTCATCTCGTTCTCGCTGCCGCGCGAGTGGGAGGCGCGGCGTCTGCGGCTCGCGCTTGCGGCGAACCTTCCACGCGACGTCGCAGTTCGCGACGTTACCGAAGTCGGCGCCGAGTTTTCGGCCCGGCGCGGCGCGCTTTCGAGAACGTATGTCTATGCGATCGAGAGCGGAGAACGCTCGCCGCTCGTGGCGTCGTTTGCTTGGTGCGTCGCGCGTCCGCTCGATCTTGGCGCGATGCAAGCCGCGGCATCGTCTCTGCTCGGCGAACGCGACTTTCGTTCGTTCTGTGCGCTTCCGGAGCGCGGCGGTACGGTTCGCGAGGTCACCGCGCTCTCACTCGAGCGCATCGGCGATCTCGTACGCTTGTCGATTACCGCCCCCGGGTTTCTGCGTCACATGGTTCGCACGATCGTGGGCACGCTCGTCGAGTGCGGCAGCGGCCGGCGCGATCCGAACACGATTGCGTCGGTACTCGCGGCCCGCGACCGCAGGGCCGCCGGCGCGAACGCGCCGCCGCAGGGTCTATACCTTGCGGGAGTCCGCTACGACGGGTACGACTCGTACCGCGAGCCGCCCGTGACGCACCGCTTCGAGCAGCGATGAGATCGCTGCGGCCGCAAAACCTGCGGCCACGGTCACGATTGCGAACCAGGTCGGCGCTTTCACGAACCAAATGGTCCAGCTCGTCATCGCGAGGTGTCCGGCGACGTACTGCGCCCACGGATCCTGCGCGAGAGCGGCCGTTGCGATGTGCGGCGCGGCGACCGGATGTGCGCCGGAGCCGCCGACGAGCGAGACGACGACGACGACGCCGGCAACGGCGACCGCGACGAGCGCGCTGCGCAGGCCGGCATCGAACGATCCGCCGAACTCGGCACCGAGCCAGCACGCCACGATCGGAACGAGCACGAACTCCGGCACGTGCGAGAAGACGTGCAGGAGCGGAATCGCAAGCGCCGTGACCGCCGCGATTCGCAGCCAGCGCGGCACGGACGATTTGGCCGCAAACCACACGGCTGCCGGCATCGCGAGCGCCATGTGATCGAAATGAAGAAACGGACCCCCGACGATTGCGAACGCGGGCGCGGCGAGCAGCGCGACCTCGGGCGAGCGTCGCGCCGGCGCGCTTCGCGCAAACCAGATCGCGGCGCCGAGCATGAGCACCCACGAGAGGCGTCCGAACTCGACCGCCGCGTGCGCGCTCGTTCCGGACTGGTAGAGCGCCCACGAAAGACCGTACTGCAGAACGCTGGGAAGCTCCGAGACGAGATGCGCCGGAAGAACGACGCTCACGTACTCGAGGTTCTCGTGCAGCCCGAGCGTTGCGAGTGAGAGCGTGCCCAGCGCGAGCGCGGCAAGCGCGACCGGCGCGACGTTGCGACGGTTCACGGCGATCGCGGCGAGCGCGACGGCCGTACCGATCTGCGGTTCCGCAAGCGTCAGCGCGACGCCGACTCCCATCTTCCACGCGCGATTCTCGCGCGCGCCGCAGATCGCAAGCGCGAGTCCGAAGAGCGCGATCGGGGGAATCTCTCCAACGGTGAGCGCCGCCGCGCCGACGAGGATGGAGAGCGCGACGGCGATCGTCCAGGGCTTGCCGATGCCCGCGCGCGCCAGGAGTACGATCGCTGCGACGGTCGCGGCGAGTAGCACGATGATCCAGAGCACGCACGCAACCGGAAACGGAAGAAGAGCGAGCGGGACGAACGCGGCAATGGCATAACCCGGCAGCGGAGCCGGCAGCACCTGACCGGGTTTGGTGACGAGCAGCGGAGCGGGCGCCGGCGTGGACTGACAGCGCACCATCGGTGCCGCCGCATACGGATCCTCGCGTTCGAGGACGACGCGTGCCGAGCAGTAGAACGCCTTGAAATCGCCCATCGCGAACCGTCCGTGCGCGACGGTCGCCGCGGTCACGCCAAAGGAAAAAGCGAACACTGCGACGGCGGCCGCCGCTCGTGCGGCGACGGTAAGGCGATGGCTCCGTGCGCTCATCTTCGTTCTAAGATTCGGCGGACGGCCCGGCGAGACGCGCGACAGCCGGTAAGGCTTCTGTAAAATGCCGGGCCTTAAAAGCGAAGCGCAGGGGCATTTCTCGAGCACAAGGACGACCGGCTCCGGATCGCGCGGTAGGACGTGGCGGTTCTGCTGGTGCAGCGATGGTCTCGTCAAGTCCAATCGGGCGGGTTCGATTCCCGCAGCCTCCACACCCGAAAGGGCGACTCCTGGTCCGGTTTGTGGTAGCCTTGAGGACGACGAGACCATCGCTACAGCGAACCGGGCCGCTCGAAAGAGTGGCCTTTTTACTTTGTCTGGAGCTTGGTATGAATCGGCTCCTTCTCATCGCGTCCGCAGCCTCAACGCATCGCGTTTGGACGCTGAGCCCAGATAACGCCGCAAGACAGGTGCGCTGCGACGCCTGCCTGCCGCCCCGCCCTAGCCAGGTCTATCTATGCCCTAGCGGTGCGCGGGACCAACCCTGACCAAGCGTCCGTTTCAAACGGAGCGCTACCCGCCTCCCTTGGAGGTCTTGTCCTTGACCCTCGGGCGTTTTCCCGGTAGAATCCCCTAGCCGTGCGAACCTTCCAGCAGACGACGGAACAGACGCGTCACGATTGGTATATTGTCGACGCGAAGGGCAGGCGTTTGGGCACGCTTGCCGTGCACATTGCGCGGGCGCTCTCCGGAAGGCACAAGCCCACCTGGACCCCGCACATCGACGACGGCGATCACGTCGTCGTGGTGAATGCGTCGCAGGTCGAGTTGGGCGGCAAGAAATGGGACGACAAGGTCTATCGTCGGCACAGCGGCTATCCCGGCGGACTTCGGACCAAAACGGCGCGCGAGGTTCACGACAAGCACCCCGGGCGGCTCATCGAGATGGCCGTGCGAGGCATGCTGGCGACGAACCGCCTTCGCTCCAAGCAGCTCGCTCGCCTGAAGGTCTATGCCGCAGACCGGCATCCGCATGAAGCGCAACAGCCCAAACCCTTGAGTGAGATTCCAACACATTGAACGCAAACGACCTCGCGCAGGGCACGGGACGGCGTAAGCGCGCGATCGCGCGCGTAACGCTTTCGCTCGGCCAAGGCATCATCACGATCAACAAACGTTCGATCGACGATTACTTTCCGCGTCCGCAACTGCAGCAGATCGTGCGCCAGCCGCTCGAGGCGACGCAGAGCACGTCGCGCTTCGACGTCAACGTCAAGACCGAGGGCGGCGGCATGACCGGTCAAGCCGGCGCCGTGCGCCACGGCATCGCGCGCGCGCTGCTCGACATGGACGAGTCCCTGAAGGAGACCCTGCGCAACGCAGGATTTCTCACGCGCGACTCGCGCGAGAAAGAGTCCAAGAAGTACGGCCGCAAACGAGCACGCAAGCGCTTCCAATACAGCAAGCGCTAAACGCCGAGCCTCTCTTGGCGCGCTGATTTTGCAGGTGGCCGCGATCGTCGCGGCCATCGCCGCAGTTACGGTTCGCCCGAGCGCTGGATTCATCGAGCGCGTCTACACCAACGGCGCGTACGCGCGCTGGGAGCCGATCGCGCACGCGTTGACGAACTGGTGTCCCTGGTCGCTGGGCGATCTCGCGGTGCTCGTCGGCCTCCTAGCGATCGCGTGGCGCATCGCCGTTAGCGTGCGCGGGCACACGTTCCCGCCGTGGCGGCGCGCCGCTGCGGCCGCGCTCGAAATCCTCGTCGTTCTCGCGCTCTACGCGATCTGGTTCGAGGCGGGTTGGGGATGGAACTACGATCGCGCCCCGATCGCGGCGCGCGTGCGTTACGAACCGGCGCGCGTTACGCCTGCGGCGATGAGCGCGCTGCGCGCTCGTGCGATCGCGGAGATGAACGCGCTCGCGCCTGCGGCGCACGCGCGCGCTCTACGGGCGCCGGATATCGACGCGCTCCGCGCGGCCTGGCTGCCGGTCGTGCAGCGCGCGGGCGACACATGGACGCCGCACGTCGGCTCGCCGAAGTTCACGCTTGCAAATCCCATCATGAACCTCAACGGAACGAGCGGCTTCATAAATCCGCTCTCGCTCACCGTGCAGACCGCCTCCGACCTGCTCTGGTTCGAGCGCCCGTTCGACCTCGCGCATGAGTGGAGCCATCTCGCCGGATACGCGCGCGAGGACGAGGCGAACTATCTCGCAGCGCTCACCTGCCTGCGCTCGACCGATCCCGTCGCGCGCTACTCGGGCTGGCTCGAGTTGTTTCTCTACCTGCCGCCACAGTCGCACTACGCGCGTGCGACGTTCGTACCGCTCGTCTGGAGCGACTTCGCGGCGATTCGACGGCGCGACGCGCGCCACGTCAACCTTTCCTTCGCACGCTTCTCCTGGCGCGCGTACAACGCGTATCTCAAGAGCAATCGCGTCGCCGCCGGCGTCCAGAGTTACGGCGCAGTGACGAACCTCATGCTCGCCGTTCCGCTCGACGCCCGCCGCCTGCCGGTCACCGCGCGAACATAAACCGGCCGCGCGGCGGTCATTGCGAAGCGATAGACTGCCGGCATGTTCGACGTCATCGATTCACTGCAGCCGGCATTTGCGCGAGCGCAACGCGAACTGCGAGCGGCGCAGCGTGCGGTCGCGCACGCCGAAGCGGGAGGCCGGCGCGGCTCCGACTCCGCGATGGCCGCGCTCGCGAGCGGCGCCACTTTCGACGAGGCGCTCCTCGCGGTAACCCATTCGCGTCTCCAAGAGATCGCGACGGCGGCGAAGGCATGAGCGTCGACCTCCTCGCCACGTCTGCGAGCGCGATGGACGCCGAGCGAGCCGCACTCGACGTCGCGGCGAAGAACGTCGCGGCTGCCGAGGCCGCTGGGCCCAACGGCGTCTACCCGCGCGAGGTTCCGGTCTTCACCGTTACGCAGGAGCCGCGAGGAAGCTTCGTCTCGTTCGCCGGTACGCGCTCGCAGCGCGGGACGAACGTCGACATCCTCACCGAGATGCTCGCGGTCATGAACGCGTCGCGCGCGTACGAGAGCGATGCCGCCGTTTTCGACGCAGGCAAGACGCTCGCGCAGCGGACGATCGACATGGGCCGTCTCGTCTCGTGACGGTGCGTCCGCTCGCTCCCGACGCTCCGCCGCGCGGCGAAGCATCCGGGCATGAAAGCCGAAACGCCGACGCGTTCGCGAGCGCGGTCGACGCGTTCGGCGCGATCTTCGACGACGCAACGCGCGCGGAGAACGCCTATGCAGCAGGCAGCGCGAGCCTACGCGACGCCGTCTACGAGCGCGTGAGAGCCGACGTCGCGCTTTCCGTCGCCGTGGCGGCCGCGCAGCGCACGGCGCAGGCGATGCAGAGCGTGCTCTCCATGCAGTTGTAACCGATGCCCTGGGCGCCGCTGCGAACGATAGAGCCGCGTGCGAGGCTGCCGCTCGCGCTCGCGCTGTCGTGCGCCGTGCTCGCGATTGCGGTCGTCGCCTTCGCGCTGCGCGCTCCGCAGACCGCGCTCTTCGCCGCCCCGCTTCATCCCGAGCAGCTCCAAGAGGTCGAAGAACGTCTTGCGGGCTGGAACGTCGCGTTCACGCCCAGCGCCGACAACGTCGAGGTCGACGCGCGGAGCAGGGACGCGCTCCTGCTGCGCCTCTCGCTCGCCGGCGTTCCGCACGCGCATCTCACGGGCGAAAACGAGGCGCTCGCGAGCGTCGGCGCGCTCACGCCGCAGAGCGTGATCGACGCACAGAGCCTCGAAGGCTTGCAAGGCGACATCGCCTCGTCCTTGCGCAACGTCTCGGGGGTGCAGGACGCGCGCGTCATCGTCGCTCCGGCGAAGGTCGGCGAGTTCGCGGATAGCCCCGGCAGTCCGGCGACGGCGAGCGTGCGTCTCGTCCTCGATGCGGGCGCGCACCTTGGCGGCGAAACGATCGCCGGCATCCGCAGTTTCGTGGCGGCCGCCGTCCCCGGCTTGACCGCCGCGCGCGTGACGATCCTCGACGACCGCGGCGTCGCGCTCGACGACGCATCGGCGATGAGCGGCGGCGATGCTTCGGACGCACAGTCGGCGTTGCAGTCTGCGCTCGATTCCGCCCTGGGGGCGGGGACGACGATCGTGCGCGTTCACGACGACGCAGATCGTATCTCGACCGCGATCTTCGTCGACACGGCGCACGCAGGCGATCTCCTCTCGATTCGCGATCTCGCTGCGGCGACGGTGGGATTCGACGCGCAGCGCGGAGACACGCTCGCCGTGCAGACGATCGACTTCGCGCGCCTCCCGCGCGCTCGCAAGGACCTGTGGTGGCTGCTCTACGGCGGAGCCGTTCGCTTGCTGCCGACGCTCGCGGTCGTGGTCGGCGCGCTCGTCGCGCTCAAAGCGATTCTTCCGGCGGCCGCGGCGGCGGTCGAGAAAGCCTTGCAGAGCCTCTCCGTCGCACGTGCGAAGCGCACGGCACCGGCGATGGAGCCCGACCGAGTTCGCGCGCTCCTCGCGCAGGAGCCGCCGCACGCCGCGGCAGCGGTGATCAGCGCGCTCCCGGCAGCGACGGCGGCCGCCGTGCTCGAGCTCTATCCGCAGCACGAGCGCGAGGCGATCGTCAAACGCATGCATCGTCGGGCACCGCCGCTCTTCCCCGATCCGAGCGAGGTGCTTACCGATCGGCACTAACGACTTCGTCGCGCTCGCAGAGCACTTGCGCGCGCAAAAAGACCTCTGCGAAATCCAGGCGCCGCCCGCGCAGCAGCAGCCGCAGCCGATCGACGCGCAGCGCGTGCGGCGATTCTACGCAGCGCTCGCCGATGCGCTCGACTGCGCGCTCGACGATCTCATGCGCGACGTTGCGAGCGACGTGCTCGCGCGCGAGCTCGCGCTCGCGCCGGCCGACGTGGCGCGCCTCGCGCACGACGCGCTCTCTCGCCTAGCGTCGCAGGAGCCGCTCTACGTTGCCGTCCATCGCGACGACGCCGGAGCGCTTGCGGCGCTGCACGTTCCCGTTCGCATCGACGAAACGCTGCGCCGCGGCGACGCGAGCATCGTTCTGCGCTATGGGAGCATCGACGCCTCGCTAGGAGCGCGCCTGCAAGACGTGCTCGCTGCAAACGCTCGATGATCGCGCGCGGAAGCATCGAGCGCGTCGAGGGCGGGCTTGCGATCGCGCGTCTTCCGAACGCCCCGATCGGAGCAAACGCGGTCGTCGGCAAGGATCGCGTCGGCGCAGAGATCCTGCGAATCGACGGCGGTCTCGCCGCACTCGCGGTTCACGGATCGCTCGAAGGTTTGGCGCACGGCGGCCCGGTCGTGGTCGACGATGCTGCAGGATACCTACCGCTGGGAACGTGCTTGTTCGGCCGCGCAATCGGGGCGCGCGGAGAGCCGATCGACGGCAAGGAGCCCCTGCGCGCACGGCGCGTCGGCATCGCGGTTCCCCCGCCGTCGCATCGGGTCCCCATCGAGCGGCCGTTCTGGACGGGAGTGCGATGCATCGACGCCCTGCTCACGCTGGGGATCGGTTCGCGCGCGGGAATCTTCGGCGCACCGGGCGCGGGCAAGAGCATGCTGCTCGAGATGCTCGCGGCGTCGCACGGCGCGGACGCGCTCGTCGTCGCGCTCGTCGGCGAACGAGGACGCGAAGCGCAGGCATGGATCGACGGGCTCGATAGCCGCACGACGATCGTCTGTGCAACCTCCGACCGCTGCGCCGCGGAGCGCTGGCGCGCGGCGCGCGTCGCGCTCGCGCAGGCATGCGCTCTGCGGGAGCGAGGCCTCGACGTGCTCGTGCTCCTCGACAGCCTCGCGCGCACCGCTGCCGCGCTGCGCGAGATTGCCGTCGCCTCCGGCGAGCCCACGGGCCGCGGCGGGTATCCCGCGAGCGTCTTCGCGCAGCTCGCGCGCCTCGTCGAGACGGCCGGCGCCGCGCGCATCGGCTCGCTCACGCTCGTCGCGACCGTGCTCGACGACGGCGACGAGCGCGATCCCGTCAGCGACGCGGCGCGCTCGCTGCTCGACGCGCACGTTCAGCTTTCGAGCGCGCTCGTTCGCGCGAATCGTTTTCCCGCCATCGACGTGAGCGCGAGTGCGAGCCGCACCATGGTCGGTGTCGTGGCGGCGGAGCATCTGCGCGACGCAGCCGTCGTCCGTGAAGCGATTGCCCTGCTCGCGCGAAGCGAGGACGCGCGCACGCTGGGCATCGAGCAGCATGGTGCGGCAATGGAAGCGGCGGTTCGCGGCGAGGCGGCGATCGTCGATTTCTTGCGCCAGGATGCGCACCCGTGCGGTCCGGCGCAGAGCATCGAGGCGTTATCCGCGCTCGCACGAGCGCTACGGATTCCTCGAGCGGTCACACTCCGGTGACGTGCAGCGCAAACCATCGCGAGAACATTGCTCCATGACGACGCTCACGCAACCGCTGGAGATCAGCGTGCTCGCGGCGCCGATTGCCGCAATCGATCCGCGCGCGCTCTCGCAGGCTTGGCGCTCCGCGCTGGGTTACGCCGACAAGCGCCTGCGGCACGACTGCGCGGCGCAGACGCATGCGAACGCAAAGGCGAACCGAGGCCGGCGCGCCGCTCCTGCAACGCTTTCACGCCGCGTGCGCAAGGATTCGAGTTCGCAGTATCCGCGCAGCGAAGGCTCGCGACAAGCGACGCGCGTCGCCGCGGATGTTGCAGTCGAGCGGTCCGGGGGTCGCGACCCTCTCCAGCGAGCGATCGTACGCGTCGTCGCGCGAGCGCTCCAGGACGCGGGCGCGCGGCGTACGACGCTGACGATCGAGCCGGAGGGCGGACGCGTCCATCTCATGCTTGCGCGAAGCGGCGGCGGTCTTCGCCTCATCGCGGTGTGCTCTCCGCACGCGCGAAGCCGCGTCGCTCGCGCGCTCGAGCGGGCGCGCACGGCGCTCGCGCTACAGGGCATCGCACTCGGTGCGGAACTGCGGGCCGTACCGTGCACGTAAGCCCGTCGGTCGCGGCCGCGCTGGAACGCGTGCAAGCGCGCGCCGCCGACGTCGAACGCGCGTTCACGCCCGGCGCGCAGCCGTCGTTCGACGACGTCGAGCGCGAGCAGGTCTCGTATCCGACGGTCGATCCTCTCTCCGTCGCGGCGCCCGACGATACGTACTTCGTCACGCGCGGAGCCGGCGGCGAGCGCTTCTTTACGCGCGGCGGAGCGCTGCGCGTGCGCGACGGGCAACTCTGCGCGGCAAACGGATTGCCCGTTCTCGGCGATGCGGGCGCCGGCCGTCTGCAGGCGCTGCGCGTGGACGGCGTGGACCTCGCGCTGGGCCGAGCCGAAAACCCTCGCGTCGACGCGCGCGGCGACTTTCTCTACGATCGGGTCGTCATTGATCCGCGCAGCGGCGTTCGCGAACGGCAGACCGTGACTGCCGGACGCATCGCGCTCGCGCGCTTCCCCGCCGCGACGCGTCTGGGACAGCGCGGAGAGGCACCGTCGGCGTTGCAGGCGCGGTACGGTCTTCCGTCCGACGGCGACTTCGCACCGCTGCGGACGATGCGCCGCGAGAGCAGCGGAATCGATATCGACGAGGGTCTCGACCGTTTGCGAGATGCGTACCGCGAACTCGATGCGATGGAGAGCGTCTATCGCGCGCGATATGCCGCCGAGAAGACGGCGATGGACGTCGTGCGATGAAGCACCTGGTCTTTGCGGGCGGCTCCGGCGTGCGTGCCGCCGCGTTCGAGCGTCGGTCGCTCGTTGCGGTGAGCGCGGCGTGCCTGGTCGCGAATGCGATTCGCGAGCAGTTGGCGTTGCTCTGCGGCGCGGAGGTCGACCTACGGCTCTGGCCGCCGGCCATTCCGCAGCCCGCGGCTTGGGAAGCGATTCTTTGCGGAGCGCGCTCGTATGCCGTGCGCGGGGAGCGCTGCGATGGGGCGATCGTGCTCCGTCCGCGCGACGCACGCGCGCTTGCGGCGATGCTCTTCGGCGAGCGCACGGCGGGCGCCGACGCTCGCGCGCTCTCGCCGATGGAATCGGAGATCACACGCCGCGCGGTCGTCGCGATCGTTCCCTCGCTCTCGCCCGTCTGCGGCGAAACGCATCTCGACGAGTCCGGACACGAAAGACCGATCGCGTACTTCGAACTTCACGTCGTCGCGCCGCTTGCTTGCGCGATCGGCATCGCGCTCTCGCGCGAGCCTCGCGGCACCGTGACGAACGCCCTGCGTCCGCAGGCATTCGAGGGCGCACCGGTCGAGATGACGTTCGAGATGCCGCTTGGCGCGCTTTGCGCGCGCGAGATCGCTCGCCTGCGAGCCGGCGACGTTCTCGCGCAAGAGGCGCCGGCGCTGCTGCGCGTCAACGGCGAACCGTATGCTCGCGGCGAGGCGGGGGTGAGTGCGGAGCGTTACGCCGCGCGCCTGTGCGCGTTTCGATGACGGAGGCCGAACGCGCGTCGCTCGACCATCTTCGCAGCGTACCGCTCGAACTGGTCGCGCTGCTCGGAAGCAGACGCATGACGTTGCGCGAGCTCCTCGCGCTCGGCGAGGGTTCGGTCGTCAAGCTCGATCGCGCGGCCGGAGAGCCGATCGATCTTCTCGTCGGCGCCGAGGTGGTCGCACGCGGCGAGATCGTTGCGATCGACGATCGTTTCGGCGTGCGAATCACGAGCGTTACCGGCTCCCAAGAGCATGAATGATTGGGTAGCGATCGCCTCGCGAACGCATGCCGGCACGCCGATCGACGTGCTCGTAATGCTGCTGCTCCTGGGCCTTCTGCCGTTTCTGCTCGTGATGTGCACGTCGTTCGTGCGCATCGTCATCGTTCTCTCGCTCGTGCGCTCGGCGCTCGGCGCCTCCGCGGTGCCGCCGAACGCGGCCCTCACCGGTCTTGCGCTCGTCCTCACGCTCGTCGTCATGGCGCCGACGATTGCGGACGTTCAACGTGACGCGATCGCTCCGTATGCGAGGGGAACGATTCGGCAAGGCGTGGCGCTCGAGCGCGGAGCCGGAGACGTTCGCGCGTTCATGCTCCGGCAGACGAGACTGGCAGACATCGCGCTCTTCGAACGCGTTGCCGGGCGCAGCGACGCACCCGCTCGCGCGCCCGGCCCCGTGCTTCTCGCAGCGTTTGCGGTTGGCGAGATGCGCAGCGGTTTTGCGATCGGCTTCGCGCTCTATCTGCCGTTCGTCGCGATCGATCTCGCGGTCGCGTCGATTCTCATGGGGCTGGGAATGGTTATGCTCAGCCCGCCCGTCATCTCGCTTCCGCTCAAGCTCTTGCTCTTCGTCATGGTCGATGGATGGGCGCTCGTCTGCGGAGGCGTCGCAGCGAGCTTTAGATAAGTCATCCGCCGTGAGGATATCCACCGCGCTCGCGACGACGCGGCCGTTCTTCTCCTTCGAGTTCTTTCCGCCCAAAGACGACGAGGGAACGCAGCGGCTCTTTGCCACGATCGAGACGCTGCGCCCGCTCCACCCCGCGTTCGTCTCGATCACGTACGGCGCGGGCGGCTCCTCGCGCACGCGAACGACCCAACTTGCCAAGCGCGTTGCTCGCGAACTCGATCTCACCGTGCTCGCGCACGTCACGTGCGTCGGCTCGAGCCGTGCGGAACTGCGCGGCGTCTTCGACGATCTCGCGCGCGCCGGCATCGAGAACGTGCTCGCGCTCCGCGGCGATCCGCCGCGGGGTGAGCCCTTCGCGCCGGCTCCCGGCGGCTTCGCCAACGCGAGCGAACTCATCGCGATGGTGAAGCGGAACTACGGATTCTGCATCGGTGCCGCGTTCTATCCGCAGACGCACGTCGAGGCGGAGAGCCCGCAAGCCGACCTCGCACACGTCGCCGAGAAGGTCGACGCGGGGGCCGAGTTCCTCGTCTCGCAGCTCTTCTTCGATAACGACGCCTATTTCGACTTCGAGCGGCGCGCGCGCGAAGCGGGCATCGGCGTTCCGCTCCTTCCGGGACTCATGCCGGTGACGAACTACGAGCAGATCACGCGCTTCGTCGCGATGTGCGGCGCGACGATTCCACCGAAACTGCGCGCGGCGATGGAGCAGCGGCACGGCGACGAACGCGCGGTAGAAGACCTTGGCGTCTCGTACGCGTCGATGCAGGCGATCGATCTGCTCCATCGCGGCGCGCCTGGCATCCATTTCTACACGCTCAATCGATCCCCGGCGACGCGCGCGATCGTCTCGGGAATGCTCGCGGCCAGTGCGTGGCGCCCCGATTTCTCGCGCGAATTCACGACGTTGTAGCGCTGCGGTCATAGCGCGGTAACGCGCGCGCGAGAGCATCGGTGCGTGGACGCCTTCGATGCGCTCTTGCGCGAGATGCTCGTCGTCACCGCGATCCTCGCGCTTCCCGTCGTCGCCGTCGCTGCGGCGGTCGGCGCCGGCGTCGCCATCCTTCAGGCCGCAACGCAAGTGCAGGAGCAGACGGTCACGCTCCTTCCAAAGATGCTCGCGGTCGGAGCCGTCGTCGCGCTCTTCGGTTCGCTCGCGCTGCGGCTCTGCGAGCATCTCTTCACCGACGCGCTCGCGGCGGTTCCGGCGCTCGTGCGCGGATGACCGCCGGCGGGCTTCTGCTCTTCGCGCGCTGCGCGGGATTTGCGGCGCGTGCGCCGGGCATCTCCTATCCCGGCGTTCCGCCGATGCTGCGCGTCGGCATCGCGCTCTGCCTCGCGCTCGCGCTGCTGCCGAACGCACACGCGCGCGCCTTGGCGAACGGCGCCGCGCTCGTTGCTGGTGTGGCGCTTGAATTTCTCATCGGAAGCGCGATCGGAATCGGTGCGAGCGTCCTCTACGACGGCGCGTATGCCGGAGGACGTGCCATCGACGATTACGTCGGCGTGAAGGCGATCGCGCCGAGCGTCCATCTCGTCGCACCGAGCGGCTTCGGGCGCATCTGGTCGCTTGCGTTCACGGGCGCGTTCTTTCTCCTGGGCGCGTACCGGCCGGTCATCTTCGCGTTCTCCGCGAGCCTGTCGCAGTTGCCGCTGGGAACGCTTCCGAGCGCGCACGCATGGGCCGCGTACGCGGCATCGGTGGCCGTCACGCTCCTGCGCGTCGCGCTCGCCGTTGCAGCGCCTGCGATCGCGGCGGCCTTTCTCGTCCAACTCGCGCTCGGCGCGCTCTCGCGAACGATTCCGCGCTTCGCAAGCACGACGCTCGCATTTCCGCTGACGTTCGGCTCAGCGCTCGTCGCCTGCGTTCTCTGCATCCCTGCGATCGTGCTTGTGGGCGAGCCGATCGTGCCGTTCCCGTGAGCGACGAGAAGCCGCTCGACGCAACGCCGTCGCGGATCGCACGCGCGCGCCGCGAAGGCGACATTCCGCGCGCCGGCGAGCTGATCGGAGCCGCGGCATTCGGCGCGGCCGCGATCACCGCCGTTACCGCGTGCGTGCCGATCGCTTCGCTCGCCCGGCGAGCCTTTGCTGCGAGCGCGGCCGGCAGGTTCGATGCGTCGTACGAGTTCGGAATCGTCGCGCTGGGCGTGCTGCCCGCCGCCGCCGGAGCGACGTTTGCCGTCCTCACCGCGGTCGCGCAGAACGGCGGCGTGCCGGCGCTCGCGCTGCGCGTGCAGGTCGCGCGTTTGAACCCGTTTGGAGGACTGCGGCGTATGGCGTCGCGCGAGACGCCCGCGCACGTGCTGCGCGCGGCGTGCGCCTTCGCGGCGGCTCTCTTGGGCATGGCTCCGATCGTCGAGCATGCGATCGCGCTAGCCGCGCGATCCGGCAGCCTCGTCGGCGTCGCCGCCGCGACGGCGAGCGCCGCACGCGCAACGCTCTTCGTCGCATGCGCGGTCGGTCTGCTCTTTGCCGTCGCCGAATACGCGCTGGTTCGCGGAGCGTGGCTGCGGAGGCTGCGCATGAGCGTCGAGGAGCTCAAACGCGAGATGAAGGAGCAAGAGGGCGATCCGCACGCGCGCGGACGACGCAAGGCGCGCCACCGCGAACTCTCGCGCGGCGCTCTTTCGAAGGTGGGCGAGGCGGCCTTCGTCGTCGCGAATCCGACGCACGTTGCCGTCGCCCTCGCGTACCGGCCGCCGGAGATCGCCGTGCCGCTCATCCTCGTGCGCGCGGCCGGCTTTGCGGCGCTGCGCGTACGAGAACTCGCATGCGCGCTCGGCGTTCCGGTCGTCGAGCAGCCGGCGCTCGCGCGGGCGCTCTATGCGCGGGCACGAATCGGCGCTCCGATTCCGGCCGAGCAGTACGTCGCCGTTGCGGAGATCGTCGTCGCTCTGACGCGCGAGAACGCGCTGCAGTGAACGGCCGTCTGCCCGTCTACGGATTCGCGACGCTTCTGTTGGGGATCGTCGCGATTCTCATCGTGCCGTTGCCGCCCTGGCTGCTCGATCTCTTGCTCGCGGCGAACATCTTCGGCTCTGCGCTCGTGCTCTTGCTCTCCGTCACCGTCGAGAATCCGCTCGAGTTCTCGGCGTTCGCGCCGGCGCTGCTCGTCGCAACGCTCTTTCGCCTCTCGCTCGACGTCTCGGCGACGCGGCTCATCCTCACGCAAGGGCAGATGCCGGGCGCCGTCGGGGAGGTGATTCCGGCGTTCGGCGAGTTCGTCGTGCGCGGTAACCTCGTCGTCGGCGTCATCATCTTTGCGATTCTCGTGACGATTCAGTTCGTCGTCATCGCAAGCGGATCGCAGCGGGTTGCCGAGGTCGCGGCACGTTTCACGCTCGACGCTATGCCCGGCAAGCAGATGGCCGTCGACGCCGACGTTCATGCAGGCTTGCTCGACGCCGACGCCGCGCGCCGCAAGCGCGACGCCGTTCAGCGCGAAGCCGATTTCTACGGCGCGATGGACGGCGCCGGAAAGTTCGTCAAGGGCGATGCGGTCGCGGCGCTCGTCATCGTCGCGCTCAACCTCGCCGGCGGCGTGGTCGTCGGCGTCGCGTACCATCGCATGGCTCCGCTCGACGCGATGAGTACGTACGCAATCCTCTCGATCGGCAACGCGCTCGTCACGACGCTCCCGGCGTTTCTCATCTCGACGGCGATGGGGATGATGGTGACGCGCGTTGCGTCGGAGGGAGCGCTCGGCGCCGACCTCGCGGCGCAGATGCTTGCGCGGCCCGACGTTCTGCGCGGGGCCGGAGGACTGCTCTTGGGCCTCGCGCTCGTTCCCGCGCTTCCGCACCTGTTGTTTGCGCTGCTCGGCGCCGGTGCGCTTGCTGGCGCGCAGCTCGCGGGGCGCCGCCTGCGCGAGCGAGAGCGCGGGCAGCGGCAAGAGCGCGACGCCGCCGCGCGCAAAGCGATGCGCAAGCCGGAGATGGCCCTCGGTCTCGTCGGGGTCGATGCCGTTGCGATGACGTTTGGAAGCGAGCTCACGCGTCTGCTCGCGGCGCCGCTCTGCGATGCGCTTCTCGATCGCATCGGCGAAGTGCGTCGCGCGCTCGCATCGGAGATCGGCCTCGTCCTTCCCGGCGTTCGTCTGCGCGACGATCTGGATTTGCAGGCGCAACAGTACGCGATCTGCGTGCGCGACCGCCCGGTCGCGCGCGGACGGCTCGACCTCGAGCGTCTGCTCGCCGTCGGGGAGACGGAGGCGCTGCAGCGCCTCGCGCTGCAGGTTGAGGCGGAGCCTGTCTACGGGTTGCCGGCGGCGTGGATCGGCGGCGGCGATCGCGACCGGCTCGTCGAGGCGGGCGCGCTCGTCTTCGATCCGATCTCGGTGCTCGGATCGCATCTCGCCGAGACCGCGCGTGCAAACGCCGCCGCACTCTTCGGGCGGCAAGAGCTGCAGACGCTCCTGGAGCATCTGCGCCTGCGCGCCCCCGCACTTCTCAAAGAGATTGGGACCGACGCGCTTCCGTTGGGCAGCGTGCATCGCGCGATGCTCCTGCTCTTTCGCGAGCAAGCGTGGCCGCGCGATCCGATCGCGGTTCTGGAAGCGATGGTCGACGCCGCTACGCGCGATCCCGCCGAGCTCGCGGAGTCGGCGCGGCGCGCGATCGTCCCCGATCTCCTTGCCAGGCGCGCAAGGGAGATCGAGCCGCTCATGCTCGATCCAGCGCTCGAACGGGCGCTCGTCGGATCGTGGTCGTCGGCGCAGACGCTCGACCCGCAGCTCACGATGCGCGTCTGCGAACGCATCGAGGCGTACGCACAGCGTATCCCAAAAGACCGGGCCGCGGTCGTCTGCACCGCGCCGCTGCGCGCGCCGCTTGCCGACTTGCTCGCGCGCTCGGGCACCGACATCGAGGTCTTCGCCTATGCCGAGCTTCCTTCGGAACTGCGCCTGAAGCCGGCCGATATCGTCTATCTCCCCTCGTAGGCAGGCCCGGCGGGGCCGCCTGGGTGAAATGAGCCCGCTCACATGAACTATAGGGTTCTGCGCACCCCTCTCAAGGCGGTCGTCATCGCTATCGTCGTGGCGGTCTGCGTGCTCGCGTCGCTGCCCGTCAAGCAGAAGATTCATCTCGGCCTCGATCTCGTCGGCGGCTCGCGCCTTCTGCTGCAGCTCTCGCCTTCGGCGGAGGTGACGAAGATCACGCCGCAGATTCAGGAGCAGACGATCCAAGTCATCGACCGGCGCATCAACGCACTCGGCGTTACGGAGCCCACGATCTCGAAGTTCGGCAGCGACCGCATTCTCGTCGAGATTCCTGGCCTCAATCAGAATCAAACCGCCGAGGCCGAGAACCTTCTCAAGACGGCGGCGGTGCTCGAGTTCAAGATCGTGCCGGTCGACGTCGCACAGCAGGCGGAGGCGGATCTCGCGCTGCTTTCCGAGCCGAACGTGCCGGCGGCGCAGCGCGCCGCGGCTGAGAAGTACGTCGCGCAGACCGCATACGCGCGGTCCGGTCCGGTCGTCTACTCCGGCAAGGACCTCAAGGGCGCGCAGTCGGGATACGCGCAGCAGGGCGGCACGCCGATGGTGTTCTTTCAGACGAAGGATCCCGCGAAGTTCGGAGCCCTCACCAATGCGAACATCGGCCGGCCGCTCGGAATCTTTCTCGACCACCGCTACGTCTCGGCGCCAAACATCAACGGCGCGATCTACGGCAGCGGTGAGATCGAAGGACAGTTCACCGAGCAGCAGACGATCACGCTCGCAAACGAGCTGAACGCCGGCGCGCTTCCGGCAAACATCACGATCATCGAAAACGAAGGCGTGGGTGCGACGCTCGGCAAGATCGACCTCGTGAAGTCACTCTGGGCGGCGGGCTTCGGACTGCTGCTCGTGCTCGTCTTCATGGTGCTCGTCTACCGCTTGCCGGGATTCCTCGCCGACCTCGCGCTGGCGGTCTACGTCATCGTCATGGTTGCGATCTTCGCGTTCTCGAAATCGACGCTCACGCTGCCGAGCATCGCCGGCTTCGTCCTCTCGATCGGCATGGCCGTCGACGCGAACGTTCTCATCTTCGAGCGCATCAAAGAGGAGTTGTGGAACGGCAAGACCCTGCGCGCTGCCGTGCGCGTCGGGTTCCAGCGCGCCTTCACCGCCGTCTTCGACAGCCACTTCACGACGATCGTCGGCGCCGCGGTGCTCTACATGCTCGGAACGGGCACCGTGAAGGGCTTCGCGTTCGCACTCTTTTGGGGCACCGTCGTCTCGCTCCTCACCGCGGTATTCGTGACGCGGTTCTTCGTCGACGTGCTCGTCGATAACGATCTCGCGACGGCGCCGCCCCTCTGGGGCGTGCGAACGCAGGAAGTCGGGGTCTTCTCGAAGGCCGCGGCGGAGGCGCGCTAGTGTTCTTCCGGCGGCTCAACTGGAACATCGTCGGTTGGTATCGCATCGTCTCGACGATCTCGTTCATCGTCATCGCGTGCGGCGTCGGAGCGATGTTCTATCACGGCTTCGAGGGCGGACACGGCTTTCAAGCGCCGCACATGCTGCGCCTCGGGCTCTCGTTCACGGGCGGCACCGACGTACAGGCGACCTTTTCACGAAAGGTGACGATCCCGGCGGTGCAGCGCGCGCTGGCGCCGCTCGACTTGGTCTCGCCGCAGGTCACGACCGCCGGATCGACCGGAACGAGCGTCCTCATCGATACGCAGACGCCCCTCGCGAACGATCAGCAGCGTATCTGGAATGCGCTCGACGCCGTCGCGCCCGTCGTTCGCAAGGCGTCGTCGATCACGTCGGTCGGGCCATCGCTGGGCGCGGAGTACCTGCGCAACGCGCTCTGGGCGCTCATCATCGCGCTCACGATCCAGTTCATCTACATCGCGTTTCGCTTCGGCTGGAACTACATCTTCGGCCTCGTCACGGTCATCGCGCTCGTTCGCGACGCCGCGATGATGATCGGCATCTACGCGCTCGCGGGCAAGGAGGCCGACGACGCGTTTCTCGCGGCGGTCCTGACGGTCATCGGCTACTCGGTCATGGACACGATCGTCATCCTCGACCGAATTCGCGAGAACACGAAGCTCATGCACGACAAAGCGTACGAGTACATCGTCAACGAATCGATCAAGCAGACGATGACGCGTTCGGTGAACACGCTCGCAACCGTCGTGATCACGCTCGTCGCGCTCCTCGCGCTCGGAGGAGGGAGCCTCAAGAACTTTGCCTTCGCGCTCCTGGTTGGAATCTGCTCCGGCGGCTACCATTCGATCTTCTTTTCCGCGCCGCTCGTGCTGAGATTTCGCAAGCAGCAGCTCGAGCGCGCCGCGCGCCTGCGCGCGCAGTCGCGCGTCGCCTCTCCGGTTCGCCAAGGCTCGGGAGCCGCACGCAGCACGAGCAACGCGCCGAGCGGAAAGGCGCGCGAGGAGATCGTCGCGGCGCGGCGGGAGCGGCGCGCAAAGGAGAAGGCCGCTCGCGCGCCATCGACGCAGAGCGCGCGCTATCGGCGTAAGCGAAGCGAATCGGCGACGGCACTGCAAGAGTACGATCCGCTCGACGCGGAGAACGCCGGACTTCACGATGCCGCGCTCGAGCAGGGCCACGAAGAGATTCGCCTCAACCTCGAAGCGTTCGAGCCCGAGTCTGCCCCCGTCGAAATCGAACGCAAAGAGCACGAGCAAGAGTAGCCGTCTTCCGTCGCCCACGCGCTCCGAGACGGAGTTCGAAGCGGCGCTGGCGGCGTTGCGCGGCGGCGCCGACGCTCGTCCTTCGACTCCGGCTCCTTCCCAGGGCTCAGGAGCCTGCGCTCGGGATGACAGAGCGGATGACGACGTCAGGCGCTTCGTCGATGACGCGTTCGCGCACAAAAGCGAGTACCTCGACGATCGGTACTCGACGATCGGCGACGCAAGCGCGTTTCATTCCAAGATCGTCGGCGTTTCGTTCGAGGGGCGTCAGGACACGATCGCGGGGCTGCGCGACGGGGCGTCGCTCGAGCTCGTGCGCCAACCCGACAACCCGAGCGACGCCAATGCCATCGCCGTCTTCTACGGCGCTCTGCAGTTGGGATATTTGCGCAAGGAGATCGCCAAGCATCTCGCGCCGAACATCGACGGCGGCGCTCGCTATCGTGCACGGATCGCGAGCCTGACGGGCCAAGGAGGGCCCGACAAGCATCGCGGCGTCAACATCTTCGTCGAGCGCGACGCAGCGACGATCGTAAAGGAGCGGTCCGCGCGCAGCGGGGAGTTGCGCGCGGCGGCGCGCGACGACGACGACGCCGTGCGAGCCGCACTCATCGGCGACGCGCAGCCGCACGAGTACCAGCGGGCGGTTCTCGAGCGCATCGAGCGAGGACAACGAACGCTCGCGCTCTTTGGAACCGGACGCGGAAAGTCGTTCTGCTTTCAGTATCCCGCCGTCACGAGAGCGCTCGCCGCGGGCCACAAGACGCTGGCCATCTACCCACTGCGCGCGCTCGCGAACGACCAGTACGACTCGCTTGCGCGGCGGCTCGATCCGTTCGGCCTGCGCATTTTTCGCGCGAACGGTTCGATCGCCGCGGACGAGCGTGCCGATCTTTTTGCGGCGCTCGACTCCGGGGAGTGGGACGTGATCCTCTCGACGCCGGAGTTTCTCTCGTTCCATCGCAATGCATTCGCCGGTGCGAGCGCGCCGGCGCTCGTCGTCGTCGACGAGGCGCATCATCTCTACGAATCGCGGCACCGTCCGGCCTACGCGCGCCTCGGCGAGACGATCGCCGCGCTCGGAGGGCCGCAGGTCGTCGCGCTGACGGCGACGGCGGGCGAGGCTGCCTTCGAGCGAATCGTCAAAGACCTTCGCGTGGACGCATGGGTCATCGATCCCACCGTGCGCGAGAATCTCCATCTCGTCGACGCGCGTGGAAAGCGCGACAAGCTTGCATACCTCGAAGAGACGCTGCGAAGCGGCGAAAAGGCGATCGTTTACTGCAACTCGCGCAGCGAGGCCGCAAAGGTTGCGCAGCAGCTTCGCGCGGCGCTCGTGCGCGACCAATCCGAGGTGATGTTCTATCACGCGCGCATGCCCGGCGCGATGCGCCGCGAGGTCGAACGTCTTTTTCGCGCTGGATCGCTGCGCGTCGTCGTCGCGACGTCGGCGTTCGGCGAGGGCATCGATCTGCCGGACGTGCGTCACGTCGTTCTCTACCATCTCAACTTCAGCTTCACGGAGTTCAACCAGCAGGCCGGTCGCGCCGGGCGCGACGGCGCGGCGGCGTTCGTGCACCTTCTCTACGGCGAGCAGGACCGGCGCATCAACGAGTTCATCATCGATCGGAGCGCGCCGACGCTGTCGCTCTTGCGACGCTTGTACGCCGAAATGAAGGCGCTGCGCAGCGGTGGCGTCCTTGCCGGCAGTGCTTCCGAGATCGCGGCGAGGCTCGACATGGACAAGGTTTCGGAGGAGACGGTCCGTGCCGCGGCGGCCATGTTCGCCGACGTCGGTCTGGTGCGTCGACGCGAGGGAGAGGAGGGGCACCTCATCGAGTTCGTGACGCCGGACGGCAAGGTCGACATGACGCGCAACGAGCGCTTTGCCGAAGGAGAAGCAGAGCGCGAGAGCTTCCAGCGCTTTGCCGAACTCGCGCTGAGCGCGCGCATCGAAGACCTCGAGCGCCTGGTCAACCGGCCGATCTATCCGAGCATCGATCGCGTTCGGTAACGGCGGGAGGCGGACTCTCGCGCGCGAAGCAAGCAGAATGAGGCAAAGACACGCTCTTCCTGCTTGCGCTTTCGTATTGTGTGCCGCGCTGGCGGCACCGGCCGCAGCGGCAACCGCCCATGCGCCCAGCGCCTACGACACCTTCGTTGCCGGCGCGACCGTGCAGTCCGGCTTGATTCCGATCGTATCGAAAGAGGGCAGTGTCTACCTCGTGCTCTCGCGCTCGCAGTTAGGAACCGACTTCGTCGAAACGTCGGTGCCTGCGACCGGCCTCGGCGGCTTTGGCCCCGCGCAGGGCGAGCCGTACGTCGCGCCCGCGCGCATCATGCGGTTCGATCGCGTCGGCGACAAGGTCGTCATCCGCTGGCCGAACACGTACGCGCTGGTCGATGCGTCATCGCCGGAGGCGCTGGGAACCTCACACTCGCTTCCGAGCTCGATCGTCGCCGTCGAGCCGATCGTCGCGGAAGACAAGGATACGGGAACGGTCGTCATCTCGGCGGGAGCCTTTCTCGGCGACGTCGGCGACCTGCAAGATCAGTTCAACGCGATCGTCACGAGCCCGTTGCACGGCTACCATCTCGACACGACGCGCACGCTTTTCGATACGACGAAAGCGTTCCCGGAGAACGACGTGCTTCGCGTGAGCCAGACGTGGGCGAGCGCCGACCCGGACACCATCGATAACGCGCCGGACGCGCGCAGCATCGATGTCGAGATGACGTACAACATCATCGCGGCGCCGCACGACGGTTATATGCCGCGCATCGCCGATCCGCGCGTCGGATACTTCGAGCAGCCGCTCATCGACTTCGCGAGCGACGCCGGCACGTCGCGGAGCGTCGACTACATCTCGCGGTGGAACTTCAGGCCGGCCGATCCCGGCCGTCCGTCGGACGCGCAGAATCCCATCGTCTTTTATCTGAGCAACGACATTCCGACGCAGTATCGCGCGACGCTGCGTGCCGCGCTCCTGACGTGGAACGATGCCTTCCGGCGCGTGGGAATTCTCAACGCAATCGAGGTGCGCCAGCAGCCGGACGATGCGGGCTGGGATCCCGAGGACATCCGGCACAACGTGGTACGGTGGATCGACACGTCGTCGCCGGAGTACGGCGCCGAGGCGCTCATCGTGACCGACCCGCGCACCGGCGAGGAGATCAACGTCGGCATCAACGTCGATGCCGTCGAGGGAACGGCCTGGCGCATCTACCGGTACGAAATCGCTCCCGCACGCGGTCTGCCGGACACGGCGGCAGCGGAGCACGCGTTCACACAGAGCGAGATCCGCGCCGTCGTCCTTCACGAGTCGGGTCACGACATGGGCCTCCAGCACAACTTCATCGCCGCGCTCGCGTACTCGGCGCGCGATCTTCAGAGCCGCGCGTTTACCAGCCGCTACGGCGTCGCGACGTCGGTGATGGCGTACTCGCCGGTCAACCTTTGGCCGAAGGGAACGCGCAACGGCGATTACGAGCAGCTCGTGCTCGGCCCGTACGATTATCACGCGATCGAGTACGGCTACGAATACATTCCGAACGCGTCGACGCCGAAGCAAGAGCTGCCCGCGCTGCGCCGGATCGCTTCGATGTGGAGCGACCCGACGTATCGATTCGCCTCCGATGAGGACGTTCAGTTCGCAAACGGGCACGCGATCGATCCGCGCGTCGAGCAGTACGATCTTACGTCCGATCCGATCGCGTGGTGCGGCGGGCAGTTGAAGATGATGCACCATCTCATGAACGTCGTCAACGAGCGCTTTCCCGCGCGCGGTGAGGCGTACGACGAGGCACGCGACGCGTTCCTTGCTCCGATGAGCCGCTACCTTACGTGCGGCATCATGGCGGCGCACACGATCGGCGGCGAGTATCTCTCGCGAGCCGATGCGGGAGATCCGCACTCCGTCGCGCCGCTCACGCCGATCCCGCGCTCCGTCGACGAGCGAGCGTGGCATCAGCTCGCGGACGCGCTCTTCTCGGATTCGGCGTGGTCGTTCAATCACGACGTGCTCGATCGGCTGACGTACTCCGAGGTGAGCTCGTTTACGAATGCCGGTTGGGCGTACAAGCCGACGCCGCGTCACGACATCTCCGTTTCCGAGATCGCCGCGGCTGCGCAGGAACGGGTCCTCAACGAACTTTACACGCCCCTGACGCTGCAGCGCATCGACGACTTCTCGCTCGAATACGACAGAGGAGCCACGATGAGTCTCGCCGATCTCTTCGACTGGTCGCGTGCGAGCATCTTCGGCGACATCGCCTCGGGCGCGCGCCGCGACGGGGTCGTTCGCCGATCGCTGCAGATGCGATTTGCGCAGCGTCTCGCCCGCCTCTGGACGGCGCCGCCCAAGGGAACGCCGTTCGATGCGAGCGCGCTTGCGAGGCTGCAACTCGCAGACCTCGAGCACGATGCGAATGCCGGGCTCGCGCAACGCGGTTTGAGCGAGATGGAGCAGGCGCACTTGGAGGCGCTTGCTGCCGTTGCCCGGCAAGCACTCGAGGCCCGCGCGCAGATCGCGCAACCGTAAAGGAAGAAGAAGCGGTCAGCGCGCCGTGCGCACGGTTGGATAACGCTGCGTCGTGGGTACGAGGCGGTATATGAGTATATCAGCTCGATTATCATCCGTTGCCGGCGCGCTCGCCGTTGCCGGTGCCGTGTCGCTCTGGGCCGTTCCCGCGCTCTCGCAGGTGACGACGTGCAGTGCCGCGGTTCCCACGTACACGACGTGGCAAACCTCGTGGAACACATGGGACTATAACCACAATCATGTCGTCCTCGGCATGGTCGGCGGCTTCAAGCCGTACCGCTTGACGGTCGTCAGTCAGGACGGCGCTTCGCAAGTGATCGATCTCAAGCCGGGGACCGCGATCTTTCCAACGGGACAGACGCCCTCTTCGGGCGAGCACGTTGCGATCGTCGGCTACTGGAGCGGCGGCACGTTCGTTGCCAACCGCGTGATCCTGCGACCGTAGACGACCCGCGAAGCAGTCTCTCGTTTTGCGACGGCGCGTGTCGCTAGCGGCACGCGCCTGGCGCGCTACGCGATGACGCCTTCGGCCGCTGCGGCGTCGGTTTCGTCGAAGAAGCGGTTGTGCGTCTCGCTGATTTTCGGCGCCCACGGATCCACCTGGGCCGCGCTCACCGGAAAGTGCGTCGTCGGTCCGACCGCATCGGCGTAACTGCGTCCTCCGAACGGTCCGAAGCTGCGGCTCTCTTCGTGCGCGACCACGAGATCGTCCACGGACGACGCTGCGGCTGCGGCGTCGGTACGCAGGCCGGCATCGAGCCGGTCGTCGCGCGCGATCGTGTCGTAGAGTTCGATTGCGGGCCGATCGGCATGCCAGGGCATATCCGGCGGAGCGCCGCGAAATCGTACCATTCCGGGAACGGCGCGTGCGTCGTCGCGCAACGCATCGACTGCGGCGCGGTCGCCTCCGCTCGCCGCGATGTCGTCGTCGAGGCGTTTGACCGACGCTTCTACCGCGCACATCTTCGAACGGTCGAGATCGAGAACGTCGAACGCGGCCGCCGGGCCCCACGATACGCCGTCGAATCCGTAGCGGGCGTGCATCACGTCGCCGACCAGCGCCGCGCCCATCGCACGGGGATCGCCGGCGTGTGCGGCGATCGCTTCGGCGGCGTTCGTCGGCACGCCCGGCGCAACCATCGTCTCCGGGCTCGCCGCGAGATAACGGACGCCCGCGTGCGAGAGCGCGTCCGCAAACCCAAGGGTCGCCATGAGGCACTGATTGGCAACGACGCCATCGACGCGCCGGTCCGCATCCTCGGGATGCGCCTGCGCGTGCATCGCAACGCCTTGTGCGATGGCGCGCGCGATCTCGGGCATCGGCATGACGCGGCCGTCGCTCGTCTGCAGGCCGCCCCCGTCGCCTCCGCCATGGTCGACGAGATCGATCCACGTCTCCTTCGCGCCGCGCGCCTCGGCTTCGTCGAGCGTGTGCGCGACGAACGACGCAAGCGTATGACCGCTGCTCATCTCCTGCGGAGATCCGCGCCGCGCGTGCGATATTCGGCCGTCGACGACGTCGAATCGATCGCTTTCGAGCGCGTTGCCGCGTAGGCGCGTCGTGTCGAGCACGCTGCAGGCGATGCGCGAGTCGCGTGCCGTGACCGCAGCGGCCTGAGCGACGACGTTCTCTTGGACGGCGTCGAGATTGTTATCGCCATCGCGATAGATGCCGAACTCGAGTCTACGCGGGCGCTGCGGCGTAGGGGTAACCGGTTGCATGAGGGCCTCCTGACGAGAGTGTTTTGTCAGGTTCCTACTGTGACGAATCGGCGATGCATCTAGTCCTAGGGATACCCTGATTTGGCGGGTCTTTCTTGTCATCGTTATGGGACATAGCAAGGGCGCACGCGCCAAAGAGAGCCTTTACCAGGCAACGGCGTCCATGCGATGGTTTCGCCGGGGGAAGATCGTCACTCTAGCGCCCACGGGTTGAGAAGCGGAGCGGCCGTTCCGACGAAGTCCCTTTCGTTTCGCGTGACGATTATGAGATCGTGATGAATCGCGATGGCTGCCACTAGGGTGTCGAGCGAATCCGCGTTATTCCCGCGGCGTTCGGCGTTTGCTCGCACGCGACCCCATGTAGCGACGACACCGAGGTCTACCGGCAGGACGCGGCCATTGAACGCTCCCAGCACGTCGTCGCGAAGCCACCGTTCCAAGGTCGTGCGTTTTCTTCCGGATGGAAGGCGCTCGATGCCCCAGGCAATTTCACCGACGGTGACGACGCTCACATAAAGCGTGTCCGCGTCGGCGTCGGAAAGCCAAGCCGTAAGACCGGCGTTCGCTACCGTACGGGCATCCGAGACGACGCAGGTGTCGAGGAGGAAGCGCTTCACAGATTCGCTGCGCCGCGGCGCGATTTTCGACGGGTCGGGATGTCGAGAACGATATCGGCGTGGTTCCTGAGTGCGGCCAGCACCGAGCTGCCTTTACGCGGTGCAACGGCGCTCTTTGCGATGAGAAGCACGGGCGGGTCGCCGCGGCGCACAATTTCTTGTGCCTCCCCGGCGAGGGCGCGATCGACGATCGCGCTTAAGTGGTCTTTTGCTTGCTTCAACGTCCAGGTAGCCACGGTGGCTATATTATAGCGCCACCATAGCCTCCAAGCAAGAGCGCGCGCACCGTCCGCCGAACCCTAGGCGATGGTGCCGACAGGCTCCTACCGTCCTGCTTTTTTCGGTTGTCTGCCAATCACAAATGTTTGCGACGGATTCAACGGCTTATCTTTTCGGTGAACGCAGCCGTACCAACAACACGGTCGGCGCACTCCCTCTTTGAGTTCAGAAATGACCCTACCGACGTGCTCCTTCCGCTTCTGTGGCGTCTTAACGTAGGTCGTCCAACAAACCCACTCGTTACGGGCGAGCGGCGTGATATCTTCCCACGTTGCAAGCGCCGTTTTGTCGGCCGCAAGAGCCTTCCTCAAGTCTGCGGGCAGCGCGTGCGCCGTACCGCCTGAAATCTTTTTGGCCATGCAGGGATTTTAGCATATCCCCGTTGTCCGGCGTCGCGCATGCGCCGGAGTGGGACGCCTGGCGCAGCGCCATCGAGGGCAGGGCCGACCCATCCGTCGCAGAAGGCGCCCCCGAAGTGCGCTTTTACGTTCTTCTCGTCGCATGCGTCGCCGCGCTCGGCGGGCTTCTCTTCGGTTACGATACCGGCGTCATCTCGGGTGCGATTCTCTTTATCGGCAAAGACTTCGCGCTGACGACGCAGCTCAAGGAGTTCACGATCAGCGTCGTGCTCGTCGGCTGCATGGTCGGCGCGGTGCTCTCGGGGGCGGCGGCGGATCGATTCGGAAGGCGTCCGACGCTTCTCGCTGCGGGCGTGCTCTTTTTTGCCGGCGCGCTCGTTTCGGCGTTCACGCTCGACGAAGCGGTGCTGCTTGCAGGGCGCTTCATCGTCGGCATCGGCATCGGCTTCAGCTCCGTCGTCGCGCCGCTCTACATCTCCGAGGTCGCGCCGGCGTCCGTGCGCGGCGCACTCGTCTCCGTCTATCAGTTTGCCATTACCATCGGCATTCTCTTGGCCTACGTCGTCGATTACGCGCTCGCCGCCGGCGGCGAGTGGCGCTGGATGCTCGGATACGGCGTCGTTCCGGCGATCGTGCTCGTCGCAGGGATGGTCTTCATGCCGGAGAGCCCGCGCTTTCTTTTCAAGATCGGACGCGAGGGCCCGGCGCGCGCCGAACTGCAGCGCATCTACGCGAGTTCGGCGGCAGAGGACGCAGAAGAGCGTTCGATACGCGCCGCGCTTGCAGTGAAGAGCGAGGGCCTGCGCGCGTTTCGAGCGCCGTCGCTGCGTTTCGCCCTCTTTCTCGGCGTTGCGCTCGCGGTGCTCCAGCAGGTGACCGGCATCAATACCGTCATCTACTACGGGCCGCAGATCTTTCAGATGGCCGGCGTAGGGTCTGCAACGCACTCGATCCTCGCCGAATCGCTCGTGGGCGGCGTGAACTGCGTGCTCACGCTCGTCGCCATTTTCTGGGTCGACCGCATCGGCCGCAAGCCGCTGCTTTACGTTGGCGTCGCGGGCATGTTCGTCGCTCTCGCCATTCTCGCGTTCGCGTTTCGTCAAGAGCATTTGCCGGCGTCGCTCGGCACGATCGCACTTGGGAGCATGATGCTCTACGTCGGCTGTTTTGCATTCAGCCTCGGTCCGATCGTCTGGCTGCTGATCTCCGAGTTCTATCCGCTCTCCGTTCGCGGCACCGGCATGTCCATCGCAACGCTGGCGAACTGGGTCGGGAACTTCCTCGTCTCGCAGTTTTTCCTGACGATGCTCGAGGTGCTCGGGCGTTCTCTGACGTTCGCCGTCTACGCAATTCTCTGTCTCGTGACGATCGCGTTCGTCTACTTCTTCGTTCCCGAGACGAAACGCGAACTGCTCGAGCGCATTCGTCCTACGTCTTTGAGATCATCATCGAGCCGCTGATCGTCTTGAGGTCGATCGTACCCGATCCGTTGCCGATGCGGCCGGAGGCGTTGACGCCGACGGTTTGACGGTGCGTCGGGATGTTGAAGGCGCTCTCGAAGCTTCCGGAAATGCTCTCCGCGCTCACCTCAGCGCTGCTTTTGGCAGGAACGGCAATCTGAATCGAGCCGCTGATCGCCTCGATCGTGACGCGGCGGTCGCCGTTCATCGCGACGAGCGACGCGTCGATCGAGCCGCTCACGGTGTGGATGTCAAGGTCGCCGTTCAACCGTGCGACGTCGACGTCGCCGGAGACGTTCTTAACCTCGACGTCGCCGTCGATTCCACTCACGCGGACGTCGCCGCTGACGTCGGCCAGCGTCAAACGCACGCGTTTGGGAACGTGAATCGTGTAGTCGACCGACCCGCCCGAGTTGTTTCCCCAGAAGAAGAAGACGTGCCGAGGGTACTGCGTCTCGATCTCGACGTAGCTTGCGGGGCTGCCGTCGCGCACGATCGAGACCGTCATTCGGCGCAGCGCGGCGATCGTTCCGGCATACTTCCTTCCGACGACGTCGATCGCTTGGCGCGACCACGGAACGATCGTGATCGACCCCGAGACGTTTGAAACGCGTACGCGCGCGTTGGGTGCGACGGCAAAGCGCTCGTGCACCGTCTGGTGGACCGCATTGCCGCCGAAGTCCGCGTCGTAGGAGATGCAGCCCGGTAAGAGCAGCGTGCCCGTGAATGCCATGGCAAGGAAGCGTCTCATGTCGAGGGTACCGGTTCGTGCCGGAAGCGGTTTCATCCGGCAAGGCCAGGACGGCCGTCTCGCGAATATCCGGTGCCTCGTGGAGATCGAGAGCCTCATTCGGGCCATCCCGGATTTTCCGTTGCCCGGCATCCTCTTTCGCGACATCACCCCGCTCCTTGCGGACGCGCAAGGCTTCCGTGCGGCGATCGACTTGTTCGTCGAGCGCTTCAAGGGACGCGGCGTCGAGCACGTCGTCGGCATCGAAGCCCGCGGGTACATGCTCGGGGCGCCGCTCGCCTACGGCATCGGCGCCGGCTTCATTCCGGTGCGAAAGCCGGGGAAGCTTCCCTACAGCAAGCTTTCGGAGTCGTACGCCCTCGAATATGGAACGAACTCGCTGGAGATCCATGCGGACGCGTTGCAGAAGGGCGATCGCGTCATCGTCATCGACGACCTGCTCGCAACCGGCGGTACGGCGGCGGCGACGCGACGTCTGCTCGAGCGGCTCGGCGCCACGATCGAAGCGTTCGCGTTCCTCATCGAACTCGACGCGCTGCGCGGGCGCAATGCGCTTCCGAACTTGGAGGTCATCTCATTCATACGGTTTTGAAAGTTGCGTCGGCGCTTCCGGCGCTCGCGATCGCGCTCGTCATCGCGGCGGCGCTCTCGACCGCACCGGCCGCGGCGAGGCGGCACGCACCGCCATCCCCGTCGCCGACGCCGATTCCACTTGCCAATCCGGTCGTGACGCGGATCGCACAGCGGCAGTTCGTCGCGTGGCAGGCCGGCATCATCGATCGCGCCGACTACACCGCCGCGCTCAGCGCGCAGACGCCGGACTCCAAGGTGCAGACGAGCTCGATCAACCTCGGATCGCTTGGCGCGCTCACGACCGTCGAGTATCTCGGCCCTCGGGATGCCGTCTACGCTCCCCTGCCCGCGGGCGTGCACGTCTACCTCTACGAGATGGTGTGCGCGAACGGCACGATCTTCGAGCAGCTCTCGCTGGACGGGAGCGATAAGGTCGCCGGAATCATCTTCAGCGATACCATTCCCACCCCCGGCCCGTGATACAATAGGGCTCCCAGGCGGGATGTCCCTATGACGATTGACGAGCTCATCGAACGAGTCAGCGCGTACGACCCGAGCCTCGACAAGGTGTGGATGAGGCGCGTCTACGAGACGGCAGATCGCGCCCACGAGGGGCAGCACCGCGCCTCGGGTGAGTCGTATATCGCGCATCCCCTCGCCGTCGCGGCGATTCTCGCCGATCTCGAGCTCGATCGCCAGACGATTGCGGCCGCGCTTCTCCACGACGTCGTCGAAGACACGAGCGTCACGAGCGAACAGGTCGCATCGGAGTTCGGCGAGGAGATCGCGCGGCTCGTCGACGGCGTGACGAAGCTGACGCGGATCCCGTACCAGTCGAAGGAAGACGCGCAGGTCGAAAACCTTCGCAAGATGTTCCTCGCGATGGCACGCGACATTCGCGTCATCATCGTCAAGCTTGCCGATCGCCTCCACAACATGCGCACGCTCGCGAGCCTGCCGACAACGAAGCGCCAGGCGATCGCGCGCGAGACGCTCGATATCTACGCGCCGATCGCACATCGTTTGGGGATTTGGCGCATCAAATGGGAGATCGAAGATCTCTGCCTGCGCTACCTCGATCCTGAGCCGTATCGCGAAATCGTTGAGCGCGTCGCGCGCACGAGAGACGCGCGCGAGGCCGACGTCGCCGAAGCCGTCGAGCGTCTTCAAAACGAGTTCAAGACGTTACGCATCGCCGCCGAGATACAAGGGCGGCCGAAGCACTTCTATTCGATCTACACCAAACTCAAGCGCGGCCGCGAGTTCTCGACGATCTACGATCTCACGGCTATCCGCATCATCGTCGAGTCGGTGAAAGACTGCTATGCGGCGCTCGGCGCCGTCCACGCGATGTGGCCGCCCCTGCCGGGGCGGTTCAAGGACTACATCGCGATGCCCAAGCCGAATATGTACCAGTCGCTCCACACGACGGTCGTCGGCTCGCACGGCGACCCGCTCGAGATCCAAATTCGCACGCGCGAGATGCACCGCACGAGCGAGTACGGAATCGCGGCGCATTGGCGCTACAAGGAGGGCGGCAAGCAAGACCAGTTCGAGAACAAGCTCTCGTGGCTGCGCGCGCTCCTCGAGTGGCAAAAGGACATGCGCGACTCGCGCACGTTCATGGAGAACCTGCGGATCGATCTCTTCGACTCGCAGGTGTTCGTCTTTTCGCCGCGCGGCGACGTCTATCCGATGCCCGCGGGCGGATCGCCGCTGGACTTCGCGTATGCCGTGCACACCGACGTGGGAAATCACTGCGTCGGTGCGAAGGTGAACGGCCGCATCGTTCCGCTCGACTATCAGCTGCAAAACGGCGACATCTGCGAAATCCTCGTCAACAAAGCGAGCGGGCGGCCCTCGCTCGATTGGCTCGCGCGCGTCAAGACGTCGGGAGCGAAGCACAAGATCAAGCAGTGGCTGCGGCGCGAGCAGCGCTCCGAGAATGTCATCTTCGGACAGGAGGCGCTGGAAGCCGAACTCGTGCGGCAGCAGGTGCGTCTCGACGCCGTGCGCGGCGAGGCGATCGAGCGCATCGTCAAGCGCATGAATTATGCCTCGGCGGCCGATCTGTTCGCGGCAATCGGCTTCGGCGACGTCTCGCTTCAATCGATTGCGAAGCGCTTGCGCGACGAGTTGCGCGCCGACAACGTCGTCGACTTGACGAAGGTGAGCCGCAAACCTTCGACGCGGCGCGCGCCCAAGAGCAGCAGCGGCGTTCGGATCGCCGGCGTCGACGACGTTCTCGTGCGGCTCTCGAAATGCTGCTCGCCGGTTCCCGGCGACCCGATCATCGGCTACGTGACGATCGGCCGAGGCGTGAGCGTGCACCGCGCCGATTGCCCGAACGTAGCGTACATCAGCGCGACGCCCGACCGGATTCTTCAAGCGCAATGGAGCGGCGCGACCGAGCTCACCCACGCCGTCGACGTCGAAGTCGAAGCCTCCGATCGTCCGCAGCTGCTCCAAGACATCATGGCCGTTTTCGCGGAGCGCAAGACGCAGGTAAGCTCCGTGACGGCGCGCGTCCGGCGCGACGGCGTCGCGGCGACGAGCCTCAACGTGCAGATCCACGATCTCGAACACCTTGCGGGGCTGCTCGCGCGCCTCGAACGCCTGACCGGCGTACGGCGCGTCTACCGAGTGACGAAGCGCGAGCGCACGCAGAGCTCGTGACCGCGCAAGATTGAGCGCGTCGCCGCTCCTTCCCGACGGCGCCGCCTTCGTGGCGGGAGCGATCAACAGCGTTGCCGGCGGCGGAAGTTTTCTCTCGTTTCCCGCGCTCATCGCCGCAGGCGTGGCGGCGATCCCGGCAAACGCGACCGGGAGCGCCGCGCTCTGGGTCGGGAACATCGGCAGCGCGCGTGCTTACGCCCCGGAGCTGCGACGCCAGCGCTCGCTGCTCGTTCCAATTCTTGCCGTGAGCATTGCCGGCGCCGTCGCCGGAGCGATCCTTCTCATCCGGACGCCCGCGCCGGTCTTCGAACGGATGATTCCATGGCTCTTGCTCTTCGCGACGATCGTCTTCGCGGTGAGCCCGCTGCTGCGGCGGCCGCCGAAGGCCGCGCCGCGGCATTCGCCATGGCAGCTCGCGGCGCAGTTTCTCGTCGCGGTCTACGGCGGATACTTCGGCGCAGGCATGGGAATCCTGATGCTCGCGATCCTGTCGTTCACGGGCTTGCGCAACTTCAATGAAGCAAACGCGATGAAGAACGTCCTTGCGATTGCGATCAACGGCGCCGCGATCGTTCCGTTCGTGATCGCGCGGATCATCGACTGGCGTTTTGCGATTCCGATGGCGATCGTCGCGCTCGTCGGCGGATACGCGGGCGGGCGATTCTTTCGCAGGCTTCCTTCCGCGTACGCGCGCGGCATCGTCATCGCGATCGGCGTCGCGATGACGATCGTCTTCTTTCGGAGATGATCTACGTCGTGCTCGCCGCGGGGCTGTCGCGGCGCATGGGATTTCCCAAGGCCTTTACGCCGCTTCCTGGCGACGGCTCGCCTTTCCGCCGCATCGCCGATCTGCTCCGAGGGCGCGACGCGATCGCCGTCGTTCCACCGGCGCACGCACACGACGCGCGGAGCATCGCGCCTGCGATGCGCGTCGTCGAGAATTCGCAGCCGCAGCGCGGGATGGCGCACTCGCTACGGCTCGCTCTTCGCAGCGCCGGAGCGCCGCAAGACTTCGGCGTGCTTCTCGGCGACAAGCCGTTTTTGAGCCCGACGACGCTGTCGATAATGGAAGGTGCGCTTGCGGAATACGACGTCGCCTTTCCGCTCTCGTCCGAAGGCGTCGGCGGCCATCCCGTGCTCTTTGCGGCACGCGTCTGGGAACGCGCGCTCGCCTTGCCGGACGGCGATACGATTCGCGATCTTCGCGACGATCCGGCGCTGCGCCGCAACGCGGTGACGGTCGGCGACGCCGGCGCGTTCGCCGACGTCAACACGCCGGCGCAGTGGGAAGCGGCCCGCGATGCGTGAAATCTATGCGGAGATCGCGAGACGCTTGCGCGCCGGCGAGCGCTTCGCCGTCGCAACGCTCGTGCAAACGCGAGAGGCCAAGGCTTCGATGCCGGGCACGTCGCTCGTCGTCGACGCACGTGGTGCGTTCGCCGGCGACATCGGAGCGGGATGCCATGAGGGTACCATCGTCGAGCGCGCCGTCGCGATGCTCGCTGCCGCGGGTGCGCACGCGCAACGCATGCGATTCGATCTCGACGACGAGCTCCTTATCGGCAGCGGCTGCGGCGCCTCACTCGACGTCGTGCTCTGGATGCCCGTGCAGGAGTTTGCGAAGACGGCCGACGCGATCGCCGTAGGAACGCGCGATATCGCATTCACGCTGGAAGGAAGTACGGTCGAGATTCCCAGGCGGCTGCGCCTTGCGATCGTCGGCGCCACGGCGCTCGCCGCGCACCTCACGGGTATGGCGCGGCGCGCCGATTTCATCGTGACGATCGTGGATCCGCGACCGCCGTTTGCATCGAGAGAGCGGCATCCGCAGGCCGATGAGATCGTCGTCGGCTGGCCCGACGACGCGTCCGAGCATTTGGAGAGCGCCGACGCGATCTGCGTGCTCTCACACGACGTCAAGATCGATCTTCCCGCGCTGCGCGCGGCGCTCGCAACGCACGCGCGGTACGTCGGATTGCTCGGAAACCGGCGCGTTCAGCGCGCTCGGCGCGAGGCACTGCGGGCAGAGGGATACGACGACGAACGTCTCGCGCGCGTCTTCGGTCCGACGGGGCTCGACGTAGGAGCGCAGACGGACGGTCAAACCGCCGTCTCGATTCTCGCGGAGATTCTCGCCGTGCTCGGAGCGCGTCCGGGAACGCCGCTGCGCGATAGCAGCGGCTCGATCCACTAAGCGGTGCTTAGGCCGGCGCCGGGTGCGGCCGCTCGGAGGGTGCGCCGGACTCCGGTGGTGCGTTCGCGGCGGTGATCTTCTCCGGCGCGACCCACATATAGATGACCGGAATGAGCAGGAGCGTGAGCACGAGCGAGCTGAGCACGCCGCCGATGACGACGACGCCGAGGCTCGCGTGCGATGCCGTTCCCGGCTCGATCGCGACCGCGAGCGGGAACATCGCGACGACGATCGAGCAACTCGTCATGACGATCGGCCTGAATCTCGTGAAGGCGCTCTCCCTGATCGCCGCGAGCTTGTCGCGCCCGCGCGTTCGCAGCGTGTTCGCGTAGTCGACGAGCAGGATGCCGTTCTTCGTCGCGATGCCCACGAGCAAGATCGTGCCGATGAGCGAGAAGAGATTGAGCGTCTCGTGCGTGATGAGGAGTGCGCCGACCGCACCGACGGCGGCAACCGGCACCGAAAAGATGATGATGAACGGCGAGCTGTAGCTGTTGTAGAGCGCGATCATGAGGAGAAAGACGAGAATCACCGAGAGGATCATCGACAGTCCCATGCCCAGGAGCACTTGGTGCATGAAGTCCTGCTGGCCCAGCGGCGCCGGACGGACGACGACGCTCGGCGGGAAGTGCAGCGACGGCAGACGCTTCTCGAAGGCGCGCTCGACGTTCGAGAGCGACGAGCCCTGCGCGACGTTCGCATCGACGTGGATGACCGTGTCGCGGTTCGTCCGCGTGATGAACGGCGGCGTCGGCGTGAGCGTGAAGCTCGAAAAGTCGCCAAGGTGGACGATGTCGCCGTCGTTCGCGCGTATGGGGATCGCAGCGAGCGTTGCGAGGCTCGTTTGATCGGCGAGCGGGTAGATGACCTGCACCTCCTCGAGGCCCGAGGTCGTCTCGAACTGCGTGGCGACGTCGCCGCCGAACGCGGCTCCGGCCGCCTCCGCCGCCTGGCCGAGGTCGACGTCGAGCGCCTGCGCCTTCGCGCGATTGAAGACGACGGAGACTTCGGGGGCGAGCTCCTGCGCCGAGCTGTTCACGCTCGTCGCGCCGGGAACGGTGCGGAGCAACGTGAGAACGCGCTGCGCGTACTGCGTCGGATCGGCGCCGGTGAGGTCGGAGACGAGATAGTCGATCGGCTGCTTATTGCCGCCGCCCGTTCCAGACGCCGCGATGACCGCGACGTTGACGTTTGGAAGCACGCGCTTTGCCATCGCGCGGAACTGCGCGACCCAGTAGTACGTCGAATGCTTGCGGTCGTCGTTGAGGAAGACGTGAATCTGTGCGACGTCGGGCTGCACGACGAAACCGCCGAACGCCGCCGAGTACGCGCCGGCGACCGTCGTTTCGTGCTGGATGTCCACGCGATTCCGTAAGATGAGCGACTCGAGCTTGTACGTGCCGTTGCGAACCGTCTGAATGGGCGTGCCTTCGGGATAGTTGATCTGGACGTAAATCTGTCCTCGGTCGATCGCCGGAATAAACGTCTCGCCGACGGCGCCGGTGAGCACGAGCCCGATCGCGAAAACGAAGCTCAGCGCGCAGCCGGCAACGACGACGCCGCGATTTTCGAAGGCCCACGGCAGCGCGTGATGCGCGTACCATTCGCGCAGCCGGTCGAAGCCGCGGCCGAAGGCGTCGACGATTCCCCACGGTTTCCAGTGCGAGCGCAACGCCCAGAGTCCGGCGAGCGTCGGCGTTACCGTGAAGGAGATGAAAAGCGAGGTGAGCGTGGAGATGACGACGACGAGCGCGAACTCGACGAGGAAGCGCCCGACTTGTCCCGAGATGAACGCGATCGGCAGAAAGACGACGACGTCGACGAGCGTGATGACGACGGCAGCGGCGCCGATCTCCATGCGGCCTTCGTACGCGGCATCCTCCGGCGTCTGCTTGAGTTCCCGAAAGTGGCGCTCGATGTTCTCGAGGACGACGGTCGAGTCGTCGACGAGGATTCCGATGACGAGCGTCATCGCAAGCATCGAGATCGTGTCGATCGTCATGCCGGTCATCCTCATCACCGTGAGTGCGATCGCCAGCGACGTCGGAATCGCGATGCACACGACGATCGCGCTGCGCCACGATCGCAGGAAGAAGAGCATCGCGAGCGCGGTGAGGATGACGGCGCCGACGAGGGTGTGCATGACCGCGTCCATCTGCTGCTGCGTGAAACGAGACGCGACGTTGACGATGACGAACTGGATCTGCGGAAACTCGCGCTCGAGCCCAGGAAGCGCTTTCAGGAACGCGTTCGAGGCGTCGACTTCGCTCGCTTGCGCGGTCTTCTGCACGCCGAGAAAGAAGCCGCGCTTGCCGTTGATGTGCGCGTACTCGAGCTCCGGTTCGTTCCCTTCAACGACCTTCGCCACGTCGCCGACCCTCGTCACTTGATTCGTTGCCGTCCACGGATCGATCGTACCGGGAAGGCTCGAAAGGCCTGAGGAGTACGACTGCACGGGGCCTGCGGTCATCGCGCTCGTCGACGTTGGTGCGCTCGAGATGATCGGCAGATCGCGCACCTGTTGGATATTTTGAATGTCGCCGCGAACGTCGATGATCGTCTGGCGGCCCGGCTGGTACGCATAGCCGCCGGGAACGCGCTGATTCTCTTCCGCGATCGTGTTGATGACGTCGTTGAGCGTGAGATTTCGCGCCGCCAACTGCGCCGGATTGACCTCGACTTCGTAGGCCGGCGTGACGCCGCCGAAGACGTTTGCGAACGAGATGCCGGGAATCTGTTGGATCTGCGGAACGATGACGTTGTTCGCATAGAGCGCCATCTGGCTGGGCGTGAGCTTGTTCGAAAAAAGCGCGAGCGTGACGACTTCTTCCTCGCCCGGATCGCGGATGTTCACCGTCGGCGCCTGCATGTTCGTCGGCAGCTCGCGCTCCGCGGCCTGAACGGCCTTCTCCGTCAGCGCGAGGTCGGTGGCTTCGTCCGAACTGAGCGTATAGGTCGCCGAGATCTGCGCGCGGCCTTGCTGAACGACGGAGTTGATGTCTTGCAGATCGGTCGTGCCCGCGAGGTTCTCTTCGATCGGCGCGACGATGTCGTCGCGCATCTCGGTCACCGACGCGCCGCTGTAACTCGCCGAAACGGTGACCGTCGGCTGCGAAACGTTCGGATAGAGCTCCTTGACGATCGAGAGCAGCGAAATGATGCCGGCAAACAGCATGACGCTGACGAGCACGAAGACGAGCGTCGGCCGCTTGAGGAAGAGCCGCGTCAGGTTCATTTCAGCGAAACCTTCTCGCCGCTGCCGACGCTCGCCATGCCGTTGCTTACGACGCGGGTGCCCGAGGCGATCCCCGCGATCACCGACGTCGTGCCGTCGTTGCCGATCTCGTCCACGCGCGTCACCTCCACGATGTCGTTCGCGTTCACCGTCATGATCTGCGTGTGATTCTGATCGGTGAACGCCGTCTCGGGGATACGAACGCCGTGGAGGGACGGAAGCGCGACGTTCGCGACGACGGTCATTCCCGGGCGAAGGCGCCGCTGCGGGTTGTTCACGAGAATCTTCACCTGGAAGTCCGTCGACCCCGGGACGATTTCGTTCAGCACGCCGACCACGCGCCCCGTGAGGTGCGCGTCGAGATCGGAGACGACGACGTTCGCCTGCGAGCCCATTGCGATATGCGCGATCTGCGCGCCGGATCCGCGAACGATTGCAAAGATCGGGTCGACCTGCTGCAGCGTGAAGATCTGGCGATTGCCGGGATACTCACCGGGATTGAGATTGCGATTCACGACGACGCCGTCGATCGGCGACGTAATCGTCGCCTTCGAAATTTGGACGCGCACCTGATCGGCTTGCGCGCGCGCCTGTGCGACCGCCGCCGCCTCGAGCCCCGAGCCGCCCAGCGTTCCGTTTGCGCTCACCGCAGAGCGATCGCTATCGACGGTCTGTTCGTCGTTGCGCACGACTTCGAGCTGCGCGTCGGCGGTTTGGCGCGCGATGTAACCCTGGCGCAGAAGGCTCTGGTCTCGTTCGAGGTTGAGCTGGTCGGTTCGCAGGGTCGTCTCCGCCTGACGCAGCGCATTCGCGCTCTGCGAAATCGAGAGCCCTCCCTCGTAATACGTGTGCGTCGTGCTTGCAACATCGGAGGCGAGCTCGGCCCGAAGATCGGCGGTGTCGAGTTGCGCTAAGATCTCGCCGCGATGAACCCTGTCGCCCTCTTGAACGTAGACGGCGTCTGCAGGCTCGACGAGCGTCGTCTGAATGGCAACGTTCTCGTATGGCGCGATGATGCCGGCCAGCGACGAGGCCGGATAGATTGCTCCTTGCGTCGCGACGATCGTCGCGACGTATGGTGCTTGCTGCGGGCCGCCGCGACCGCCGGCGCTCGAGTGCCGACCGCAAGCGCAAAGCGCAGAGAGAAGCAAGGCTGCGCCGAGGATACGGCGAGCCTGCCTCGGGGCTACTGCGGCCGCGAAGCGAGCGATTGGCATAGGCAACGGATATCTACCCATGTGAGACTAACGAGAGGACCTTCGAAGCGACTGAGAGCGCGCCCTCGACGCTCGGCCGCAACCCCAGGCCGCAGGCTTGTCCCAGGGGAAGCCGCGTGTTAGCATACCCCAGTTATGAACGAGTACGAGATCACATATATTCTGCGTCCGAGCCTTGAGGACGACGCGGTCGAGGCACGCTCGAATGCGGTCGCCGAGATCGTCCGGGGGCAGGGCGGCGCGGTCGTCTCCATCGAGCGCCTGGGCAAGAAGCGCCTCGCCTACGAGATCGGGGACGTGCGCGAAGGCAGTTACGTCGCCATGCAGTTCACCGGCTCGGCCGAGGCTGCGAAGGAGCTCGAGCGCCAACTGCGCCTCCACGAGGACGTCGTTCGGGAGCTGCTCGTGCGCCTGGATAAGCGGGCTCTCGCGCAGATGGCAGCGGCAAAGGCCGCTCCAGTGCGTCCGGCCGAGGTCGGCCCGGAGGAAAACACCGAGGGCACCTAAAGAGTGCCTACCAGCAGGCACGCGCCGATCCTAGGATAGGCCCGTAACGGTACCGCGACATTGCAAAGGAGAGAGACATGGCAGGGTCCTACAACCGGGTGATTTTGGTCGGGAATCTCACGCGCGATCCGGAGATTCGCTACACGCAGTCGGGCAAACCGGTGACGAAGTTTTCGCTCGCCGTCAACAATCCACGCAACAAAGAGGAGACGACGTTCGTCGACATCGTCGCGTGGGATCGTCTCGGTGAGACGTGCAACACGTATCTGAAGAAGGGCCAGAATACGCTCGTCGAGGGGCGCCTCGTCATCCGCACGTACGACGATAAGGACGGCAACAAACGTAAGGCCACCGAGGTCGTCATCGACAACATGCAGATGCTGGGCGGCCGCCGCGACGGCGCCGCCGGCGAAGAGTCGTTTGCGCCCGTCGGCGCGCGCAGCGCGCCATCGCCGAACGGCGGCGGCAGCGAGGGCGGCGGCGGCTTCAACGACGATCTCGAAGACGAAATTCCGTTTTAGAAGGCAATAAACTCATTAACTTAACTACATGGGCTCGGATCGTCTAAAGTCCCGTAGAATAAAGCTTAATCGAACAAAGAAGGCTCCGCCACGGTGGGGCCTTCTTTGTTAATCCGGAACAGACTTAAGTTAATAGCTAAATCTCTCGCTTATTCCTTTCGATAAATCCTTTAGAACATATGTTTGTCGCCGCTTCGACTGACACAACGCAGATGCTATTCCGGGTCCGGGTCACCAAGATGACCGACGGTGAACGGCTGCCGCTCGTCGTTGACCAGCGCGGTCTCCCAGTGCCTAGGCCGAATCAGTGGTCGCTGCTTATCCGCCGCCCGCAGGTGCAGCAGAACACTCTCATCGAGGAACTGCGGACCGTGGCGCACATCTACGACTGGGCGACTCGGCGTGGCGTCGACCTTGACGAAAGGTTGGGAAGCGGGAATGGGCTCTCGCCAGCCGAGTTGACCGCGCTGTATCAGAACCTCCGTTACTTCCGGCCCTTCGGGCGCAAGTCGGCTGCGCGACGGCTGACCGACGCAGCTGATCTTCAGGTGGTGAACGGTAAGACTCGTGCCGTTCGCGTCGGGTACGCGCGCGAGTACCTCGTCTGGGGCCTCGAACGCGCACTGTACCAACTCGACGTCTCCGACCTCCGCGTCTGGGAAATCCGCGCGCGATGCGAGCGCATCCGGCGCGTCGCCATCGACTTTCAGCGACCGTCGTCTGACGGCATAGCGAAGCGCATCGAACTCGACCGTGGGATGCGTGCGCGACTGCTGGATGTCATCAATCCGGCCCATCCACAAAACCCGTTTCGGCGCACGGTGCGTTTCCGCAACTGGGTGATGGTGGTGCTGCTGATGACGTTCGGATTTCGGCGCGGCGAAAGCCTGAAAATCTACGTGACCGACGTGAACGTGAAAGGCCGCAACCCGTCGATAGCGATCCATCGCCGGCCCGGCGACGTGCTCGACACACGCGCGAACGAGCCAGCGGTCAAGACGCTCGGTCGGAAGATTCCACTCTCGCCCGAGATGGCGCAGATGCTCGACGGATTCATCATGCACCATCGGCCGCGGTTTCCCGGCGCGGACCGCTCACCGTTCTTGTTCTTTTCGGAAGACGGCAACCCGCTTGCGCTTCGGAGTGTCAACGCCGTGCTCGAACGCATCGTCGCTTGCTTCCGCGAGTTCGAGGGAATTCTCAGCCCGCACGTGCTGCGGTACACATACAACGATATGCTGACCGAGAGCGCGACTGCCGCCGGTGTAGACGCGGAGACGCTCAAGCAGACGCGCAACTACCTCACCCGCGCTAGAACTTGCGGAATTGCTCGATCACACCGACACTCAACAAGTACAGGTCTACTACAAAGCCGATTCCCGATTCGTCGATCGTCTAGACGCGACTATTGCGGAGAATATCGGGCCGACCGTACGGGCATTCATGGGCGAAATCATTGAGCGTCAAGACCGAACAATAGACTTAATTCCATTTCGCGACCTTCCGGAACTCGGCCAATGCAGTGCGTCGTTCGTCTGCGGCCTATCCGCACCGAAGAACTGCTACAGCTGCAGAAAGTTCAATGCGTTCAAGGACAGCGCGCATGCCATCGTCCTTGAGACATTGCTTGGCGAGCGGAACGAATTGCTGGAAGCCGGTAGCGAACGAATGGCCCAGCAGTTGGATTCGACCATCCTCGCTGTAGGTGAAGTCGTGGCTCGTACACGCTCGGAGGTCACATGAAAGACGAAGCCGCGACCACTCCACTCTTTGGCCGGGCCAAGAACGCAGCGGACTTTCGCGAGCGATTCGTGTCGGAAGCCCGCGCTACGCAACCTTATCCCGATGTCGTCTGGGACTCTGTCGCGTGGGACATCACGTCAAGCGACGTAAAGAAGCGCGCCCATCTCGCCAGTCGGATTTCGCTCGTCTTCGCCGAGCACGCCACGGGGCGGGTCTCGAACGATCTGCGGGTTTCGTTCGTTAAGGGATACGGTGACGTAGTGAAGGCGTGCATCGTCCACAGACGGGTGAATCGAGGCGTCGAGAGCGGAACGCAACGGGTCTTCGTTCGTGCAGCCCGGTATCTTTATGCGGCCCTTCCGCTTCCAGCGAGGCACGACCCGACGCTGATAGCGCTCGATCATTTCCTCGCCGCCGAGAATGCGATCATCGAGCGCGAGAAGCCGTCCTCTGCCTATCGCGCGGCGACGTTTCTCGAAGAGTTCGGCCGCACGCTCGACCGGCACGGCATCTGCCGCATTCCAATCGAGTTCCGCTCACGGGTCAAGAGGCCGACGGAGCACATGGACCGCACGAGTTCGACGTTCGAGCAGCGCGTCAAAAATCTGCCGACGAGCAACGTACTGAATGCGTTGGCGAAAATTTCGAACGACCCGGACATCGCGATGCGTGCGTTTGATTTTCTCCGGGTGCGAATCGCCGAACTTCTGCTTGTGTGCGGGTTTCGCATCGGAGAGGCACTGACGCTGCCGAAGAACACGCTCGTCCGCGAGTTGCTACTTGACGAAACGGGAGAGCCGCGACGCGATGCAACCACGGGCGAACCCATCGAGAGAATTGGACTTCGTTACTGGCCGGAAAAGGGCGGCGAGCCCATCGTTAAATGGATTCCAACCATCGCGAACCCGCTGGTCCAACGCGCCATCGAAGATATCGAACGCATCTGCGTGGCGGCACGTGACAATGCCCTGTGGTTGGAAGCCCACCCAGGAGACGCGAATCTTGACGTTTTGCCTGACGAACAGGTTTCGATCCGTCGTGCGACCGAACTGCTGGGACTTGCCGAAAAGTCATTCCGTACGTGGATGAGAGCGAGAAACCGGAGTCGTTATCGTATCATCGAAGGTGCGCGCGGACAGGCTTATATCATCGGATCAGACTTGCGTGCGGCGGTCAACACGGACCGCTATGAGCGACCCATGTTGAAGCGCGACGATGGTCGCGTTCAAATGCTTGGGGAATCGCTCATCGTGATTTTCCTAAATGAATCGTCGGGTTCTCGCGCAACCAATCGCTTCATTTCGATGCCGGTCACCTGGGGCCAGATGCAAGAGTTCTTGTGTGGGAAACCTGGGATTCCATCAATCTTTGAACGGCGAGAGTATCTGGACGACGACGGGAACCCGTATCGCATTCGAACGCACGATTTTCGACGGCTGCTGAACATGATTGCGCAGCGAGGCGGGCTAACCCAGACGGAGATCGCGCAGTGGATGGGACGACGACGCACCTCCGATAACGCCGCCTACGACCTGCGGACTCCGACCGAGATGGCCGCCGAGATGCGCGCGCTGGTGGCGAACAACGAGGTCTACGGTGTCATCGCCGACCAAATTCGAATGTTGCCGGAGGCCGAGCGCGGCGCGTTCCTAGAAGCACGCCTGGCGATGAGTCACACTACCGCGCACGGGCAGTGCGCCTCGAACGTGGCCGAGGCACCGTGTGCGACCGCCATGTCGTGTCTCGGTGGCTGCCGACAGTACATGCGTCGTAAGGGCGACGCGAAGAGTCGCGAGAGCCTGCTGCGCATCGAACGCGAGACGTTAATCGCGCTCGCCGATGCGCGGGAAGCGATGGCGGCCGGAAAGTTCAACGCCGAGAACTGGGTGCTAGCGCAGGAAACTACCCTGAAAAACACTAGGGCTGCACTCGCAATTGACGACGATCCGGCTGTCGAAGTCGGGGATCTCCGGCAAGTGAGCCCCGACGGTCCCCTAATCGGAGAACCACTATGAGCAAGAGGAAGCGCGCGGTTGGCGCCGGCCGAATGACACAGGCCACAATCGCGGCTGTTGTCGCGGAAATCGAAGCTTACGGGCGCGGCGAACGGTCAGGCCAGCTGAGCTGGAAGGCTTTATGCGCCTTCTCGGGATTCAGCCACGTCTCGCTCTGGAAGAAGCCCGCCATCAAGACCGCGTTCGCTGACATACAGCAGGCTCGGCGCGTAGATGCGACTCCGAACATCAAAGCACCCAAGTCGACCGATGAGCGAGTGGCAGCGCTCAAGATGACAGTAGACAAACTGGAGGGCACCATCCAGGCCTACGACGAACTCTGGGCCCTTTACGAGTACAACGTGCATCGTATGGGCTGGGACCCTGAGGAACTTCGGCGTCCGATGGACCCGACCGCTCGTGAAGCCGTGCGGCGCCCTCACCGGCTTCAGAGCGTTCGGTGATGCACCGAAGCGGGGCACGGCGCTCAGCCAGCCCTTCGCCGTTTAACGAATAGGTTTGGCCTGCCAAACAATGCTAACAGTTCGCATCTCCTATTTATTATCAGATGGGGACGACCCGAGCCGGATGTTCAAATGAGTCTTTCCAGAGAGGCAAAGAGCGAGTGAAACGTTTCTTGACGCGCAGCGTTGCGAACATCGCCGCGGTTGTTGCGATAGTATTGATACTGCAGCCCGCTGCGGCATCAGTCACATCCGTTTCGACGGATGGAGAAGCGACGGTCTATGTAACTGGAAACTTTTCGTCCACCCCCGACCTTGTCTATCGAGCGAGGCTAGGGGCAGGGACTCGCAATAGGTCGTGGTCTTCGCTCAGTATCTTACGTTCGGACCGAGTCGGAGGGAGCCATCGAGCGGCTCGACCATGCCACAGCCGCACCCCGTGCGGCGACAAAGAAGTGTCGCTGGGTTCGGTTGGGCCCAGATGGCCCGCCAAGCAATAGAGCAGCAACGGCGAATCGCACTCGCTATGGAACCGGTCAAGTGGGTGTCGCTACCGGGTTGCGACGTATCGGTGCCCGCCAACGACATCGCCCTGCGGCTCTCGGTCTCCGGCTCGGGATGGTTTATCAATGCCGACAGCGAGCGACGGCAGGTTGACTCCGGCGATGCGGACGCGCTTGCCGCGTCGATTCTGAAGTCCGCCCCTCAACGGCATTTCGCCCTGATGGTGTCCAGCGTGCTGCCCGGCCTGTGGCTGGGGCCCGCGCTGAATCTCGCGGTCGACGCGCTCGCGAAGAAACGCGCAAACGGCGAAGACGGCCACACGCTGGTTCGCACCGACGACCACATCGCGATCGTCAGCCGGTCTCACTCGCTCCGTGACTTCCTGGCCGAATCGACGCTGCGGTTCGGCTCGCAAGTTTTTCCACTCATGTCGTTTCCGACGTTTCGACTGAAGCGGAACGGCGACACTCAGGCGGCCCGCTTCGGGCGCAACCTCGATCGCCTTGGTTTCGAACAGTTCACGGTGTCGCCGCGGTTTCTCTTCTACGATCTGTCGCCGCTGCACGACGTAGAGCGCGTGACCGAGTGCGCCATCGTTCTTGCCGAATTATCCGAATCCGACGGTCCGCACTACGTTGACCGGCTCATGAACTTCGCTCGCATCTGCCACGCCCGCTACGTTTTCCCGATCATTTCGTATCACGACGTGGAAAAGCGCCGGTTGCTTGAATCGCTCGGCTTCATGATCGTGACGATGACCAAAGGCAGCGGGTCTGCTGATCCGGACTTCACCTTTTCGGCTCTAGCCGCCGCTACGCCGGACAGGACCGAGTTCCGCGTGACCTCATGCGGCGATCCCATCGAAACAGCGCTCGCCATCGACCGTGCCTACCGAATGCTTCGCGAGATGTGGAAGATTTGCGGAAGCAACGCGCAACCGCGCCAATTGCGCCGGGCATGGAATCTGCTCGACGAGATGACCGCCGCTCCCGCCGCAATCAGGACTCTGGAGACCGTTCGTCTCGACGCTCCCGGCGTGACGACCATCGGGTTCGGCCTCAAAAAGCTGGCGCGGCTCGATTGCGATTCCCTGCCGACACCCGTCCAGGGAGCGCTGAACATCCGCTGGCCTCATATGCACGAACTGCTTCTCTACATCTATAAGCTGCTTTTGGCGCGCAATCCCGTCGCCGAAGCCGTTATCGAGCGCATCGTCGAAGCGAAAGGGCGCCTCACGGTCATGACGCGCTCCGACACTGCCGCCGCCGCGCTCAAACGCGACCTGCTCTTCGATTGGGAGTGGAATGATGAAGCCGGCGATGTGCGCATCGGGTCGGCGGCGTCTCTCTGCCGCGAGCGTATAATCGCCAGAAACGTGGTAGCCGTTGGCTTCAACCCGAACTCCCGACCCCAATTGCATTGGTCCGCGCTACCTGAGCGCTTGGAGGTAGTCACCTACCCGCATGCGCTTACTTCGCTCGCTGAATATGAGGCGCTTCTGCGCCGAAGTGTTGCTGCCGTGATTCCGAAGGCCAACAGCGAAAGACTCCTCGAACTGCGCGGCAACGAAAGCGTGAATGTAACGAACGCGCACGTGTTCGAACTTGCGTACGCCGACCTCGCCGCGCTCATAGCTGCATTCCGGGACGCGAGGCGCGCAGACCTGGTCGCTCGCAAGGACGAGCCATCGGCGCTCCTTTCCGAAGACGAGATCGTCATGGCGGACTTCGTAGCGCCGGAGACCGATCAGGCGCCGCAATCGGAACCCACCGCCGTCGCGGAAGCGCACGACGCGGGCGAGGGCATGCACGCGCTCATTCGCATGGTCGACGGCAGCGTACACGTCACCGCCTTGACGACGACGTTTGCCGTACTCCCCGCCGACAGCGAGGAACTCGTCAGGCTGAAGGCGGTCGACCTGTCGCAGGGCGACCGCATCGTTCTCTTGAGCGAAGACGAACATCGCTCGGTCTACGCGCTGATCGCGGAGCGAACGCAACACTTTTTCCCGATCGACGACCGCGCCCTCGAACTCTGGGACGCGTCCACCGAGCGGCTCCGGGCCGAATATCCGCCGGAGCATCCATACAAGGTCGACGAGTTCTGCCGTCGGCTCGAAGCCGAGAATTGCCTTCGCGGCCGACAGTCGATGCGAAATTGGCTAACCGGGCGCGTGTTCGCACCGGAGGCCCTTGAAGACGTGGAGCTGCTCCTGCGAATCGCCGGCGTTCCCGGCGACACGGCCGCCATCGCCAAAATCGTCTGCACCGAACTCGACCGCTATCGGAACTTTCGCCGGACGATCGGCCGTGCGATCGCGAGACGAACCATCACCCGTGCCGAAGGGCGCGATGTCCGCCACCGCCTGGAGGAAGAAATCGACGAAGTCCTGGACCTGTGCGACATCCGCGAAGTTGAATCCGTGGATATCGATCCGGCCGCCTGAATAGCCCCCGTTTTCGCCGGTTCGAGCGGCTTGACACCGGCGGAAGGCGGCAGTAAGCTTTTCTTGCGATTTCGCGCCCGGACCAACCTCCGGGCCTATGTGACGGATCGCTGAACAACGGAGAAAACTAATGACCATATTTCAGCGGGAGCGCGCCCGCGCGGACTCCATCGTCCGCGCCGTCATCGACGATCTTAGCGGCCGCGCCGATCAGCATTCCGGCATCCTCGACGTCGATCCCCAGACCAAGCTCTGCATCGGAGTCCTCACCCCGCCGCCTGGCGAGGGCGAGCCGGACGGCAGTCCGCGCCGCACCAAACGCAAACCCGATTCAATAGGATTCGACGCCCGCGTTGAGCCTGACGGCGGCAAGATCGCCGGCTTGGTTGAAATCTCGTTCTTAGTCTACCATCACGTTCTGCCGACGCTCGCGGAGCAGCGCGAACATCTCACTCCGCGCGGCAAGCAGTCCCTCCGCATGAAGCATCGCCGCTCCAAGATCGCCATGTCGTCGCTCGGCTTCGAGGTCGACGTACCGCCGCCCGGCGGCATCGCGAAGGGCGTAGTCGACGCGGCCAACGAGAAGATCGCCGCCGCATGCCGCGCCGCCGCCGAAGCCATGCGGCTCGATCCGGAGTTCTGGCCCTCGGAAAAGGACGACATCAGGCTCGAACGCTCCGCGTTCGACGACGAGGCGTCGTATCGCGCCGCGCTCGCCGGACACGTCCCGGAAACGCCTCGCTGGCTCGGCAAGATCGAGGCCACGGCGACGGCGACGGGCGGCGGATTCCGGCTTACGGCGCTGTTCTCAAACGCGACTCCGTCGTCGAAGGCCCACCCGACGCATTTCTTCGACGTTCAGATGGGCGTCAAGCTTTCGCGCGGCCGCTTCGTGAGCAAAGACTTCGTCGCCGCCGAACTCGACTATCGCTACAGCACGACGACCTGCGGTCAGGGCGTCAACGCCGTGCTCCGCGTCGACGACGCTCGGTCGGCCGTGGCCGAAACGACGTCGATCTTCTGGCAACCACGCCTCATGTCGCGGGACGTCGGCGACGTTGCGTCTCCAGCAAAGCTATCGGGAGAAGGCGCGCTCGACGCGCTGGGCGAGATCGAGGCGTACCTGCGCTCCTACGAGAAGCGCTGGCTGAAGTTCATCTCTGATCATCCGCACGACGCGAAGATTCAGGCCGAGTCACCCAAGGGGCTCGGCGATTTCCGCGCCGAGATCGATCTGTTCCACCTCGGCATTGAAGCGTTGCGCGAGGATGCGCATCTTTTGCGCAGTTTCAAGGTGATGAACGAAACGGCCGGCAGCCGGCACGTCCAGCGCTGGCGCCTCTTCCAGATCGTGTTCATCGTCTCGATGCTGCCGTCGCTGCTCGCGCGCGAACGGCCGACCGAGAAGAAGTGGCGCGATCAACTTGACATCGCCGACGTGCTCTGGTTCCCCACCGGCGGCGGCAAGACCGAGGCGTACTTCGGCATCATCGTGACCGCGATGTTCTACGACCGCCTGCGCGGGAAGAAGCGCGGAACGACCGCCTGGCTACGCTACCCGCTTCGCATGCTCTCGATCCAGCAACTGCAGCGCCTCGTCGAGTTCGTCACCAGCGCGGACGCAGTGAGGAAGGCGCACGGGATCGACGGTGGCGATCCGTTCACCGTCGGCTACTACGTCGGCTCCGCCAACACGCCGAACTACCTTTCGATGAAAAGCGGCACGCACCCGATCACCACGCTGAAGGCGAAGATGACAGGCGGCGGACCCGACGCCGGTAGTCTCCGCGTCCTCCAGAAATGCCCCGCGCCGGGTTGCGGATCGACGAACGTGGAGATCGACGTCCGCGACGCGATCCAGGAACTGCGCATCTTCCATCGCTGCGGCGACTGCGGGTTCCAGGCTCCGATCAGCATTTCCGACGCGGAGATATACCGATATCTTCCCACGGTGCTCGTCGGCACCGTCGATCGCCTGGCGCGCGCGGGCGAAACCTCGCACTTCGCCCACATCTTCGGCCAGGTCGATTCGAAGTGTCCGCAGCATGGGTACGCCTCGTTCAAAGAGTGTGTCGAGAGCGGCTGCAAACTCACCAAAAGCAAGTTTCTCCCGGTCGAACAGATCAAGGATCCGACGCCAGCGCTGCTGCTCCAGGACGAACTGCATCTGCTCAAGGAGTCGTTGGGGACCTACGACTCCCACTACGAAGGCTACCTCGACGAGCAGGCGCACTCAGTGGGAACCGGGCTTCCTCCGAAACGCCTCGCCGCGACCGCAACGATCGAGGGCTACGATCGGCACGTCAAGCACATCTACGCCCGCGTCGCGCGCAGATTTCCGTCGAAGGGCATCCAGCTCGACGACACGCCTTACGCCTGCGAAGACGTCGAGAATCCGGAGGCTCGCATCTACTGCGGCATCCTGCCGTTCGGTCCGACAACCGACCAGGTGTGCGCGCGCATCGCTGCTGCGGTGCATCGCGAGGCGGAACGCGCCTGGGCTTCCGATCCCAAGGCCGGCGAGAACGGAAACTACGACCTCTCGTTGCTCTACGCTAACCTCAAGGACGGGGTCGGAAACATGGGCTCCTCGCTCCACGAACTGCTGGGCGCGAAGTTCGTCAAGACGCTCTCCGGTGAGCACTCACTTGACCAGGTTCGCGAGGTCATCGATCTGGTCGAGCGTGACGTGAAGCTGCCGTACTCGGAGCGCCTCAAGTGCGTCGTCGCGACGAGCATCATCAGCCACGGTGTTGATCTCGAACGTCTCAACGTCATGGCGTTCTCCGGGTTCCCGGGGCGCGCGGCGGACTACATTCAGGCTTCCAGCCGCGTCGGGCGCAAGCACGTCGGCGTCGTGTTCGCCGTCTACAATCCCGTCTACAACATCGATCGCAGCGCATACGTCCACTTCCGCGAGTATCACGAGCGGCTCTACCAGCTCGTTCAGCCGGTACCCGTGAACAAGTTCTCCGAGTCGGCCATCGGCCGGACCTTCACCGGCATATATGCGGCGACTCTGCTGAACATGATATCCCGCGAGAAGCGCATGAACCTGGTCAAGGGTAACGCCGCCGTGAGCGCGTTCATCGGCGGCATCGTCACCGACGACGAGATGCGCGAGCGCGTCCTGCGCTCGTACGGCGTCGCCGAACTCGAACCCGAGCTCGTCGAGAAATACGAATCGATCGTCGCCAAGAAGACGACTGGCGCACGCATGGACATCGAGACGAGCGAGGAGTGGGCGACGTATCGCCGTCTCAAGCCCGTACCCGTGTCGAGCCTGCGAAAAGTCCAGGAGCAGATAGGCTTCCGGATCGACGCGCGGCGGATCCGCACGATCGACCTCCTCCGGAGGGGCGTGCGATGAGCGAACAGACAACACGCAGCATCAGCCAGATCCTTCATCGCCACGGACCCGGATCGCTAATATACATCGACGAGTGCGACGTGATCGCAAAGGTGAGCAACCTTCGCGCTGATCCCGACGTCGGCGTCAACCGGCGCCGACTCCACCGGCGCGTGGTCGACAAGATGCAGCGCTGGAAGGACAACGGGGGCATAGTGTTCGGCGTGGCCGACGTGGGAGCGATCGAGGAGAAGGACATCGCTCCCCTCCGGCCCCGGCAGGTCGAGTGGGAGCCGTACGGCATCTGGTACGCATGCGACCGAGCGAACTGCGGCGTGATGCACAAGGAGAGCGACACGGACTTCAACGGGCGCTGCCGCCTATGTGGCGGCTCGCTCAAACAACTGCCTTACGTCTACTATCACCATTGCGGTAGCTTCGCCGAAATGGAGCCGACCGCGACGTTCGCGTGCCCGACGCCCAGTCACGGACTCCGCTACATCGCCTTCCACGACACACACGATCTTCCGACGTCCTATTGGGTGTGCCGCCAGCCTGGCTGCGATCACCGCAAAAAGACCTTCTACCCGCCGTGCCGTCTGCAGGCGTGTCGCGCACGGCCCGGCGACCACAAGAATTATCAGATATCGCATTGGCGCGACCAATGGGTGTACTACGCTCAGAACGTCGACTACGTCAACCTAGACGACGGCCAGGCGCTGCCATTCGTCAAGTCCGATCTCGGAGTCGACCTCGTCCACTCCGCCGTTCTCGGCGAGGTGCCGGCCGGAGGCCGACACCTCGCCGAGATGCTCCGAAACGCGGGCGGCGACTGCGCCAACTGCAGTTTCAAGGTCTCGCCGGGATGGAAGGTCTGCCCGAACTGCACCAAGCCGCTGCCTCAATCGTCGTCGGCAAACATACGCATCCCGCTCGACCTGGACCATGGCCGGATGACGTGGGCTGTGCTCCGCGATCTCGAAGAAAGCCGCACCGTCCGCAACGTCATGGTTGGTCTGCCGACGGGGACCGTCAATTCGACGAGCCGTGGCTTCGACGCCATGCGTCGGCAGGGGATTAGCGACATCGTGCTCGTCAAGGAGTTCCCGCTGACCACTGCGCTGATCGGCTACACCCGCAACCGCTCGGACAACCAATCCTGGCTTCGCCCATTTCCCCGGCGCGACGAAAAGTACGTCGTCTACGCCGACTCGATCGGGACCGAAGCTTGGATGGTGCAGCTTTCGGCGAAAGCCATCATCGAATGGCTGCGTGCGAACGGGCTCTCCACAAGCGACGGAACGCTTCCAGCCTCGACCGACGAGAACGAGCTCAAACTCTGGCTCATCGGCAAGATTGTGGCAGGCGACGAGAACATCGTCGGAGCGGTGCAACCGTTGTTGCACACGTTCTCGCACGTCGTGCTCTACAACCTTGCCATTTCGTGTGGCCTCGAACCGTCCAGCCTAGGCGAGCTCATAATGACTGATGCGCTGGCGTTCGCGATCTACGCAGGCGACTCGGAACTCGGCGCTCTGACGGCGGCGTTCGAGCAGATGCTCGATGTTGTGATGGACGGCGTGACCGACTTCACGACATGCAAGTTCGACCCCGGTTGTCGTGAGGACGACAAGGGCGCGTGCGTCGGGTGCGTGCATTTGCCGCGAGGCTGCTCGCTCTTTAATGATTCGCTATCGCGGGCGTACCTGTTCGGCGGCCCTGTGGAGTCAGCGCTTGCGACGGGCGTTCTTGGGTTTGTCGGGGTGGCCGCGACGCTCTAGAACGGCTTTAGTCGACAACTTCGCCGGACGCTGGGTGCGCTTTGGCGCGGAGCGAGGTGGCTTTATGCGCTTCGGAGCGGCGGCTTCGCGCTTGCGCGCGGCTGCCTCCCCTTCCGGCGTGGGTAGCGTTGCCTTTCCGCGTTTTGAAATCGGGTTCTCGATGACATTTCGAAAGACCAAGACGTACTGATGGTGGATATTCGGAACGTAAGTCGTCGGGAACCCGTACGGATAGAGCTTCTTATGGTTCTGCGCGATGATCTTAATGCCCTGAAGCACCAGCCGACGCGGGCCGGTTCGGCTCAACTGGCGCAAGGCCGAGATCAAGTCCGCTTGCAAAGCGTAGAGCGTGTCCCCGTATCGGAAATCCGCGACTATGATCGCCGTGTATCCCTTTGGTTGCAATACGCGCTTGAGAGAGTCAATGAAGCCTGCCAACTCATTTACGAAATCGTCATAGTATTCAATCGTGCCGAAGTCGCGCTTGTCGTCGCTGTAAGGAGTGCTTCCTTTCCGATATTTACTACTCTTCTCTTCGCCCGCGCGCGCAAGTATGCTCCAATATGGCGGGCTCGACAGGATGAACGAGTACCGGTCATCAGGTAGCCGCTCGACGACTGCACGCGAGTCGCCGCAAATGACGCTCTGTTCTTCGCGCGCACGCACGTCCTCGACTTCGTCCTTCATGCGGGTGCGCGTCAGCTTGCAGAACGTCTTGCTCAACTCGATTCCCGTGCCTTTGCGCCCGCTCAAAGCGCACGCCTTCAGAGTGGATCCCACACCGCTAAAGGGATCAAGCACCTCCTCACCGGTTTTCGAAAAGAGCCGAATGAGTCGCTCCGCGTCCCTGTAGGAAAACGGGGCTGGATGTTGTTTCTCTATCCCTGTCTCCGGATGCGAGTAACCAAGTCCGTGCTGAAAAAGGACCGTCTTGGTGGCCTGCACCCATTCGCGTCCGTCTAGGTCGTTGAGGCGTAGGCGCAAGCGAGGCGAACCTGGGGGCGTTGCGGGCAAGTGCATGGGTTCGCTCCTTCGCCTATGGCTCGGCATTGTCTTCTAACGCAGAAGTGCCCGGCAGCTCGGGCCCAGTCGTGCGCTGCGCCCGCCGGACGAAATGCGTGCCGGTAGAGCCGTACCGCCCGTCGTTACCGCCGCGTAAGACCGCGAAGACTGTGTGACGTGACGCACCGACCAGCCGGGCGATCTCTCGGATGCCCCTACCCTGGCGTTTGAGGACATGGACCTCTTTAGTCATCGTCACGAACAAAGGTCTCTAAGTTGCTCCGCCCCTTCACGAATGCATTCGAACTTAACCAGTTTCATTGCATATAACCGTTTTAGCCGCGACGTAATCCGCGCACTGATGTAAACAGAGACGCCGTGCTCTTGCAGGGCGTCTCTTGCGCTTTTTAGGTCCGTCGAGCGTCTGACGCACATCCGGCGCGTGCCGGGTTCGCCGGTGCACCGGTAAGGCTGTTCGCAGACTGGCCGCTACGTAGCGAAACGACCCAACGCGTCGGCGATCTCGGACTCGGAATAGCCCCGATGCGCGAGCGTCTGCAGAAACTGCGCTATCGTTTCGTGCAGCTTACGGGCTCGTGTCGCCTTATCGCGCGTGCGTACCCCCGGCGCGACGCGGGTGCCACGACGCCCGTTTGACGCAACCAAACCTTCCTGTTGCAGTTCGGCGTACGCGCGCGCCACCGTATTCGGGGCGACGCTGAGATCGTTTGCCAATTGCCGCACGGTTGGCAGCGCGTCGCCCGCGCGCAGCTCGCCGCGCTCTATGAGGCTGCGGAACTGATCCATGATCTGTTGAAACGGCGCGAGATCGGGATCGACCACGAGAAACAGATCGCTCACGATGTCGACAACCAGTGGCAACCGAGATACGTGCAATATACGATCAGCGAGACGCCCGATACCGCCCACATCCACCAGGAAACAACCTGGAGCGTGCGGAGTAGGGGCAGTGCCGTATGCAGGTTGGAGTTTACGAAGACGGTGAAGACCATGATACTGCCCATCGCAACGACAGCCGTGACGCCGCTCTTTCTCGTGCGGGAATAGCGATCGCGCATGCGCTCGTATCGGACGTTTTCACCGAATAACTGCCTCGGCGCGCTGGCGATGCGCCAGGCGATGCCGGCCATGAGGAAGGTGCAGACCGCGACGATCGCCGCCGCAATGCGTTGCTCGTCGAGGATCATATACGGCACGAGCATCAGTCCCGCGATTACGGCCAAGGAGGCGCCGGCAATCGCCAGCTTCGGGATCGAAGGTCGTCACGTCATGCATTGTACCAAGATATAACACAAAAGTTTGTTTGTGTCAATAGTAGGTACAAACGAATCGGTCGAACGGCGGCAACTCCGATCTGACCGAAGAGGGCCTCCCCGAACGGGCAAAAGTTGAGAAGTCTCGAATCACGAACGATGCTATGAAGCTGCGCGACGGTATCGACCAGACCGCGCGCATCGATTTCTCGGTGCCGGCGAACCGTCGCGCCTTCTTTATTCGACGGGCGCTTCGACTCCGCACCCGCGGGTCGGGCAGCGACCTCGATAGGCTCATGCAGGGCCCACGCTCGAATGCCGGTCTCATGGCAAGCAAGGTGTTCGGCGACATCCCCGTCATGCTTGCCGGGGCTCACGCCGCGAACGCTTATATGCCGCCACGAAACACGGCCGACGTGGACTTCATCGTCCCGCATCACCGCTTTAGCGACGCCGAAGCGGCGCTCGCGCGCGAAGGATGGAAACGCTCTCGCGGGTTGGTCTTTCCCAATGCCAATCTTGGCCTTTACGGAAGCGCGTGGCGTCATCCCGAAGCGAACGAATACCTCGGCGTGCTTTCGAGTCCCCAGCGCTGGGTCGAAGGCGCCTTCGATGCGCAAGTCTCGCGTGCGCAAAACGGCGCGCGCGTTTTACCCTTGAGTTTTCTCGTCTTGATGAAGCTCGATTCGTCGCGTACGACCGACCAAGGCGATCTCGGACGCATGCTCGGCCGCCTAGACTCCGCCGAGGTCGAGAAAATCGTGTCCGTCGTCACGAAACATTACGGAGACCCGCAAGCCGCAGACGACATACGGCAACTCGCGGAAATCGGACGCTGGGAATACGCCACCGCGCCGGACCGCGAAATCGATGGTCGTACATAGACTTGCAAACGGGGCGCACGCAGGGCTGCGTTGCGGTGGTACGAACGCTTTCAAGGGTGAATAGGCGCTATGGGCCGAACATCCGCGCGAGCATAGGCGCTAAGACGATACTCGTTTTTGCGCTCGTCCTTTCGACGCTTGCAGTGACGGCAACGCCGAGCCCCTCGCCATCGCCCCATCCGCTAACGGCCTTCTCGGGAATGGCGGCCTTGAATCTTAACGCCGTCGCCGCGACGAAGTCGGCGGTCGTTACCGGGCACGTGCACTTCGCACATCGAGGTGCGTTCACGCGCGTCGATGTTATCGATTTGAGCGCCGTCGCAAGCGCCGGGGGCCATAACGTCGCAATGCCGCTACCATTCGAAGGACTGCACTTCGTCGTCGACGGGGCGAGGGGGACGTTCGCGGTCTGGTCGTCGCGGAGTCCGCGCTACTACTCGGGCAGACTCAAGACGAACCGTTCGGCATTCCAGGTTGCGAACGTCACGAGCGCGTTGAGTCCTCTCACCCAGTTTTCTCTGCTGAGCATTTCGCTGAACCTGATCGGGGATCAGACAAGCAACGGACACCCGGTCAGCGCGTTCGAGTTCGAAGCGAAGACGCGCAAACGCGGCGCTGCAACCGCTACCGATGTTACCGGCCACGTCGATCTCGGCGACGACGTTTCGGGATTTCCGATTCACGCGGATGCGACCATTACCTCCGGCAGTGCCGCGAAGGTCACCATCGCGATGGACGTCACGGCGCTCTCCGCGAGCGCGCCGCCGCTCTCGGCGTTCGCGCCGCCGAAGGGTTACAAGAGAACGGGGCACATCGCCGACGTGCTCTCCGCGCATCCGTAAGCGGAGAGTAGCAACCGGTAGGTACCCAAACGCCGGAGCGGTTAACCTGCTGGGCTAATTGGGAAGGAAAGGCGGCATGAAACAGTTTGCTTTTTTTGCCGCAATCGTCGGCTTGCTCGTCGCGCCGGCATTCGCGAGGGACTACGGCGGAATCTCCGGCGTGGTCACCGACCTTCATACAGGCCGACCGATGGCGAACGTTCGGGTTCTTCTCTATCGCGCGACCGGTACTCGTCCGGGAGAGTATGCGGTCATGTATCTGCACACGGACCGCCGCGGCTTCTTTAGCAAGATGCCGCTCCAGCAAGGGCGCTACGTCGTGATGACGCGGATCCCCGGCTTCGTGGACGGCTGCGCAATCGACGATATCATCGGCGGCGAGACGGCACGCGTCCACGTCCGCGTCGGCTACGACGCGATCACGTGCTCGGGACCGCGTAACCATCCAGCGATGATCAATCCAAACGGCGGCGGCGACCTCTACATTCGATAGCCGATCCGGCACCAAACCGCACTCGCAAGCGGCCTTTTTAAGGCCGCTTGTCTTCGCTATACGATGCCGCGACGAGCCGGTTGTAACTGGGACGATCGATGACGAAGAGCATGCTTGCAATGAAGACGAGCATGAAGACGATCGCGCTGCCGAATGCGAGCGGGAAACCGCGATGCGCGGCGATCGCCGTGAGGATGAGCGAGTTGAACGCGCCCATGAGGTTGAGCACGCCGTTGTAGATTCCGTAGACGAGTCCCGTCGAAGCCTCGTTCGGCGAGATGTCGATGACGTTCACCGCCCACGCGCCGACGGTGAGGTTCATGAGAAGCTGCGCGACGCCGAGCAAAACCGCCGTCGTGACGGCGTCGCCGGCGCGCGCGGAGTGCAGCGATGCAGCCATGCACGCAATCGTGCCGAGCATCGGCGTCGCCGCACCGATTCGGCGGGCGGTGAGGCGATCGAACGCGGTGACGAGCCAGTCGTTGAGCGGCCCCGAAAGGATGAAGCCGAGCCAACCGAATCCCGCTGCGGCGCTCGCCCAGAGCGCGCTCTTCAAGATGCTCATGTGGAACGTGTAGTACATGTAGCTCGGCACCCAGTTCAAAAACGTGAAGAGGATGTACCCGAACGTGAGGTAGACGAGGAGCATTCCAACTCCGGTTCGACTGAAGAAGACGGCGCGAACTGCAGGCCAGTCGGCTCGTTCCCGCGGCCCCCGCTCGTGCGGACGCTCGCGCACGGTGACGAGCCACAACGGAAGAACGAGCAGACCGAGGACGCCGAAGATGACGAACGTCGACTGCCATCCGTAGCGAACGAGTATCAAACCGGCGAGCGCGTTGCCGATGAAAGGACCGACGAACTGCCCGGAGCCTGCCCACGTAAAGAAGAGGGACCGGCGATTGGGCGTCGCCCATGCGTGGGCGGCCTTTGCGTTCAGCGGCCAGATCGAGGCCTCCCCGGCGCCCATGAGGCCGCGCACGGCATACCATTGGCCGAGGCTTCGAGCGAAGGGCGTCGCGATGGTGAAGCACGACCACCATCCCAGCGCCAAGACGAGACCGTAGCGCAGCCCGATCCGGTCGATGAGCATCCCGCCGGGAACGTTGAAAACCGCGTACACGATGCTCCACGCAAAGAGAATCGCGCCGATCTGCTCGAGGGAGAAGCCGTAGGTTTTTCTGATCGCAGGTGTCGAAACGGCGAAGTTGACGCGATCCATGTAGTTGATCGCGATGACCGAAAACATCAGTGCAACAACGAAATATCGCCGGCCGTTCATCGCGCGAAAGACGCCGCCGCGCTCATGCGAGGGCCTTCGCGTAGATGACGTCGAGGCCTTTTCGCTTCGTCTTTACGCTCGGCATCGTGAGCCTCTTCGCCGACATGACGTACGAGGGCGGACGCAGCATCGCGGGTCCGTTTCTCGCGCACCTCGGCGCGACCGGCCTCATCGTCGGGTTCGTGGCGGGATTCGGTGAGCTCGTGGGATTCGGCTTGCGCGTCGCCTCGGGCGCGGCGGCAGACCGTACGAGACGATATTGGACGATCGCAATCGTCGGCTACGCGATCAACGTCCTCGCGGTTCCCGCGCTCGCGTTGGCACGAACGTGGCCCGTTGCCGGGGCGCTCTTCATCGGCGAGCGCTTCGGACGAGGCGTTCGCAAGCCATCCGTCTCCGCGATGATCGCGCACGCCGGCTCGCAGATCGGTCAAGGATGGGTCTTCGGCTTTCACGAGGCGATGGATCAACTCGGTGCGACGATTGGCCCGCTGATCGTCGCGGCGCTGCTCGCGTTCCACGACGGCTTCTCACGCGCGTTCGCGGTCCTCGTGATTCCCGCACTGCTTTCGCTTGCGACGCTCGCCGTCGCGCGACGCGCGTATCCGTCGCCCGGCGATCTCGAAAAGCATGCCGCCCCGCGCTTCGAACGCTTCGGCCGGGCGTACTGGCTCTACGTTGCCGCCGGCGCGTGCATCGCGGCCGGCTTCGCCGACTTTGCGCTCGTCTCGTTCCATTTAAGCAAAGCGCACGTCGTTGCGAACGCGCTCGTGCCCGTGCTCTATGCCGGTGCGATGCTCCTGGGTGCCCTCGGCGCGCCGATTCTCGGTCGCATGTACGATCGCTCTCCGTTGGTGACGACGCTGGTCGCGTTCGGCATCGCACCGCTCTTTGCGCCGCTCGCATTTTTCGGCGGCGAAGCCGTCGCAATCGCAGGCGTCGCGCTGTGGGGCGTTGGGATGGCCGCGCAGGAGACACTCCTGGTTGCGATCCTCGCCGGGCTGGTGCCCGCGTCGCGGCGCGCGACGGCGATGGGGACCTTCGACGGCTTCTACGGCGTCGCGTGGTTCGCAGGCAGCGTGATCATGGGAGCGCTCTACGACCGCCACGTGCTCGGCCTCGTGATCTTTTCGGTCGTGCTCCAGGCGTGCGCGCTGCCGCTGCTGGTCATTGGGCGGCGCGCTGCGGAGGAAGCCCACCCGGCGAGCGCGTAGTCGGCAGCCGAGGAGGCCTGCACGTGCGTTTGACGGTTGGGCTCATCTGCGCCGCCTTATTCGTCGTTGCATCGTCGAGCGATGCCCGAGCACAAAACTATGCGCCGACGCCGCTTTCGGCGGGCGAGATCATCGGCAAAATGGTCGCTGCGACCGGGCAGTTGACGAGCGGCTCGTATCTCGTGAGCGAACGCCAGCGCAACGGCGACGGCACGGTCACCCAGCGCACGGTCGAGATCGACGGCTCGGATTTCATCGCGCTCGAACAGACGGGCTCGCAGATCGACGAGTACGGCCGTTATGGAGGCCTCGCGTGGTATCGCGATCCGAACGGTACGGTCATACCGCAGGAGGGCGAGACGTTCGAGGGCAGCGCTGCCGATGTCGCCTGGATTCAGAAGCGCAGCGCGAAGACGAGCGTCAGCGTCCTCGGCCTCACGCAGACGGCACCGCAACAGTACGTGCTATCGTTCGAGAGCGCGCGCGGCGACGACGTTACCGCGTACGTGGATGCGGCGACGAACCTGCTCTCTCGCATCGAGTACTCGTCTCACGACGGGAAATGGACCACCGAGTACTCCGACTATCACACGATATTCGGCGTGACCGTCGCCTTCGATGAGCGGGATTCGCAAGCCGGCGCTCCACAGAACGGAAGCGTCGCGCGCATCGCGTCGTGGACGCAGACGCCCACGAGCGAAGCGGCGATGGCGATACCATCATCACAGCCGCTCTTCCAAGTTGCGACGCAGATGACGCTCCCGGCGCAGTTTACCTATCAAGGCGTGACGACGGGTGACATCGTGCTGCACGCGACGATCGGCGGGCAGAGCGTCGATCTCGTTCTCGACAGCGGCTCGACCGACTTCAATCTCGATCCGGGCGCCGCGGCGCGTCTCGGACTGACCGTGACCGGGAAACGGCGGGGCTCGGTCGGCGGCCCGCTCGACGTTTCGCAAACGATCGTGCCGGAGATGACGATCGGCCCCCTCACGATGCGCAACGTCGCGTTTACCGTCTTGCCCGTTGAGGACATTGGAGACGAAGGGGCGCGCCCGGTCGGCCTTATCGGCTGCGACTTCTTCCAATCCGCGATCGTCGGTGTCGATTTCAAGGATCGGACGCTGACGCTCTACCCGCGTTCGACCTTCGACCCCCAAGCGCTCGGCCTCGTCGCGGTTCCGATTCGCACGAATAACTGCGTCCCCGAGGTTGCCGCGATGATCGAAGGCGTTCACGGCCTGTTCTTGGTCGATACGGGCGCGGACCTGACGCTGCTCAGCCATTCGTACCTACGCAAACTGTCGTACGTCCAGCGCGCCGACGACTCGAGTTCGATGTTCTCCAGCACGGGATACGTCGAGTTCCTCGGGGGCCAAGCCGCGGTGCACACGTACGTCGTCAACGATTTCGTCTTTGCCGGCACGGAGTTCCGGACGGGGTACGTCCAGGCTCTCGACAGCGACAACGACGTGCTCGGCGATGACGACGGCACCATCGGACGCAACGTGCTGCGTGCTTTCAAGGTGTACTTCGATTACGCCGACGGGGTCGCGTTCTTCAAAGTGAACCAGTAGAGTCGCCGCCGAGGTTTTGCCGGGCGGGTAAAAGAACGCCGACTCAGGCGCATGGCAAAACTCTATTTCCGCTACTCGGCGATGAACGCGGGGAAGTCGACCGCGCTCCTTCAGGTCGCGCACAACTACGGCGAGCACGGGCGCAACGTGCTTATCTTCACGTCGGCGCTCGACGATCGGTACGGAACGGGGATCGTCACGTCGCGGCTGGGATTCTCGCGCGGCGCCGCAACGTACGACGACACCTTCGATTTCTACGCGCGGCTCGAAAACGAGCGTGAGGTTGCGTGCATCCTCGTCGACGAGGCGCAGTTTCTCACGAAAGAGCACGTGCAGCAGCTTCATCGCGCCGCACACGTCCTGGGCGTTCCCATCATCTGTTACGGCTTGCGAAGCGACTTCCTCGGCGAGCCCTTTCCGGGTTCGGCGCACCTCCTGACGCTCGCCGACAGCATCGAGGAACTGAAAACCGTGTGCGCGTGCGGAAGAAAGGCGACGATGAACGTTCGCGTCGACGCGGACGGACGGCGAGTTACCCAAGGCGAGCAGATCGCAATCGAAGGCGAGCACCACTACGTTCAAGTCTGCGGGAGTTGCTTCTACCGCAACGGCTGAAGCGGGGCCAGGAGCGCCTCGCGCCCTCGCCGAACGGACGTTCCCCGTCCCAGTCTCCTAGGGACTTGGCTAGGGTTGCGCGCCGGCCAAGCGACGCAACCGGCATCCACCTAGTCGCATTGAAAGGAATCGAATGGCCGCCAGACCCAAGCGGGCGACGAAAGACCGCCGTCCGAAAAGAAAGCCGTGCTCGTTCTGCGTTGAGAAAGCCGTCGACGTCAGCTATCGCGACGTCAACCGCCTGCGTAAATATGTCTCCGAGCGCGGAAAGATCGTCCCACGACGAATCTCCGGCACCTGCGCGAAGCATCAACGGATGGTAACGCTTGCCGTCAAACGCGCGCGCACGATCGCTTTCCTCCCGTTCGTCTCCGAGTAGGCGCGATGCGGGTCATCCTTCTCGGTGACGTGAAGGCGCTCGGCCGCAAGGGCGACGTCGTCGACGTCTCCGAAGGGTACGCCCGAAACTTTCTCCTTCCGAGAAAACTCGTGAAAGAGGCGAGCGCGGGCGCTCTCGCAGTTCTCGGCGAGCAGCGCAAGGCGCAAGAGCGGCGCGACGCGCAAGCGCTCGCGCAGGCACGGGATCTTGCCGGGCGCATCGAGAGCGTACGACTCGCCGTGCCGGCGAAGGCCGGAAGTAACGGCAAGCTCTTCGGCGCCGTGACGAGCGCCGACGTTGCCGCGGCAATCTCACGCGCCGTTGCCGCGGAGATCGACCGGCGCAGCGTGGAGATCAAGAGCCAGATCAAGGCGCTCGGATCCTATCCGGTCGAGGTACGGCTTCAAAAGGGCGTCGTCGCGAAGACGACCGTCGACGTCGTCGCTTCGTAGGGCTCGCGTGCCCGCTGCAGAGAATCCGTACCGCACGCGACTTCGCCGCAAATACGGCGTCGAAGACGAGTTGAATCGATCGGTGACCGCACTCTACGAGATGCTCTCGGGAGTGCTCGGTCAAGACAAACTCGTGCTCCGCGCGGGCAAAGTGAGCGCGCTGAAGATGATTCGCTCGACGAATCTCTCCGACCGCCTCTGCGGCCTCGCGCGCCTCGTCTTCGAGGACCCGACGATCGAGCGCGCGACGACGCGCGCGCAGCAGCGCAAGGCGATCGCCGACGTCGAGGAGATGATGGCGAGTCTCATCGCGCAGAAGAGCGTGGAAGACGACGTCGAGCGGCGCGTGAATGCGAAGATGAACGAGCGCCATCAAGAGTACCTCAAGGACCTCAAGCTGGAGACGCTGCGCGAGAACGGCGATCCGGAGACGCCCGCGACGAAAGCGAAGCTCGACGAGCTCAATGCCCTCTCCGGGCGAAGCCTTGCGGCCTCGGCGCTCCAGCGCTTGCGCCCGCAGGCGCTGCGCGAGATCGTCGGCGAGGAGGCCGCAATCCGCGCGCTTCTCGCGAAGATCAGCTCTCCGTTCCCGCAGCACGTCATTCTCTATGGCCCGCCGGGCGTCGGAAAGACGACCGCCGCGCGGCTCGTCCTCGAGATCGCAAAGTCGCGACCAGGCACGCCGTTTGCGAAGGACGCGCCGTTCGTCGAAGCGAGCGGCACGACGCTGCGCTGGGATCCCCGCGAGACGACGAACCCGCTCCTGGGCAGCGTCCACGACCCAATCTATCAAGGCAGCCGGCGCGAGTTTGCCGAGTCGGGAGTTCCCGAGCCGAAACTCGGACTCGTGTCGCGCGCACACGGCGGCGTCCTCTTCATCGACGAGATCGGCGAGATGGACCCATTGCTTCAAACGCGCCTGCTCAAAGTACTCGAAGACCGGCGCGTAACGTTCGAATCGTCGTATTACGACGAGAGCGCGCCGGGCGTCCCGGAGTACGTCAAGCGGCTCTTCCGCGACGGCGCGCCCGCGGATTTCGTCCTCATCGGCGCGACGACGCGCGAGCCGGACGAGATCGATTCTGCGATCCGGTCGCGGTGCGCCGAGATTTTCTTCTCGCCGCTCTCGCAGTCGCAGATCCTCGAGATCGTTCACAGCGCGTTCAAGCGATTGCGCGCGAAGTCGGCGCGCGGCGTCGCATCGCTCATCGCGTCGTACACGATCGAAGGACGCAAGGCCGTGCAGATCGTCGCCGATGCGTACGGCCAGACGCTCTTTCGAACGTCTCGCCAGCGGCGCAGCGATGCCGTCGCGGTGACGGAGGACGACGTACGCGCGGTCGTGCAGACGAGCCGTCTCGTTCCCCACACGCCGGTGAAGGCGCGCTCGACGCGCGACGTCGGCAAGGCGTTCGGCCTGGGCGTACTCCATTATCTCGGTAGCCTCATCGAGATCGAAGCCGTCGCGTTTCCCGCGGCGCGGCCCGGCAAGGGAACGGTCCGTTTCAACGAGACGGCCGGCTCGATGGCAAAGGACTCCGTCTTCAACGCGACGAGCGTCCTGCGCGCGGTCGCACGTGTCGACACCGCCGAGTACGACCTGCACATCAACGTCGTCGGCGGCGGAAACATCGACGGGCCGTCGGCGGGGCTAGCGATCTTCCTCGCGCTCTACTCCGCCATTCTGAAGGTATCGCTCCCACAGGACGTCGCGATCACCGGCGAGCTTTCCATCGCCGGCCGCGTTCGCGGCGTCGGTGGGGTCGTCGAGAAGCTCTACGCCGCACGCCAGGCAGGGATGCGCACGGTCTTCATCCCCGCGGAGAATGCGAAGGAGGTCGCTGCCGAGCCCACGGGCATGCGGGTCGTTCCGGTCGACAACGTCCAGCAGGTGCTCGCGCGCCTGCGTCTCCACAAGCCATCCACAAGGCGCTCCACCGCCCGGCGACGCAGAGGCGGCGTACGTCCATGAGCGTTACGAACCTTTCCATCGTCGATCGCATCCCGCCGCACAACCTCGAAGCGGAGATGGGCGTCATCGGTTCGGTTCTCGTCGATCGAGAGATGATGGCGGTCGTCGGCGAGATCGTGCGCGCGCACGATTTCTACGCGCACGTGCACGAGACGATCTTCGGCGCGCTCCAGGAGCTCTTCGACCGCGGCGAGCCGATGGACAAGATTGCGCTTGCCGAAGAGCTGCGTAGGCGCGACGCGCTCGAGCGCGTCGGCGGCCTCTCGTACCTCAACACGCTCATGGACACCGTGCAGACCGCCGCATCGGCTTCGTACTACGCGAAAATCGTCCGAGAGAAGTCGATTCTGCGCTCGCTCATCCACGCCGGCAGTGAGATCGGCAGGCTCGGTTACGAGGCCGAGGAGGACGTCGACGGCGCCCTCGATCGGTCCCAGCAGCTCGTCTACGACATCGGAGAACACCGAGGACACGACTTCATCCGCGTGCGCGATCGCCTCAAGGACGTCTTCGACGACATCGACCGGCGGTTTCGCATGCACGGCGAACGCACGGGCCTTACGAGCGGTTTTCGCGACATCGACGAGATGACGTCGGGACTTCAGCCGGGCAACTTCGTCATCGTCGCGGCCCGCCCGGGAATGGGCAAGACGTCGTTCGCGCTGAACATGGCCGTCGCCGCCGCGCAAGAGTGCGGCGAGCCGGTTGCATTCTTCTCGCTCGAAATGTCGAACAACGAGCTCATCCAGCGCCTCATCTGCGCGAAGGCGCGTCTCTCGATGCAAGACCTTCGGCGCGGCAACATCAAGACGCATCACTGGGAAGACATCTCGCGCGCGATGGGCGCCTTGAACGATCTGCCGATCTTTCTCGACGACACCGGCGCGCTGACGCTCTCCGAACTGCGTTCGCGCTGCCGGCGGCTCAAGACGCGCGGCGGCCTCGGTGCCGTCTTCATCGACTATCTCCAACTCATGCGGCCGAACGTCGGCACGCGCTTTTCGAACCGCAACGAGGAGCTCTCCGAGATCTGCCGCGGGCTCAAGCTTACGGCCAAAGAGCTCGAGATTCCGGTGATCGCGTGCGCTCAACTCAATCGGGCGCTCGAAGGGCGCACGGAGAAGCGCCCGACGCTCTCGGATTTGCGCGACTCGGGGTCGCTGGAACAGGAATCGGATCTCGTCGCATTTCTCTATCGCGACGCATACTACAACAAAGAGGCGCCCGACCCGACGCTGACCGAGTTCATCATCGCCAAGCATCGCAATGGGCCCGTCGGCAACGTGAAACTGCGCTTCGAGGAGGCCTTCACGCTTTTCGTTCCGTACGCGGACGAAGCGCGTTTCGCCGGTCCCTAACCGCGCATCGCTGCGCGATTTACGCCGCGCGAAGCTCTGCGAAGAACTCGGCCGCCGTGTCGCGGAGCACGTCCAGAAGACGGCCGAAGTGCGGGCGCACCTCCTCGGGCGTGACGACGCAGAGTTCGACGGTGAAAAGGACGTCGTTCTCCTCTTCCCAGAGCGCCGTCTTCACGAACTTCTTGCGCGCATTCAGTGCGTTCATGAGGTGGAGCGCACGCTGCGCGTCCACGCCTTCCGGAAGGGACCACCCCGAGCCGATCATGAGGAAGCTCGGATCGTCGCGATAACTCAGGACGAAGTAGCGTTCTCCCTCGCTCTTGAACGCGATGCGCAGGGCGTCGTCGTCGTCGTCGCGAGCGGAGAAGAGCCCCTCCTCTTCGATGGCAAGTTCGAGCGGCGCGAGCCGGTCGCCGTCCATCCCGTTATTTGCCCTTCGTGAGCGACTTGATGAACTTGTCGGCGGCGGCGTGACTCTCGCTGCGATCGAGGATGCGTTCCAACGCTGCAACTCCGGCCTGCCGAACGCACGCGACGTTTGCCCAAAACGCAAGCTCGAAATCGGCAAGCTCAGCGGCGCATCCACAGGTCACGGTAAAGCTCTTGCCGCTGCGCGCGAGAGCGAAGCGGACGCCTGCGCCGTTGCCGGCGGCATCCTGGAGCACCGTCGCGTTCTGCGCGCGCTCGCGCGACCACGGAGGAATCTCGTATGCGGTCGCAATCTCGAAATAGGGTGGGTTCCCTTCGCGACCGGCGACGGAGAAGACGCATCCGCGGGTGCGGAAGAGCAACTCACCGGCCTGCGCTTCGTCGCTGGGGTCCGTCACTTCGATGCGATGCCCTTGACCTTGGATGAAGCGCGTGAGCTCGTCGCGGAGCTCCATCAATGCCTCCGATCCGCGGGCACGCCGATGCCCTCCGAAAGATAGGCGCGAGAGAGCCGCACGTAGGCTTGCGCGCCGTGCTCGATCCACAAGGCCGCCTCGCCCTCAATCGGCTTTCGCACCGTCGCCGGCGCGCCTGCGGCGAGGACGTGGCTGGGAATGGTCACGTTGGCGCCGACGACGCTTCCCGCCGCGATCATGGAACCCGTTCCGACCGTCGCTCCGTTGAGCACGACCGCATTGCTTCCGATCAGAGCCCGATTCTCGATGATGCAATCCTCCATGACCGCCGCGTGACCGATCGTCACGTCGTCACCGACGATCGTGCTCGAACCTTCGCTCACGTGAATGACGGCGTTGTCCTGGACCGACGTGCGCGCCCCGATGCGGATGGGCCCGTTATCGCCGCGCACGACCGCTCCGAACCAGACGCTCGACTCTTCGCCGACTTCGACGTCGCCGATCAGACACGCCGTCGGCGCAACGAATGCCGAGGGATGCACGCGCGGGCGCGCGCCCCGATGCTCGAGGAACATGGAGGTTGGGTCTAGGAGCCCTTCAGGGCTGCAACTCCTGGGCGCTCTGCTTCGCGTACTGCGTGACGAACGGATCGAGAGACTGCTCGGCCGCGATGAACTGCGCGATTGCCATCGAGCGCCGGCCCTGGATCTTGTAGAGGTATCCGAGTAGATAGTGCAGGCGGGAGTCGTTCTGCGAGTACGTCAGCCCTCGCAGTGCGTCGTCGACCGCCGCTTGCGTCGCGCCGTGCTCCTCTTCGTCGAAGACGATGTCGACGTATGCATCCGCGTCGTACGGCCAGACGTAGAGCGCGCGCTGGTACTTCACGATCGCGTCCTGCCAATCGCCTCGCGCATCCGCGAGCCGCCCCAGGCTCACGAGCGCTTCGGGCTCCTCCGGGGCGAGAACGTACGCGTGCGCGAGCGTTACCGCAGCATCGTCGTACTGGCGCTGTGCGATTTGGAGATTTCCCATCGCGTCCAGGCAGCCGTAGTTCTGCGCATCGAGCGTGAGGCAACGGGAGAGCGTCTCGAGCGCTTCCGCGTTGGCGCCCTCGGCAGTCTGCGCGAGGCCGAGTCCTTGGAGGGCTTCGAGCGAGTTCGGGTCGATCGCGAGCGCGTGCTCGAACTCGAGCGCCGAGTCGCGCGGCATGTAGAGCGTTCCGAAGAGTTCCGCCGCGTCGAGCTGCGCGTCCATGTCGGTCGGACGGTCCTGCGCGTTGCGGCGCAGTTCTTCGCGAAACGACGCGAGGTCGCCCTTGCGCAGATGGAGGCCGACGAGGTAGTAGATCGCATCGACGTCCGGAAGGCTCTGCTCGAACTGGTCGATCGCGTCGCCGGGACGATTCTCGATAACGTAGAGTTTGCCGAGCGCCATGTGTACGTCGCGGCTCAGCGGATAGTTATCGAGCATCCGCTTGTACAGAGACTCGGCATCGACGAGGTCGCCGCTGCTCACGTAGAGCTCGCCCAGGAAGTTCTGTACGCCGCCCTCCTCGGGATGATTGATCATATAGCGCTGGAGGGTGATGACGGCGCCGCGCAGATCGTGCGCCTCGATTCTGCTGCGTGCGGCGCGTAAGGCGATGTTCGGGTCGGAGATCGTCGAGATTCCCGAGTTCGGGAGCGTGATGTTCACGTCGCCGGCGCCCAAGGCCGCAGCAGAGCACCATGCCGTCGCTCCCGCTGCGAAGGCGAAGGAGAGAAGCCAGGGGCTCCGCCTCATGGGTGTTGGATTCGAGGCGACGAAGGGAATCCCCATGCATCGCCACCAGACGCCCCTGCGGGGCGTGCGTGCCATTCCCCGTCCGAAGCCCGGCGACGGGTCGTACTCCAGCGTGAACTACGAGTACGCGGGGCGCGAGGGGAGCATCCATGAGGTCGTCGAGGTGGGTGGGCGCTCGCTGGCAAAGGTTGGCTTCAAAGATCGCAAGATCGTCTATTATTACCTGGAGGATTTGGAGCTCGACCGCGACGCGAAGCGCGGAACGTTCCACGACGATTCCTCGTAGCAACCTGCCGACGTAGCTCAGTGGTAGAGCAGCGGTTTCGTAAACCGCAGGTCATCGGTTCAAGTCCGATCGTCGGCTTTCTGTTGCATCGTTATTAAAACGAATAATCTCCTCCGCTGACATACCAATGGAAAGAATCGAGCGGGTAGGATGCCCCGGCCGCTCGTCTGGGTACGCATGCGTCGATTTCCCACGCTACAGTCAGATCGGAGAACGACATGCACCGGTACCCATCGATCCTCGCCGTCGCGATGCTCGCGCTCGTTGCGGCCTGCTCCGGACACTCCACGTCTCTGGTGCCGTCGGGGCAGAGCGCGATGACGCAAAACACGGCCGGCGCCGGTACGACGCGCGCGATGACCGTCGCGATCGCCGCGCCTTCTGGATGGGCTGCAACGGGCACGCACGCAATCCAGTTGAGCGGCGCGAGCGAACTCGGCGCACTTCCCTCCACGCAATCGCTGACGATTCGCGTCGGGTTGCAACTAAACAACGCGGCGGCGCTCAAGTCGCTCGTCGCCTCCGGACAGACGATCTCGAACGCGACGTTCGTGTCGACGTATGCGCCGACGCAGGCGCAGGTCTCAAAAGTGACCTCGTATCTTCAGTCGAAGGGGCTGACGAACGTCTCGGTCGAGCCGAACGATCTTATCGTGAGCGCGACCGGAACGGCCGGGCAAGTCGAGTCGGCGTTCGACACGAAGCTCGAGCAGTTCTCACTCGGCGGCGCGAACGTCTACGCGAACACCGCCGCCGCATACGTGCCGTCGTCGCTCGCCGGCGTCGTCGTCGCGGTTCTCGGCTTGAACGACGCGCAGATCGCTCGAGTCAATCCGCACCACGGCCCGCCGCAGCCGCGAACCGAGCCGACGCCGCCGGGCACGCCCGAGCAGCCGTGCACGATGTACGGCCTCGAAGTCCTCGGCGCCCCGACGCCGTTGCCCGAGCCTGCATCGTCGGAAGTCGGATGCCTGCGTAACTACAAGCCGGCCGACTACTGGCGCGCGTACGACGCGACGACGGCGCCGACGGCAAACAGGATCAACATCGCGATCATGACCGCCGGCGCACTGGCGACCGCCGTCGGCGATCTTCGCACGAATGAGGAGAGCGACGGGATACCGCAAGCGAACGTCATCGTCAAGCAGGTCGGCCTTGCAGGTGCGGAGATCACCGACGGTCCCGATGAGTGGACGCTCGACATGACCGCGTCGAGCGGCATGGCGGGGCGCGTGCACACGATCTACGTCTACAACGCGACCTCGCTCGACGACTCCGACATCGTGCTCATGTGGAACCGCTGGGTCTCCGACGATCTCGCGCCGATCGGGAACTCGTCGTTCGGCGAGTGCGAGGCCTTCCCGTACGTCGACGGAGCGATGCTCCTCGCCGACGAGATCTTCGTCGAGGGCGCTGCGCAAGGACAGACGATGTTCGCCTCGAGCGGCGATACCGGCTCGTTCTGCCCGGTCGAGGTCGGTGAAAACGGAGTTCCCGCCGGCGCGCCGATGGTCAACTGGCCCGCCGCCTCTCCGTACGTGACCGCCGTCGGAGGAACGACGCTGCTCACCGACAACGCCGGTGCGTATCAAGGCGAGGCGGCATGGTACTCCGGAAGCGGCGGGATCAGTCAGTTCGAAGCCTCCCCGTCGTGGGAATCGACGCAGCCGTTGAGCGGCAGCTTCCGCGGCGTTCCCGACATCGCAATGGACGGCGATCTCCAGACAGGGATGGACCTGTACCTCTCGGATCAATCCGGCTGGACGGTGATCGGCGGCACGAGCCTCGCATCGCCGCTCGCCGCCGGTACGTGGGCGCGCATCCTCGAGGAACACCGTAACCTTGGGTTCGCACCGCCCGTGCTGTACGCGAACTTTACCTCGCATACGGCCGGAACGCGCCAGACTGGGCCGCCGGCCTGGCAGCCCGACGGCGGATTCCACGACATCCTTATCGGAGCGGACGGTCTGTACACGGCTCTTCCGGGCTACGACTACACGACCGGGCTCGGATCGTTCGACGTGGGCACGCTCGAAAGCGAGTTGTAGCCAGAGAGCAGGGCGCCGGTAATCCGGCGCCCTCGTCGAACGGAGGCGCCATGCCTCTGACCGCACTTCCGCCACAACCCGTTCCCGGCGCGGGATACTTCGACTACGTTACCGTCGACGCAGCACGCAACAGGGTCTACGCCGCGCACGGCGGCGCGCACGCACTGCTCGTCGTCGATGCCGGCACGGGGGCCGTGCTCAAGCAGATTACCGTCGGACCCATGGCCGGCTCGGCGATCGATCCCGCGACCGGGAACGTCTTCACCGGAAACGGCCACGGCGATTCGCTCTCGGAGGTCGATCCGGTTGCCGGCACCGTGCTTCGAAGCGTTGCCGTGCAAGGCCCCGTCGACGCGATCGCGTACGACCCGGCGCTGCATCGCATCTACGGCGACGAGGACGACGGAACGCGCATCTTTGTCATCGACTCGCGGACATTTAAAGAGATTGCCGTCATCGCTCTGCCGGGGCACAAACCCGAGTACATTCAAGTCGATCCGCAGACCCACGAGATCTACCAGAACATCTCGGATCCGAGTCCCCAGGTGAGCGCGATCGCGGTAATCGATCCGCAGACGCTCAAGGTCGTGCGCACGATTCCCACGCCCGACCTGAGCGACAACCATCCGCTCCAGTTCGATGCTCGCGATCGCCTGCTCATCGTCGCGGGAGAGAACGGTCGCCTCGACGTTTACGACCTTTCGGGACGGCGGCGCTACTCGATTGCGTACCCGTACCGCGTCGATCAGTGCAGCTTCGACGAGTCGCGCGGCTGGCTCGCCTGCGCGGGCAGCGGCATCACGCTCGTTTCGTTCGATGGAAGCTCCGCGCCGCACATCATCGCGCACATCGACGGCGATCGCGGCTTGCATACCTGCGCCATCGATCCCGCAACGGGCGTCATCTTCGCGGTGTGGGGCAGTGCGCAGGGCGCCTACGTCGGCCGCTTCGTCTATCGTCCGTAACGCCTACTGCGTGTGGCAGGCGACGTTGTGGTGTTCGAAGTAGCGCTGGTGGTAGGCCTCGGCTGGCCAGAATGCGGGGGCATCGACGATCTCCGTCGCGATGGGCGCTTGGTGAGCGCTCTGAGCGCGCGCGAGCGATGCGCGTGCCGCCTCCTCCTGCCGCGGTGAGTGAACGAAGATTGCGGAGCGGTACTGCGTGCCCACGTCGGGCCCTTGGCGGTCTCTCTGCGTCGGATCGTGCATCTTCCAAAAGATCTCGAGCAGACGATCGTACGAGATCTGCGCGGGGTCGAACGTAATCTGCGCGGCCTCCGCATGGCCCGTGCGGTGACCGCAGACGTCTTCGTAGGTTGGGTGCTCCGTTGCGCCTCCCGTATACCCGACGACCACGTCGAGCACGCCGGGGACGGGACGGAACGCGGCCTCGGTTCCCCAGAAGCAGCCGGCTGCAAACGTTGCAACGTCACTCATGTCAAGGTTTCCTAACCCTCCTGCGCGATATCGCGCGCCAAGACTTCATCGATGGTTTCGCGGCGGGCGAGGAGGCGTTCCTTGCCGCCCTGCAGGCCGACGACGGCGGGTCGCGTGAAGCGGTTGTAGTTGCTCGCCATGCTGTACGTGTAGGCGCCGGTAACGCGCATCTCGACGAGATCGCCTTCCTCCAGCGTGCTCGGCAGCATCGCCTTTCCCAGCTCGTCGTTCTCGCACGAGCGTCCGCAGAGCGTTACTTCTTTGAGGTCGAGATTCGGCCGCGTCACCGCGACGGCATGATGGCACGCGCCGTAGAGCGCGGGGCGCGGGTTTTCATAAAGGCCGCCGTCGACGACGACGAAGGTCCTGCGCGGCTGGCGTTTGATTGCGCGGACGGTATAGAGGGTCGTTCCGGCAGGTCCGACGAGCATTCGGCCCGGCTCGATTCCAATGCGAGGCGGCGGAATGCGAACGCGTGAAGCGGCGACGCGCGTCGCACGTACGGCGCCTTCAATCGTGCCTGGAAAGTCCAGGCGCTCGTTCGGGCGGTCGGGATGGGTCGTCACGCCGAAGCCGCCGCCGATGACGATCTCTTCAGTTACGAAGCCATCGCGTCCAAAGCGGGCTGCGGCGGTAACGAGCGCCTCCGCGACGGCGCCGTAGGCGCCCGCCTCGTAGATTTGCGAGCCGACGTGTGCGTGAAGGCCCGCAAAGCGCAGGAGCGGAGCGTCGCGGAGCGTCGCGCGTGCGGCCTCTTCGTCGCTTGGGGGAATGCCGAACTTCGTATCCTCGCCGCCGGTTCGAACGAACGAGTGCGTGTGCGCTTCGATTCCGGGGTTGATGCGAAGGAGAATGGAGAGCGGACGCTGCAGCGGCATCGACGCCAAGCGCTTGAGCTCACCGAGGCCGTCGACGGCAATACGACCCACGCGGCCCCCCGCCGCGGCGCTCAACTCTTCGTCGTTCTTCGCACAGCCGTGGAGCGTGATGCGCTCAGCCGGAACCTCGGCGCGCTCCGCGGTCACGAGCTCGCCGAGCGAACAGACGTCGATGTTGAGCCCGTGCTCTGCAACGAACCGCGCGATCCCGGTCAGCGGGAGCGCCTTCGCAGCATACGATATCTCGATGTCGTACGGGGCGCAGACGGCGATGCAGCGCGCAATCGCTTCGTCGAAGGCGTCGAGGTCGATGAGGACGAGCGGCGTTCCGTAGCGCTGGGCGAGCGCGCGTGCGTCGTCCGGACGCAGCGTCAAAACTGCCTCATGAACTCGTCGACGCGCGCGTGCTCGACGCCCGCAGCGACGAGCTCGGCGCTGAACTCTTCCTTCGCATGGAGCGGCGTCACGAGCATGAACGCAGCCGGGTCGCCGTCGCTCGCCGCGACGCTGCAATGACGCGCTCCCGCGGGAACGATTGCCGCTTCGTCCTGCGCGACCCGTGCCTCGCCGTCGTCGCAGACGAGCGCGATCGGCGCGTCGAGCGGCATCATGACGAGCGGGCGTCCTCGCAGCGCAAGCGTCGCAGGCTCGCTCGTCGCGATCGCCCGCTCGACGGAGAAGTTCGGGCCGGCGACGAGCGCCGTTCGCTCGAGCGTCTCGAACGTGTAGGATATCGGCGTGAGCGCGCCCGCCGTACCGGCACGATAGTTCAAGACGTCGGCGGCTTTCGCAACGTCGAGCCTGCGCGGCTGGCCGTCGGCCCCGACTCGATTCCAATCGAAGATGCGATACGTGAGATCGCTCGCCTGCTGCGTTTCGAAGAGAACGATTCCGGGGCCGATCGCATGAAGGGTTCCCGCGGGCAGATAGAACGCATCGCCGGCTTTTGCCGGTACGCTGCGCAGAACGTCACCGAGCGTGCCGTCGGCGACGCGCTGCTCGTACTCCTTACGCGACGTCTCTCTCGTCCATCCGAGGACGATTTGTGCGTCGGGCTTGGCGCTCAAGACGTACCAGCACTCCGTCTTTCCGTTGGGCTGATGCTCCACGCGCTGCGCGTACGCATCGTTTGGGTGTACCTGCACCGAGAGCGAGTCGCGCGCGTCGATGGTCTTCGTGAGAACCGGAAAGATGCGCTTGGGATCGAAGCGTCCGAGAAGTTTCGTCCCCTGGCTCGCGCGTAGGTCGGCGATGCTTCTGCCCGCGAGCGCGCCGTTGAGAACGAGGTTCGCGTCCCAGCACTTCCACGACTCGCCTCCCCAGATCGCCGTCGTCTCCTTCGGTGCTAGAACGTACGGATAGAGTTCGCTGCCCATCGAGGGTTGGAGGTACGCCCAAAGAGGCTGGGAATCCGTTTGCGAGCATGTTTCGAGCCTATATTGGAGTTGGGTCGAATCTCGGCGATCGGCGAGCGAACATCTTTGCGGCGCTCCAGCGCGTGCGAGCGCGCGCGGTCGTCACGGCGGTCTCATCGTTCTACGAGAGCGAGCCGGCGGACGGTGCGCAGGGACCGGCTTTTCTCAACGTTGCGGCGGAAGTGGAGGCGAACGCCGATCGCCAGGCGTTCGAGCAGATGCTTGCGGAGGCGCAGCGCTACGTCGGTCGCCAGTCGGAACGCCGTCTCGACGCGCGGCCGATCGACATCGATCTGCTCGTCTTCAAAGGGTGGGAGCATCCGCAGTTGCGCCTTCGGCCGTACAATATCGTGCCGCTTGCGGAGATCGCACCGGAGTACGCCGGACGCATTTCGGCGACCGGGCCGATGCCGCAGCGTCTCGAGCACGGTCTGCGTTTTGCTGCAGATCGCCAAGAAGAAGAGCCGGAGGTGCGCATCGCACTCAATACCGTGGGCGTATCTCGGGTGCGCCGGGTCTTGCCGATCGAGATCGACGGACGCACGAGCGTCGCGAACGCCGAGTTCTCGATGGTCGCCGATTTGGGGCCCGATCGCTCCGGAGTGCATATGTCGCGGTTCGTCGAGGTGCTCGAGGAGACCACGCTCGACGTCCTCGCGCAGATGGAGGAGCCGGCGCGCATCGAGCGCCTCGCGGAGGCGGTCGCGCGGGCGATCGCCGCATCGCACGAGACGATCGCAGCGGAGGTTCGACTGCACGCGCGCTTCGCGCTGGAGCGATGGACGCCGGTGAGCGGAAAGCGATCGCAGGAGAGTTACGAGCTTCTCGGTATCGCGCACGTCCGCTCCGGAGAGGCGCGGCGGCTCGTGGGCGTCGAGGTCGAGGGGATGACCGCGTGTCCGTGCGCGCAAGCGATGATGCGCGAGCGCGGCCTGCGCGAACTGCACGACGCAGGCTTTAACGACGAGGACGCACGCCGCGCGCTCGACGCGCTGCCGATGGCAACGCACAATCAACGGGGCCTCGGCAGGCTCCTCGTCGGCACGCAAAGCGATGCCGCGCTCCGCGAGGTTCGGATCGAAGATCTCGTCGAGATCGTCGAAGGCGCGATGTCGGCCGAGACCTACGACCTGCTCAAACGGCCGGACGAGTTCTTCATCGTGAACAAGGCGCACCGGAATCCGAAGTTCGTGGAAGACGTCGTGCGCGCCGCCATCGCGCGGACGCTGGCAACGTACGAAACGTTCTCCGACGAAGCCTTCGTCTTTGCGAGCCAGCGCAACGACGAATCGATCCACAAGCACGACGCGTTCGCGCAAGCCTTTGGGTGCTTCGGCGAGTTTCGAAAGGAACTGAGCGGGAACGCGGTTACGTCGAGGACACGGACGAGCGAGTGGCTTCGAGGCCGTCGATTCGCGAGCGAAGCGAGGGATGAGAACTGAAGAAGATCTCGTACCAGCGAGGGACTTCGTCTTCGGCGAGATTCTGATCGCGCAGCCGCCGGAACGCGGCGGCTCCGGATGCGGGATCTTGCGTAGCCTCCGCGGCAAATGCGTCGGCGGCGACTTCGCGGGAGCGCGAGAAGGCGAAGAGCAGGGGGCGAAGCGCCTGCGTCGCAACGACCATGGTCGCGTAGAGCCGCGCGAGGGCGAGCGGGCGATCGCGCATGCCGTCTCGGGGCCCGCCGAGCGCGTTCGCGATGAAGAAGAGCGCGCCCGCGACGAGATCGCCGACGCCGATGAGGCGCCAGACATCGCGGCTGACGTAATGGCCGAGCTCGTGCGCGACGATGAACTCAATTTCATCGTGGGGGAACTTGTCGATGAGCGTATCGCTCAGCACGATGCGGTGCGTGTTCGCAACCCCGACCACGAAGGCGTTCGCCTTGCGCGTTTGACGGCTCATGTCCATCGTGAGAATATCCGCGTCGCCGACGCCGAAACGTGAAGCGAGACGGCGCAAGCGCACCTCGAGCTCACCTGCGAGCGGCTCGAAGCGGTTGAAGAGCGGCAGCACGTAGACCGGCACGACGAGATTGCCCGCGAGGAAGAGCGGCAACGCGCCGATCGTCGCATAGAGCGGCCAGGCTTTGGGCGCCTTGCGAACGGCCGCGCCGAGCAGGCTCGCGCCGATCGTCGTGACGATCGTCGAGATCAGGCTGCCCTTCACGTAATCGCGCAGCCATGCGGCCGGCGTCTGTTCGGTAAGCCCGTAGCGCCGTTCGAGGACGAAGTCCGCAACGTATGACGCCGGCATCGCGACGACCGCGCCACAGAGGGAGAGCGGTATCACGAAGAGCGCCGGCCGAATCCAGGCGGGCGCGCGCATGGTCGCGCGATCGGCACGCTCGCCGAGTGCGCCGTACGCGATCGCAATCGCGCCGCAGATGCCTTGGACGGTTCCGGCGACCTCGAGGGCGCGGCGCGTTCTGCCGTAGCGTGCGGCGTCGTCGCTCCGCCTCGCCGTGGGCGCGCGCAGCTCGCAGAATGCCTCGTACGCGCGCGCCGCGAGGTAGCCGGCTGCGAACCCCGAGGCCGCGCCGAGAAGAACATTACGAGCGCGCATGGTATCTCCGCACGTCATGCGGGTTCTGGACAACGCGCACGTTTACCGCTTCGAACCGCGCTCGAGCAGGTTCGTGCGTCACCACGGTCTCGTCATCGGCGACGATGGGAGGATTGCGTCGCTCGATCCAAGCGAGGCGGGGCCCGAAGTCCCGCGCAGCGATTTTGCGGGCGCTACCGTCCTTCCGGCATTCGCAGATTGTCACGTTCATCTCACCGATACCGGCTACTTTCTCGGCGAGCGCGATCTCTCGGCAGTAACGACGTACGACGAGTTCGTCGCTGCGGTATCGCGCGTGCCCGGCGATGGCGGGATCGCCTTTGCGGGACAGTACGATGACGCGAAGTGGCGCGACGGGAGCATCGCAGACGCCGCGCCGCTGGAGCGCTTCCATGGCGCACGACGTGCGATGCTCGCGAGAGTCGACGGCCACTCGTGCGTGGTCAACCGCGCGACGCTCGCCTGGCTCGATCTCCCCCACGGCGCCGAGGGGATCGAGCGCGACGAGGCCGGCGCGCCGACCGGACGCCTCACGCTCGATGCAAACTGGAGCGCGCAGCGGAGATTTCTCGCCGAGATCCCGCTCTCGCAGCGCCGCTCCGCCGAACGCCGCGCGGTCGAGCTCGCGCTTACCCGCGGCGCGCTGCACCTGCACGCGCAGCTCTACGGCTTCGCGCGGGAGCAGTACGAGCGAGAGATCCGTTCGCTGCGCGCGTTGCCGGCGCGCATCTATCCGAAGGTCTGCGAGATGGACCCGGCGCTGGCCGTCGAGCTCGGTCTGCCCTATATCGGCGGCGACATCTTTTTAGACGGCTCGATAGGAAGCCGCACCGCCGCAATGTGCGAGCCGTACGCCGACGCCGCGGCGAGCGGCGCCCTCGAGCATTCGACGCAGCGACTGGAGGCGTTCTTTCGCGAATGCGAACGTCTGGGGATCGGAGCCGGCGTTCACGCGATCGGCGACGCCGCCATCGAGCAGTGCGTCGCGGCATGGGGGCGCGTGCTGCGCGACGCACCCTCGGCGAGCGGCGCGCGCCACTTCATCGAGCATTTCGAATGTGCCCGCAGCGAACACGTCGAGGCGTGCGCGCGTATGGGAATCGTGCTCTCGATGCAGCCGCTCTTCGACGCGCGCTGGGGAGGGAGCGGCGGCATGTACGAGACGCGTCTGGGTGCAGAGCGCGCGCGGCGAATGAACGCGCTTGCAAGCGTCGTTCGCTCGGGCGCGATTCTTTGCGGCGGCGACGACGCGCCCGTCTGCGCGCTCGATCCGCTTTTAGGCATGCAGGCCTGTCTCGATCACCACGAGGAGGGCGAGCGGCTCGACGCGCACGAGGCGCTCGCCGCATATACCGTTGCGGCCGCGTATCTCGCGTGCGCCGAGCACGAGACGGGAAACATCGCGCCCGGCTTGGCGGCCGATCTCGTCGTTCTCGATCGCGACCCGTTCGACGGCACGCCGTTCGCGCAGTGCACGATCCTGCAGACGTGGCGCGACGGCGAGCCGGTCTACGTTAGATGATCGAGATGGTCTTGGGCTCTTTGGGATGTGCGGCGATCGCATCGAGGAGCGCGACTGCGAGCGCGTCGCAGACGGGGTCGTCGATCTCCTCGACCGCTCCGTCGTCGGCGAGCCTCGCCTTGCGTGGGTCGATGGGGATGCGCGCGAGCACCGGCGCCTGCGCGAGCTGCGCGACAGCATCGGCGTAGGAAGGACCGAAGATGTCGTATCGAACGCCGGTGTCTGGCGCGACGAAGTACGACATGTTCTCGACGACGCCGAGGATCGGCCGCTTCATCTGGTGGACGAGGTTTGCCGCCTTGCGCACGATCATCGTCGCGAGCGACTGCGGCATCGTGACGAGGACGACGCCGTCGACGTCGAGCGACTGAAGAACCGTCAGCGGCGCGTCGGAGGTTCCCGGCGGGAGATCGATGAGGAGCACGTCGAGATCGCTCCACGTCGCCTGTTCGTAGAACTGCCGGATCACGCCGGAGAGAATCGGACCGCGCCAGACCATCGCGACGTCCTCTTGTTCGGTGAGGAGATTCGCACTGACGATTTCGATCGCGCTGCGTGAGAGGACCGGGGTCATGAGCGGCTGAGGCTTCCCTTGCGCGTTCGTTCGCTGCGGGTCGGCTTCGATGTGCATCGGCGTTCGCACGCCGAAGATCTTCGGAATCGAGGGGCCGGTGATGTCGGCGTCGAGGATGCCGACGGCGAGATGCTTTCGCCGTAACCCGAGCGCGAGAAGCGCCGTGACGAGCGACTTGCCGACGCCGCCCTTGCCCGACATCACGGCGATCGTGCGAGCGATCTTCGCGCGTCCGGTGAAGGCTCCGGGAGCCTTGCGCTCCCGCATACGGTCGCTCTGCGCGATCGCGGGCACGCTGCCCGTTTGACTGGCGACCATGAGCGCGCCGAGAATCGGCTCGATGCGCAAGCCGTGTGCGCGTGCGCCTTGCTCGATCGTCTCGTAGCCGCTGACCCCGCAGCCGGCGCATCCGAGACCGAAGGCGGTAAGGACCTGCGCGGCAACGGGCAACGCCGCGACGAGGTCCTTGATGTTCGTCTGCGGTGAAATCTCGACTGAAGGCGCGGGCATCTTTCGTTCTTCGTAACACCGGAGGCGCGGCCCCGTATGCGACCGAACTCGCACGGCGTGCGTCTCTGCGCCGACGTTGCCGAGCGTGCCCATGCCGTACTTGCCGGCGGGTGCGATTCTCCCGTCCGCTCGGGTTGGTCGATTCAGGAGCCGATGTTCGTGCAATCGTCGGCACGAGGAGCCTATGTATTCGATGGGGACGGCAGGCGTCTCATCGATTACGTGATGGCATACGGTCCGCTGCTCTTCGGCCACACGCATCCCGCGCTGGTGACCGGACTCGACGAGCTCGCCGCCGGCGGCTGGGTCTGGGGTGCAACGCACGAGCCTGAAGTACGCCTGGCGGAGCGCATCCGCAGCCACCTTCCGTCGATGGAGCGCCTGCGGTTTACGACGACGGGAAGCGAGGCGGTGATGAGCGCCGTGCGCGTCGCCCGAGCCTGGAGCGGACGCAATCTCGTCGTGAAGTTTGCCGGATGCTACCACGGGCATTTCGATCTTGCGCTCCTCGATGCAGGGGCTTCCGCCCATACGTCCGACGCGCGACGCAGCGGCATTCCAGCGGGCGTCGCGCGTGACGTCGCCGTCGCGCGCTATAACGATCTCGGCTCCGTCGACGAACTCGTGCTCGAACGCAAAGACTCACTCGCCGCGATTTTGGTGGAACCCGTCTGCGGCAACATGGGCTGGGTGCGGCCCGTGCCGGGATTCTTAGAAGGATTGCGCGAGCGGTGCGACCGGTTGGGTGCGCTCTTGATCTTCGACGAGGTGATCACGTGGCCGCGCGTCGGCCTGCGCGGCGCCCAGGGACGGCAGAGCGTCACCCCCGACATGACGACGATCGGGAAGGTGCTCGGCGGCGGTTGCCCGATTGCAGCGTTCGGCGGGCGTGCCGAAGCCATGGCGTTGCTCGCGCCGGACGGCCCGGTCTTCACCGGCGGGACGCACGCCGGCAATCCCATCGGCGTCGCGATGGCGCACCGCGTTCTCGATCTTCTCGAAGAACACCCTGAGTACTTCGTGCAGATGAGCTCGCTCGCGCAGCGTTTCGCGCGCGGCTTGCGCTCGATCTTCGCGGAGCGTGGACTGCCGTACGCGGTCGTGCACGACGAGTCGGTCGTCGATTTCAAGTTTCGCGCAGGCGGCCCGACGCGCAACTACGACGACGCACGCGCTGCGAACAAGACGGCGTATGCGGCGTATTACCGCAGGATGCGCGAGCGCGGCATCCTGCTCGCGCCGTCGGTGAACGAAGTGATGTTTCTCTCTACCGCTCACACCGCAACCGACGTGGACGAGACGCTGGCCGCGGTGGAAAGGAGCGTTTAAGGCAGGGAACTGCCGTGCGGTCTTGCGACGCGCTCGCGGACGGGCGCGGGGTAGACTGCCGGACTGCGAAGGCCGTGCGCGCCGATGCTGCGCACGCCGAAGATATAATCGTCCTTCGACGCATCGACCGTCGCCGCGAGCACGTCACCGACGCGCTGCGCGTACTGCCACTGCGGCGCATCGGTCGCGCGCCACACGATTTCGTACCCGACCGCGCCGGCGGCGGGGCGCCAGGCAAGCGTCGTCGTGTACCCGAGATGGCGCAAGATCATCTGCACGTCGGCCGGCGGGGCGGGTCCGAGCGCGAGCGCCGCAAGCGCCGCGACGTTCGCGCGCGTCACGCGCGCCAGATAGGCGGGGTCGATATACTTGGGAAGGTCCCCGTACTGCACGCCGCCGCGGACGCGCACGTTCTGATGCTGGTGCGCGAAGTTCTCGTGCGATTCGACGAACCGCACGGCCGTGTACCCGACGTCTTGAAACGACTGCTGGTCCCCGCCGCGAAGAAAGCGATCGGCGCGGAAAATCTGGCGGACGCGAAAGCCCGGAACGTAGACAGGCACGACCTCGGCGATGAAGCGCGAGAGTTCTCGCGATGGTGAATCGTTCTCCGACCCGATCGCGTTCACGCGCGCGTCAACGGTTCCCACGGGCAGCGCGCGGCTGAAGACGCGAACGACGTCGGGCTCGTGCAAGCCTCCTCCGCCGTCCGTGTCGCCGATGATGTCGTCGTTCAGCACGGCGAGAACGGGCGCGTGCGCCGCCGCAAGTTCCTGCGCGTAATGGTTGGATCCCCAGAGTCCCAGCTCTTCACCGTCGAAGCACGCGAAGACGATCGTTCCGCGAAAGTGCGTGCGCGCCATGACGCGCGCGGCTTCCAGCACCGCCGAGACCGCTGAGCCGTTGTCGTCGGCTCCGGGAGCGACGTGCAGGCCGTCGGTACAGTCGCCGTTGCAGTCGTCGTAGTGGCTCGACATGATGTAGATTCGCCCGGGCTCGTCCCCCCGCAAGGTCGCGATAACGCTGGACTCCGTGACCGCTCGCGGCGTGCGCGGGGTCTTCGGTTGAACGTAGGTATCGAGCGCGACGGTCATCCGGCCGCCCGTATGGGCGCCGATCGCGCGAAACTGCTTGACGATCCAGTCGCGAGCGCCGAAGACGCCGTGCGTCGGAGTGGAGGTCGTTTCGGAGAAATCGTTGCGCGTACCGAAGGCGACCAGGCGACGGTCGTCTGCGGCGAGCCGCGCGGGCTGAACTTGCGCCACCAATGCCGAGACACGAGGATCGCGAACCGCCCTCGGAAGCGGGCCTGCGGCCGTCGACACGGCCGCGAGGAGAACGAACGAAAGAACGAGCAGCGAGCGGGCCATCATGCTCGCTCCTTAATTACGAGGCGATGGGATTCCCCTGGTGGGGGCGCCGCAGGAGTCCGAGCACGACGCCCGTGCCGCCGCCGGGAAGGCGGCGAATCGAGAACATGTCGGTACAGCGCTGCATGATCGGAATGCCGCGGCCGTGCTCGGACATCGGCTCGGGCAGCGGCAGGATACGATCGGCCTTCGAGCGCTCGACGCCTCGGCCGGTGTCGATGACCGTCGCGATGATCTTGCGATCGTCGATGCGGCACTGTACCTCGATGTCGCGAGCGCCGGAGTGCTCGACGGCATTCGCGACCGCTTCGCCCACCGCGCAAAGAAGCGTGCTGAGGTCGCTCAAAGCGACGTCGTGCGCCCGCCCGAACGCCTCGATCTCGCGCCGAACGGTAGGGACGTGGCAGGCGTCGGAAGGAAGGGAGAGGCGCAAAACATGGTCGCTCGTTCCTCGTTCCACTCGTTTGTTGCGTTGCATGGCGCCTGAGTCTTTATCCCAACGGCAGCACGAATCCAAACGGCAGGCGGTCGTCTACATCGTGCGCTGTGCCGACGGCACCCTCTATACGGGGTGCTCGCTTGACCTGGCTCGGCGCATGCGCGCTCATAATGCCGGGAGCGCCGCACGCTACACGGCTTCACGCCGCCCCGTCTCTCTCTTAGCGTGGTGGCGAGCGGAATCGTACCCCCAGGCGCTCTCGCACGAGGCGCGATTCAAGCGGCTACCGCGCGCGCGTAAGCTCGCGCTTCTCGACGGCGACGAGGCATTCGGAGTGAGGCTGAATAAGTCGCCGTACACTGCAGCGCCCAAGAAAGGCACGAACGTGAACGCTCCGAGCGAAAACGAGATAGAAGCCTACGCAACGAAGTCGCGCGCGTCCCGCGCGCGCATCGCCACCGACCGGGGCGACATTCTCTTTACGTTCTTTCCCGACGACGCGCCGGCGCACGTTGCAGCCTTCATGAAGCTCGCGGAATCTGGTTTCTATGACGGTCTGCGCTTTCATCGCGTCGAGCCCGGCTTCGTCGTGCAGGGCGGCGATCCGCGCGGCGACGGCACCGGCGGACCGGGCTACACGCTCAAGGCCGAGTTCAACGCGCAGCCGCACGTTCGGGGAACCGTGGCCATGGCCCGGTCGCAGCAGCCGGACTCGGCCGGTTCGCAGTTCTACATCTGCTTGGACGAGGCGCGCTTTCTCGACGGCCAGTACACGGTCTTCGGGCAGATGACCGACGGGTTCTCGGCGCTCGACGCCATCGCGCGCGACGACGTGATGAAGAGCGTGAGCATCGAGCCTTCGTGAGTTGAGGCTGGTGGCTCGATTCCGCCGGAGCCTGTCCTGAGCGCGCTGCATAGCAGCGCAGTCGAAGGGCTAGGGATGACAACGGCAGCGCAGTCGAAGACTCGGGATGACACGGAGTTCGGGATGACAGCGTTGCCTACAGGTCGCTTCCGGCGACGGCGTCATACGTCGCGCGCGCGATGCGACGGATCGTTCGTAGGCACGCGTCGTAGTCGCCGACGTCTTTCGAGTAGATCGATAGAACGAACGGCGAGTCGCCAAACGGCTCGACGATGCCTGCGTCGTCGCGCGTTCCGTCGATCTCGCCGTCCTTATCGGCGACCGGCACGCCGGGCGGCAAGCCGGCGGGAATTTTGTCGCGATCCTGCTGCGCGAGCATGAGCGCGATCATGCGGCGGCAGTGCTCGGGTGAGACGATCGTCCGCACGGCTTCGCGTGCGCCGTACTCGATCTCGTAGAGAAGCGTTCCCATGTCGTACGGCGTCGTGACGTTGGGCTCGTGCAGAATCGGATACGGCGTATCGATGAACGGACGCGCGAGGTGCGTGTCGAGCATTCCCGCCTCCCGCCCGACGCCGTTGATGAGACCGACGCCGAAATGCTCGATGAGCATGTTCGCGGCGGTGTTGTCGCTCACGAGGATCATTGGCGCGATGAGGTCCCCGACCCGTAACCGAGTGCCGTCCGGCACGTTTGCCATGTGATCCGATCCGCCGATGAGCGCGTCCCGGTGAAACGTGATGCGCTCTGCGAGCACTCCACGCTTCGTCTCGGCCGTATAGAACGCCGTCGTCATAACGAGGACCTTGATCGTCGACGCACACGGAAACGACTCATAGGCGCGCAGCGAGAAGAGCGCCGGCCCTGGCGCCATCGTCCGTGCAAAGATCCCGAACGTTCCCGACCCGGAAGCGACGATGTCGTCGATGCGATCGGCAAGCGATGCCGCGGGCAACGCGCATGGGATAAGGACGGCGCTCGCCGCACCGGCGACGGTCGCGAGGAAGACGGTGCGTCTCACGAGCCGGTCCCCTGATAACGACGCAGTCCCGTCCTCCAGAAGGCGTACGCGAGAACCGTTAGCGCGAGCCCGATGGCCGGCGTTAGGACTCCGACCGCCGCGGTGACGCCGAGTCCCGTGCTCGTCTTATGGAGCAAGAACGAGGCCGGGAAATAGTTCATGAACGCGAACGGCAGGACGAAGGCCAGGACGAGACGCACGCCGCGCGCGTAGATGCTGATCGGATAGCGCGTGAAGTCTTGCTCGAGCGACATGACGGCCCAACGCAGCGTGTCGACGCGCACGAACCAGAACGAGAGCGTTGCCACGGCCAAGGAGATTCCGAGGTCGATGAGCGCACCGCCGCAGACGACGAGGATGGCGAAGAGCACCAGGAGGACGCTGGGGTGAAGGCCTGCGAACGGGATGGCAATCGCGAGCGTTACGAGCGAGAGGATCAGGCCGTCGGGAAGCGTCTGCTGCGGCACGATGAGCACCTGAAAGAGCGCGTCGAGCGGCCGGACCAAAAAGCGGTCGAAGCCGCCCTCGCGAACGAACTCCGGCACCGAGACCACTTGGAAGAACAGCGCGTTGTGAAGCTCGTGGCCGGCCATCCAGAGTGCGTAGAGAAGAAACATCTCCCGGAACGTCCAGCCGTTCATCGACGGGAACTGGCGCATCGTTACGTAGAGCGCTCCGAGCGCCACCGCGTGGTAAACGATCGTAAACGCGCCCCACATGACGAAGTTCGCCCGGTACTCCAGGAGCGTCAAAAGATTGATGCGCCAGTACTGCGCGTATGCCGCGAGCATCCCGGTTATCCTCCCTGGATGACGATTCGGCGGGAGGCGGCGCGCCAGATCAGCGCGGCGAGCAGCGAGAAGACGACAAGCCATGCAATCTGGAAGGCGAGCGCGTCGCGCCAGCCGCTTGGAGCGATGACGCCGACGTAGAGGAGGAGCGGGGTCGAGTAGATCGCCGCAAACGGCAACGCGAAGAGCAACGTGCCGGCGAATCCCGGAAAGAGCGTGAGCGGAATGATCTGCCCCGAGAGAAGGTCCGAGATCCAGCGCACGATGAGCTGAAGCGCGAACGTCTCGAGCGTCCAGAAGGCGATCGCGTTCATGCAGAAGTTCAAGACGAAGTTCAGCGCGTACGCGATGAGGAAGGAGAGAACGAACATCCCGAGCGTTGCCGGCGGCGGAACGTCGAGATGAACGAGCAAGAGCGAGCAGAGGAGCATCGGGATGACGAGGACCCCGTAGAGCATCGTCCGCCCGAACCCATCGGCGAAAAAGTAGAACGGCAGGCTGATCGGCTTCATGAGGTCCGTCGCGATCGTCCCCTCGCGGAGGCGCTCTCGAATGAGCCGCGTTCCGTCGACCTCGAGTACGAGCGACATGAGCATCGCGAGCGTTGCGTACGTGATCATCGCATGGAGCGGAAGATTGAGCGGCGCCGCGTTCTGCGCGTAGAGCGCGGTCCAGAGGCAGCGCAAGAGGTAGACGCGCAGAACGAGCGCGCCCGCGTCGGTGAAGACTTCGAAACGGTAGGTCGCCTCGCGCGCGAAGGCCTTCTTCGCAAACTCCCAATACGGAGCCAGCGCGGGTGCCGCCGCGCTTCGTGCAAGGGTCACCGAAGCGATCATCGGCCTTTCTTGCGAAGCGACTCTTGGCGTCGATGCTCCATCTCCGCGAGCTCGAGCATCATCGCGTTGTCGACGCCTTCGACGTGCGGGGCTTTCGGGATCTCGTCCGGCACCGACGACGCCTTCTTTGGAGATCGTTTCGGGTCGTCGACGAGCGCGTCGTCGAGATGCGCCTTGCAGAGCGCGCTTGCATATGTCTGCGGATTGCGGGCCGCGGCGTTTTCACCGAGGGTTCCGCCGATGGGAACGTGCGAGTCTTGCGGAAGCGAGGCGTCGACGACGTACGCGTGCGGGCAGAGAATGGAGCGATCTCCGATCGTCAGCGCTTTCGTCGCCGCGCGTACGACGGCGTGCTCCATGATGACGCAAGACTCGCCGATCTCGATTGCGGCGCCCTCGGCGACGACGACGCAGCCGTGGAGCAGCGCGCAGCTCGCCCCGATCGTCACGTTGCCGCTGACGACGGCCGTCGGCGCGACGTACGCGCTCGAAGCAATCTGCGGGCGCTTTCCGCCGCTGGAAAGAATCATGGCGATGCCTCCTGTGCACGGCGCTCGTACCCTTCCCGGTAGATGCGCCGGATGATGGACTCGAGGTCGGGCTCCTCGATGCTCACGTCTTCGACGGGGTAGCGTTCGCTGACGAGGCGGATGAGCCGATCGGCCCGCTCGCGGTTACGATCGAAACGGAAACGCGCGGTGGAACCGTCGATGCCGACAAGCTCGGCACCAGGCAGGCTCGGCTCCACGACGCCGGCTTCGAAGCGGACGACGAGCGTCCGAAAGCGACCGTACTCGTTCTTGATGCGCTCGACCCCGCCGTCGTAGATGAGCCTGCCGCGATCGATGAGGACGATGCGCCGGCAGAGCCGCTCCACGTCCGCGAGGTCGTGCGTCGTCAGGATGACCGTCGTCCCGCGCTCCTCGTTGATGCGCGCGATGAACGTGCGAATCGCCTCCTTTGCGACGACGTCGAGACCGATCGTCGGTTCGTCCAAGTAGACGATCTTCGGATCGTGGAGCATCGCGGCTGCGAAGTCTCCGCGCATACGTTGACCGAGCGAGAGCTGCCGCACGGGCGTGCGAAGGAAGTCCTCCATCTCGAGAAGCGCGACGAACTCATCGAGGTTGCGCCGGTAGCGATCGGCGGGGATCGCGTAGATCGCGCGCAAGAGCTCGAACGATTCGACGAGCGCGAGGTCCCAATAGAGTTGGCTGCGCTGCCCGAAGACGACGCCGATGTTGCGCGCGTTGAGCGACCGCTGGGCGGAAGGCACGATGCCTGCGACGCGCAGGTCTCCGCTCGTCGGAACGAGGATGCCGGTCAGCATCTTGATCGTCGTGGATTTGCCCGCGCCGTTCGGTCCGATGTAGCCGACGAGTTCGCCGGGTTCGATCGCCATCGTCACGTCCGAGACGGCGACCTTCTCCTCGTACTCGCGCGAGAAGAGCGTGCGGAGTGCGCCGAGCGCTCCGGTCTGCCGCCGGACCGTTCGAAAGACCTTGCGGAGGTCGCGCGTCTCGATGATCGGCATCGGTTCCACGGTCTCCTAACCCGTCATAGTAAAGCGAGTTTGCGCGAAACGCGCAAACTCGCTCGGGTCAGAGAACGAAAAAGGCCGACGGTTAAGCGGCCTTCTTCCGACGACGGCGACGCGTGGTCTTTCGACCGGCCTTCTTACGAGTGGCCTTGCGCGTTGCCTTGCGGCGCGTGGTCTTGCGCGCTGCGCCCTTGCGGGACTTTTTGCGGCGCGTCGCCTTCTTCGGAGCTGCCGCCTTGGAAGCGGCTTTCTTTCTCCGTCTCTTAGCTGCCATGTATATGCAACTATCCTTTCTCCGGTCGCGAGCGACCAGGGTTGTTGCCTACCTTATACAATATTAGCGCGATTTATGCAAGTTTTGGGCGACGGCGGCATTCCGATCGACGTGCGCATCGACGGCGGCGGCGCGCACGTCGTCGTCCTGTTGGCCGGCTTTCCGCTGACGCGCGACATCTGGGACGAAGCGGCGCGCGATCTCGCGCGAGCGCATCGCGTCGTCCGTCCGGAGCTTCGCGGCGTCCGCGCATCGGGTGCGAACGACGGTCCGTTTCTCATGGAATCGCTCGCGTCCGACATCGCCGCGGTTCTCGACGAGATCGGCGTGCGGCGCGCGTCGATTGCCGGACACTCGATGGGCGGCTACGTCGCGCTCGCGTTCGCGCGAATGTTTACCGAACGCGTCGAGCGTCTCGCACTCGTCTGCAGCCGGCTTTCCGCCGACTCTGCGCAGCAGGCGCAGAGCAGAAAAGCCTTAGCAGATAAGGTTTATTCGGGGGATCGGCTCGCGCTTGCCGACGCATACGCGGCGCGCCTGACATGCGACGCAACGCGGGCGTCGCATCCGGAGATCGTGCGGCGCGTCGCCGACATGGCGGCTGCGATCGACCCGCGCGGCGCCGCAGCGCTCCTGCGCGGAATGGCGCTGCGCAGCGCGTCCGACGACATCGCGCCCGAACTGACGATGCCGGTCCTCATTATCGCCGGCGAGTGCGACGAGATCGTGCCGCTCGCGGAGGCACGCACGACGGCACGCGCGTTCCCTCAAGCGGAACTCGCGATCGCGCCGAGCGCCGGTCACGTCCCGATGCTGGAGGCTCCCGAGTTCACGAGCGCCGCGCTCTCGCGCTGGATGGGAAGGATCGACGCGGTCAGCGAGAGCGGGTCGTAATCGCCGGCGCGAACCTCCTGGTCGACCGGGGTGCGGCGCGCGGCGCGCAACGCGTCGAGCGCTTCCGGCAGCGCGAACTGCTCGCCTCCGACGCCCGCGATGAAGCGGCCGCCCCGAACTTCGCCGCGAGACTCGAAGCGCCGAAGTGCCGCGGCGACGTCGCGCCATGGCGGAGCGAGGCTCTCGCGCGCCGTCAGGTCGCGGCAGACGACTCCCCAGCGCTGGAGCAGACGCCGTGCGAAGCTTTCCGGATCGACGCGTTCGCGCTGCGCGCGCAGGAGCGTCCAGCGTCCCGATGACGAGCGCGGACGCGCGCGGGCGCCCGCCTGGCCGAGTCGTCGTTTCGAATCCGCGAGCGAACGGAGCGCGTCGAAGCCATCGGCGGTGACGCAGCCCGCCGCAACGAGCTCCCAGAGCGCCTCTTCTACGCTGCTCGGCAGGTGCTTGAGCCCGCGTAGAATGTCGTTGAAGAACGGTGCGCCAAGCCGCTCGATTGCCGCGAGCACGTCGCGGGCGACCGGTGAAAGCGCGGTTTCGTCCGACGGCTTCGCGCTCGTCACGAGATCCTCGGCGCTTTCGCGCAAGAACAAGGCGATCGGCGCGCGCCTCGTCGGTCTAACGCGTCGCGCGTGCGCATCCGGTTCGAGCGCCGGATGCGGCGACAGCCGCCCCCACATGACATCGCCGGAGTAGCAGAGGCGATCGAGGAACTCCGGTTTGTAGCCCGCGACTCGCGCGGGAAGTATCTGCGACTCCCAAACCGGTGCCGGCGCTTCATATCCCTCGAGCTGGCGCACGATCTGCAGCGTTCCGTCGATTCCGAATAGTCGGCACGCCGGCGCGACGTGCTGCCATCGATAGAGGAAGCGCAGGTACTCCGCGACGCTGACCGGTTCGATCTCACGCCGCAGCCTGCCGATGGTGAGGCGATGGATGCGCGCCAGGACGCGGCGGTTGCACCACTCTTGCGCGCAGACGCCGGAGGCGCGAAAGCGCCCGCGCAGCACTTGACCCTCGCTCTCGAGTGCGAGGAGTGCGGCCTCGACGGCCTCGCACGAAAGCGCGAGGCGCTCGGCGAGCTCCGGTGCCGTAGCCGGACCGCTGCACTCGAGCCACCCACGGAGCACTTCGCGCACCGCGGGGAGATCGGGCGGCGCGCCGTCTTGCGGATATGCGCGCGCCGCAACCTCGAGCCGCTCCGTTCCAACCCAAAAGCGCAGGGCGTGCGCGGAGATCGTCGTCGCCCGGCGGTCCGCCTCGAGCCGCCCGAACCAGGACTCCCACGCCGGTGCCGGCGGCAGAACGACGAGCGTCATGAGCGCGTCGTGCAGTTCGTCGGCGTCGCGGACGAGGGGCCAGACCTCGCAAGCCGCCTGCGCGATTGCCGCGTCGTCGAGGACGCCTTGCTCGTCCGGCAGCGTTCTGCGCAGTTGTACGGCGCGCGCGCGCCGTTCTTCCAGCGGCGCGTCGTCGAGAAACGCGTACGGGTTCGCGTTGAGGATCTCGTGAGAGAATGGAGATGGCTCGGGCGTGTCGATGGCGAGCGTGCGGATCTCGCCGCGTTCGAGCGCTTGGAGCGTTGCGAGGAGTCCGTCGAGATCCATCGCCTCTCGCAGACAGTTGTCGATCGTCTCCCGGACGAGCACGTGATCCGGTATCCGGATCGGGCCGGTGAGGTTTTCAGCGCACGCCGCCTGATCGGGAAAGGTCGCGGCGAGCAGATCGTCGGCGCGCATGCGTAGGATATTCGGCGGAACTTTCCTGCCGCCGCGCCGTCGCAGGATCGCAAGCGATCGCGTTGCGTTCCAGCGCCATCGCGCGGCGAACATCGGTGCGGGAAGCAGCGCCTGCGTGAGCACGTCCCGCGCGCTCGCGGATTTCACGAACTCGAAGACGATCTCGAGCGGAAACGCATGCTGATCGGTGAGCGAGAGAATGAAGCCGTTGTCGGTGGCCGCGGCCTGGAGCTCGAGATTGAACGAGCGGCAGAAGCGCTTGCGCAGTGCGAGCGCCCACGCGCGGTTGATGCGCGCGCCGAAAGGCGCGTGGATGACGAGCTGCATGCCGCCGCTCTCGTCGAAGAAGCGCTCGGCGACGACCGTCCGCTGTGCCGGCGTCGCACCGAGCGCGACGCTGCCCGCGCGTGCGTATGCGACCGCCTGCGCCGAACCCGCGGCGTCGAGTCCGCACTCGCGCTCGAGAAACTCCCGCGCTTGCGCCGCATCGCCGTCTGCGATCCGCTCGCGCACGTCGCCGAGCTCGCGCGACAACTCGACGGTGCGCCCGAGCCCTTCGCCGTTCCAAAACGGAATCGTCGGCGGCGCTCCGCCGGCATCCTCGACGCGTACGACCCCGGCTTCGATCTTGCGAATGCGCCACGAGTTCGTGCCGAGCAAGAAGATGTCGCCGGCCATCGACTCGATGGCGAAGTCTTCGTCGAGCGTGCCGACCGTCTGCCCTTCCGGTTCGGCGACGACGCTGTAGTTGGCGTTGTCGGGAATGGCGCCGCCGCAGGTGATTGCGGCGAGTCGCGCTCCGCGGCGCGCGCGCAGCCGGCCGTTCACGCGATCGTAGTGGAGATACGTTCCGCTGCGTCCGCGGGAGGTTGCGATGCCGTCGGCGAGGATTGCGATGACCCGTTCGAAGTCGTCGCGGGAGAGATCGCGATACGAGTACGTCGAGCGAACGAGCGCGTACAGGTCGTCGCTGCGCCACTCGACCTGCGCGCAGGCGGCGACGAGCTGCTGCGCGAGAATGTCGAGGGGGGCCGACGGTATGACGAGCGCGTCCATCGCGCCCCCGCGCAGCGCGTGGACGAGGGCCGCGCACTCGATCAGCTCGTCGCGCGTCGTTGCAAAGAGCGTGCCTTTGGGCTGCGCGCCGATCCAGTGCCCCGAGCGGCCGACACGCTGAAGCGCGACCGCGATCGAGCGAGGCGTTCCGAGCTGGACGACGAGATCGACCGAACCGATGTCGATTCCGAGTTCGAGCGATGCGGTCGCAACGACGGCGCGCAGTTCGCCGGCGCGCAGGCGCCGCTCGGCCTCGAAACGGGCTTCACGCGAGAGGCTGCCGTGATGGGGCATGAGGACGCCCTCGCCCAGACGCTGCGTCAGCGCGAACGCCGCGCGTTCGCTCATGCGGCGCGTTCCGACGAAGACGAGCGTCGTCCGGTGCGCTCGGACGAGCTCCGCGACGCGATCGTAGATGTCGTCCCACATCGAGGTGCTCGCGACGGAACCGAGCTCCTCGCGAGGGACCTCGACGCAGAGCGACATCGCGCGCCGGCTCCCGACGTCGACGATTCGCGCGTGGGGGCTCAAGAACTGCGCGACGGGCTCGAGCGGGCGAATCGTCGCGGAGAGGCCGATCCGCTGCGGCCGCTTCCCTCCCGCTCGCTCTACGAGGGCGTCGAGCCTCGCGAGCGTCAACGCGAGATGCGCGCCGCGCTTATTGCCCGCCATCGCGTGGATCTCGTCGACGACGACGGTCTTTACGGTTTCGAAGAGCGTCTGCGAGCGCTGCGCCGTGAGGAGGATGAAGAGCGACTCCGGGGTCGTCACGAGCACGTGCGGCGGCGTGCGCAACATACGCACTCGCTGCGCCTGCGACGTGTCGCCGGTTCTCACCGCGGTGCGGATCGTATCGAGAGGAATGCCTTGCTCGAGTGCCGCGTGCATGAGCTCTTGAAGCGGAGCTTCGAGATTCTTTCGAACGTCGTTGCTCAGCGCTTTCAGCGGCGAGACGTAGAGGACGAGCGCCGCGTCGGGAAGTTCGCCGCGCTGCGCCCTGCGCACGAGGTCGTCGAGACAGATCGTGAACGCTGCCAGCGTCTTTCCGGAGCCCGTCGGCGCGCAGAGGAGCAGGTCGTCGCCCGCGGCGATCACCGGCCAGCCGCGCCGCTGGGGCTCGGTGGGCTCGCCGTAACGCGAGGTAAACCATCGCGCGACGAGCGGGTGGAAGCGATCCATCATCGAACGTATGTTCGCTGCGCCAGGCCGCGATACCCCGCCGCTACGGAGGCGATGCTGTCGATGTGGCCCTGTGCGAGCATCGTGGCGAACTGCGCGAGCGGCACGAGCTCTACCTCAATATGCTCGGTCGGATCGAGGGCCTGGTTCGCGACGCTCGTCGCGCCGGTCGCATTGAAGAGGAAGGCGCGGGCGGTCGAACGGACGGGTTCGGCGGCGTATGACGCCAGCGGCGAAAGGCTTTGCGCGCGATACCCGGTCTCTTCGAGGAGTTCGCGCGCGGCGCAGGCTGCCGGCTCTTCGCCGGGCTCGATCATTCCGGCGGGCAGCTCGAGGCCGATGCTGTCGGCTCCGTAGCGGTACTGGCGCACGAGGATGACCCGGTCGTCGGGCGTCGTCGCAAAGACGATGACGAAGCCCGCCGACTCTCGCACGAAGTACTCCGGCAGAACCGTGCCGTTCGGCAGCGCTACGCGATCTTGGCGAATGCGCATAAAGCGCGAATCGACGACGTAGTGCGAGTCCAAGAGGCGCCAGGCGGGCTTTTCCATTCGTCGGAGTGCCACAAAGCAAGGGCGTCTCCTCTCGAAGAATAGCGGCGCATGGAGGATCGGATCGTCGTCGTCGGAGGCGGCAGCATGGGCGCCGGAATCGCGGCGGTCGCCCGCGCTGCGTCGTACGACGTCGTCCTCGTCGAACCAGATCCCGCGGCGCGGGAGCGGGCCGGGAAGCGAGCCGCGGGCGTGACGCTTGCAGCGAGCGTTCCCGCCGACGAGCGCGTCGAAATCGCCATCGAGGCGGTTCCCGAACGCCTCGATCTCAAGCAGGCGATCTTTGCAACGATGGCTGCGGCGCTCCCGAAGGCAGTCCTTGCAACGAACACATCGTCGCTGCCCGTGAGCGAGATTGCAAAAGCCGCTCCGCAGCGCGGCATCGGCATGCACTTCTTCAATCCGCCCGAGAAGATGCGCCTGGTCGAGATCGTGCGCACCGACGCGAGTGCGCGCAGTGCCGTCGAAGCCGCGCGAGCATTCGTGCAGCGTATCGGGAAAACGGCGATCGTCACGGCCGACACGCCGGGATTCGTCGTCAATCGCGTCGCGCGCCCGTACTATCTCCAGTCGATCGACGCGCTCCATGCCGGCGTCGGATCCATCGAGGCGCTCGATCGCCTCGCGCGCGGCATCGGTTTTCGTATGGGGCCCTTCGAACTCATGGACTTCATTGGATTAGACGTGAATCTCGCGACGAGCGAGTCGGTGTACGAGCGTACGCGCGCGCGACGTCTGCGTCCGCGCGAGATGCAGCGCGCGCTCGTCGCGCAGGGGCGCCTGGGCAGGAAATCGGGCGCGGGATTCTACGACTACGGCGTCGCGCCGCCGGCGCGCGATGCCGCACGTCCTGCGACCGCGCAGCGTTTTCCCGGCGGCGTTGCGTGCGTTGCGGACGGTGCGTTACGCGTGGAACTCGAAGCGCTCGGCGCGCGCGGCGATGACGGCGAGCCCGACGTCGTACTCGCGGATGCGTACGGATTCGACCTCGAAGCATGTGCAAACGGTATACGAAATCCGCAGCGGCTCGTCGGCGTCGGCATCGTCGGCGCGCTCGCCGATCAGCGTGCCGTCGAGATCGTCGCGCTCGAGCGGACGTCTTCTGGAGCGCTTGCGCTCGCACGCGACGCGTTCGAACGACTCGGTCGCGACCCCATCGACGTCGCCAACGTTCCGGGACTCTTCTTAGGGCGCGTCGTCGCTGCGATCGTGAACGAAGCGCGCATCGCAGTGCGCGAGGGCGTTGCAGGCGAGGAGGACGTCGATTCTGCGATGCGGCTTGGAACGAACTATCCGCACGGGCCGATCGCGTGGGGCAAGAGCATCGGGCAGGAGCGCGTCGCCGAGATCCTGCGGGTTACGGATATGTCAGGATAATCGTTCCCGACGACCACTGGATCCCGCACTGGTCGGATACTGCCTGGCCGGACTGCGGCACGAAGAAGAAGACGTAATCGGTATCCGCGGTGAGGTTCGAGAACGTCGCTTGGCTGTAGTTTTGTCCGCCGACGGCGGTCGCTGCCGCCGAGACGGTAGAACCGGTGATCGCCGTTGATCCGGGGCAGCCGCCGGGCGCGGCGTTTGCGTAGATCGTCCCGACATAGGGAGCGCCGTTGTAGGTCGCATCGACGGTTGCAGTGGTTGCGGTTGGATTCGGCGTCGGCGTCGGCGTCGGGCCCGGCGTCGGTGTCGATGACGGAGACGACTTGCAGGCGATGACGGACAACAAGAGGACTCCCAGCGCGAATAGCAACCGTTTGGGCATAAGGCGGGGGCGTTCGCCGTCGCCCTTGCAGCCTCCGCCTGCCCCGACAGGCCTCTAAATGCCGCCGCGCGAGGCTCGCCTGCACTGCTTGAAGCGGCGGCGCCGGCTTATGGCATCACGGGAGATCGACGCGGTACATCGTGATGTCGTCGATACGCATGCGCTGCATCTTCCCGGCGGCGAGCGCGTCGAATCGCACGGTATCGGGCCCGATCGAAAAGGAGCCGCCGCCGCGAGGCCGCAGCGGCTCGAGGCCGTCGAACGTTAGCGTTCCCTTGACGACGAGCACGCGCGTCACCGACGGCGAACCCCAGAACGAGTTTTCGTACCGGCCGACGTACTCGTTCCACGCTCTCGGATAGCTCCACGATCGCGGCCCGAAGTAGCGCTCGTTGCCGAACCATTCGCTCCCGTACGTCGCCTCGTCCACGTGACGGCTCGCGTTTCTTCCGAAGTGCAGCAGAAAGAGGGCGTACCGCGGATCCGACGACCAGAAGAGATCGTCACCGCGCGGATAGAGGACGTAGGATCGTCCCCGATCGACCATGACTGCGCGTCCCGGCACGCCGTCGACCGCGAACGACGAACCGTCGCGTGCGGTGTACGTACCGCTATACTCCTGTCCGTTTGGCGTGAGCGCCGGATCGGGCGCCGGCGGAGGCGCGGGAAGTGCGCGGCCTTCGCTCTGAGCGCGAAGAACGCGCATTGCGTAGAGAACGATCGCGCACGGATGGAGCGGCTCCTCGACGAGATTCGCCATCGCAATCACGCCGAACCCGCGCGTGAGGTTCGCCTGCATGCAGGCCGTATAGCCGGAGATACCGCCCGTATGGCCGATGACGTGGTCGCCGCGCATGGCGGGATCCTTACCGAAGATCGCGAGGCCGAAGCCGTACTCGCGATAGAACTCCGGCGCCTCTTGCAACTCGGTAGCCGCGCTTCCCGCGGGCGCTCCATTCCGGTAGCGATCGGGGTTCGTCATGCGCGCGAAATCGTCGGACGAGACGAGCCGTCGGCCGGAAGCGTCGACGCCGCCGTTCAAGTAGAAACGAAGGTAGCGCGCCATATCTCCCGGCGTCGAGAGCACCGAGCCTGCCGGATCGACGAAGTCCATGACGCGAGACGGCACGAGTCTGGGATGGAGCGGCGCCGGACGATCCGCGTCCGCGAACTCGTAGCCGGTGGCGGCGCTTTCGAGCGTCTGGGGCGTGAAGACGGCGGCCGTGTCGCGCATGGCGAGCGGATCGAGCACGCGCGCTTGCAGCGACGCGCTCCAAAAGCGGCGATCGAGTGCCGAGACGATCGCACCGACGGTCGCGTACCCGTCGTTCGAGTACGACCACGCGGTGCCTGGGGTAAATAGCGTGTGTGCGTCGCGCAGCGCGTAGACGCTGTACGCGTAGCCGGGCGCTACGGAGTAATCGTCGGGCAACCCTGCGGTGTGGGAGAGGAGTTCGTGCACCGTAATCGGTTGACCGTCGGAGTGAATCGAGAACCACGGCAGATACGTCTTCACGCGACCGTTGAGGCGAACGCGGTGCTCGTCGCGCAACTCGAGCAGCGCGATCGCCGTCATCGACTTCGTGATCGAGCCGATCGCGAATCGCGTTGCCGGCGTCACCGGCGTCTGCGCCGCGCGATTCGAATACCCGAGCGTGATGATCGCCAGCGTGTGCGTGCGATCGGTGATCGCGACGGAGAGTCCGGGCGTCCCCTGCTGCTCCATGGCCAGCGGAGCGTAGGCTCGGATTGCCGCCAGGGCATCGTCCATCGTCGGCGGGCCTCCCGTACGAGGCGTCGGTGCCAGGAGCGCGACGGCGGCAACGACGGAAAGAAGAGCGCGCATGGAGTCCTCCTTGCCTGCGGCGGTTACAATCCTACCTATGGCACGAATCTATGAGAACCTCGCCGATACCTTCGGGAACACGCCGCTCGTCAAGATCGGAAGGCTGTGCCGCGACTGCGGCGCAACGGTTCTCGTGAAGATGGAGTCCTTCAATCCGGCCGGCTCGGTGAAGGATCGCATCGGCGTCGCGATGATCGAAGCGGCCGAGCGCGACGGCGCCTTGCGGCCGGGGATGACGATTTTGGAGCCGACGAGTGGGAACACGGGGATCGCGCTCGCCTTCGTGGCCGCCGCGCGCGGATATCCGTGCGTCATCGTCATGCCCGACGCGATGACCGTCGAGCGCGCAAATCTCTTGCGCGCGTACGGGGCACAGACGATACTGACGCCGGGCTCGGAGGGCATGAAAGGCGCGATGGAGCGCGTCGAGGAGATACGCCGGCGAGACCCGGAGCGCTATTTCACGCCGCGCCAGTTCGACAATCCCGCGAACGTCGAGGTTCATCGAAGAACGACTGCGGAGGAGATTTGGCGCGATACCGACGGCGCCGTGGACGTCCTCGTCAGCGCGGTCGGAACGGGCGGGACGATCACGGGAGTCGGTCGACTTCTCAAAGAGCGCAAGCCCGGCGTGACCGTCGTCGCCGTCGAGCCTGCGACCTCGGCCGTGCTCTCCGGCGGCGCGCCCGGACCGCACAAGATTCAGGGTACGGGCGCCGGCTTCGTTCCGAACGTTCTCGATACGAGCGTGTACGACGCCGTCGTGAAGGTGAGCGACGACGAAGCGATCGAGACGACCCGCCGGGCTGCGCGAGAAGAGGGAATGCTCGTCGGCATCTCGAGCGGCGCGAACATCTGGGCCGCGCTTCACCTTGCGAGCCTCGCCGAGCACGCGAAGAAGACGATCGTGACCTTTGCGTGCGACACGGGCGAGCGGTATCTCAGCAACCCCGTCTTCTCCGAACAGGCGGCGAACGTCATAGAACCCGTACGCGCGTGATCGTCGAGGTGACGCGCGGATCGCTCGTCGAGTCGGCGCACGACGTTGCGGCCTGCGCGACGGACGCACGCGGTGAGGTCGTCTTCGCAAGCGGCGACGTCGAAGCGCCGGTCTACCTTCGTTCGTCCGCAAAGCCGTTCATCGCCGGCGCGGTGATTGCCGCCGGTGCCCGCGAACGCTTCGGTCTCGACGAACGCGAGATCGCAATCATCGCGGCATCGCACTCCGGTCAGCTCTTTCACGTCAACGCGGTACGGTCGATTCTCCACAAGATCGAGCTGCCCGAGTCGGCGCTCTTCTGCGGCCCCGCGCTTCCCTACAACGAGAAGGCGGCGCAGGCGCTCGTGCGCAGCGGTCGCGAGCCCAGCGCGATCGAGAACAACTGCTCGGGCAAACACGCAGGCATTCTCGCACTCTGCCGGATTCTCGACGCCGACACGACGACGTACCTCGATCCGCGCAACCCCGCGCAGCGAGAGATCCTGGCCTTCTGCGCCCGTCTCTGCGACGACGATCCGCAGCGCTGGCCCGTCGGCGTCGACGGTTGCGGGATTCCGGTCTTCGCGACGTCGCTGCGGCGTGCGTCGCTTGCGTTCTCGCGTCTGGCCACGCTCGAAGGGATCGAGGTGCGCGACGCGCAGGCGCTCGCGATCGTGCGCGGTGCGATGCTCGCGCGTCCCGAGTACGTTGCCGGAACCGGAGAGTTCGACAGCGAGCTCATGCGCGTTGGAGACGGAGCGATCGTCAGTAAGGGCGGGGCCGAGGGCGTTCACGGCGTCGCAGCGATCGCGCAGGGCCTCGGGTACGCGTCGAAGGTCCTCGACGGCACCGCTCGCGCTCGCGCTCCATCGAGCATTGCCGCGCTCCGAGGCCTAGGAG
>JBOHTS010000009.1:0-57553 GCA_050733755.1 Candidatus Tyrphobacter sp. | reverse complement strand
ACTCCGGCGACGTCAACGCGATGATCGAGGCGATGACGGCGGGCGGGCATCGTAAGCGAGGCGCGGTGCTCGCACCGCGCGACGCGCTGGAGGGCGAACCCGTGGTCCTGCCGTACGCGCAGCGCTTTGTGCAGCGCGTCGCCGCGCTCGAGCCGGACGGCGGGCCGTATATCGTCGGCGGCGTCGAGATTCGAACGTCGATCGCACACGCGCACGCATCGCAAACGTACGGCCTTCACATCACGCACGGCGACATGCGCGTCGCGTATCTGCCGTGCGGCCGGTACTTCGACGGCTTAGCGCAAGACTACGCGCGCCACAAGCCGGACGTCCTCGTCGTCAACGTGCTCCGCTACCGCGACGGCCTGGACGTCGACCATCTTACGTGGGACAACGCGCACCACATCGTCGAGTGCGTACGTCCGAAGGTTGCGATCTTCCAGCACTTCGGAACGAAGATCATCGAACGCGGTCCGGCCGCGCTCGCACAGGAGATTGAAGACCGCCTCGGCTTGCGTGCGATTGCGGCCCGCGACGGCCTGACGATCGATCTGGAGACCGAGGTCGCGTCGGCTCGCTGAAAAACGCTCTGGGCAGCCCGCGCGCAAGTGCGGTGCGCTGCAAGAGCGCGGGATGCCGGACGAGCGCCCCGCCGTAGACGGCGATCGCACCCTGCGCGCTCGCGGTGACGAATGGGCCGCCGCCGCCGAACTGAATCGTCGAGATGCCGCCGCTCGTGTGACCCGATAGGCGATCGCCGCTCGCGACGATCACGCGACCGCTCGCACTTCGGCCTGAAATCGTCGCGCGGCCCGCGGCAAGCCCGATCGCAATGCCTCCTTCGCCGGTCGAGAAGTACGCAGGGCCCTGCTCGAAGCGGCCGTCGTCGTAGAGTATGTTCCCCCGCGCTGCGGTTGCATCGATCTGATCCGCCTCGCATCGTTCGAAGAAGATGCCGCCGACTGCCGTGCGCGCGCGGATTCGATCGAAGTGCGAACCGACGGCGACGATTCGTCCGGAGACGACCTGAATGTAGGCGCTGCCGGCAACGTGTTGCAGCTCGGCCGCGCCGTGGCGAACGTGCGCGACGAGCACGCCGTCATAGCCAAAGACGCGCAGCGTTCCCGCAATGACGCGCACGACGACGAGCGCAGCACCGCTCGGAACCCACACCGTCGTGTCGCCGGCACCGGAAGCGACGACGGCGTCGTGCGGCCCAGGCGGGAGCGCTGGGATTTCGAATCGCTCCGCGGGCAGCGACACGGGGCCGCGCGGCGTTTCGGTCGAGACCGCCCACGAATTTATCGCAACGGGAATTCGGCCGGCGGTGGTACGCGCGTCGAACCGCTTCCACGAAACTCGGCCGCCGGTGACGATCGCAACGGCGTTTTGGCGCCACGTTCTCACGGAGAGCGTTCCGGTGTGCAGGACGACGTTCACGACCGGGCTTGCCGTCGTCGGAATGTCGTCGGCGCGCGCGACCGCACACGAAAAGACCATCGCCGCAAGCATCGCGAGCAGCGGGATCGTGACGCGAAAGAGGCTGCCGCCGCCGGGGTTGTCGCTCGCTTCGACCGAGCCGCCATGAACGCGCGCGATCGAACGGACGATCGCCAGACCCAGGCCGGTGCCCGGAACGCTGCGCGAGCGCGAGCGGTCCGCGCGATAGAATCGTTCGAATATCCGCGGAAGCTCGCTGCGCGCGATGCCCGGCCCGGTATCGCGCACCTCGACCCATCCGAGCGCGTCGCCGCTGCCGGCGCGCACGCCGACGCTGCCGGAATCGGTGAACTTGATCGCGTTGTCGACGAGATTGCCGATCATCTGCCGGACGAGGCTCGCATCCGCGAGAACGATCGCGGAGTCGCTCGCCTGTTCGAAGTCGAGCGCGAGGCCCTTCTCCTGGGCTCGCGGCTGCGCGTATCGCGTGACGTCGCGGGCCTCTTCGATGAGCGAGACGGGCTCGCGCGGAATGTCGTCACCGCGGTCGGCTTTCGCCAGCGTCAGCATCCCGTTCACCATCTCGCCGACGGCAGAGCTCTCTCGCGCGATCGTCTCGACGCTCTCGCGCCGGATCCGCTCGTCGCGCTCGGCCCAACGCAGGAGCATCTGGGCATTTGCGTTGATCGACGTTAGCGGTGTCTTGAGCTCGTGCGAGGCGTCGGCGATGAACTGCCGCTCGCGCGCGAACGACGCTTCGAGCCGCGCGAGGAGATCGTCGAAGGACTGCGCGAGCTCGCCGATCTCGTCGTTTCGCGGCCAGGCAAGGCGGCGTCCGAGGCGCTCGAGGCCGATCTCGCGCATCGCCTTCGAGAGCGCGTTGATCGGATTGATCGCCTCCGACGCGAGCACGATCGAGAGGAGGATCGCGGCGACGATTGCGACCGCGAGGACGACGAGCACGGTCTCGCGTGCCTGCGCGATCGCGCCCGCAACCGTCGTGAGGGACTGCGCGACCTGCACGACCGCGTTTGTCGTGCCGCCGATGCGTACGAAGCGATCCTCGACGATTGCGGGCTCGCCCCGTACCTGGATCTCGCGGAACGCGGCGGGCCGAGCGGCATCGACGGCAGCCCGGGCGATGCGGCCGCGCCCGAGATTTGCGGATTTAACCATCGGATAGCCCGCGGGCGTATCGATCTCGATCGAGGTCGAGGGCGAGGCCCAGTAGACGAGGTTGTCGCTATTGAGAAGGATCGCGAGCGGCGGAGCGTTTGCGGCGACGTCTTGCAGTCCGATCGGCGCCCCGGCCGGGTTCGCGACCGCGAGGACCTCGTTCATCGTCGAGTCGGCGCGTGCGCGCGCTTGCGCTTCGATGATGCTGCCGAAGCGCCACACGAGGATCCAGCTCGTGATCGCGAGGACGAAGACGAGCAGCGCCGCGTACCATGCGGCGATTCTCCATTTCAGACTAAGAAATCGAGGCGTCAATCTTTGATGCTGTAGCCGACTCCACGAACCGTGCTGATGAGCTTGTCGTCGTGTCCGTCGTCGATCTTACTTCGCAGATAGCGGATGTAGACGTCGATGAGGTTCGAGTCACCGAGGAAATCGCTTCCCCACACGCCGTTGAAGAGCTCGTCGCGCGTATGCACTTTGTTGCGATGGAGAAGAAGATACTCCAAGAGCGCGTACTCCCTCGCGGTAAGCTCTACCGGCTTGCCGTCGCGAGTCACCTCGTGACGGTCGCGGTCCATGACGAGATTGCGGTACTCGATGACGTGTGATTGGGGGTCGCGCTCGCGCAGCCGCGCGCGAACGCGCGCGAGCAGTTCTTCGGTCGAAAACGGCTTGGTGAGATAGTCGTCCGCGCCGAGATCGAGTCCGGCGACGCGATCGGCGACGGTGTCTCGCGCGGTGAGCATGATGATCGGCACGCGGCTCTTGGCGCGAATCCGTTTGCAGACTTCGTAGCCGTCCAGACGCGGGAGCATGAGGTCCAGAATGACGAGATCGGGCTCCTTGAGCGCCTTTTCGAGTCCCGAGAAGCCGTCGGTCGCGAGCTCGACGCGGTATCCTTCGTGCTCGAGTTCGAGCTGCAGGACGCGTCCGATCGCGGCATCGTCCTCGACGACGAGCACGGTCCGTGGTTGCGTACTCTCCACGGCGTACGTCTACGGCCTGGTACGCCCCCTCGCCCTTGTTAGGCCTATGTGGAGAGGTTGGGAAACGGTGAGAAGCTGCAGCCAAAGCGTCACCGCCACACCGACGCCCAGCCAGAGGAAGAGCGACGAGTACCCCATCGCTCCGGCGACGGCCGCGTCGATCTGCACGGCCCGCGACAAGGCCAGCCAGAGGAGTATCCCGACGCCGCTGACGATCGCGACGATCTCGGCAACGGTGAGCACGGGTGCCGGCCGGTAGACGGTCGCGGCGAGAATCTCCGCGCGCAGGCCGTGGGGCGGCTCCTCCAGCGGCTGTGCGAGGATTGCGCGATCGAGGGCGTCATCGTCGAATCTCATTGCGTCTCCAGAAGAAGCCGGCGCAAGTGTTCCTTTGCCCGAAACAGGTGCGTCTTCACCGTACCCATGGGCAGACCGAGTACCTGTGCGATCTCCTCATATTGTCTTCCTTGAAGATGATAGAGCGTGATGACGGTGCGGTACTTTTCGGGCAGTCGCGCGATGGCCGCCCGCAGCCGCTGCGCTTCGTCGAGGGCCACGACGCGGTGCTCCGGCCCCGGGGCCGCGTCGGCGTACTCGCGCAGCTCGTCGGAGGAGAAACGCTTGGCGCGGCCGAGCCGGTCGCAGCAGGCGTGGTAGGCGATCGAGAAGATCCAGGTCGAGAACTTTCGCTCCGGCCTGAAGGTCCGAAGCGACCGAAACGCGCGCAGGAACGTCTCTTGGACCACGTCGCGCGCCTCTTCGGCGTCCTTTAGAGTCCGATAGGCGAGGTGATAGACCTGGCGGTCGTAGCGGCGGACGAGCTCGGAGAATGCTTCCTTATCGCCGGCGATCGTCGCGGTGACGAGATCCGCCTCCGCAGGGCCGGATTTCAAGCGGGCGTCCACACGCGCAAGAAGTGCCGCCACGAGGTTGGTACGGCCTCCCGTAGAGCGTTGTTTCGGCACGGGGCCGAAACATGAGAGCGCTGCGGGCGTACCCGTCTCCAGGAGCCGCTATTACGCATCATGGATCAACTCGAATATCTATCGCTTCTGATCCCCATCGTCGGCATCGTCGTGGTCGTCGGCCTTCCGATTCTCGCGTGGGTTCTGTTTCGGGTGCTGGCCCATCGCGAGCGAATGGAGATGATTCGCCACGGACTCGTGCCGTCCGAGCAGTATGGACGCCGTGCGCGGTGGGAAGCCCGAGGCGACGAGAACGCAAACTTCCAACTGCGGCGGGGCGTTTCGGTGACGTTCGTTGGCCTTGCGCTCACGATCGGGCTTGCCTTCATTGGCTTTCACGACGGGGAGTTCACGTTCGGACCGTGGCTGCTCGGCGGGCTGATCCCGCTCTTCGTCGGGCTCGCTCAGGTCTTCAACGCGAAAATCAACGGCGCGGGCTCGTCCGGTGCGCGAGCCGGCCCGCACGGCATTCCGTCGGCCGTAGAGCCGCGGCCGTACGAGACGCAAGGAGAGGGAAAGACGAGACCGCCGGTTTGAACCGGCGGTCTCTTTCGATGCCGAGGGAGGATGAAGACGCTGTCGCTAGCGGTATGAGACGAGGGCGATCGCCCAGCCGGCGTTCGTACGCGTACGAACGAGATAACCATCGGACGTGCGGTCGTACACTTGGTAGCCGGCGCGGAGCGCCTCGGCTAGCGATTTGAAGACCATGATGCCTGCCACGTTCGTCCCTCCTTTCAACTGCCTATACCGTATAACGGCCGCTTTCGCAAGAGAGTTCAGGCGCATTGCACGGACTTTTGTGAAAATTTGGAGAAGATTGGCGCCTCGTTGATAGAGGATGCCGCGTTCGCTCGGATCCATCAGACGAGAGTCGTCGCGCGCCGCGAGCCGGCCGACGGCGTCGTCGTACTCACCATGCAAGCGCCCGACCTCGCTCGCTGCGTGCGCCCCGGACAGTTCGTCATGGCGATTCCACCAAGTGCCGCCGCCGCTTCGGTTGCGCTCGGCGTCTACGACGTCGCCGAATCGACGGCAAGCCTGCTCTTCTTCATAGCAGGGAAGCGTACGAAAGAGCTCGCTTCGCTCCGCCCGAACGACGCGCTCGCGCTCGCCGGACCGCTCGGCAACGGCTTCGATCTCTCCGGGCGGCCGCGCGACGTTGCGATCGTCGCGGGCGGCGTCGGAATCGCCTCGGTTTTGCTCGCAGCAAAAGAGCTCGTTCTTGCGGGTTCGCGCGTCCGACTCATGTACGGCGCGCGCACGGCGGCGCGGCTGGTCGAGCGCGACCGCTTCGAAGATCTGGGCTGCGCCGTCGCCGTCGCGACCGAGGACGCAAGCGCGGGACTCCGCGGATACGCGACGGCGTTGTTTGAGCGCGCGCAGCCGCCGCAACTCGTGCTTGCATGCGGCCCGACGCCGATGCTCAAAGCGACGGCGAAGATCGCACTCGCCAAGGAAATCGAAGCGCAGCTCTCGCTCGAGGAGACGTTCGCGTGCGGCATCGGAGGATGCTGGGGCTGCGTCGTGCCGATCGACGGCAACAGCGCGCAGGCGCCGCACGTTCCCGCGACGCAAGACGGTGTCGTGAACGCGCGTATCTGCCGCGAAGGGCCGGTCTTCTCCGCGCGGGAGTTGCGCTGGTGAACTCCGTTGCGGATATCGGCGTCGACCTTGGCGGCCTTCGTCTTCGGTATCCGACGCTCATGGGAAGCGGCTGTTACGGGACGGGCGCGGAGTTCGCGCCGTTCGCCGACCTCTCGCGCATCGGCGCGATCGTTCTCAAGAGCCTCACGCTGCATCCGCGGCAGGGAAATCCGATGCCGCGTCTCGTTCATACGCCCGCCGGAATGCTCAATGCGATCGGGCTGCAGAATCCTGGAGTCGACTGGTATCTCGAGCACGAGCTCGAAGCGCTTGGCGATCTTCCCTGTGCGGTCGTCGGAAGCGTTGCGGGGTTCTCAGTCGAGGAGTATGCTGCGGTCTGCGAGCGCCTGGCCCGGTGCCCGCAGATCGCCGCGATCGAGCTCAACATCTCGTGTCCGAACGTCGCGCGCGAGGGTGAGACGTTCGCGTGCGACCCACGCCTCACCGCGCAGGTCGTGCGCGCGGCACGAGCGACCACCGACAAGCCGCTCTTTGCAAAGCTCTCGCCGAACGTCACCGACATCGCGGCGATCGCGCGCGAATCGGAGGCCGCGGGAGCCGATGCGCTCGCGGTCGTGAACACCGTTCGCGGCATGGCCATCGACGTCGAGCGCTGGACGCCGAGACTCGGCAACGTCGCCGGCGGGCTCTCCGGGCCCGCGATTCGTCCGATCGCCGTGCTCGCGGTCTACGAGGTCGCTCGCGCCGTGCGCATTCCCATCATCGGCCAGGGCGGCATCGAGAGCGTCACGGACGCACTCGAGTTCTTCCTCGCCGGCGCGAGCGCGATCGGCATCGGTACTGCGAACTTCTCCGACCCTCGAATCCCGCAGCGCATCGCGGCGGGCCTGCAAGAGTATCTCGCGCAGCGCGGTTTGCGTTCGATTGCGGAGCTCGTCGGGCGTGCGAATCGCGGCTTCGCGACGCCCGCGGAGTACGAGGGCGACGCGGGATGAGCGTGCTCGTCGTCGCGCTCGACGTTCCCAGCGCGGAGGAGGCCGAGCGCGTCGTCGACGAGCTGTACGAACTCGACCTCGTCTTCAAAATCGGCCTCGAGGCGCTGCTGTCGTACCGCGAGCGAATCGTCGCGTACTGCGAGTCGCGCGACGTTCGATGCTGCATCGACGCAAAACTTCACGACATACCGAGAACCGTCGCCGCGGCCGCGCGGCAGCTCGTCTCGCCGGTCGTGCGCGCGATGACCGTTCACGCATGCGGCGGCGTTCCGATGATGCGTGCCGCCGTCGAGAGCGTCGCGGAGCGCGCCGCCGAACTCGGGAGCGCCGTGCCGGCGATCTTTGCCGTGACGCTTCTTACGTCGCTCGAGGCGGGCAGCGCGAAGGTGGCGCGTCTCGCGTCGGCGGCGCGTGAAGCGGGATGCGCCGGCATCGTCTGCAGTGCGAACGAGCTTGCCGACATCAAAGCGGAGTTCGGCGACGAGCTGATGACGCTCGTCCCGGGAATACGGCCGCAGGGTTCTCCCAGCGAAGACCAGCGCCGTGTGGCGACTCCCGCGACGGCCGTTGCTGCGGGCGCCGATTACATCGTCGTCGGAAGGCCCGTTCTCCGCGCCGCGAACCGGCGCGCCGCAGCGCAGAGCATTCTCGATCAGATGGCGGCCGCGCTTTGACCTCGTTGCAGAGCATTGCGGGGACGCTCCGCGGCCGCGGCGCGCTTTTGGATGGGCACTTTCTCTTGAGTTCGGGCCGTCACGGCGATCGCTTCATTCAGAAGTTTCGCATCCTCGAAGATCCCGCTCTCGTCGGGCCGATCGGCGCCGCGATCGCCGACCGCTTTCGCGCCGCCAGGCCGAGCGTCGTCGTAAGCGCCGCCATCGGCGGTATCGTTCTCGGCTACGAGGTCGCGCGTGCGCTGGGCACGAGGGCGATCTTCGTCGAGAAGGAGCGCGGGCAGCCTCGGCTGCGGCGCGGATTCTCTCTGAGCGCCGCGGACCGCGCGCTTGTCGTCGAGGACGTCGTGACCACGGGCGGTTCGGTGCGCGAAGTGCTCGATATCGTCGCAGCCGCCGGCGCCGCGCTCGTCGGCATCGGCGCGATCTGCAACCGCGGCAATGCGCGTTTCGAAGCGCCGTTCTTCGCTCTGCTCGACATGCCGATGGTCTCGTACGAAGCCGTCGACTGCCCGCTCTGCGCGGCAGGCGAGCCGCTCGACGATCCGGGTTCGCGCCGTGCTTGAGCGCTACGCGCGCGCGATCTCGCTCGATGAGGCGAGGCAGCGGCTCGGAGGCGGCCGCCGCATCGTAAAGCTGGCTGCGAACGAGAACCCGCTGGGGGCGTCTCCCAAGGCGCTGGCTGCAGTGCGCGCGGTTGCCGGTCTGAATCTCTACAGCGACGACGCATACCTCGATCTTCGAGAGCGCCTGGCCGCGCGCCACGGTCTGCGCGCATCGAACGTCATCGTCGGTCACGGAAGCAACGAGATCGTCAAGCTCGCCGCCGAAGCGATCTTGCGGCCGGACGACGAGGCCGTGATGGCGGTCCCGTCGTTTCTTCTCTACCGCATCGCCGTTGCGGCGCGAGGCGCGACGCCCGTCGAGGTTCCGCTTCGCGAGGGCGTCTGCGATCTCGAGGCGATGCTCTCGGCGGTCACGGCGCGCACGAAACTCGTCTTTCTCTGCGATCCGAACAATCCGACGGGGACGGCGGTCGATCTCGCCGATTGGCGCTCCTTTCTCGGCGCGCTGCCTGCCGGCGTCGCGGTCGTCGTCGATCAAGCGTATCGAGAGTACGCCTCGGATCGATGCGTCGATGCAATCGACGATGTGCCGCGGCGCGCGAGGACGCTCGTCCTTCGGACGATGTCGAAGATTTACGGCCTCGCATCGCTGCGCTTCGGATACGGCTTTGCCGACGAAGAGATGGTGGAGCTGCTGGATCGTTACCGGTTGCCGTTCAACGTCTCGGCGCCGGCGGTTGCCGGTGCGGCTGCCGCAGTCGAGGATCACGAGTTCCGCGCTGCCTCGATCGAAAATAACGAGGCCGGCAAAAGGCAAATCTTTCCGGCACTTGCGGCGCTAGGGCTCGATCGCTACGCGACCGAGGCGAACTTCTACGCGCTGAAGGTTCCCGTCAGCGCGACGCGCGCCTTCGAAGATCTCTTGGGAGAGGGCATCATCGTGCGCTCCGGTGATGCGCTGCGCATGCCCGGACGAGTTCGCATCACCATCGGAACGCCGGAGGAGAACGCGCTGCTTGTGGGCGCGCTCGAGCGTCTGGTGCGGCGGTGGCGCGATTGACCGTGCGCGAGGGCACCGCGGCGGATTGGCCCTTCGTCGAAGACTTGGGCGCTCGCGTACTCGACTCCAGTCGCGTGCGCGGCGCCGGCGCAGCCGAAATGCTCACCGGATACGAGCGGCTCCTCGATGCCGTGCGTGCCGGCGAGCACCGGCTCTTCGTCGCGCAGGAGCGCGAGCGCGCCGTCGGATTTCTTCTGCTCTTGGAGTCGCTCGCCGACGAGGTGACGCTGCAGCCTCAGGGATTCATCGCCTACATGGCCGTCGAGCCGGGCAGCCGTCGCAGCGGCGTCGGAGCGTCGCTGCTCGCGCGCGCCGAGGATGAGGCGAAAAGGCATGGTCTGCCGTATATATCCTTGATGGTTACCGAGGGCAACGAGCCCGCCGTGCGCCTCTACGAGAGCGCGGGCTACTTCACGGAGAGGCGATTGCTGTGCAAGCGGCTCTGAGTTCGGCCTCGTCGCGCCGCATTTTTTGGGGCGTCGTCACGCTCGTCGGGCTTATCGCGTTGTGGTGGATCGCGCGGCTCATTCCCCACACGATCGCGATCTTCATCATCGCGGCGTTCATCGCGTTCGGCGCTCGGCCGTTGATGACGCTTCTCATGCGGGTGCGCGTTCCGAAGTGGCTCGCGATTACGATCATCTATCTCTTCTTGGTCGCGATTGCCGCACTGCTCTTGCTCGTGATCGTCCCGCTGGCGGTCGTGCAGAGCCGGCTGCTCGTCGCGAACATGCCCGTCTACCTGCAGGCGATTCACGGCTGGGTCGTCGACGTGCGCGATGCGCTCCAGGTACGCCTTCCGATGGTTCAGATTCCGACCATCGACATCGCGCAGATCGGCGCCGACAAGGTCGGCGCGTTCGCGTCGTCGACGCTCGCCTCGATCGGCCAGCTCGTCATCGACACGGCGACGTGGTTGTTTATCGTCTTTGCCGCTTTCGTGTTATCGTTCTACTTTCTCTTGAACGACGAAGCGCTCACCGACGGCTTTACGATGCTCTTTCCTCCGCGGCGCCGCGCCATCGCGCGCAAGATCGTCGCGGACGCGACCGAGGTTTTCGGACGCTATATCTTCGGGCAGATCGTCGTCAGCGCGATCACCGGCATCGTCATCGCCGGGGTGAGCGCACTCATCGGCTTCAAGTATCCGCTCATCATCGGGCTCATCTCGGCGGTCGCGTACGCCATCCCGGTGATCGGAATGGTCATCGCGCAACTCATCGCGCTCGTGCTTTGCGCTCCGCAGGGCGGGTGGATGATGCTCTGGGTCCAAGTCGTCATGTTCTCGATGGCGCGCATCAGCGACATGGTTCTCGTGCCGCGCATCATGGGAAGCACCGTCGGCGTCTCGCCGATCGGGATCATGTTCGCGGTCTTCGCGGGCGGCGAGCTGTTCGGAGTTCCCGGTTTGATCTTGGGAATTCCCGCCGCGGCGCTCATCAAGATTCTCTGGCGCTCCCTCGGACCGTGGCTGCACACGGCTTCCGAGAAGTCCGCCGCTTCATAAGCGGTTCGCGCGCATCCAGCGCTCGATGTCGCGCGCGACGCGCGGATCGAGCGGCGAGGCTTTCGCGTATTCCGTGCCGTTGGCCGCCTCGCCCGGCGGAACGAAGAGAAAGAGATGGTCGTCACCGTCGAGGATGTCGACGGTAATTCGTCGATGCGATGCGGGCGCCGCGTCGGTGAGATGGTGAAGATCCGACGGGAGCACCTGAATGTCGCGCGTTCCCTGCAAGAGGAGAATCGGAACGTTGACGCGCTTGATGACGTTCGCCGGATCGATGCCGACGTAGTCGGAAAACGCGCGCTGCGCCTCTTTCCACACTGCGGGCGGCATTCGCGATCGCTGCTCCTGGAGGATCTGCGCAAGAGGTATCGCGGGCGGCGCCAAGAGCACGATGCCCTCGATGTGCGCGTTCGCGGAGGCGACGAGCGGAACGATCAGCCCGCCCTCGCTGTGCCCGACGAGAACGATGCGCTTGGGATCGACGCCGGGCTGCCGTCGTAAGAACGCGATCGCGGCGCGTACGTCGTCGCTGAGCGGACGCCAATGCTCCGTCGGCGTTCCCGTGCTCTTTCCGATGCCGCGCTTGTCGTAGCGGAGTACCGCGTAGCCCGCGTTCGAGAGCGCGTTCGCAAGGTCGAGGAAGGTTGGATTCTGCGGGAATGGCCCGTTGCGATTCTCCGGCCCGCTGCCATGGACGAAGATGAACGCTGCGACGCGTCCGTGCCGGACGCTAGGGACCGTCAGCGTTCCCGAGAGCACTGCTCCGACCGAAGCGAAGGTCACATTGCGGCTCGAGTAGTGCGCCGGCGCGAGCGGATACGGTGTCGGAGGCGGGGGAGGCGCGGGCAAGAGCGCGCCGCTTCCTGGGCGCGCGAGCGTCAGCGGCAGCGTCGATGCGCCCTGCGTGAACTCACCGGAGATCGTCTGCGTCCCGATGGTTCCCACATAGGTCAACCGCAGCTGTGCGATGGAAACCGTGAGCGTTCCGTCGCGCTCCGAGGCATTCGCCGCGATGCCGTACGCGTGCTGGAATGGACTGTCGAGCGTCGCCGAGAGCGCGCCGTCGGCGGCGTGCGTGAAATGGAATCCGAGCAGCAGAGAGGTTCCGGTGACATGCAGCGCTCCGAGCCACGTTCCGTCGAGCGTGCTCGTTCCAAGCGCGCTCGGCAGGAATGTCAGCGGATAGGACTTCCCGTGCTGCGTAAAGGTACCGGCGATGCGTTCGTCGCCGACGATTCCGTCGAACGAATAGTCGTACCGCGCGATGCCGAAGTGCAGATGCGTCCCGTCGAGGCGAACGTCGTCGACGGGAATCTCGGTGCCTCCCTGGTACGGGCTGCTCGCCGTCGCCGCAAGCGTTCCGCCGCGCTGCGCGAACGTGATGACGTAGAGCAGCGGTGCCCCTTGGAAGGGAATCATCCCCGACCACGTTCCACTCAGACTGCTCGCCGAAGGAGACGCTGCAACGAGCGCGGCGAGCGCGACGACGAACAACGCGATCGTTCTCATAAAACCTCCTAATGACTACAATGGGTCGACTGCAATCGCGAGCGGATCGCGGTAGAGCACGCGTCCGCAGAGCGCCGCCTCGTGAATGCGACTGCGATTGAATCGACTCGTGTGGCCTGGTTCGGCGAGGGCGATGAGCGTCGCCTTGATACGCTGCGCGTGGCCGCAAGGGTCGGCGTCGGGCACGTCGGCGATGGTGGTGCGCGGCGAAAGAAGGGCGATGGCTCCCGTCTGCAGTCCCCACCCGGCAATCCGCGGCGGATGAGCGCGCGCGATCCACGCGTAGACGCCGGAGCGCTGGCCCCGCACCGCGAGCGCGTCGCTCACGAACCTCACCGGCGTTCTCGACGCCAAAACCGTCGTGATAACGACGAGCGCGCCCGCCGCGATTGCGAACGTCCATCGCGTCTGCGTCCTGCGCAACGCGGCAATGCCGAGTGGTACGGCAAGTGCAGCGACGAGCGCGACGAGTGCGGCGCGATCGTTCCAAAAGATCGAGAGCACGCCTAAGCCTTCGACGATAGCCGCGCCAAGGACGATCCATAGCGACCAATGCGGTAAGGCCCGTAGGTGCGGCGCGAGCACGAGAGCACCGACGACGATTGCGGGCGCAAAGTAGCGAAGTGCCGACGTCCCGGCCAAGTGGGCGCTCGCGTCCGCAAACCCGAACGGCATGACGAGCGCGACGATAACGCAAGCAATGCCGGCGCTTGCGAGCGGCGAATCGCGCGCGAGACGCGGTGACGCCAGCGCCGCAAGAAGAAGAAGAACGGCCAGCGGTGCGTACTTTGCGGCGGCCGCGAAGCCGAGTGCGAGCGATGCCTCGGGATGCGCGAGCATCGTCGAACGCCAGAGGTGTGCGAGGCCGAGCGTTCCCGCCGGGACGAATGCCGAGTGCCAGAGCAGCGTGTCGCGCACGACCCATGCGAACGCGGCTGCGATTGCGATGGCCCACGCGCGCGGCTTTGCGCCCGAAGCGGCAAGCGCGATCGCGGCGTATATCCAGCCGTCGGGTTTGAGCAGCGCGCAGAGCGCCGCCGACCGCAGAACGGTAACGTCGTCGACCGGCGCGCTCCAGAGAATTTCCACGACGAACGCCGCGAGCCAGACGTCGTTCTGCAGCGATCCGGCCTGAAGCGCGAGCGGCGCGATCGCGCATACGGCGGCTGCGAATGCATCCGCGTAGCGGGTGGGAAGGTGCGCGCCCTCTCGCGCCCAGGCGTAGATGCGCAGGCTCAGCAGCGCGAGCGCGACGAAGCCGGCGTATCCGAGGGCGAACGGCGTGGAGACTGCATAGAGTGCGCTCGCAAAAAGCTCCGATGCGGGCGGATACCACCAGTACCGCGTCTGCGTCGTCCAGATGCCGTGCGCGTGCACCCACGATGCAGCGGTCGGGAGATGGTGCGCCAGCGTGTTGCCATCGAGCGCCGGCTGCACGAGCTGCGGCCACGCGACGAGCGCGAGCATGCCGAAGAGCAGGTACGGCATCGGTTCGCGGAAGGCGCGGTCGTTACGCCGCCACGCGAACGAGCCGGCGACGCAGAGAACGAGCGCGACCCAGCAGAGCGGCCAGTAGAGCAAGTGAAGGACGCCGAGTACGAGCGGAATCGCGACGCCGATGACGATTGCATCGCGCGCGCGGTCGGCGAGGCGAGGTCCGCCGCGAAGCAGGGGCGCGGCGACGACGAGACCGACGATCCAGAGCGCCGCGAGCGGCGCCCCAGCAAATGCGTTCACATCGAGTCCGGCGCCGCGACGCCGAGCAAGCCCAGCGCGATCGTGAGAACGCGTTGCGACGCGAGGCAGAGCGCGAGCCGCGCGAGACGCACGCCACGCTCTTCGTCCAAGATGCGGCACTCCGTATAGAACGCGTGAAAGTCCGTCGCGACGTCGCGAGCGTAGCGAGCGAGACGATGAGGTGCGAGATGCTCGACGACGCTCTGCGCGATCTGCGGAAGCTCTGCAAGACGGCGAACGAGCGCGAGTTCGGCGTCCCGTTGCAGCGGCGCGAGGCCGGCGCCGGCCGCGGCCTCAACGTCGGCGCTCTCTGCGCGGCGAAGGACCGAGGCGATGCGAGCGTGTCCGTATTGCACGTAGTAGACGGGGTTTTCGTTGCTCTCTTCGAGCGCGAGGCCGAGATCGAAAACGAGGGGCGAGTCCGTCGCAAGCATCGCGAAGAAGAAGCGCGCCGCATCGCGCCCGACCTCGGCAACGACCTCGTCGAGCGTGAGGATATGGCCGGCGCGTTTGCTCATCGCGACCTGCTCGCCGCCGCGCACGAGCGTGACGTGCTGCGCGATGAGGACGTCGAGCCTGCCCGGGAAGCCGAGCGCGGCGGCGAGTCCCTGCAATCGCCCGATGTATCCGTGGTGATCCGGCCCGAGGATGTCGATGACGCGGTCGGCGCGCTGCAGCTTCTCGTAATGATAGGCGGCGTCGGTGGCGAAGTACGTCGGACGCCCGTCGGCGCGAATGAGTACGCGGTCCTTGTCGTCGCCGAATCGCGTTGCGGCGAAGAAGAGCGCGCCGTCCGCTTCGTACGTGAGGCCGAGGTCGTGCAAGCGCGCGATGCCGGCCTCGATGCGGCCGGTCTCGTGCAGGTCCCGCTCGCTCTGCCAGAGATCGTACCGGACGCCAAAGGCCTCCGCCATGTCCCGCTGCTGTGCGACGAGCGCGTCGCGCGCTGCGGTTGCGAGAAATGCGATGCGCTGCGCGTCGGGCATCGCATCGATCCGCGGACCGTCGGCATCGCGCAGTGCGCGCGCGATCTCGACGAGATACTCACCGGGATAGGCGTCGTCCGGAAACGGATAGGTCGGATCCGAGAGCTGGCGGTAACGCGCGTCCATCGAGCGCCCGAGCGTCTCGAGCTGGCCGCCGGCGTCGTTGATGATCCATTCGACGAAGACGTCGTAGCCGCGCAAGCGCATGACGCGCGCGAGCGTGTCGCCGATCGAGAGCGCGCGCCCCTGCACGACGAGGAGCGGTCCCGTTGGATTCGCGCTGCCGAACTCCAGCGAGATGCGCTCGCCCCGATCCGCGGCTCGTGCGTACCCGTCGCCGTCGCGCAGAATCGCCGCGAGTTGTGCGTGCCAGAGGTGCGGCGCGAGCCGGAGGTTCAAAAATCCCGCGATCGGATCCATCGAGCGAAAGTACGCGGCAACGCCGGGAGCGCGTTCGCGGACGTCGGAGACGAGGGTCTTCGCGATCGCCTGCGGGGATGCGCGGGCGACGCGCGCAAGCGAGAATGCGACGTTCGTTGCAAACTCTCCGAACTCGGGACGGCGTGGCGCTTCGAAGCCGACGCGAACCTGCGCGCCGCCATAGCGCAGTGCAGCCGCCTTCGAAAGTTCGTCTGCGAGACTTCTCAGCGCGTCGTCGGGCGTCGTCTGCTCGGGCGCGAGCGGCTCCATCGGTCCGTTGTTCGCGCCGAGGCGGGCCGGTCATCTTCGCGCGTAACGCGCCGGACCACGCACTTCGATGACGCCGTCGATCTCGAGCATCGCGAGCGCCGCCAACACAGCCGGCACCGGCGCTTGCACGGCGGATACGATCGCGTCGAGATCGCGCTCGCCGTCGAGTAAGAGTTCGGCGATCGCCCCGGCGAGCGGGTCCGCAATGGGCGGGTGCGCCGCTTGCAGCGGCAAGCGCGCGTCGCCCAACGCTTCGAGCACGTCGTTTGCGTCGCGCGCCAAGGTCGCTCCATCGCGAATGAGCGCGAGGCATCCGGCGCTGTGTCTGCGGTCGACGTCGCCGGGGACGGCCAGCACCGGAACGCGTCCCGCCGCCCAACCCGCGGTGTTCAGTGCGCCGCTGCGGGCGGGCGCTTCGACGACCACCACCGCGTCGGCGAGCGCGGCGACGATGCCGTTGCGCTGGAGAAAGCGCGACGGATACGCCGGCTCCTCCGGCGGGAACGGGGAAAGGACCGCGCCGCCGGCCTCGACCATTCGCCGCGCCAGCGCTTCGTTCGCACGCGGGAAGAAGCGGCGGTGCCCGCTGCCCAGGACGCCGATGGTCGGCGCTCGGGCCTCGAGAGCTCCCGCGTGCGCGCAGGCGTCTATTCCCAGCGCCAGGCCGGAGACGATGCAGCAGCCGGCCCGGGCAAGGTCGGTCGCCATGATGCCGGCAAGGCGCCTGCCGTAAGCGGTAGCCGAACGCGTTCCCACGATCGCGACGCACGCTCGCTCCAGGGCCTTGGGATCGCCGCAGCACCAGAGGCCCTCGGCCTTGGCGGCGAAGCCGCGCTCCCCGCGAAGGTCCTCGATCTCGGCCCGTCCGAGGTAGCGAAGGGGCTCCATGCAAGGGGGAAAGGTGCCCCTGCCGCGGAATGGGGCGCCGCTATAAACGGCTCTTTCAAGGAGAAACGATGGCAGCAGAAGCCTACTGCGTGAAGTGCAAGACGAAACGTCAAATCAAAGACGCCGTCCAGATCACGATGAAGAACGGACGGCCGGCGACGGAGGGCAAGTGTCCGGTCTGCGGCACGAAGATGTTCAAGATCGGAGCTGCAGCCTAGGGAGCCTGTCGGGTTTTGGCCATTTTCGGATTCGGTGCCGAATTTTGTTCGGAGACGAGGCGCGAAGAGGGAGCAACGCCGTAGCGTTGTGACCGATGAGCAACGAAGTCTTCGGACAAAAGGCGGTCCGAAGACGGGGATTGCCATAATCCGACAGGCCCCTAGAGCCTGTCGGCTAGTGTATACTGGGCAGGTCACCTACTACATGTGGGGAGGTAACGCCGCTGATCTGCCCGACCTGCCGAAAGAGCGAGACGCGCGTCGTCGATTCACGTGACGACGAGTCAGTCGTGCGCAGACGTCGCGAGTGTCTCGACCCTCGCTGCAAGCATCGGTTCACGACGTACGAGCGCCAGGAAGCGCCGCGTCTCTTCGTCGTCAAGAAAGACGGACGCCGCGAGCAGTATAACCGCGAGAAGGTTCTCGGCGGCCTTCGAAAGGCGTGCGAGAAGCGTCCGATTTCGGAGAGCCGCATGGAAGCGGTCGCCGCGGAGCTCGAGCGCGTGCTGTTCGCGCGCGGCGAGAGCGAGGTGCCGGCCGCACTCATCGGCGAGAAGATCATGGATGCGCTCAAGGCGCTCGATCCCGTCGCCTACATTCGCTTCGCGAGCGTCTACCGTTCGTTTCGCGATATCGAAAGTTTCAGAGAAGAGTTGGCAGCGCTGCTCGCAAAGTGAGCGGCAATGGGAAACGCTGCGCGAGTCGCGGTACTGCGATTGCCGGAAGGACACGGTCTGCCGCTTCCCGCGTACATGAGTGAGCGTGCCTCGGGCGCCGATCTCTGCGCGGCAATCGACGTCGACGTCGTGTTGCGCCCGGGCGAACGCGCGCGAATCTCCACCGGCTTTGCGCTCTCGCTGCCGCAAGGATTCGAAGCACAAGTGCGACCGCGCAGCGGCCTTGCATGGCGAACGGGGCTGACGTGCTTGAACTCGCCGGGAACCGTCGACGCCGATTATCGCGGACCGCTGCTCGTGCTGCTCGTGAATCTCGGCACCGAGAGCGTGACGATACGGCGCGGCGATCGGATCGCACAACTCGTCATCGTGCCGGTCGAGCGCGCGAACTTCGACGTCGTCGAGCGGCTCGACGAGACGACGCGCGGCACCGGCGGTTTCGGTTCCACCGACGCCGTCGCCAAGACGGCGGCTCGATGAGAGTCTACATCGTCGGGAGGGGCGCGGTCGGCGGCTATTTCGGCGATATCCTACGCGCGATCGGCGTCGAGATCGAGTACGCGCCGCGCGTACTGGAAAACGTGCGGGAGTACGACGCCGACGTGGCGATCGTTGCGGTGAAGTCGTACGATACGCTCTCGGCGATCGAGACGCTAAAAGCCGCGATTCCGTTTCCGCGCAAATGCGTCTTCGTCTGCCCGCAGAACGGCGTCGGAAACGAGGAACACCTCATCGCCGCCTTCGGAGCGGACAACGTCGTGGCCGCCTCTCTCACCGTGCCGGTCGGACGCGACCGAGATGGAAACGCGGTGCCGCGCAAAGACGGGGCGCTCGCGCTCGCGCCGACGGGAGCGACGGCCTTCAACTGGCTCGTCGCGACGTTCGCCAGCACCGGCCTCTCGGTGCGCGTCGTCGAGGACTGGCGGGCGCTCAAGTGGAGCAAGCTCGCGCTGAACGTCGTTGCGAACGCGAGCTGCGCGATTCTGAACGTCCTGCCGAATCGTCTCGTGCACTTCGATCGCATCTTCTCGCTCGAACTTCGCATGCTGCGCGAAGTGCGCGCGGTACTGCACGCGCTTTCTATTGCGCCGGTCGATCTCCCAGGATACTCCGTGCGCGCGCTGCTGCGCGTTGCGATGCTCCCGAGCCCCGTCGCGCACGGCCTGCTCTCCTCGCGCGTCGCGCGCGGCCGTGGCGCGAAGCCGCCCTCGCTGTTGCTCGATCTGCGCGGCGGCAAGCCCGAGACGGAGGTGAACGTCCTCAACGGCGCGGTCGCCGCCGCCGGGCTCGAACACAACGTTCCGACGCCGGTCAACGCCGTCTACGCCCGCGTCCTCGACGCCATCGCGCACATGCCGCAGCTTTGGGCGAAGTACCGCGAACGTCCCGAGACCTTGGAAGCCGAAGTGGAAGCGGAGATGCGGCGCACGCACGCGCTCGCGCGGGGGGCGTAGCGGCTCGTGCGAGATCCGAACGTTCCGGAATCCCTCGAAGGCTGGTGGATCGCTCATCGGATGTTCGCGCTCGATCGACGTGCGTGGGACCATGCGTCATCGAAACGCCGGTCGAGGAGCGCCGAGCACGCCGTCGAGCTGTTCGATCGTATCGAGCACGCAAGCGACGGCGATCTCGCGCTCTGCAGTCTCGTCGGTCACAAGGGCGATCTCATGCTCGTGGTCTACGCGCGCACCTTCGACGAGCTGGCGCACGCACAGACGCTCGTCGACAAACTCGAACTGCGCGAATATCTCAAACCGACGGCCTCCTACTCGTCCGTGCTCGAGCTGGGACTCTACGATGCGACGGCGAAAATTCACGCCGAGCTCGACAAACGCGGCCTGTTGCCGCGTACGCCTGAGTGGATCGCGGCCTTCGACGCGCTCGTCGCAGCGCAGGTGGAGAGCCCGCACGTCGCTCCACGGCTCTGGGCGCCGATTCCGCAGCGGCGATACATGTGCTTCTATCCGATGAGCAAGCGACGCGGCGAGTCGGAGAACTGGTATTCGCTGCCGTATGCAGAGCGGCTTCAGCTCATGAGCGAGCACGGCAAGGTCGGGCGCTCCTACCACGGACGCGTGACGCAGGTCATCTCGGGCTCGATCGGCTTCGACGATTACGAATGGGGTGTCGATCTCTACGCCGACGACCCCGTCGTCTTCAAGAAGCTCATCTACGAGATGCGCTTCGACGCCGCGAGCGCTCGCTTTGCGGAGTTCGGCCCGTTCTACAGCGGCGTGCAGTTCGCGGGCACTGAACTCGAGGTCTTTCTCGATGGAACGGCCTCGCCGCAACTCTAGGAGCCTGTCGGGTTATGGCACATCTCCGTCTTCGGATCGCCTTTTGTCCGAAGACTTCGTTGCTCATCGGTCACAACGCTACGGCGTTGCTCCCTCTTCGCGCCTCGTCTCCGAACGAAATTCGGCACCGAATCCGAAAATGGCCATAACCCGACAGACTCCCTAGCCGGGCCGCAGGGGCCGGAGCAATGCCAGAGAACCGTCACCGTCCCGCGGCGCTCGTTGCGCCGAGGGAGACTTTTGAGGAGGTACCCAATCCCAATGAAACACCGTTCATTTCTCGCATTGTGCCTCATCCTTAGCTTGCCGGCGCTCGTAGCTGCGGCTCCCGCGCCGACCATATACACTCCCGGTTCGATTCACTGGACGCCCGCGCCGGGCATGGGTCCCGGCGTGCAGATGGCGACGCTCTTCGGAAATCCGAGCAGCAGCGGCCGCTACGTCTTTCGCCTACGCCTACGGGATGGTGCCACGTTTGGGCCGCACTTCCACAACGATACGGAGCGCGTGACCGTCATTTCCGGGACGCTGCTCGTCGGTTTGGGAGACACCCTAAACCGGGCGCGGATGACTGCTTTACCTGCGGGATCGATCGTTTCCATTCCGGCCGGAGTCCATCATTACGCGATTGCGCGCGGCACGACCGTTCTCCAGCTCGACGGCAGCGGGCCGTTTAGGATGACGGAGGTCCGCTCGCAGCACTGACGCGCGCTCGGCGCCGCGAGATTCGTCAGTTAACGTCGTGCATAGAGGCGAACGTATCCGCACGATTGCAGCAATCGCCACCGTGCCGTGCTCGGCGCAAACCTGCCCGCGATAGCGAGTACCGTGGCGCCGCTGCCGTCGACGATTGGTTCGCCATCGCGCGGGTCGCGCAGCACCAGCGATGAGGCCGCAACGGTACTCGGCGGGAAGGCGTCGATGCGTCCGTCGAGGTTTGCATAACCCCCGTCAAGCTCCACGACGCTGCCGATCTCGAACGCATCGGTGAAGACGCGCTCGCCGCGGACGAGCGGAGCACAGGCTGAAAAATCGAGCGGCGTCCTGTCGGCGAGGCTTCGGCCGGTAAACGCGAGCACCATGGCGGCAAAGAGCGTGCATGCAGCGCGCATGGCAAAAGGCATCGGCTTTGCCGTCGTGCGAAAGGCGGCGCCGAGCGCCGTTGCCGTGCTCAAGAAGAGCAGCATCGAGTAGCGGATTGCGACGACCGTACCGATTGCGCACAAGGCGATGAAGAGGAGATCCCCGTAGCGAACCGGGCGACGCAGCGAGAGGCCGGCGGCGAACCGCATCCAGAGCGGCGCCAATGCCAACAACGCGACGACCGCTCCGGTGTACGTCGCGAGGACCGGGCTCCATTCGTTCACGTAGCCGGCGAGGCGTGCGGTGCGCGCGAGATCGACGGTGAAGGCCCAGAGATGCCACCCGACGGGATTCGCGAGCGTGGCGAACGTTGCGATGACGAGCGGCGCGATTCGGCGCCGGTCGAGATGGAGCACCATCCAGAGAATCGCGACCGGAAAGGAGCCGTGAACGTTCGCCCAGATCGCGAGGAGCGGCACCGCGGCCCAGGGCGCTCTGCGCCACAGGAGGATGAGCGCGGGGAGCAGTGCCCAGACGAGCGTCTGCGCGCGATCTTGCGCGAAAAAGACCGATCCCAGCGAGACGACCGCGACTTGGGCGCACGCGACGATCGGATGGGTGCGCGTCCGAATGCTTTCGTAGGCGACGAAGCAGACACCGAAGATGACTGCGGCGGCGAAGAGCATCTCGAGCAGCCAGTAGATGCCGTGCATGCGCGTCCACGCCGTCGAAACCGAGACGAGCCATTCCTGGTCGACCCACGCGCGATGCGGATACCACGATCCGGCAAGCGTCTGCAGAACTCGGCCGTGCGAAAGCGTCCAGTTCCCAGCAACCGCGAGCCAGTAGCGATCCATGTCCGACGGCAGCAGGCACAGCGCAACTACCGCAACGGCATCTGCGCAGACGATGAGGAGCAACGGGCTCCATGGGCTGCGCAAGCGCTGCACCATGCAGCGTCATTCTGCCGCGCATGCGACGATGACCTGCGCTATGCGGGGCGCGGCGAGAGCCGCTCGAGGCTACGATAGGTTATCGCCTCTGCGACGTGCTCGCTGCGGATGTCGCCGGCGGCGGCTAAGTCGGCAATAGTTCTTGCGACACGCACGATGCGGTCGAGCGCGCGGGCGGAGAACTGGCGCTTGCGGCTTGCGAGCGCGAGTACGCGCAGCGATTCCTCGTCGAGCGCGCAGTGGCGGCGAACCGCACCGGCTGGGATTTGTGCGTTCGCGCGCAAGCGCGTTCCACGAAAACGCAGCGCTTGGCGATCCCGAGCCGCGACGATACGCTCGCGAATCGTCTGCGAGCGTTCCGCGATTCCGGCTTTGACCATGTCGTCGAAGGGGACGGGAGCGACGTCGATCTGGAGGTCGATGCGATCGAGAAGCGGTCCCGAGAGCTTGCTCACGTATTTCATGACCGCCGCATCGTCGCACCGGCATTCGGCGGAACGCGTGCCGCGCTGGCCGCACGGACACGGATTCATCGAGGCGATCAACTGAAAGCGCGCCGGATACGTGAACGTTCCCGCAGCGCGCGCGATCGTGATCGTCGAATCCTCCAGCGGCTGACGAAGCACTTCGACTGCGCTGCGCGAAAACTCCGGTAACTCGTCGAGAAAGAGCACGCCGTGATGCGCGAGGCTGATCTCTCCAGGCTTCGCGAGCGCACCGCCACCGACGAGCGCGGTCTGACTGATCGTGTGGTGCGGAAACCGGAACGGACGTTTGCACACGATGCCCGCGTCCGAGCCGAGAAGGCCGGCGACGCTGTAGATTTTCGTGACCTCTAGCGCCTCTTCGACCGTCATCGGCGGAAGAATCGACGGCAGCCTGCTCGCGAGCATCGTCTTTCCGCAACCTGGCGCCCCGACGAAGAGAAGATTGTGCCCGCCGGCTGCCGCGATCTCGAGCGCACGCTTGGGAGCTGCCTGTCCGCGCACGTCGCAGAGATCGCCGGCAGCATCGTCGCTCGCACGGAGCGTCGCCGGCGACGTTGCGCGCCTGCGAGCGCTCGTATTGCCCAGTACTACGGCGACGGTCGACTGCAATGAGTCGACCGCGAAGAGTTCCATGCCGTCGACGAGCGCGGCCTCTTGCTCGTTCTGCTCCGGAAGGATGAGGCGGCGCAATCCCGCGGCGCGTGCACCGAGAACCATCGGAAGCACGCCGCGCAGCGGACGAAGGCCGCCGTCTAACGCGAGCTCGCCTAAGATGATGAATCCGCGCAGGGCATCGCGGGGAATCTGCTCGTCCATGCCCAGCAGCGCCATCGCAATTGCGAGGTCGAAGCTCGGCCCCTCTTTGCGCACGTCTGCCGGCGAAAGGTTGATGAGGAGACGCCCCGCCGGGTAGGCGAAGCCGGAGTTGAAGATCGCGCTGCGCACGCGATCCGTCGACTCCTTCAGCGCACGATCCGGCAAGCCGATAATCGAGAAGCCGGGAGAGCCGGCGGAGCTGTCGGCCTCGACGCGAACGACGTAGCCTTCGATCCCGAGCATTCCGCACGAGTGCGCGATGGAGAGCATGAGCCGCTCTCCCACTGCGACGTCGGCTGCGCGCGCCTAGAGCGCGTCGTGAAAGATGATGCCCAGCGTATAGCGCGTGCCGCGCGCAACCGTCGAGACGCCATGCTTGAAGTAGATGCGAACGATGCCACGCTCGCTACGCTGCGGGGCAGCATGCGATGCAAACACGAGCAGATCGCCTTGCCTGGGCGAGAGAACGTGCGCGCGAACCTGCTTGCGTGGGCGGCGCTCGGTGAGAACGACGTCACCGCCGTCGAACTCAACGCCCGGCCGGCTGAGATAGATCGTAGCCTGCAGCGGGAAAACGACGGGACCGTAGAGATCTTCGTGCAGGCAGTTGTAGTCGCCGGCTTCGTATTTCAGCAGAAGCGCCGTCGGCTTCGTCTGCGCGGACGCGGCGCACTCGTCGAGAAACTCCCCGTGCGTCGCCGGAAAGCGGCGTTCGATCTCCATGCACGCCATCCAGGTATTGGCGATCGGCGCGAGCGACGCATAGAGGCGTTCGCGCAGCGCGGCTACGAGCGGCGGAAGCGGATGCGCGAAGTACTTGTACTCACCGCGCCCGAAGGCGTGGCGCTGCATGACGATGCGGCTGCGAAAGCGCGACGCGTCGTCGTAGAGAGCGCGTAGATGCGCGCACTGCTGCGCTCCAAGAAGGCCCGGGGCGAGCGCGAAGCCGCGCTCGTCGAGTGCCGGGCCGATTCCCGCGAGGGCGCGCGCGTTCACGTCCATCTCGGCAATGAATGCTAGGCGAGCGTCGCGCGCCTGTCAACGGCAAGGAGTCGTGCCGGCCGGCCGGAAAGGCGCATGCGGTGAGCACGGCCGCCTATAACCGTCTCCTTTTGCTTGTCGCCGGACTCGGCGGGCTTCTCTACGGCATCGACGTCGGAATCATCCAAGGCGCATTACCCTATCTCACGGCGACGTCGAGCTTTACGCCCGGTCAGATCTCATTCGTCGTTGCGGCGGTGCTGCTGGGCAGCGTCTTCTCCGTGCTCTTTGCCGGCTTGCTCGCCGATCTGCTCGGGCGTAAGACCCTCATGATTCTCACGGCGCTCATGTTCTGCGCGAGCGTCCCGGTGATCGCGCTCTCGCACGGTTTTGCGGAACTCGCCGGCGGAAGGCTTCTCCAGGGGATGAGCGGCGGGCTCGTCGGCGTCGTCGTGCCGCTCTACTTAGCGGAATCGCTCGGCGCCGGCGCGCGCGGGAAGGGAACGGGTATCTTTCAGCTCCTGCTCGTCTTCGGGTTCGTCCTCTCGAGCCTCATAACGCTCGGCTTCAGCCACGCGCTCGCCTCGCTCGCAGCGCATGCAACGGCGGCGCAGATATTCGCGTTCAAAAACCTCGCGTGGCGCGACACGTTTTGGATATCGCTGCCGTTCGGCATCCTCTTCGTCGCAGGCAGCTTCGCGCTGGGGGAGTCGCCGCGCTGGCTTCTGCGGCGCGGGCGGCGCGACGCGGCGGAATCGGCGCTCCTTCGCTCGCGCTCGAAGGAGCAGGCCCGTCTCGAGTTGGGCGAGATGGAGACGGCGATCGAGCAAGAGCGCGCGCGCAGCCGCATGCGGCGCGCGGCCGAATCGCTTCTGCAGCGCAAGTACGTCGCTCCGTTCGTGCTCGCGTGCGTGATCCTCACCTGCAATCAGCTCACGGGCGTGAACTCGATCATTCCGTACAACACGACGATCTTGCTTCAAGCGGGCTTGAGCGATCTTCAAGCGCACGCGGGAAGCTTCGGTTTCAGCATCGTGAACTTCATCCTGACGATCGTCGCAGTGCTCCTCGTCGATCGCGTCGGCCGCAAGCTGCTCCTCACCATCGGCAGCGCGGGGATCGTGCTCTCGATGTTTGCTGCGGGGATACTCTTCCATCGAAGCGAGGCGCGCCGCGTCGACGTGACGCCTGCCGTACAGCGCATGGTGCGTGCGAATCAGACGCTGTCGCTGCGCTTCGACGCCGCGACCGCGCGAAGGCTGCTGCGCTCCGCGGGCACGACGGCGCACGGCGCCGAGTCGCTCGTCGTGAACTACGCGTACGGCGACTTCAGCGGTGCGACGAATGCCGTGCGCTCCGACGAGGTGACGCAGCCGATCGCGATCGCGCGCGACGTTCCGGGCAACCGCGTACAAGCGCTGCTCGCCGGCTCGTCGAGCCCATTCGGAAACATCGCCGCCGCGCGCACCGCGCCGCTGCGAATCGTCTCGGCGTACGTTACGCCGGTGCCCAGCGCGGCGAACGGATGGCTCGTCGCGGCGGCGCTCTATCTCTTCATGGCGTTCTTTGCCGTCGGTCCCGGCGTCGTCGTCTGGCTCGCGCTCTCGGAGCTCATGCCGACGCGCATCCGCTCCAACGGCATGAGCATCGCGCTTTTCCTAAACCAGGGCACCTCGACGACGATCGCGGCGATCTTTCTCCCGACCGTCGCCAAGCACGGCTATGCCGGCATGTTCTTCGCGTTTTCCGCCTTCAGCGTCCTGTACTTCATCGCGGCGGCGTTCTTCTTGCCCGAAACGAAGGGCAAGCGGCTCGAGGAGATCGAGGGGCTCTTCGCTGCCGCGCCGCCCGGCCGCGTCCCTCCACAGATTGCACAGGACGGAAGTCGCTGACTGTGGATAGAAAGCAAGCGCGTATGAAACGACGCGCTGTTCTGCCGGTCCTTTGCCTGCTGCTCGCCGCCTGCTCTCACGGCGGCTCGCAAGGTGCCGCATCGTCCGCCGGGCCGCACTCCAAGCGCATCGGCGTCTCGATTCAGAACCGCGAGGCGCAGTTCTACGAGGACATGGAGGCCGGCATGCGGGCGGAGGCCGCGAAGTACGGCTACTCGCTCAACGTCGTCGACGCGAACCGCGACAACGCGGTGCAGCAGCATCAAGTCGAAGATTTCATCTCGCAGCGCGTCGATGCGATCGTGCTCACGCCGTACGACTCGCAAGCGATCGGCAGCGCGATCGCGGAGGCGAACCGCGCGGGCATTCCGGTCTTTACCGCAGACATCGCGAGCACGAGCCCGATCGGAACCGTCATCGCGCACATCGCCAGCGACAACGTGCAGGGCGGATACGAGGCCGGAACGCTCATGTGCCGAGGCGTCGGAAAGACCGGACAGGTTGCGATCATCGACGAACCCGAGGTAACGAGCGTTCAAGACCGGGTGCGCGGATTCAAAGAAGCGCTTGCGAAGCTCTGTCCGGGCGTCACCCTCGTCGCCGATGTCGACGGCGGCGGCCAGCGCGATCAAGCCGAAAGCGATGCGAGCGACGTCCTTCAAGCGCACCGTTCTCTCAAAGGCATTTTCGGCATCAACGACGACTCCGCGCTCGGTGCGCTCGCGGCCGTGAAGGCCGCCGGGCTCGTGGGGAAGATCGCGATCGTCGGTTACGACGCGACGCCGGAGGCGCGCAGCGCGATCGCGGCGGGCGAGATGTACGGCGACGCGGTGCAGTATCCCGAAACCATCGGCAAGGATACGATCGATGCGATCCACGAGTACTTCGGCGGGAAGCGCCCGCCGAAAGTCGTCCACGTGAACGTCGGTACGTTTACGAAGGCCGACGCAGGAAAACCGTAATCGCAAACGCGCTCCTCGAGATGCGAGGGATCGCGAAGGCGTTCCCCGGCGTCGTCGCGCTCTCCAGCGTCTCGCTCGAGTTGCAAAGCGGCGAGGTGCTCGCCCTCGTCGGCGAAAACGGCGCGGGAAAATCGACGCTGATGAAGATCCTCGCCGGGGGCCTGCGGGCCGACGCCGGCGAGATTCTCGTCGACGGGAAACCCGTGACGATCGATACGCCGCGCGCCGCGGAGCGCTTGGGAATCGGCATGATCTACCAAGAGTTCAACCTCGTTCCCCAGTTGAACGTGCCCGAGAATCTCGTACTCGGATCGGAGCCGACGCATCGCGGGCTGCTCGATCCGTCGGCAGCGCGGGCGCGCGCGCAACGCATCCTCGACGATCTGCGGATCGAGCTTCCGCTCGACGTTCCCGTCTCGCAGCTCTCCATCGGGCAGCAGCAGCTCGTCGAGATCGCTAAGGCGCTCAGCAAGCACGCACGCATCATCGTCATGGACGAGCCGACCGCCGCGCTCACCGAACGCGAGATCGACGGGCTCTTCGCGCTCGTGCGTCGCCTGAAAGAAGCCGGCAACGGCATCATCTACATCTCGCATCGCCTGGAGGAGTTGCCGCGCATCGCCGATCGCATCACGGTTCTTCGCGACGGACACGCGATCGAGACGCGAGCGCAGACGGAGTTTTCGCAAGACGACATGGTCGCGGCGATGGTCGGGCGGCGCATCGAAGCGCATTACCCCGAACTGCCCGGGGTCGCGCAGGACTCGCCCGTCGTGCTCGAGGTGCGCGGTCTGCAGCGTCCGCCGGCGGTGAACGGCGTCGACCTTCGCGTCCGCGCCGGCGAGATCGTCGGGCTTGCGGGGCTCGTCGGAGCCGGGCGCACCGAGATTCTACGCGCCGTCGCGGGGGCGGACGTTCCAACGGCCGGAGAGATTCGCATCGACGGGAACCGCGTTACGATTCGCTCGCCGATCGAGGGAATTCGCGCCGGCATCGCCTTCATCACCGAGGATCGCAAAGGACAAGGGCTCGTGCTCGGCATGAGCGTGCGCGAAAACACGACGCTCGCGCATCTCGCGCGCTTCCTCGACCGAGAGCGCCTCATCGACCGTCGCAAGGAAGTCGACGCGACGCGCAAGATGATCGAGGATCTTTCGATCCGCACGCCGAGCACCGAACAGCTCGCACGCAACCTCTCCGGCGGAACGCAGCAGAAGGTCGTCCTCGCAAAGTGGCTGCTCGGAAGCGCGCGCGTCCTTCTCTTCGACGAGCCGACGCGCGGAATCGACGTCGGCGCAAAAGCCGAGATCTACGCGCTCATGGTGCGGCTGGCGCAGGGCGGCGCCGCGATCGTCATGGTCTCCAGCGAGCTGCCCGAAGTGCTCGGCATGGCGCACCGCGTCTTCGCCGTGCGCGGCGGGCGCTTCGTCGCCGAGTTCCCGCGCGCGCAGGCGAGCGCGCAAGCGGTCATGCGCGCCGTCGCAGGGGCTGCGGCGTGACGGCGGGAGCCGGCGCCCAGCGGCGCTCGCAATGGCTGCGCGTTCTCGCCGTTGCGGTGATCTTCGTCGTCTTCATCGGGGCGGTCGACTGGGCCGCCGGCGGCGCGTTTCTGCGTCTGGGGAACGTCCGCACCGTCCTGCAGCAGATCACGTACAACTTCATCCTTGCCATCGGCGAGACGTTCGTCATCATCACGGCAGGCATCGATCTCTCGATCGGATCGCTCGTCTCGCTCTGCGGCGTCGTCATGGCGATCGTCGCGAACGATCTCCATCTCGGCGGGTTCGCGCTCATCGTCATCACGCTGCTGTGCGGAATCGCCGTCGGCAGCGCAGCCGGCTATGTGAATGCGCTGCCGGTCGTGAAGTTGAACCTACCGCCGTTCATCACGACGCTTGCGATGATGCAGATCGCGCTCGGGGCGTCGTATATCTTGTCGGCCGGTCGCCCGGTGCCGCTCCTAACGCCCGCGTTTGCGAACGTCGGTACCGGCTACGTCCTCGGCGTTCCCGTTCCCGTCCTCTGGATGCTCGCCGTCGGGATTCTCTCGTGGATTCTCCTGGGCAAAACGCGCTTCGGCCGGTACGTCATCGCGATCGGCGGGAACGAAGAGGCGTCGCGTCTGGCCGGGATCGACGTCGCGAAGATGAAGACGCTCGCATACGTCATCAGCGGAGGATGCGCGGCGATCGTCGGTTTTCTCTACCTCGCGCTCTTCTCGTCCGGCTCGCCGCAGACGGGAACCGGCAACGAGATGCTCGGCGCGATTGCCGCAGTCGTCGTCGGCGGGACGAGCCTCATGGGCGGGCGCGGAACGATCGTCGGTACGTTCTTCGGTGCGCTGCTCATCGGATCGCTGAACAACGCGATGAACCTTCTCGATATCAACTCGTATCTTCAGATGGTCGTCCTCGGCGCCGTCATCCTCGCCGCCGTTACCCTCGACGAGCTTCGTAAACGTTACTTACGGTAAGCGTTCGGCGTCGTCGCGACGAGCACGCACGCGACCGTCAGCGCGACGATTCCGCAGAAGACGAGCGATGCGGTGACGAGACTCGTTGCGTGCGCGAGAACGCCGACGCCGATCACCGGGATCGCGAGCGTGCCGTAGAGCACGACGAAATACGTGGACGTGACCTCGCCGCGGGCTTCCTTGACGCGTTCGTTGATCTGCGCGAGACCGAAGCCGATCGCGACGCCTTGCCCGCAGCCTTCCAAGGCCGCGGCGAGGAACATCGTGGGCCACGATCGCGCGACGACGGCTGCGGCGAGGACGATGGTTCCAACGAGAAGCAGCGCAGACGCGATCGAGAGGGCGCGGTCGCGCGGAAGCGCGTCGATGGCGATCTGCCCTCCGGCGGTGAAGGCGAAGAGGACGAAGACCATGATGCCCGTCAAGGCGGGCGTCGTTACGTGCAAGACGACGGCGAGGAACGACGGAACGATGGCACTGAAGAGGCCGGAGACGGCGAACGAGCACGCGCCGGCGATCGCGGCGGGAACGAAGACGCCTCGAAGGTCGCTGGGAACCTGTAGGCGAGTGAGGCAGAGCGACGCGCCGGATCTCGACTCGACCGTCTCCGGTACGGCGAGGAGAGCGAGCGCGGCGAGCGCGACGAGCACGAGATCGATCGCGTACGGAAACCGGAGGGGATGCGCAAAAACCGTTGCGACGAGTCCGCACAAGAGCGTTCCGAGTGCGAGTCCGAACGTGTTTGCAGCGACGGCGAGCATCGAGGCCGTCTTTTTGTTCTCCGGTGCTGCGAGCTCGACGATCGTCGCGGTCGCCGTTCCGGTGAAGATTCCGGCCGAGAGTCCGGATACCAGACGCCCGACGAAGAGCATCGCGAGGGAATGCGCTGTTAGAAAGGCGACGGCGCTGAGCGCGGAGAGGAGGAGGCCCAAAAAGAGCACGTTCTTGCGGCCCGCAGCGTCGGAGAGCCGCCCGAAAAACATCAAACCGCCGATGACCGCAATCGCGTAGAGCGCGAAGATGACCGGGATGAGGATCGGTTCTATGTGAAACGTGCGCTCGTACGTGGGGTAGAGCGGCGTCGGCAGCGTCGTGCCGAGCATCGTGACGACGAAGATCGCACACGCCAGCGCGAGCGCCAGCGAACGCGCGGCGCGCTTCATGTGCACGAGCCTACGGACGTAGGTTCTTTAGAACGGAAAGTCGCTCTGCGTGAGACCGACGTTCGTGTGAATGTCTGAAAACGTCTGATCGAGGACGATCGTCGAACCGACGTAGAGCAACTGCCGGATCGGCCAGTGCGTCTCGTTGCTGAGATAGAGAACTTGCTTCGTAATACCGCGGTCCGATGCAGGATCGGCGACGTCGAGCACGAGTTCCGAGATCGAATGTCCGTCGAGAACGCCCGCAAGTTCCGTGAGGCGACCGGGAACGTTCGCGTAGGTCTCGACGACGTTCTGCATCAAGCCGTCGGGAATCGTGTACCCGCGGATCGACGTCGCGCGGCCGTCGTGAAGATTGACCTTCAGGTGAATGCCAGAGAGGATTCCGCCCTGGTGCCCGCTGACCTGATTGCCGCCCGCCCAGACCCCTCCCGAACCGGCTCCGTCGCCGCTGGTGATGAGCGTCTTGGCAAAGTGCGGCTTCATGAACGAGTATTGATAGACGCGATCCTGCACCTGCGTTCCAAGGATCTCGTGCGAATGAAGCTGATACGTGTAATCGTTGACCGAGGCGAAGGCGGTGCGAAATGCCGCGATCGCCGGCGCCGAGTTCTCGGCGCTTGCGGCCCGTGCAACGAGTCCCAACGCGAGCAATGCCGTACCGATGGTGAAAAAGCGGCGGTAGAGCGTCATGGTGGCCTTCCTCTCTTACGTCGTGTCCCCGACGAGAAGCGTCCCGTGCTTTCCCTCGATGCCGATGAGGACGTCGCATTTTGCATCCGCGACGATCTCCTCGATCGTATGGCTCAAGGGCGAGCCGAGGTACTTGCCCTCCCGGTAATCCCCGAGGATCAGCAGGTTCGCCCTCTCGCGCTTGGCGATATCGAGTACCGCCTGCTTCGTGGAGCGCGCCTTGACGATCTCGATTCGCGTCGAGACGCCGTTATTCTTTGCGATCGTCTCCGCGGCTCCGAGCGTGTCGAGGGCGCTGCGTTCTTCCTGCGGCATTCGCGCGTCGGGCGGCAGCGTGTAGGGAAGCTCGATGACGTAGAGCGCGAGGAGCTCGGAGCGCTCGCCGCGCGCGAGCTTGGCGGCAAAGGCCATCATGTGACTCGACGCGATCTCTGGGGTGAAGACGACGATGATCGAGCCGACGATGCGCTCGTACTCGTGCTCCGCCTCCTTCGCGCGCTTCTCGACGAAGGAGGCGGGCGGGTGGAGCATCCACCAGAACGTCACCGCAATCGTCGCGGCGAGGACCACCGCGACGATGGTTCCGGCGACCGTGAGATGAACGGCTTCGCTCGTCACGGTGCTCCTCGCGTGCGCCAGATGAGAACGATGCGGTGAACGCCGAGCGCGATCATCGCAAGGCCGAGCACGGCGCCGGAGACGATACGCCATCCCGCAACGGGCGCGACGAGCGCGAGCCGCGCGAAGATGATCGCGCCCGCGACGACGTACAGGGCGGCAAAGACTCCGCGCATGAGGACGAGTGCGTTCATACGCCGCTCCCGGCGCGCTCGTCCGCGCGCTTCAGCGCGGCCGTGTACTGGTCGAGCAGCTCGAGATCGCCGGAGGTCTTGAGAATCTCCATCTGATGCGCTCGCCAGTCGTGCTTCTGCGAGCGGAGGAACGGAAGTTTGCGATGGTGCCGGTAGACGAAGTAGAGGATCACGCCGACGAAAAGCCAGAGCGGTCCGGCGATGCGCCCGATCGGATGCGTCATGAGAGTGAAGACGAGAATCGAGAAGATGCCGACGAACCCCACGATTCCGAGCACGGGAATCGACGTGTTCTCACCGCGAAAGCGAACCGGAACGTTGACCGGTATCTTGAACTTGCGAGGGCTGTACGGATCGACGAGCCGCAGCGCGACGAGCGCGACGAAGACGAACGAGTAACTCGTCGCGGCGCCGAACGCGTAGAGGTCGGCCAGGAAGTCGAGCCCGCTCTCGCCATTGAAGACGCGAGCGTAGAACGACCTCGCCGACGGATCGAGCGAGGGAAGCGCTGCAAACGCGAGCGTGACGACGGCGAGCCCGCAGAACGCAAAGATCGAGACGGCGGGCGTTCGAAAGCGCCGGTGGACGCGCTGAAAGACCGACGGCAGCAGATCGGCTCTGCTCATCGAGTACGCGATGCGCGAACTCCCGAAGACGCCCGAGTTCGACGAGATGAGGAGCAGGATCGCGCCGAGGACCGGAACGTAGAGCGCCGCGATCGAGCCCCAGTACGGCACTTGTGCGGCGAGGAGCGCGACGGCCTTGCCCTGATTGTCCGAGTTGAACGGAAAGATCTGCCAGAAGGCGAGATGCTGCCCGTGCGCGCCGAGGATCGGCGTACGAGGCTCCATTCCGAGCGCGAGGTTCGAGTACGCCAGCGCGAAGATGAGAATCGTGAGGATGAGCGCGGTCGAGGTCCGCGGGACGATCGACGCCGGACGATACGTCTCCTGCGCGGCCTGCGATATCGATTCGAGCCCGACGAACGAGATGATCGCAAGCGACGTCCCGAGCATGAGATGGTACGGGCTGGGCCAGCTCACGCTCATCGTGTGAATGAGAATATCCGGGCGAAACGCAAAGAGAAATCCGAAGCAGAGAATGCACGTCTCGCTTACGACGTCGAGCGCGGAGACGATGCCGTTGAACGCGGTACTCTCGCGAACGCCGATGACGTTGAGAATGCAGAGCGCGACGATGAGAAAGAGCGTCGCTGCGAAGTGCACCCACGGATGCGACGATCCAACGAGCGCCGGGATGAGCTGGCTCGAATAGTCGATGCAGCTCCATGCGAAGAGCGTGATGTCGATCGTGAAATCGAGGAGAACCGCCCACCCCGCGATAAAGCCGAAGACGTCGCCGAGTCCGCGAAGGACGAAGTACGGACCGCCGCCCGCGAACGGATATGCGGCGGCGAGCTCGGTGTACGCGAGGCCGATGCAGACGTAGACGATCCCGGCGAAGAGAAAGGCGACGTTCGAGGCGCCTGCCGCCGCGGCGAGCACGAGGCCGAGGCCGACGAAGATATCCGCCCCAACGTCGGAGTATCCCCATGAGAACGACCCCCATGGGGTGACGGCGCGGCGAAGCTCGGGGCGCGGCGCCGGCATCGCGCCGCTGGCAGTCGCCATCAGAATGCGTTCCGGTGGAGCGTCGTGCGTGCGCCGTCGAGTGCGACGACGTCGAATCGCAGGCGCGCGCGAGGTGCGACGATCTGCGCGTAATCTGCCGCCAGCGAGCGCAGACGCGCGCGTTTGCGCGCGTCGACGGCGGAGAGCGCCGGTCCGAAGGCCGTACCGTCGCGGCGTTTCACCTCCACGAAGACGAGGGTTCCGCCGTCGAGGCAGATGAGGTCGATCTCGCCCCCGGGCATGCGCGCGTTGCGCTCGAGCACGCGATATCCGCGGGCGCGCAGAAAGCGCTCCGCCGTCGTTTCGCCTTGCCGGCCTTTATCGGTATTGTTCAACGCGTGCCCAGCTTGCGCGGTGGTGAATGCAAGGGCCGTACCGCTCGAGCGCCGCGATGTGCTCGGGCGTCGAGTACCCTTTGTGCGACGCGAACCCATATCGCGGGTCCTCGCGATCGAGCTCTTCCAAGAGCGCGTCGCGATACACCTTCGCGACGATCGACGCCGCCGCGACGACGGCGCACCGCGCGTCGCCTTTCACGAGCGGCTCCTGCGGACCGTGGAACGAGTGAATGCGAACGGCGTCGGTGATGAGATACTCAGGCGTGACGGTAAGTGCCAAAATCGCGCGCTCCATGGCCAAGATGCTCGCATGATAGATGTTCAGGCGATCGATCTCTGCGACGCAGGCGCTCCCGATCGACCACGCGTCGGCGCACTGCTTGATCTCTTGCGCGAGCCGTCTGCGCGCCTGCGGCAGCACCTGTTTGGAATCGTTGAGTCCGCGCAGCCGCAGGGGCTCGGAGACGACGACGCACGCGGCGATGACGGGTCCCGCGAGCGGGCCTCGACCGACCTCGTCGATGCCGCCGATGTGAACGAAGCCCTGCTCGCGCGCGGCGTTCTCGAAGAACGCAAGGCGCACGAGCCTGCGGCGTTCGCGTTCGTATCTCGTTTTGGCCTTACGTTGCTTCTGCGTCATCCGGCGTTTCGAGAGAGATGCGCCCGAACGTCCCCTGCTCGAACGCTCGGAGGTACGATTGCGCCGCATTGTGCCGATCGACCTTGCCGCCGCGCCGCACGAAGCCGCGTTTTGCGACGAACGCGTCGAGCGGCGGAACGGAGTCGATTCCGCTTCTCACGGCCCAGCCCCAGACGGCGTCGGCGACGCGCTGCGGATCGTAGCGCTCGGTCGGGATCGCGCCGATGGCGGCGAGCTTCCACTGCGCCTGTGCCGACGCAATCTTGGGAACCAGGACGCCGGGCGTATCCATCATTTCGAAGGTCCGGCCGATGCGAAACCATTGCGTCCGGCGCGTGACGCCGGCTCGCCGCTCCGTCTTCGCCGCGCCGCGTCGCGCGAGCGCGTTGAGGATCGTCGACTTCCCCGCGTTGGGAATGCCGACGACGATTCCACGCGCGCTGCGGTCCGGCTGCAATCGCAGCATCGCCGCGATGCGCGCGACCGCGCGTGCCTTACGCGCATCGAGAGCGATCGCGGTCACGTCGCTGCGCGCGAATGCCGTGACCCACGCGCGCGTCGTACGAGCGTCGGCAAGGTCGCAGCGCGTGAGCGCGACGATCCGCCGCTTCCCGCGTGCGAGTTGCCTGAGTGCCGGATTCGCGCCGCTGCGAGGAAGGCGTGCGTCGATGGCTTCGATCACGACGTCCGCCAAGCGGACGGCCTCGACGATGTGCCGCATGGCCTTTGCCATGTGGCCCGGATACCATTGGATCACCGCTCAAAGGTTTCCGAGCGAGCGCGGGGGCCAGATGCCCGCGATCGCTCTGCCGATGACCGATCGTTCCGGGACGCAGCCGAAGACGCGCGAGTCCTCGCTGTCCGCGCGGTTATCTCCGAGCACGTAGAGGTCGCCGGCTGGAACCGTGATGGCAGCAAACGTGTCGTGGTCGCGAAAGCGAACGTAAGGTTCGTCGAGGGCTGCGCCGTTGACGTACACGACGCCGTCGCGGATGGCGACCAGGTCGTGCGGCAAGCCGATGACGCGCTTGATGTAGACGCTCGGCTCGATTCCGGAGGCCGGATCTTCATCACGGCGGAAGGCGATGATGTCGCCGCGCGCCGGCGCGTGCAGGTGGTACGCAAGGGTATTGATGAGCACGTACTCGCCGGAGGCGATCTGCGGCGCCATCGAACGGCCCGAGACCTGCGGCGTTCGCACGAAGAACGCCGCGGCGAGGACGCACAGGAGCGCGACCTCGATCATGAGACTGAACAGGCGGCGACCGCCGCGCAGCCAGGTCATGGACCCCAACCTTCTCAACCGTGCAGGATGCGCACCTGCGAGGGCGGCCAAAAGATGAGGAACGCGCGTCCGGTGAAGCCCGCCGTCTGGCCTTTACGCGGGCCGCTCGCAAACCGGCCGGCGTCCTGCGCGAACCCCCAGACGTGCGAGTCCTCGGAGTCGTTGCGATTGTCGCCGAGCATGATGAAGCAGTGCGGGGGAATGCGATTCGGCGCGATCCACATCGAGCGGGGCGGGATGTTTGCTTGCGACGGATCGAGGGGCTCCCAGCCGCCGCCGTCGTGGAGATTCACGTAGATTCCGTAGTTCCGAACCGCAAGGTCGTACGTCGGGCGCGCCGGCGGAGCCATGACCGGCTGTCCGCCCGAGCAGGCCGCCATCTCCGGAACGTAACTGGCGGTGTGAGCGATGTACGGCTCCGCGAGCGCGACGCCGTTACGGTAGACGACGCCGCCGCTGATGCGCAGCGTGTCGCCGGGAAGTCCGATGACGCGCTTGATGAAATCGTCTTGAGAGGGAAGCGGCGGCGGAAAGACGACGATGTCGCCCTCGTGCGGTGCGTGAAATCGATACTCGAACTTATCGACGAGGAGCACGTCGCCGCAGGCGAGGGTCTGGACCATCGACCCCGACGGGATGTAGTACGTGCGCGCGACGAACGAGATGAGAAACCATGCCGCGATCCCTGCGATGATGAAAGGGTCGAGGAACTCGTGCGCGACGTGCTGCGCTCGCGGGGAGCGCTGCACGATCGCGGGCACGCTCAGGATGACGCGCGCGAGGACGATGATTCCAACGAGGATGAGGAGCTCGACAGGCGTCACGCGCGCTCCTTACTCGAGGAGATGCGCGTGTCCGGGCGGCCAAAGCACGAGGATCGCGCGCCCGATGAGGCGAGCCTGCGCGTGGACGTGGGAAAGCGGGCCGCTGACGAACGCTCCGCCGAACTGTGCGAAGCCCCAGAGATGCGAATCATCGGAATAGTTTCGATTGTCGCCGAGAACGAGGTAAAAGCCTGCTGGAATACGGCTCGGAACCTGCCACATGCGGCGGGGAGGAATGTCGGCGCCGGCGGCCGGCAGCGGCGTCCCGTCGACGAGAATCGAGTCGTGCGCGACGCGCAGATCGTATTGCGGCGGCTCGTTGGCATACGGCTCCGCGATCGCCTTGCCGTTGCGATAGAGAACGCCGTCTGCGATCCGAATGCGGTCTCCGGGAACGCCGACGACGCGTTTGATGAACGGCAGGCCGTGCGACGGAACCGGCGGCATGAAGACGACGATGTCTCCGGCGCGCGGGCCGTGCAGGCGATACGACGCGACGTCGACGAGCACGGTGTCGTTCACTTGAAGCGTCGGAATCATCGAGATCGAGGGAATCGAGTAGAAGCGCACGACGAACGTGCCGAGGAGGAGCACGACGAGAACGAAGGCTACGGCCACCTCGACGAGGAGGCGCGCAGGTCTTATTTCTGGTTCCTCTTCTCCCGTATCCGAGCCGCTTTTCCGGTTTTTTCGCTCAAGTAGTAGAGCCGGCTGCGGCGCACGATGCCGCGTTTGCTTACCTCGATGCGCTCGACGCGCGGACTATGAAGAAGAAACGTCTTCTCGACGCCGACGCCGTGCGCGACGCGGCGTACGGTGATCGACTCTCTGCTGGAGCCGCCCTTGCGCACCGTTACGACGCCTTCGAACATCTGGACGCGCTCTTTTCCGCCCTCGGCGACCTTCGAATAGACCTTGACGGTGTCGCCGGTGCGAAACTCCGGAAGGCTCTCCTTGCGCTGCTCTTTGCTGAGGATGTCGATGACGTTCATGGTAGTGCTTTCGCGACGAAAAAAGGCCCTGGAATGGGGCGCAACCACGGCATGATAGCATGGGCCTCACGGCTCCCGCAAGCGCTTCCTCTCCTGCGTGCGGCGGCGCGACTCTTCGCGGCGCCACTTCGCGATGGCTGCATGGTTGCCCGAGAGCAGGACCGCAGGAACCGCGACACCCCGAAAGACCGGCGGGCGCGTGTACGACGGGTAGTCCAGATCCCCGTTCGTGAAGGACTCCGCGTCGAGCGAGGCCTTATCGACGACGCCGTCGACGAGGCGCACGATCGCGTCGATGAACGCGAGCGCCGGCAGCTCGCCTCCCGTGAGCACGAAATCGCCCAACGAGAACTCCTCCAGGTCGTAGAGGGTGCCCAAGCGCTCGTCGATGCCTTCGTATCTGCCGCAGACGAAGATCAGGCGATCGAGCGCGCTGAGCCTGCGCGCGTCGCTCTGCTCGAACCGGCGGCCTGCCGGCGTCGGAAGGACGATCGCTCTGCGCTCGTCTCCCTGCAGCAGCCCGTCGAGGATGGCGGCGAGCGGCGCCAAGCGCATGACCATGCCCGGTCCGCCTCCCAGCGGCGCATCGTCGGCACGCTGCGTCCCTTCTAGAGCGTCCAGAAGGTGGTGATAGCGTATGTCGACGAGGCCGGCCTCGACGGCGCGGCCGACGATCGAGAGTCCGACGAAGGGCGCGAAGATCTCCGGAAAGAGCGTGATGACGTCGATCGTCATCACGCGATCATTTGCGAGCGGGCGCCGCCGTCGTAATCTCTTGAAGGTATTCGAAGAGACGCGGCAGGGAGATGCTCTCGAGTCCCGTCTGCACTTTCATCGCGTCGTCGTCCGCGCCCTCATCGCGCAGGTAGCATCGCGTTTCGATGCCGGGCTGATCCTCGCTGACGAACGAGACGGCGAAACCGCGGCCCGGAAGTTCGTCGTAGATGCGCATCATCTGCGGATTGACGATCTCGATCGAATGTGCGGGAGCGTGCGCGTCGAAGATGAGGATGCGCAGATGCTCGTAGTTCGTGATCTCGACCGATCCGACGACGAAGACGTTCTTCGCGCAAAGAACTTCGTGCCCGCGCTTGCAGCGCGTCGAGATCTCGTAGAAGACGCGATGCGCGACGAAGCGATGGAGAATCTTGCGCAAGGTCGCCAGGGAGGCGAGCGTCTCGGTACGATTGCCCCGCGTATAGATGATTTTCACGGGTGGGACGACGCTATTTTACGGTCCCGCAGGGGGGACCTTCCGGCGCTTGCCTCGCCGATGGCTCGCGGCGAGCGCCGGCCCGCTGGCGTCCGAAGACAAGGGGTATGATCGTGCGTGAGAGGAGAAGGGGTATCGCCTGCGATGTTCTCCGTGCCCGACGTTCTCGTGATCTCCGTGATCGCGCTCCTGCTCTTCGGGCCGGATCGCCTTCCAAAGGTCATGCGCCAAGCAGGGCGCGTCATGCGCGAGCTTCAGAACACCTCACAGTCGTTCATCGCCGAGATGGAACGAGCGGCCGACGTGGACGACCGTCCTCCGTCCGACTCAGAGCAGCGCTAAGAGCCTGTCGGGCCCCTAGATATTGAAGTTTTGGCGAAGCTCCGCGATGCGCTGCTGCACGAGCGTGCGAACCTGTGCGTTGATGCGATCCTTCTGCTCTTCGGGTAGCCGCCGATAGACGAGATACCCGGCTGCGGAGACGATGCCGCCGAGCAATCCGAAGAGAAGAGCTTTGCCGATCTCGTGCCCATCGGAGTCGACGCGTTCGTAGCTCGACGACGCATTTGCCGCAAAGGGTCCTTGGTAGCCGTTGCCGCCTCGCTCTGCCGTCGACCAGGGTTGCTCGGGGGGCGTGGAGCGGGAACTCTCTGACATGCTGCCTCCTTCGCGGCGGCGCTAGACTTACCCGGTTTTTGTCCGGTGCTTCACCCGAACGTGTTTTGGATACTGACTTGCGATCTGTCGCAGGCCGAGCTCCGCGGTCGCGACGATCGCGTCGACTGCAGGATCCGCGACGGCGTGCTGCGGGATCGTGAATGCGAACTCTCCGGGCGCGGCGGTCGCCTCGAGCCGTAATCCGACATGACGCTCCAGGCCCAACCGCGCCGTCTGCAGGATTGCCGAAGCGGCCGCACAGACGATGTCGCGGCCGTGCGCGCCGGCGTGCGCGTGACCTCGCGCGACGATAGAAAAGACGCGCTTGCGCGCGTCCCGATAGACGATTACGTCGAGCAACTGAGGCTAGGAGAGGCTGATCTTCGTGATCTTCACCTCGGCGAAGGGCTGCCGATGGCCCGAGAGTTTGCGCACGCGCTTCTTGGGCTTGTAGTGAAAGACCAGAATCTTCTTGTCGCGACCACGCCGCAGAACGGTGCCGCTGACGCTCGCCTTCTCGACGAGCGGCGTACCGACTTTGACGCCGGCGTCCGTGCTCCCGAGCACGACGCGGTCGAAGGTGACGTCGGAGCCGGCTTCGCCGGGGACGTCGCAGTGGATGACGTCGCCCTCGACGACGCGATACTGCTTGCCGCCGCTCTCGATGATGGCATACATGACTACGGTACGATACCAGCCGCGGTAGGGGGTGTCAAACCGCAGCTATTGACATGCCAAGCGTCACGCGATAGATTAGTCTATAATGTAGAATAATCTGGAGGACAAATCATGGACTCGATTGAGGCCCGCGAGCATCTCGAGATGGCCGACCGGATTCTGGGCGTATCGACGCGCGAGCTGAGGCTGGGCTACGCCGGGCGCTTCTTCGTCATCTGGGGACTCTTCGCGGCCTGGATGGACGTGAGCGCCGAGCTCACCCTGCACGGAATCTTGCAGCCTGCAGTCACGCCCTGGATCGATCTCGCGATTCTCATTGCAGCGTGTGTCTTGAGCGCGGTCTGCGGCAGAGCGGGCAAGTCGCACGAGCGTGGCCCGACGGTGCTTCAGCGCGAGTTCCTGCGCGCTATGGGCACGACGTTCGGCGTCTGCTTCGTCGCGATGTGGGCGTGGCGGCTCTTCCCCGGCTTTAGCGTGGCCGGGCTCTGGAGCGTCGCGTGCGCGGTCATACTCTTCTTCGTGGCGCTGCACGGAAATCGCCGCGCGCTCGTCTGCGGCATCGTCGTGATCGTTTCGATGTTCGTCGCTAGCGGCGTGCGCGGAATCGAATACTACGTCTTGGCGGCCGGCCTCATCGTGGGCTATGCTGGTTTCGGGATCCTCGAGACGCTGGTCTAAGAATCGAAGAGTAGTGATGGACGAGGTCTTGCTCTCGAAGGTTCGGCTTGGGGTCGTCAGCGCGCTGCTGGCCCGCGATTGGATGTCGTTCGCGGCGCTCGCGGAGGCGACGCAGACCACGGGCGGCAACCTCGGGGCTCATCTCGCGAAACTTGTGGATGCCGGCTACGTAGAAGAGGAGAAGCGATTCGTCGACCGCCGGCCGCAGAGCCGTTACGAGCTGACCGAGCGCGGGCGCGCGGCCTTCGCCGATCACGTTAGCGAGCTCCAAGCGCTCCTCAACGGAAACTCATCGACATCGTACCTGCAAAAATAGGAGAGACTCTCGTGACACTTCGAACGCTTCGTCTTCATCTCTGCGCTGCGGTCGCCTTCGCATGCGCGTTCGCTCCGGCGGCGGCGAGCGCCGCCGTTCCGCCGCCCGCTCCGCCTCCGACGGCGACCTTCAACGTGGGCTCGCTGCACGTGCAACGGTACGGCAGCGGTCCGCGCAGTCTCATCTTCATTCCCGGACTCACTTGTGGGCCGTGGGAGTGGAGCGGAGAGATCGCGCACTTCGCGCCTTCGTATACGATCTACGCGCTGACGTTGCCGGGATTCGACGGCCAGCCTTCGATTTCGGGGCCGCTCTTCAAGACGACGACCGCCGACTTCTGGCGGCTGCTCGCGCGGCGCCACATCGACAAGCCGATCGTCATCGGGCACAGTCTGGGCGGCACGATGGGCTTCATGCTCGCCACGCAGCATCCGGAGCTGCTCGGCGGCGTCATCGCGCTCGACGGTCTGCCCATTCTGCCGGGAATGAACTTCCTTCCGCGCGCGCAGGTTGAAGCGATCGCATCGGGTGCGCAGGCGCAGCTGGCAGCCATGACGTCCGCGCAGTTTGAAGCGTACGAGCGGACGACGGTGATGCCGGACCTGGTTACGTCACCGCAAGATGTGAACGCGATCGTACCGCTCGTGTCGCACAGCAGCGCGGCCGCAGCCGGACGATGGGTTGCAGAGGACATGCTCCTCGATCTGCGCCCACAGCTGCCCAAGGCGACGGTGCCGATCCTCCTGATCGCGCCCTTCGATCTCAGCGTGGACGGGCAGTATCACATGACGACGCCCGCCGATAAGAAGGCATTCTACCAAAGCCTCGTTGCCGGAGCACCGAACCTGCAGGTCGTGATGATCGACCACTCGCGCCACTTCGCGATGTACGATCAACCGCAAGCGGTGACCGACGCGATCTCGGCATTTCTTGCGAAGGTAGCGCCGTGAGGCTCTCCACCGTCGCTGCAACGACCGTTCTCTTCGCGCTCGCATGCGCGCCTGCGATCGCGCAGGAGGCCTCGCCGGCGCCGCTGCCTTCGAACTGCGCAGCGGTGCAGCGGCCGTTCATCGGTACCATCTGCACGCCGCCGGGAAGCGGGAAGCATCCCGCGGTCATTCTGCTGGGCGGATCGGAGGGCGGCGACAGTCTCGGCCCTACGCTCGGGCCGATCTTCGCGCAGCACGGCTACGTCGCGGCGTCGGTCGCGTACTTCAAGGAGCCGGGTCTGCCGCAAACGCTCGTCGATATTCCCATCGAGACCGTTGGGACTGCGCTCGACGCCGTTGCGGCGCGTCCGGACGTCGATGCGGCGCACATCGGGATCTTCGGCGGTTCGAAAGGCGGCGAGTTGGCGCTGCTCGCGGCATCGACGTACCCGCAGATCACCGCGGTCGTCGCCGACGTCCCCTCGCCGTTCGCGTGGGCCGGTATCGGTGCGTTCGGACAACCCGTTCGCTGCTCGTGGACGCTGCACGATCGCGAACTGCCGTGCGTTCCCGAGAATGAAAGCGGCCCTGCGGCGCAATCGATCGGGCGAGAGTACGCAAACCACGAGCCGCTAAAGATTCGCGCGCTCTACGATGCGGCGATGCAGAACTCCGCAGCGGTGACGGCCGCGTTCTTTCCACTCGAGCGGATCCACGGCCCCGTGCTCTGCTTGAGCGCCGCGGACGATCTTCTGTGGGATTCGACGGCGCAGTGCAGGCTGGCGATGACGTACCTCAAAGCGCACCACCACGCGTACGACGATCGTGCGATCGATTATCTCAATGCCGGCCATACGTTTCTCTTTGCGCTCCACGGACCGGCCTCGGTCGTGACGGTCGTACCGCTCCCCGGCGGCGCGAGCCTCGCGCTTGGCGGAACCGTCGAGGGCGATCTCGCTGCGGAGGCGCAGGCGTGGCCGACGATATGGCAGTTCCTGGCGCAAGCGCTGCAGTAACCTCTCCGGAATCGCCTTGGTGGTACCGGCGGCGATCGATCGTCTTCGGGTTCATCTATCTGGCCGGATTCTTCTGCTAACGCGAGGCGGCGTAGCGGAACTGACCCGGCTTCCACTGCGCGACGCTGCCGTCGCGCATGACGAATGACTCGCACCCGTCGACTTCTTCGTTGAAATCGGCATTGTGCGACTTCGTTGCCGGCCAGTCGACGCTCGGCTCCTGGCGCGCGGCTGCGCGGGCCTTTCGGTAGTCGAACTGCGTCTTTTTCGCCGCTTCGTTGAGCGCCTTGACGAGACGCTGCGCGTCGCTCACGGAAGCAGCGTTAGGCGTTCGCGCGCCGCGGCCTCTACGGCCGCCTTCGAGTACGGCAGCGGCAGCAGCGTCCCGGCGATCCACGCCTTGGCTTCGTCGGTGTAGTGCGCCGAACCGGGCCTGCCCGACTCGCCCTGTGGAATCGAAATCCCGCCGGCATCCCAGTTACCGACGTCCCAAACGGCGCGAAAGCTCTGCGTCAGCGTCGGCGTCTGCGCGTGAATCGTGAAGTTATCGCCGTCTCCGGGAAACGTGATGCCGTTGAGAAAGCCGAGGCCGAGCGCTGCGAGCGGATGCTTCGGCGTTACCGCGCCCGCAACGCCCCACGGCGCAACGCTGGGCGCCGGCAAGGGGGCTTTTTGGCGGATGGTGCTACCGCGTGCGCGCGCCTCGATCATGAAGCCCGACATCGCTTGCGTTCCTCGGACGAGCGCGCGCCGCTGCTCCCATACGATCGTTGCCTTGCGAGAGCGCGGTGTGAAACGTCCGTCCCATCCGGTCATGCGGAGCATTCGCGCGAGCTCGAGTTCGGGCAAGGAGAGCACGTCCATCTGCATCTTCGAAAAATAATTGACGCCGTACGACGAGCGCGCTTTGAGCAGTTGCGCGATGCGGTAGGCTCGGTACGGCGGTCCGAACTCGGGGCTCAAGCGATACGGATACCCGGGGCCGTACATCTTGTTGTTCGCCGTCCACACGATCGCGCTGCGCGACGCCGCGACCTTCGGCAGCCGGTCGAACGGTACCGTCGGATACGTGCGTGCGAGGTCGCCGGCGGGATGAATCCAGCGAGCCCATGCGGGATCGTCGGGAATATCGCCCGCGAGCGCGTACGCGACGCGACCGCTCGTGTCGGCGAGTGCGAAGTTCTGCGTCGGTCCCGGATAGCCGCGAAGCACGCGCAACGCATCCGCGATCGAGCGAGCGCGGTCGAGTCCGTCGAAGGTGACGATCTCCGAAATCGGATCCTCGTACGCATTCCAGCGCACGAGAACGAATCTACCGTCGGCCAGCGTCGCACCGAACTCTCTGGAGCCGCGATAGTACCGCTTGTGTGCCGGCAAGCCGAAGCGAACGTGGAACGTCTGCGTCTCCCAATCCGCAGCGTCGAGCACGCGTGGTGCATCGAAGACGGAGAGCGAGGCCGTCGTTCCATTCGTCGCCGCCCACGCGACATAGTCGTCGTGACCGAGAATGACGCCGGGCAAGCCCGCGAACGTCGCTCCTGCCGCGTGATATCCCGGAAAGCGGATGTCGACGAGATACCACACGCCGGGAATCGAGAGATCGAGGTGCGGATCGTTTGCAAGGAGCGCACGGTGGGTCTGCGAGTGCGCGGCTCCTGCCGCCCACTCGTTGCTTCCCACCGCCGGCGGCCTCGCCAGCTCCGCGGCTTGCGGCGTGCAGTGCGGAGCCTGCGAAATACGGGCGAGACCCAGCGTTACGGGGGCGTCGTAGCACGGGTCGGTCAACGGATGCACCGGCGCGGAAGCGCGATCTGCGACGTCGCTCCAAAGGTCGGTGAGATCGAGGACGATGCCGAAGCTCGTGACGAGCGAGTCTTGCGGGCGCCATGGCTGCGGTCTGTAGAGAAGAAGGCGAAACTCAACGGGCAGCGGCTGCGTTCGCATCGCAGCGTTCACGCCGTCGGCGAATGCCTGGAGATCGTTCTGTGCGCGCAGCGGCAGACGTTCCCACTGAATCTGCGCGAGCCGCTGCACCGGCACCGTGCGTTCGTACTCATCGCTGCGCAGCGCCGCCGGCCCAAGAACTTCGGCGAGCCTTCCCTCGACGAAGCGGCGGGTGAGATCCATCTGAAAGAGCCGGTCCGAACCTTCGACGAATCCTTGCGCGAAGAAGGCATCGTGCTCGTTGTGCGCCGCAATGTGCGGAACGCCGCGCGCATCGCGAACGATCGTCACCGGTTGCCAGACGCCGAGCCCCGAGATCGTTCCGGACGTCTGCGCGACCGAGCGAAGGCCCAGGCACACGTTGAGCGCGTACGCGGCGATAAAGGCTGCGACGACGATGACGATCGCGGCGGCGATTCGCCCCTTCACGACAGGCTCTTAGGCGGTAACGTAGACGTCGTCGCCGTCGATTCGGACCGCGTACGTTATGACCGGCATGACCGCGGGAAGCGTCAGCGCCGCGCCTGTGCGTACGTCGAAGGTCGCGCCATGGCGCGGACAGACGATGCGGTGTCCTTCCAACTCTCCTTGATCGAGCGGACCGCCGTCGTGCGTGCAAACGTCCTCGATCGCATAGATTGCACCGTCCGCGTTGCAGAGCATGAGCTCGGTTCCGCCCGCATCGACGACCTTCGTCGTTCCCGGCGCAATATCGGAGACGCGTGCGACCTTGAACTCGCCCATGACGGCCTCTACGACACCGCGGGCGCGCTGTCATGCTGCGGCGGGAAGGCTCGCGAAAAAGACGGAAGCGCGTCTGCATGAAAAGCGCGCTCGCTTCCGTCACCGTTCTCTGCCTGCTGCCTTCCTTTGCCGCTGCATCGCCGCCGACGATCCCAACGGCGGCGGCCGTATTCGCGCGTGGGCGTGCGCTCTGTGAAGCCGATAAAGGCAGACTTTGGGGCGTGTCGCTGTGCGTTCCGAGAATGCTCGTGGACCCGAGCACGCGCCAGGCGATTGCGAACGTTCCGTTACCCGGCGCGACGCGCGACGGCGATTACTACCGCTTGACGCTGCCGGCCGATGTGGTCATCGCGAACTCGCCCGTCGCGTACGAGGGTGTCCGCTTATCGGAGTTGACGTGGCCGATGTACGGCTCGGCAGAGATGCAGTCGGTCACGCTCATGCACGAAGCGTTCCACATCGTTCAGCCGAAGTTGGGCTTCAACGGTTACGCCGGCATGGGCAGCGTCTCCGGCGTGCCGTCGCTCGATACCGAGGCCGGCCGAATCTGGCTGCGCGGCGAACTGAGCGCGCTCTCCGTAGCGCTTACGTCGTCTGGCGCGCCACGCGCGCGCGCGCTGCGCGACGCGCTCGCGATGCGGTTCTATCGGCACTATCTTTTTCCGGGTTCGGGCGAGCAAGAGCGCGAGTTGGACGTCATCGAAGGGTTGGCCGAAGCCACGGGAATCGACGCCGGCTTGCCGCCGGGCCGCCGCATCGCCTACACGCTTAGCGATATTGCGCGCATCGAGGGTCAGCCGAGTTACGCGCGAGCGTTTCCTTATGCGACGGGACCGGCGTACGCGGAGCTTCTCGACGCCGCAGAGCCGCAGTGGCGGCGTTCGGTGACCGCGGCGTCCGATATCGCGCGAATGACGATGCGCGCCTATGGGTTGAACGTGAAGACACCGTCGCCATCCCGAGCGCAGGCGATCGCTGCTCGCTATGATGGCGCCGAGATCGAGTCGCAAGAGGCGGCGCGCGCGGCGCGCAAGGCGGTCCTGTATGCTCGGTACACGCGCGAGCTCGTTACTGGGCCGACGATCGCGCTTCCGATGGCCCACTTCAACATCCAGTTCACCCCTCGCGACGTTGAAACGCTCGATCCGTACGGTTCCGTCTACCACACCCTTCGTGTTATCGCTGCGTGGGGAGAGATCACCGTTTCAGGGGGGGACGCGTTGATCTCGAAGGATTTTAAGGTCCTCACCGTTGCGGTGCCTACCGCCGTGAACGGCAGCGTCGTACGCGGCGAAAAATGGACGCTGACGCTCGCGCCGGGCTACGCGCTCGCGCCCGATCCGCGAAAGCCGGGATCGTATCATCTTTTGCCGATGCACTAAGTCTCGGAAGGCTCCGCGGCGCTTTTAGAGGGCACTTCAGGAAAGCGTGAGCGCGTCGCGGAAGGAAGGTAATGCAATGGAGCTACCGCAGCGGGTGTCGCGTCTCGAAGGAGCGTACGAGCAAGTGGCGGATCGGCTCAACGGCATCGACTCGAGGCTCAACGGCATCGATTCGAGGCTCGTGGGTCTCGATCAAAAGATCGACATGCGCTTCGATACTCTCGACAAGAAGATGGACTTGCGCTTCGGGGCAGTGGATGGACGGTTTGGACGGGTCGATAGGAAGTTTGGAACGCTGTACGGCTTCTTGTTCGGGCAGACGGCCGTGATTCTCGGGGCGCTCGCCGCCGTCGCATTCTCGCTACACCGTTAGCGAGCTCCGTTAGCCTACTGCGCCTTCCATTTCCATCTTGACGAGGCGGTTCAGCTCGACGGCGTACTCCATCGGCAGCTCTTTGACGAAGAAGTCGAAGAAGCCGTTGACGATCATCGCGACCGCGTCGGCCTCCGAGAGCCCACGGCTCATTGCGTAGAAGAGCTGATCCTCGCCGATCTTGCTTACCGAAGCCTCGTGCTCGACCGTCGAGCGCTGCTCGTGAATCTTCATCGTCGGCTTCGTGTCGCTCGACGATTGCTCGTCCATGATGAGTGCGTCGCATCGTACGCGCGTCTTCGCGCCGACGGCACCCGGATGAATCTCGACGAGGCCGCGATAGGTGGTCTTGCCGCCGTGCGCGCTCACCGACTTGTTCGTGATGACCGACGTCGTGTTCGGCGCGGCATGAATCGCCTTCGCGCCGGCGTCCTGGTGCTGCCCTTCGCCCGCAAAGGCCATCGAAAGGATCTCGCCGCGCGCGCCTTCGCCCATGAGGTAGATCGAAGGATACTTCATCGTCAGGCGCGAGCCGATGTTTCCGTCGACCCATTCGATCGTCGCGTTGCGGTGCGCGTACGCGCGCTTCGTGACGAGGTTGAAAATGTTGCGATACCAGTTTTGGATCGTCGTGTAGCGAATCGACGCGTCGTCGAGCGCGATCAGTTCAACCACGGCGCTGTGCAGCGACGAGGTCGAGAACTTCGGGGCGGTACAGCCCTCGATGTAGTGGATCTTCGCGCCCTTGTCGGCGATGATGAGCGTTCGCTCGAACTGGCCCATGTTCTCCGCGTTGATGCGGAAGTAGGCTTGGAGCGGCATCTTCACCTCGACGCCCGGCGGCACATAGATGAAGGATCCGCCCGACCAGACCGCTGAGTTCAACGCCGCGAACTTGTTGTCGCCCGGCGGGATAATCGTCGCAAGGTACTTGCGCACGATCTCGGGGTGGAGTTTGACCGCCGAATCCATGTCGCAGAAAAGAACGCCGAGCGCGTCGAGCTCCTTGCTGACGTTGTGGTAGACGACTTCGGACTCGTATTGCGCGGAGACGCCGGCGAGAAACTTGCGCTCGGCCTCCGGGATGCCGAGGCGATCGAAGGTCCGCTTGATGTCGTCGGGCACGTCGTCCCACGACTGCTCGGTGCGCTCGGTAGACTTCACGTAGTAGTGGATGTTGTTGAAGTCGATCTCGCTCAGCAGTGCGGTGTCGCCCCACGTCGGCATCGGCTTGCTCGCGAAGATCTCGAAAGCGGCCAAGCGGAAGTCGCGCATCCATTGCGGCTCGTCCTTCATCGCGCTGATGCGCGCGACGATATCGCGCGTCAGGCCCCGCTCGGACTTGAAGACGTAGTTCTCGGGGTCGTGAAAGCCGTGCCGGTACTCCTCGAGGAGCTCCTGCGGCGAGGTTTTGATCTGGGCCGCCATCCCTTTCAGCCTACCCCCGAGAAGATACTAAGTCAAGATTGTGAAGTGGGAACTTTATATACTATTGCGCTCTGGCTGGAGCCTATAAGTTTCCGCGCTCTTTACAGAGGGCCTTATGGGGGTTATGATTGCGCGGAACCTGCAGGAAGCAGGAGTCAACGGTGGGGGAAGGCGCGCCCTTTCGCGCCATTGCGACGAGTCGCCCGTGCACCGAAAAGCGCCGGCAAGAGTTCGTCGATAGGTCGGGGACGTGGCCGCACAGCGGGCGCCAGCCGACGAACCTGGAGGTGGGATCCCCGCAAGGGGCACGAGGAGAGACCATAAATTGAAGTCACTCGGAACCCATATCGTCTGCGAGCTTTCCGGCTGCGATGCAGCCGTTCTCACGGACGTTCGCGCGGTCCGCGACATGATGATCGGCGCCGCGGAAGCGGCGAAGGCGACCGTCATGGAAGTCGCTTTCCATCGATTCGAGCCTCAAGGCGTCTCCGGCGTCGTGGTGCTCGCAGAGTCCCACATCTCAATTCATACGTGGCCTGAGCTCGGTTATGCGGCCATGGATTTCTACACGTGCGGCGCGCATACGAACCCTTGGCAGGCCTGCGAATATGCGGCGGCTGCCCTGCATGCAAAGAGCACGATCACGTCGGAGGTCAAACGCGGGGTTCGCCAGTCTTCGGACGGTCGGTTTACGCACGTTATCACTCGCGACCACGACACCCGCGTCCTTTCCGCCTAATTTTGTCCGTGGCGTCGTCGACTCGTAGCTCGTTTACCCGTTGTAAACGTCGCACGCTCGCCTCTTCGTTCTGAACGAAATTACGAGAAGGGGACCCTCTGCCGAAAACGGAGCATTGGAGCTGGTACGTCGAGCGGTTCGCTCCGACGGAGGAGCACCATCACGCCATCGCCAGCCTGCTCTATAGCGGGCAATCCGAGTATCAGCAAGTCGCGGTCATCGAGACGCCGGTGTTCGGCAAGATGCTCGTTCTCGACGGCGACACGCAGAGTTCGCAGCGCGACGAGCGTATCTATCACGAGTCGCTCGTCCATCCGGCTCTCGCCGCGGCAGCGGATCGCTCGGAGGTGCTCGTCCTCGGCGGCGGCGAGGGTGCGACGCTGCGCGAGGTGCTGCGCCGCTCGGACGTCGCGCGCTGCACGATGGTCGACATCGATCCGCTCGTCATCGACCTCTCCAAGAAGCTGCTTCCCGAATGGTCGAGCGGTTCGTTCGACGATCCGCGCGCGCGTGTGATCGTCGGAGACGCGCTCGCATTTTTGCGGGACGATCGCGATATGTACGGCGTCATCCTCTCCGATCTCACGGAGCCGCTCGAGGATTCTCCGAGCCATCCGCTCTTTAACGACCGGGTCTTCGCTTCGATCAAAGCGCTCCTCGCGCCCGGCGGCGTCTACGCGCTTCAGGCGTCCACCGCTTCGATTCACAATGCCGATCTGCACTGCAAGATGGCGCGCTCGCTGCGGCGCCGCTTCCGATTCGTCACGTCGTACTTCACGCACGTTCCAGCGTTCGATACCGATTGGGCTTTCTTGGCGTGCAGCGACGCGGTCGACGTCGCGTCGATCGAGCCCGCACGCATCGACGCGTACTGCGCTGGGCTGCGTGGGGAGAGCCTCTTCTACGACGCGCAGACGCATCGCCGCATCTTCGCGCTGCCGCTCTACCTTCGGCGGATGCTCGCGCGCGACGGCGACGTCTTTTGAACGGGCGTTTCACCGGTAAGGTCGCGCTCGTGACCGGCGGCGGCAGCGGGCTCGGACGCGCGATCGCGCTCGGTTTCGCGCGCGAGGGCGCGCGCGTCTGCGTCGTCGGCCGTCGCGAGGAGAAACTCGACGAGACGGCCGCGCTCGACCGCAGCGGAAACATCTTCGGGTTGGCCGGCGACGTGCGCGATGCGGCGCGCGTCGAAGCGATCGTGAACGAGGTTGTCGAGCGCACCGGGCGAATCGACGTGCTCGTCAATAACGCGGCCGGAAACTTCGTCGTGCCGGCGGCGCGGCTCTCGCCCAACGGATTCAAGAGCGTCGTCGACATCGTGCTCCTGGGAACGTTTCATTGCTCGCGCTTCGCGTTCGATGCGCTGTGCGCCAGCCGCGGCGCGATTCTCAACATCGTCGCGACGTACGCGTGGAGCGGCGAGCCGGGCGTCGTGCACTCTGCGAGCGCGAAAGCCGGCGTTCTCGCCATGACGCGAACGCTCGCGGCCGAGTGGGGCTCCTACGGGATACGCGTGAACGCGCTCGCGCCGGGCCCGATTCACACGGAAGGAACCGACAAAAACCTCTGGGGCGCGGCTGCGGTGCCGGGCAGTGCGTTCGACGAGCGGATTCGCAGAGAAATCCCGCTCGGGCGGCTCGGCGATCCGGCGGACGTCGAGCGCGCCGCGCTCTGGCTCTGCTCGGACGAGGCGTCGTGGGTAAGCGGCGCGACGCTTGCCGTCGATGGGGCTCACTGGCTGGGCGGCGGACGCCTCGGCTTCACAAAAGAGTTAGGGAACCTGTGAGTGATCCGACGTACCGATCGTTTGACGCCCCGAGGGCTCGGATGCTAGGAAGCCGCGAGGAAGCATACCCACGGCGGTCCGTGACCGAGCGGATGACAACGCAGACGAGCCCTCCGGGCGCAAACCCGAAGGGCAACGGCGTTTTCGCCGCATCTCTTTGTCGATGCATCGGTCGCAGAGCGCTCCGGCTACGCTCCCTCCGCGCTCCTCGATCTGCGGTGAAAGCGCTCGTTGCGCTCGGTGCATCGGATACCTCAGAGGTTCCTAAGCCTTCGCGCGATGAAGGGTCGCAGCGATGAACATCGATCGGGACCAGGCCGTGCGGCAGTGGGAGAAACAGAAGAGCCACTTCGTCGCGCTTCTCGATCTGCGCCTCGACCACGTCGAGCGCGGTAAAGCCGTGATGCGCATGCCGTGGCGTGCCGAGATCTCCAACGGAACCGGAGCGGTGCATGGTGGCGCGATCGTCAGCCTCTGCGATACCGTCTTCTACATCGCGCTCGCGTCGATCTACGGCCGCGATCGGGACACGACCACGGTCTGCCTCAACTGCAACTTTCTCGCGCCGGCGCTTTCGCCGGACGATCTCGTCGCCGAGGCGACGGTGCTGCGGTCGGGAAGGCGAATTTGTTACGGCGAGGTTCACGTGCGCAGCGGCGAGCGCCTCGTCGCGCACTCGACGTTGACCTTTCTCAACACCTACCCGCAAGAGAAGCCGCGCTCGTGAACGCGACCGGAGGTCGGCGGACGGCCCTCTTCGACGAGCACATGCGTCTGGGCGCGCGCATCGTCGACTTCGGCGGTTTCGAGATGCCCGTTTCGTACGCAGGAGTGCTCAAGGAGCACGACGCGGTTCGGCACCGGGCCGGCCTCTTCGATCTCTCGCACATGGGACAGTTTCGCATGAAGGGCGAGGCGGTTGCCGCCTGGGCGGACACGCTGACGACGAACAACGTCGCGACGATGCAGCCGCTGCAGGCGCGCTACAATCTCTTCTGCAGCGAGATCGGTGGAACGCACGACGACACGATCTTCTATCGACTCCCCGGCGATCGCTGGCTGCTCGTCGTCAACGCTTCCAACGCGCAGAAGATCTGGGACCTGCTGCGCGATCGCCCGCCCGGCGTTTCGCTCGAGAACCGGCACGGCGAGGACGCGCTCGTCGCCGTGCAGGGCCCGCAGTCCGTATCGATGCTCCAGCCGCACGTCGACGACGATCTCGCAGCGATGAAGTACTACACGTGCCTCGAGACCGAAGTCGAGGGGGTTCCCGCGCTCGTCGCGCGCACGGGATATACCGGTGAAGACGGCTTCGAGATCTTCGTCGACGGAGCGTTCGCTTCGAATCTTTGGAACGCACTGTTGCGCGCGCACGCGCGCGAGGGTCTGCAGCCGTGCGGACTCGGCGCACGCGACGTGCTTCGATTGGAGGCCGGTATGCCGCTCTACGGTCACGAGCTGACCGAAGAGATCACGCCGGTTGCGGGCGGTCAGGCGTGGGCCGTGAAGTTGAAGAAGCCGGTGTTCAGGGGCCGCGAAGCGCTCGCCCAGCAGATCGCTCGCGACGACTTCGCGCGCGTTGCGGGCATCGTGATGCAGGGGCGCGTGCCCGCCCGGCAAGGCTATCCAGTTTTCGCCGGGGCGCGACGCGTCGGTGAGGTGTGCAGCGGGTCGTTCGCTCCGTCCGTCGACGGCGGCACGAACGTCGCAACCGCGCTCCTCGAGCGCGAGGCTGCAACCATCGGCACGCACCTCGCGGTCGAGATTCGAGGGGCGCGCCACGACGCGCGCGTCGTTGCGATGCCGTTCTATAAAAGGAGTTCGTAGTTTGGCAGTGCCGGAGGGTCTGCTCTACAGCAGAGAGCACGAGTGGGTCCGCATCGAGGGCGATCGAGCGACCATCGGAGTTACCGATTACGCGCAGAACTCCCTTGGCGACATCGTCTACGTCGAGCTTCCGAAGGTCGGATCGCGCGTCACGCAGTTCTCAAACATCGGCGTCGTCGAATCGGTGAAGGCGGTCTCCGATCTCTTCACGCCGATCTCGGGGCAGGTCGCCGAAGTCAACGCATCGCTCGAGGCGGACGCCGGCGCGGTGAATCGCGACCCGTACGGTGACGGCTGGTTTCTGCGGCTCGTCTTGAGCGATCCCGGAGAAGCGGCGCAGCTGCTCTCCGCTGCCGAGTACGAAAAGCTCGTCGCCGGGTAGCGCCATCGCATGTACACGCCGCACACCCGCGCCGACGTCGAGGCGATGCTGCAAACGATCGGCGTGGCCTCGCTCGACGCCCTGCTCGAGGTTCCCGACGAGCTGAAGCTGCGCGCGCCGCTCGAGGTCGTGCCCGCGATGCCCGAACGCGCGCTTCGCAGCCGGATCGAGGGCATGGCATCCCGCAACGAGGGTGCGCGAATGATCTCGTTTCTCGGCGCCGGCGCATATCGTCACTACGTTCCGGCCGCCGTCGCGGCGCTTGCGATGCGCGGCGAGTTCCTCACCGCGTACACACCGTACCAAGCCGAAGTCTCGCAAGGCTACCTTCAGGCAATCTACGAGTGGCAGACGTACATCTGCCTCCTCACGGGAATGGATCTCGCCGACGCCTCGGTCTACGATGGCGCGACCGCGCTTGCGGAGAGTGCGATCGTCGCGGTCAACGCGACGGGCCGCCGCCGGTTCCTCGTCTCGCGCGCCGTCCACCCGAACTATCGGGCGGTGCTGCGCACGTACTGCGACGGGCTCGACGTCGCCGTCGACGAGATACCGCTGACGGCCGATGGCACCAGCGACCTCCAGGCACTCGCATCCGCGCTCGATTCGCACGAGTACGCCGGCGTCGCGCTTCAATCTCCAAACTTCTTCGGCAACGTCGACGCGCTCGATACGCAGAGCGCCGCGACGATCGAAACGCACGGAGCGGTCGCGATCGCCGTCGTTGCGGAGGCGCTCTCGATGGCAGCGCTCGCGACGCCGGCCTCGTGGGGCGCGAAAATCGTCGCCGGGGAGGCGCAGTCCTTCGGCGTTCCCGTGGCGTACGGCGGCCCGCACGTCGGTTTCATCGCGATGCGCGAAGAGCACATGCGCCGCATTCCCGGACGCCTCGTCGGAAAGACGCTCGACAATCGCGGTCAGACCGCGTACGTGCTCACGCTTCAGGCGCGCGAACAGCACATCCGGCGTGAGCGCGCGACGTCGAACATCTGCACGAACCAGGCGCACTGCGCGCTGATCGCAACGATCTACCTCGCGCTCCTGGGCAAGACCGGCCTGCGCGACGTGGCGGCGCTCAACGCGCAGCGATCGCGCGAGCTCGCCACCGCCGTCGCGAACGCGGGCCTGTCGCTCCCGTTCTCGGCGCCGTTCTTCAACGAGTTCGTCGCCGGCACCGGACGGCCGGCGGAGCAGACGCTCGCGGCGTTGCGCGAGCGCGGCATCCTCGGTGGCATCGACCTCGGGCGCTGGTATCCGGAGTACGCGAACGACATCCTTCTGACGGCAACGGAGCTAACGACGCCCGCGGAGATCTCGGCGCTTGCGAACGCGCTCACGGAGGTAACGCGTGCCGGCGCCGTCGTCTGAGAGCCTCAGGGCGAATACCATCCCGCTGATTTTCGAGATGGGACAGGAGGGCCGCGCGACGCCCTACGTCGAGCGCGGCGAGCAGCTCGAGCATTTCTTTCCAAAGGAGACGCTGCGCGACGAGCTGCCGCTGCCGGACAACACCGAGCTCGACGTCGTACGGCACTATACGCGGCTCTCGCAGCGCACGTTCGGAATCGACAGCGGATTTTACCCACTCGGCTCGTGCACGATGAAGTACAATCCGCGCATCAACGACGCGCTCGCGGCTCTGCCGGGATTTGCCTCGCTGCACCCGTTCACGCCCGACGATCTCGCGCAGGGCGCACTCGAGGCGATGTACGAGCTCGAGCGCAGCTTCGCCTCGCTCTTCGGCATGGCGGCGTTCTCGCTCAATCCCGCAGCCGGCGCGCAGGCGGAGTTGGCGGCGCTGCTCGTTGCAAAGAAATACTTCCGCGATCGCGGCGAGACTCGGCGCGACAAGGTCATCGTGCCGGATACCGCGCACGGCACGAATCCCGCCTCTGCCGCGATGTGCGGATTCACGGTGATCTCGCTGTGTAGCGACGCACGAGGTCGCGTAGACCCCAGCGAGGTTGCGAAGGTTGCGGGCGCAGACACCGCGGTCTGCATGATGACGAATCCCAATACCCTGGGCCTTTTCGAGGATCGTATCAAAGAGATCGCCGAGCTCGTCCATCGCGCGGGCGGCCTCATGTACTACGACGGTGCAAACGCAAACGCGCTCATGGGAAACACGCGTCCGGGAGACATGGGCTTCGATCTCATGCACCTCAACACGCACAAGACGTTCACGATCCCGCACGGCGGCGGCGGCGCCGGGCACGGACCGCTCGGCGTCGCGGCGCACCTCGTCGACTACCTTCCGACGCCGAATGTCGTGCGTCGCGACGATCGCTTCGCGCTCGACTTCGACCGCCCGAAATCGATCGGCCCCGTCCGCTCCTTCTGGTCGAACTTCGCGCATGCGGTTCGCGCGCTCGCGTACCTGTACGCAAACGGCGCCCGCGGACTGACGAATGTTTCGCGGTACGCGGTGCTCAACGCGAACTATCTGCGCGTGAAGATCGCCGAGTTTCTCGAGACGCCGTATCCGGAGATATGCCGCCACGAGTTCGTCGCCTCGGCGCAGGCCTTGAAGAAGGAGACCGGCGTGCGCGCGCTCGACATCGCGAAGGCGCTCTTGGACCGCGGCTTCATGGCGCCGACGATGTACTTTCCGCTCATCGTGCCCGAGTGCCTCATGATCGAGCCGACGGAGACGGAGTCGAAGGAGACGCTCGACGGGTTCGTCGAGGCGCTGCGCTCGATCGTCGCAGACGCGAGGTCGAATCCGCAGTCGCTCTTCGACGCGCCGGTGACGACGGTCGTCGGCCGCGTCGACGAGACGCGCGCCGCCCGTCATCCCGATCTTCGCTGGAGCCCGCCGAGCTAACGCCTTTCGCGGCGAGAACGACCTTGGACGCAGTCGATAACGCGCGATACGGGCCGCTCCACCGGCGCCTCCTCCTCTACGCAAACGCAGGACTCTTCTGCGACGGATACATTCTCAGCAGCATCGGCCTGGCGATTCCATCGCTCGCGCGACACTTCCACATCGACGCATTTGCGGTGGGCCTCATCGGTGCGGCGACGCTTCTGGGCATTTTCTTCGGCGCCGCGCTCTTCGGTGCGCTCACCGACCGCTTCGGCCGCCGTATCATGATGGTCGCGGATCTCGGCGTCTTCGTCATCGCATCCGTCGCGCAGATTTGGGCGGCGACCGTCGTGGAGCTCGTCGTTCTACGATTCGTGCTCGGGCTTGCGATCGGCGCCGATTACCCAATCGCGGCCGCGCTGCTTTCCGAGTATCTGCCGTCGCGCGGCCGCGGCGCGGCGCTCAACAGCATGCAGATCGTCTGGTTTCTCGGCGCGTGCGCCGCATATGCTGCGGGGAATCTGCTCGTGCACACGTCCGGAAGCTGGCGATGGATTCTCGCGAGCGCTGCCATTCCCGCTTTCGTTGGCCTCGCACTTCGAACCAGCGCGCCGGAGTCGGTGCGCTGGCTCGTCGCGCGCGGCCGC
>JBOHTS010000008.1:0-4273 GCA_050733755.1 Candidatus Tyrphobacter sp. | reverse complement strand
CCGGTTCGGGAGTCGATCTGCCACGAAACGTTTGCCGCGCCGTTGCCGGCGCCGCGCGCGCAAGCGACCAGCATACCGCATGCGGCGATAAGACAGGCACCTTTCACGGCTTGACGGCCGCGAGCGGCGCGACCTGAGATGGTGCTGCGTCGCGATGCGCGTTCCAGCGGACGCGCGGTGCGATCTTCGAGCGATCGATCGCGCCGGCATGTTCGCGGACGAGCCCCAGCATCGCAGCGAGAACGTCGTCGCTTAAAAGCGTAGGCTGCAAGCCCAACTCCGCAAAGCCCGTGCAGGCGGGGTTGTAATAGTGTTCCTCCAGCTCCATCCTTGGATTGCTCACGTGCTCCACTGTGGCCTCGATGCCGATGCTTTTCGCGGCGCGGACGACGAACGCAGCGAGTTCGTTCACGCTGAACGTCTGCGTGAATTGGTTGAGCACGCGCAGGTCGCCCGCGGGCGGCGGGCTTCCAAGCGCGAGACGAACGCATTGCAGCGTATCGAGGAGATTGAGGTACCCGCGCACCTGGCCGCCCTTCCCGTAGACGGTAAGCGGCACGCCCGCAACCGCCTGAACGATGAAGCGGTTTACGACGGTTCCGAAGATGTCGTCGTAGTGAAAGTTCGGCAGCAGGTCAGAATGCAGTTGCGATTCGGGCGTGAGCAGTCCGTAGACCGGGCCCTGCATGAGATCGGTGACGCGCAACCCGTACGTGCGAACGTAGAACCAGAGAAGATCGGTGTCGCAGATCTTCGTCGTGTGATAGAGGCTGCCGGCCGCTCTGGGATAGAGAAACTTCTCGCGGCGCCCCTTGTGCTCGACCTCGAGCCACCCTTCTTCGATATCGATGTTCGGCGTGCCGTACTCACCCATCGTGCCGAGTTTTACGATGTGACATCCGGGCGCGAACTGCATGACCGCCCAGATGACGTTGAACGTGCTTGCGAGGTTGTTACGCAGCGTCAACTCCGCTTCGTCGCGACCGATCATCGAGTACGGCGCGGAAGGCTGCTCGGCGTAGTGCACGACCGCATCCGGCTGCGATTCAGTGAAGAGGCGCTCCATGTGCGCGTAGTTCGCGCAGTCGCCGATGAAGACGCGAATCCTGCGCCCGCTCAGCGCCGCGAATCGCTCGGAGCGATCGTAGAGGTTCGGCGCCTCGACGAGCGCCTCCGATCGCGTCTGCCGCGCGAGATTCCTTCGCAGGTAGTTGTCCATCACCCAGACGTCGTGGCCTCGCGCTGCGAGGTCCATCGCCGTCGGCCAACCGAGATATCCGTCGCCGCCGAGGACGGCTACGCGCACGTCTCTTCTATGCTGGGTGGCGCGGCCGTCGCCTGAACGAGCGTTGGGCCGAAGAGCGCCTCGATCTCCGGCATCGTCATCGGAGAGGTAAGCGACGAGTTATACGGATGCTCGAGCGGCGTGCCGCGCGCCTCCCACGCCGCAAAGCGAGATGCAGTTGCAGTACGGTTTCCTATGGCGGGCTTCACGATGAGGTACTCTCCGCACTCGAACGTTCGGCGAACTTCTTCCTCGTTCGTAAGCTCCTCCCAGAGCTTTTCACCCGCCCGCGGTCCCACGACCACGCTGCCGATCTCCCCGGGAGTCTTGCCGACTTGCTCGCAGTATCGTTCGATCATGACGCGCGCCAAATCCGTGACACGCAGTGCGCGCATCTTCTTCACGATCACTTCGCCGCCGAGCGCGAGGAACGTCGCGTCGAGAGCGAGTGAGACGGCGCTCTCGAGCGCCATGAAGAAGCGCGTCATCGCCGGATCGGTGATCGTCACCGGACCACCGGCAAGGATTTGGTCTTTGAAGAGCGGCACGACGGAGCCGCGCGAACCAAAGACGTTTCCGAATCGCACCGAGGTGAAAATAGGGCCGTCGCACTGGGCCGCTGCCGTAACGAGCCGCTCGGCCATGAGCTTCGACGTTCCCATGACGCTCGTTGGATTCACCGCTTTGTCGGACGACATGAACGTAAAGCGCTCGACGTCATTTTCGATTGCCGCCGAGATGACGTTCTGCGTCCCGATGACGTTCGTCATCACCGCTTCGAGGGGCGTGCGCTCGCAGATGTCGACGTGCTTGTATGCGGCGGCATGAAGGACGACGTCGCATCCCTTCATTCTTCGCGCGAGCAGATCGGCGACGCGAATGTCGCAGAGCATGAACTCGACGCGCGGATCGGAACGATGCTCCTCGCGGAGATAGAAGAGATCGCTTTCGTTGCAATCGACGGCGACGATCGCGGCAACGTCGAGGGCGCGGAGCCGCTGCAGGAGTTCGCGGCCGATGCTGCCGCACGCGCCGGTGAGAAAGACTCTCCGTCCCACCCAAGCGTCGGATGTTGAGGAACGAAGCCGACGCGGACCCGCCAAAGTTAGCTCCTTCCTGCGCTGGCGTACGCGAGGGGAGCGAGGGGTTCCTTTATTCATGCACCGAAGCAGGAGCCCGGTGGAACCGCTCAGCCTCCTGCGGGGTGCCGGAGCGATCGGGGGCATCGCGCTCCTTCTCTCATCGTTTCTTTATTTTCGAGGCGAGCGCTGGCACCGGCGCGCGTTTTTGCTCGGCGCCGCGATCGGCGTCGTTCTCCTGTGCGTCTCGCTCGATGCGAGCAGCGTGAACTGGCTGCGCGACGCCATGGGCCTCGGCGGATTTGCGTACGGGCGTATGCTCGCCCTCTGCATCGTCGCGACGGCGGCTGCGATCGCGCTCGCGTTTCACGCACGAGCGCGTGCGGACTTCGTGCAACGCACGCTCGACCGTTTCATCTGCACGAGCGTCGCGCAGAGCGCGCTCGCTTCGTTCAACGGCAGCTCGCCGGTGAAACCGGTCATGATTGTGATGCCCGCGCTGAACGAAGCGCGCAATCTGCGCGATCTTCTTCCGCGCATCCCGCGAACGATCGCGGGGAAAGAGGTTGGCGTGCTCGTCGTCGACGACGGCAGCGACGACGAAACGGCGGATGTCGTGATCGAGCACGGATATTTTGCGGTGCGCAGCCCGATACGCCGCGGGCAAGGCGGAGCGCTGCGCATCGGCTACACGATTCTGGCGAGATCGAACGCCGAGATCGTCGTTACCATGGACGCCGACAACCAGCATCGGCCGCAAGACATCGAGACCGTCGCGCTGCCGGTAATCGACGGGGAGGCGGATTTCGTGCTCGGCTCGCGACGCATGGGCGGCACGAACACGGTCGACGGCGTGCGATCGGCGGGAATCACGCTCCTTTCGCGGCTCATCAGCGCTCTCTGTGGACAACGCATTACCGATTGCTCGAGCGGTTTCAAAGCCTTTCGGACATCGCTTTTTTCGCAGCTCGATCTGCGCGAGAATCAGTTTCAGAACGGCGAAGCGATCGTAGAGGCGGCGAAAAAGGGTCTCAAGGTTCTCGAGGTGCCGATCGTCATCACCGAACGCGCCCACGGCACGAGCCACAAGGGGTCGAATCTCTTCTACGGCTTTCATTTCACCAAGGCGATGGTGAAAGCATGGTGGCGATAGCGTGAAGATCGCCTGCTTGAGCATGGATTTCGAGCCCGACCTCTACTGTCCACAAGGGCGCGTTCGTCTCGTCGAGGATGAGAGGCGCCTCGAACGCCTTGTAGGACTTCTCCGCGGGGCGCAGGTTCCGCTGACGATCTTCGTCGCGATGAAGCATGCAGAGCGCTTCCGCGGCAATCTCGAGACTCTCTGCAAGGAGATCGACGCCGAGCTCGCGGTTCATTCGTACAGCCACGACACGCGTCAGCCCGCATCCGCGGACGAGATCGCGCGCGCCGTCGACGCATACGGCGAGATTTGGAACCGCAAGCCTGCAGGTTACCGCGCGCCGAACTGCCTCATCGACGACGCCGGCATCGAACGCCTGATCGGCGCAGGGTTTGCGTATGACAGCAGCATCACGCCGTCACTGCGCATCGACCGGTACGGCTATAACCGCTTGCGGTATCCGCGCGAACCCTTCGTGTTCTCGACGAAAGCTGGGTCGCTCGTGGAACTTCCGATCGCGTGCTTCGGCGGCGTGCGCTTACCGCTGATCTTGAGTTACGTGAAGATGCTCGGCGCGGGGACGTACGGTGCGATCGGCTCGATATTTCCGCTACCGGATGTAGTGACCGTCTACTTCCATCCCTACGATCTCTATGCCGCCGAAGTTGCGGGAAACATTCGCGGATGGAAGCGGTTCGCGCACCTTCGCAACGGGCGAAGAGGGTTCGAGCTGCTCGCGTACGTCATCGATACGCTCGAGCGCCGCGG
>JBOHTS010000007.1:0-50750 GCA_050733755.1 Candidatus Tyrphobacter sp. | reverse complement strand
TTCCGTCCCGTTGTCAACGCGCAGGTACTTCGGATAGCCGTAGATCGCTGCAACGTTATCGAGGACATTGACGACCGATCGGCTCGGAAACGTGAACGACATCTCGAGGGCAAGGCCGGTGCGGCTAGACTCGTCGACACCGATGAAACGGATATACGACGGTGTCACCCGCCGGATCGCACACCCTACAGCTCCTCGCTACCCGCCGATCTCGGAGAGTGCGCGCATTCGCGACGCGGGCTCCCCGAGGCGTAGGTGATGACGTTCTGGTTTGATGAGCATCGAACGCTCGAGGATCGCGCATATCTCCTCGCGCGTCGCGCCGGCGCGCAATGGCGTGCGCAGGTCTATGTGGTGATCCCCAAACAGGCACAGGCGAAGCCGCCCATCCGCCGTTAAGCGAATGCGATTGCAGCGATTGCAGTAATCGTGCGACATCGGCGTAATGACGCCGATCGTGCCGGCCGCGCCGTCGAAGGCAAAGTAGCGCGCGGGGCCGTTTCCGCGCGGCCCGTCCACCGGCTTGAGATCTCCGATCTCCCCAAGGCGTGCGAGAAGCTCGTCGGCGCTGACGTACTCCTCCTCCTGCTCCTTTGCGTATGCGAGAACCGGCATCGTCTCGATGAACCGCACCGCGACCGGCAAGCGGCGCGACAGTTCCGCAAACTCCAGGATCTCGTCATCGTTGCGCCCGCGCATCACGACGCAGTTCACCTTCACCGGCGCCAGCCCGCGACCGATCGCCGCATCGATCCCGCGCAGAACTCGATCGAGTCCGGGGCGCCGCGCGATGCTCTCGAACCGATCCGCGTGCAGCGTGTCGAGTGAGATGTTCACGCGCCGCAATCCAGCCGCGACGAGCGCGTCGATCTGCTCCTCGAGCAGCAAGGCGTTCGTCGAGAGTGCGATGTCTTCGATTCCGTCGATGCGTGCGATCATCGCGACGAGTTGCTCGAGATTCCGGCGCAATAGCGGCTCGCCGCCCGTAATGCGAATCGAGCGCACGCCCGCGTATGCGGCCGCTTCGACGATGCGCGCGATCTCCTCGTACGAAAGGATCTCGTCGCGCGTCAGCCACGGCAGCCCGCCTTCGGGCATGCAGTAGACGCAGCGCAGGTTGCACTTATCCGTTACCGAGACGCGCAGGTACTCGATCGGCCGCGCGAAGGCATCCGCGAGGGGCTGCATCCTCATCTCTTCCCTAGCCGAAGTTGTGCGCCTTCACGCCCCCCTACACGCGAACGAGTTGCGGAAGGTGATCGAAATGCTTATCGCGGTCGTGGAGGGCTACGTTGTACTGCAGCACGATAGCCGCAAGCCACATGTCGTTCGTGGGGATCGGAGTCCCTTGCTTGCGCAGCTGCCCGAACACGGACGCGTAATGGTGCGTCGTCTGCTCGTCTGCAAAAAGCACGTGCACACCGTCCTTTAGGAGAAAGCGCCTGAGGACGCGCTCATTTTCCACGCGGCGGCGGCCGTGGACGAAGCCGGCTCGCAACTCCCCGAGGACGACAAATGGCAGGACCACCGTGGTCGCGGTCGACACAATCTCTAGCGTTTCGCTCATCCCTTTGCAGAGATCGACATAGCGGTTCGTATCCAGGGCGACTCTCACCGCCAAAGGTCCTTATCGATTCGGTCCTGTTCCGCGAGGGCGGTCTCTACGGCACGGTCGGGTTTCCAGGTACCGGCCACATCGCTAAGATCGCGGCGCCGACGCTGAGCGTCACGAACGCCGACGCCCTCTGCCAGAGCATCGATTGCCGCCTCGTTCAGGCTCTTGCGAGCTTCGCGCGCCCGCTTGCGGATCGCCGTGTCTACTGCCGGTGGTATCCCGCGTATCGTATACTGCATGCACTTATTATACAAAATGCATGCACCGCCCACAAGGCTCCCGAGCATCCGCGATGGGCTGCATCTCGTCTCTCCCCTAACCGAAGTGATGCGCCTTCACGCCCCGCACGGCGCCGTCGCTCTCGAAGTCCCACAGCCTGCGAGCGAGCACGTCGATGCAGCCGCCCTCCTTCTGCAGTTTGCCCTCGATGACGACCATCTCCGAGGTGTGGACGATGCTGCGATGGCGCTCGTAGACGTCCGGGCGCACGATGACGTTCGCAAGGCCCGTCTCGTCCTCGAGCGTTAAAAACACGAAGCCCTTTGCCGTTCCCGGCTGCTGGCGCGTGATGACCAGCCCGCCGACGCGGCAGACGAGATGATTGGGCATCGCCGCCAAACGCGCGGCGGGAATGACGCGCAAGCGCTCGAGTTCCACGCGAAAGTGCTGCACGATCTGCCCCTGCGGCGTCACGCCCGTCGACCAGAGATCGAACGCAGTACGCGCCTTTGGCTCGAGCGCCGCAAAAGAAACCGCCGGTTCCTCCACGTCCATGAGCCGCCCGAGTCCGCCGCGCGATTCGCGTTCGTCCAGCGCGCGCAGCGCCCACATCGCCTCGCGCCGCGATACGTACCACGGCGAGAACGCGCCCGCAATCGCGCAGCTCTCCATCGCCTCCTTCTCGAGACTCGTGCGCCGGGCAAAGTCGACGATATCCGTAAAGACGCCGTCGCGCAGCGCGCGTTCCAATCGCTTGCGCTGCACCTCGCCCAGGCCGCGCACGACGTGAAATCCCAGGCGCAGCGCGCCGCCTTCGTCGACGTGCGACCAGTACTCACTCGCGTTCACCTCGACTCCCTTCACCTCGACGCCGTGGCGCTTCGCATCGTTGACGAGCACTTCAGTCGAGTAAAACCCCATCGGCTGCACGTTGAGAATCGCCGCCGCGAAGATCGCCGGAAAGTGACACTTGATATACGCCGACGCGTACGCGAGCAACGCAAAACTCGCTGCATGCGACTCCGGAAAGCCGTAATCGGCAAAGCCTTGCAGCATCGCGTAGAGCCGCTCGCCCGCCTCACTATCGATTCCGTTCGCCTCCATTCCACTCACGAGCCGCTCGTGAAGGTGCTCCATGCGCTCGCGCGAGCGCTTATGGCCCATCGCACGGCGGAGAACGTCGGCCTCGCCCGGCGTGAATCCCGCGGCTTCGATCGCGATGCGCATCCCTTGCTCTTGAAAGAGCGGCACGCCGAGCGTTCGCTTCAGAACCGGCTCGAGCTTCGGATGCGGATACGTCACCCGTTCCAACCCGGCGCGCCGCCGCAGAAACGGATGCACCATCTGCCCCTGAATCGGCCCCGGACGAATGATCGCAACCTGCATGACCAAATCGTAAAAGCACGCCGGCTTCATGCGCGGAAGCATCGACTGCTGCGCGCGCGACTCGATCTGAAAAACGCCGATCGTATCCGCCTTCGCAATCATCGCATACGTCGCTCGATCGCCCTGCGGAATGGTATGAAGCATCAGCGGCCTGCCATCCCGAGCTCCTCCACTCGTGTCATCCCGAGCGTAGCGCGCGCCACCAACACAGCGTGCGTGGATCGCAAACGCCTCGCGTAGCAGCGACAGCATCCCCAATCCCAGCAAATCGATCTTGATGAGGCCGAGGTCTTGGAGATCGTCTTTGTCCCATTGCACGATCGTGCGATCGCGCATCGTCGCCCACTCGACGGGCGCGACCCGAACGAGCGGGTCCCGCGTGAGCACCATGCCTCCGGAGTGAATCCCCATGTGCCGCGGAAAGGTTCGCAGCCGATCGCAGATGCTCGCGATGGGTTCTGGCAGCGCCTCTCCCGATGCGTAGGTTCGCGCGAGCGCGTCGACCTCCGCCGGCGACGCCCCAAACGCTTTTGCGACGTCGCGCAGCGCAGAACGCGTGTGGTACGTGATCGCCTCCGCCGCCATCGCCGCGTTCGCGCGCCCGTAGCGTTCGTAGACGTACTGAATCACGCGCTCGCGATCCTGATGCGCGAAATCGATGTCGATGTCCGGAATCTCGCGCCGCTCCTCCGACATGAAGCGCTCGAAGAGAAGGTCCATGCCGATCGGATCGACCGCGGTAATCCCGAGCACGTAGCAGACCGCGGAGTTCGCCGCGGACCCTCGCCCCTGACAGAGCACGCCGAGTCTCTGCGCCGCGCGCACGATGTCCCAGACGATGAGGAAGTATCCCGCGAGGTCCGTCTTCGCGATGATCCCCAACTCGTACTCGAGTTGCCGCTCCACCTGCGAGCGCAGCGGCGTTCCGTAGCGCTCCGTAGCGCCGCGCTCGACGAGTTCTCGCAGATACGACTGCTGCGTCATCCCCTGCGGCACCGCAAAGAGCGGAAACTGTCCGCGCAGGCGTTCGAGCCGAAACGTGCAGCGCGCCGCGATCTCGAGCGTCGCGTCGACGGCGCGCGGATACTCTTCGAAGAGCCGCCGCATCGCACGCGCCGGCTTGAGATGATACTCGGCGTTCGCTCGAAGGCGTTGCGCGTCGCGCGCGGCCTCGAGCGTCGTTCCCTCCTTGACGCACGCGAGCACGTCGCCGAGCAGCGCGTCCTCTCTGCGCGCGTAGACGACGCCGTTCGTTGCGACGAGCGGCAGATGCAGCGCGTGCGCCATCGCCGCAAGCGCTGCATTCCTGCGCCCCTCGCCTTCGATCAAATGGCGTTGCAGCTCGATAAAAAGCCGCGCCTGGAAACGCTCGCGTAACAGCGACGCGCGCTCGCGCGTCGCGTGCTCGCCGCCCAGGAGAGCGACGAGCCCCTCGCAGCGCCCGTCGAGATCCGCAACGCACGCCCTCGGCTCGCCCTTCTTTCCTCGCAACTGCGCAAGCGAGATAAGCTCGCAGAGATTCGCGTACCCGTGCGCGTCCTCGACGAGCACGACGACCCGAGAACCGTCGTCGAACGTCAACTCGCTGCCGAGGATTGCCTGCACGCCGCAGGAGCGCGCATGCGTTGCGAAACGGACCGCGCCGTAGAGCCCGTCGCGGTCGGTGAGCGCGATCGCGCGCAGCCCCAGTTCCGCAGCGCGTTCGACGAGATCCTCCGGCTGCGACGCACCTGCAAGAAAGGTGAAGTTCGAGTACGCATGAAGTTCGGCGTACGCACGCGACGCCGCCTCAGTCGTAGGCACCGCGAAGGTACCAATGCCGCCCTTGATGGTAGACGCGAACACGGCGCGCATCGTCGAGCAGCAGATCGTACTCGTCGCGCACGATCTCCGTCTGCGAAAACCATCCCTCCGAAATCCGCCACGGTCCCACGCACTCCACGACCCTTCTCCCGTCCGCAGATACGGGAGCGCCGCGCTCGAGCGTCACCTCGATCTCCCGCACGCCGTGCAGACGCAGTTGCGGCACGAGCGCATCCGCCGGCTCTTCTTCTTCATCGCGCCCCGCCGAATGCGGCGCGCTACTCTCGACGACGAACGGCTCGTAGAAAAAACGGCGCTCGAGCGCGTACGCCGGACGCATGCGCGCGCGCTGCGGCGACGCCTGCACCGCTTGCAATCGCGCGATCGCAACGGCGACGCTGCGCGGATCGACGTCGTCGGCCGCAACGATCGGCATCGGCTCTCCGCCTTCTTCCAAACGGGTCGCGCGAAGGCGCGCTCCGACGATCGCGCAGGGAAAGGTCGAGCCGCGCAGTTTCGCGCGCAGAATATCGCCGAGCAATCGCTCTTGCGCGCTCGGCGTTGCGATCGCCACGTCGATGCGCGCCTCGCTTCCGTCCTCGAGTTCGAGCGTCAGTTCGAGCGCGCCGGCGCTCTTTCCGCAGCGCTCGATATCCGCGCAGACGCGCGAGAGAATCATGCGTAGCGCGAAAAACAGTTGCGCCTCGTCTTCGAGACGCCCCTCGCCGAACATCGACGCTTCGATCGCGATGCCGTGAGCGCGCGGAAGGAACGGCGTGCGATCCTCGCCGCGCGCGCACGCGTGCCATCCCGCCGCGCGTGCACCGAAACGCCGCACGAACGGACCGTGCGGCAGCGCGGCGAGATCGCCGAGCGTCGCGATTCCAAGCAATCCAAGGCGCTGCCGAAGACGCTCGTCGACGTCGAGGAGATCGAGCGAGAGCGGTGCGAGAAACACGCGCTCCTCACCACGGGCGCAGACCGCTCCGTCGGCGACGCGCGCCGCAGCGTACGCCGCAAACTTATTGCTTCCGGCGCCGATGCGAACGGGAAGCGAAAACGACGCGACGATCGCGCGCGCCTGCGCGATCCAACGCCGCGCGTCTCCCGGCGCTCCGTGCATGTCGACATACGCATGCCCGGCGCGAACGTCGTCGACGAGCGGCGAGAGCGCGTCGAGCGCGTCGAGCATCGTCTCCCAGCATCGTGCCGCGCCCTTTTCGTCGGCGAGCAGGCAGAGCAGCGCGGGCTGCGCGCGATCTACTGCGAGCATCGGATCCGAATCCGTTCGTGGCGAATGCGCAGCGCGAGTTCGTTGCGCGCCGCGCGCTCGAAGCATACGCGCAAGCGCGCCGCCGACGTCAGCTCCGGCGGCGGCTGCGTCGCCACGACGAGGAGCAGCGTCCCGTTCTTGTGCGCGAGCCCGGCAAGGCGCGACCACGCCGCCGCCCGCAGCGAGAGCGCATCGAGCGCGACCACGCCGCACAGACGCGAGCGCACGAGCACGTCCGCAGCGCGAGCACCGTCAATCGGGGCCGTAGCGGGAACGACGAGCAGACGCTGCAGCGCGACCCCCGCACAGGCCAGAGCGGGCGGGTAGAGCGCTCCCCCGTCGAGGACCGCAGCCAGTCCTCGCCTGGTCCATATGGCCAGCAGCCGAGCCGCCAGCGCCCACCGCCCGGAGCCCACCGGCCCCTCGAGCGTCGTGAGCCCGCCCTTGGGAAAACCCCCGCCCAGAAGGCGATCCAAGGCCGGAATCGCGCTGGCGATCGCCTCGTGGCGAGCCGGCAGCGCATGGGCAGCCAGCCGCTCGCGCAGCTCTTCGAAGGCCGCTTGAGAACGCTCTGGAACGCGCGCCGCCAGACCCATGGGCTACCATGCTAATCGAACATACGTTCGATAGTCAACCGGTTCTCGGCAACTTTTTCGCTGGCCTGCGAACCTTGCCAATGCTGCCAAATGGCAGTATGATTGATGCCAGAAAGGACCATCATGACCGTCGACGCTCGCGATATTGCGGCCTTGCTGGGCGGGCGCCCCGCGTTGCGCCGATCGGTTCGAAATCTCAGCGATCTTGCCGCGGCCGTGGAGGAGGGTTTGCCCAGCGACGCCATGCGCGCGCTCGTCAAAAGCGGAGCCTCAACCGCAACGGAGATATCGGAATCGGCTCGTATCCCGGAACGCACGCTTATGCGCTTGCAAAAGCGCGATCGGCTGCCCACCGACGAAAGCGACAAAATCTATCGCCTTGCGTACATCGTTGCCGCGGCAACGAAAACCTTCGACGATAAACGGAAGGCGCATCGCTGGTTACGTCGTCCGAACCGTGCTCTTGGGAACCGCACGCCGCTCGCGCTGATTCGCACCGAGCCCGGCCTATGTCAAGTGGAGCGCGAGCTCGGCCGCATCGAATACGGCGAACTCGGTTGATCCTTTGGCGCATCACAAGACGCGTTCACGCTGCGACCCCTCTCGACGGTGAGGGGTCGCGTCTTTACGGAACGCGATGGTGCCATCCGGGGCGTCCGTTGGCGTCTACTTCCAGCACGCTCTCACTTGCGGTACTCGAGTATCTCGTGCATGTCGATCCGCGGGAGTTGCCCGACGACCTCGTTTCGATACGGATCGCCGTTCCCGACACCACTCGCATCCAGACGCTGGAGGCCGCGCGACTACCGGCGGCATGGCGTAGCTATCCGGCGCCCGACGAGCTGGCGGCAATCGGCGACCGGTGGCTCCAGAGAGGAGAGGGTCTTTTGCTGGCAGTGCCGTCCGCCGTCATCCCAGAAGAATACAACGTTCTGGTGAATCCGCGCCATCCCGATATCGCCGGCTTGGAGATTGGCGCACCGGCGCGATTCGACTTCGACAGGCGTTTCTTTGCACGCGCACCACGCCGAGTTCCGTCCTAGGCGACGCTGCTGTCAACAAGGCAGGGGCATCGTCCTTACCGGCATGGCGGCGTCAGGGCGCCTAGACGGCGGGATCGATGGCGCTGGCGGGACTCACGCGCTCGAGCAGCGCTCGGTTCGTCCGTTCGAGGCTCTTGATCGCCTCGAAGATCTCGCGTAACCCAACAGCGTCGCGAGAGGGCGACTGCCTTCACGCCTACTCCTTCAGCCGAGCGCGTCGCGCTCCTGGCCCGGCTCTTAGTGCGATGAAGGCGCGACGCGAGGGGCGCAGCTGCGCGCGGCCCTGATGATCGTCGACGACGCGATGTTCTCGCGCCTGGTCGTCTCGCGACGCAGCCACTGCATCGCGTCGACGAGACGCGAGAGGGGCGTGTTTCCGACCGACCCGGTGATGCCTGGAACGTCGAGCGGATCCATCTCGTACGGGCTCTGCTGTATGCCGGCCTGATTCGGATCGACGAGAAGCGGGTTCGGCGTCGGCTGCTGGGCGTGCACCGTCGTATCGCTGTTCTGGATCGAGTTGATCTCGGCGCCCTGCAAACCTTCGTGCTGCATGTCGGCGAGGCGCTGTGTCTGGACGTACCCGTTGATGATGTCGAGTGCGACGGCCTGCGTCGCGAGCGCCTTGAGAAGCTGGTCGCGAAGCGCGTCGAGCTCCCGCTCGTCGGAGTTCGAAGGATGCTGCGCAAACGTCTGCGTGTTCGAAAGCTCGCTGTTGATCGCATTCACGTTGTTTGCGAGCGGTCCAACGAGCGCTTCGAGATGCTCGAGCGTCATGTCGCGAGCGGCGGTGTCTCCCGGATCCCCTTCCTGGTTCTCGTTGTCGAGATCGCGCTCGTAGCGCGTGAGCAGGCCCGGACTGCGCGCGATCGTCGCGTCGTTCTGCGTCATCATCGCAATCGCCGGAGCGATATGATGGACGAGCGCCGAGCAGAGCGGACGAACCTGCGCGTGCTCGATCACCGACGGCTGCGGGCTGGGAACGTGACGCGCGGGATGATGCGCCGACCCAGCCGCGGACGCGTTGAAGTGCGCGCCGAGGGCGATCGCGATCGCGACCGCTGCAATGATGGCGAGAGGGCCTACCCGCATGCGCTCCTCTTACGCCTTTCGCGGCCTGTGGGCCTGCGGAGCGGCTCTCAGGTTCCCTTCTCCGCGCCGATATACCGAATCCACTTTACGAAGAGCGCCGGCAGCGTCAAAAGATTGTTCGGGTCGCCGTAGACGACGTAGAACTCGTTGCGCGCAGCGAGGAAATGATACGCGAGGCTCACGTTCGATGCGTTCACGAAGCACCCCGGCACGTACGGATCGGCGGCGCACGGCGTCGCGCTCGCGTAGGTGGGAAGTTGGAACGCATTGGGAAGATTCGCGCCGATGATGCGCCGGACGCCGACGAGCACCTCGCTAAAACGGTTCATCTGCCAGTCGAGGCTAGCGCGCTCCAGCCACTGGTTCGTCGCCGGCTCGATCGCCGTGTTCGGCAGGTAGCGATCGGTGTCGGCTTCGAGCGCGAGATTCAGTTTGTGTGCGAGCGGAATCGTCGTGACGTACGACCACGAGTCGAGGTGACCGTGGTAGTACGGGCCGCCGCTGTACTCGACGTAGCTCGGCGTCGTCGTATTGACTTTGTATCCCACGTAGACGCCGCTCGCATCGAAGGGGAGCAGTTCGTATCGTCCGGCGTCGTTTGCGACGGGAAGCACGCCGATCGACGAGACGACGTTGTAGAGGTGCACCGTCAGCAGATTCTTGAAATCGAAGTTGACCTGCGAGGACGAATCCGTCTGATCCGTCGTGCCGGCGGCGTTGTGAAACCGGCCCCAATACTCGCTGATGCCGATATCGTGCAGCACGAACGACGGCGAGAAGTTGAACGCGTGATTCCCGTAAAACTCGTCGCCGTAGATGTCGTTCTGCGCGACGTAGCCGTCGGCGGGAAGGTAGTCTGCGCCGACGTTCATGACGTTGAACTCGGCAACCGACGTCGCGTCCACGTAGGTAAATCCAGACTCGAGATATCCGCCGGACGTCGCGCCGAGCGCACTCTGTTGCCGGTCTTCCCCGATGTTCGTGTAGAAGGCGAGGTGGCTGGGGAAGTCATAGTAGCCGCCGTTGAGGGTCGTCGATTCGTCGATGAGACCCGGAACGTCCACGCCGACGCGTTGCGCATCCAAGTGGACGCGCGAGTACGGATTCGAGGTTTCGTAGGTGAGCGCTTGCGCGTCGTCGATGCGGCCCTCGCCAATCGCATCGAAGGCGGCGAAGCGCAGGGGGCCCGACGTTCCTTCGTACGCGTACCCGTCGCGAAAGGTCGGTATCGCCGGCGTGTAGAGCGTCTCGGGGCAGTTATCGCAGTCCATCGCCGAGTTGAAGAACGACGCCGCCTGCGTGAAGAACGGCCGCACCTCGTTGTACTGGCGGGCAAACGCGGTCGGAGCGATCGTCTGCTGATCGAGCTCCACGTTCGAATAGTCGGGGTGCAGCGTCGCGTAGAGCGACGAGGTTGCGGTGACCGGAATCGATGCGTCGAGGCCGACGCGAGACGTATCGCCGCCATTGGCCTTCGTCGTTCGCTCGCCCAAGAGGTACGGCTGGAACCGCGCCTCGTTGCGGCGCGCGACGCTCGCCGTTCGGATGCCCGTCAACATCCCCGCAAACGTCGAATCCTCCGCTCCATGTTGGTCGGGCGAGTACGTCCAGAGATCGAACGCATTGGTCGCCACGTCCTCTCGCACGAACTGCGCGCTCCAGCGCGTCGATCCGGCGCTTCGCACGATGCCCAGCGGAATGCGCATCGTCACGACGTATCCGTCGCTCGTCCGTCGCCCCGAGGCCATCCATTGCGGCGCGTAGGCGCTGTTCTCGGACGATGTTTGGTATCGCGCCCCCTGCGGATTCGCAAAGAATGCATACGAGTACCCTTGCGTGCCGTTGGGATAGAGATAGACGCCGACGTAATCGTCGCTGAGGACGTTCGACCCGTTCGTCGTCTGCCGCTGCGTCAACGGCTCCTTCTGGGTTGCAATGAAAGCGAGGTCGAGAAAGCCGCCCTGCTGCGCCACGTAGACGACGGTCGGCTCACCCGCGGGACGCAGATACGTGTAGTCGAACCCCAGCGAGATCTTCGCCGCGCCTGACCACGAAGCGTCGATGACGCCGTGCATATTCGGCGGTGCCGCCAGGACGGGCACCCCGATCTCCGTCGGCGCCGCAGCGAGCGCCGGAGCGGCGCAGAGCACCATCGCCAGCGCGGCGGAAATGCAGGCCCCGCGTAGCGCCCGATTCACCGACCCTACCGGTCGCCGTCCACGATACGCGCGCCGGAGAGATCGACGTGCGAGAGATCGACGCCCGAAAGTTCGCAGCCGACGAGCGTCGCGCCGGCAAAGCGCGCGCCGCTCAGCCGCGCACTCTCGAAGTCGACGCCGCGAAGGTGCGCGCCGCGAAAGTCCGCGCCGTGAAGGTCCGCACGCTCGAAGTCGACGCCGGTCATATGGGTGCGAGCGAAGTCGGCGTTCTGCAGGCGCGCATCCTCGAAGTCGGCCCCGACGAACGTTTGCCCGTGAAAATCCTTCCCAGAAAGATTGCTGTTGCTGAAATCACAACCCATGCAGCCGCGAGCGTCCATCGAGCCGTACGGCACGTCGATCGCGGGTACGTGCACGTCGATCCCCGGCACGTGCACGTCGATGCCCGGGACGCTGACGTTGACCGGCGGCACGTCGACGCTCACCGCGGGCACGCGTACGTGCGTTGCGGGCACTCGCACGTGCGTCGCAGGCACGTGAACGTAGACGCGCTCCACGCGAACGCGCGTCGCAGGCACGCGCACGTACTCGCGCTCCACGCGAACCTCGGTTCGAGGTCTGACGGCCGGTGCCGGCGGCGCCGTTCGCGCGACCGCGACCTGCTGCCGCACCGCCGGCAACGGCGCGGCGGCCGTCGGTGCGACGAGGCGCATCCCAAAGCCCGCAAAGGCGAGCACTCCCACCGCGAGCGCCGTCGGCGCGAGCGCGAGCTCTCTCGCGGCGTTGCGCCCGGCGCGCAGCAGCCGTTCGACTCTCTCCGATATGCCGCGCCGCGTCACGAAGACGCCGGGCGCCGCAAGCGCCTCGTGCGGCCACGCGGTGATCTCGGCCATCTTCGTAAGACACTGCGCGTACGGACGCACCGCATGCGTCCGAGCGATGACGTCGTCGTCGCATGCGACCTCGCGTTCGAGATCGAGCCCGCGCGCGATTGCGTACACGGCGGGACTGAACCACGCAAGCGCGCTGAGGATGCGCTGCAGCAAGTTCGTCCAGTCGTCCGCGCGACGAAGATGCGCCATCTCGTGCAAACAAATCTGCTCGATCTCCTCGGGCGCGAGCGACTCGAAGAGGTGCCGCGGCACGAGCACCATCGAATCGAAGAGCCCGACGGCAACCGGCACCGACGTCTCGTCGCTCACGCAGAATCGCACGTCGCGGTTGCCCGCGAGCAGTGCATCCTGCTCCGAGCCGCGATGCTCGAGCCGCAGCGGGAGTGCGCTCGATTTCAAGCGCTGCAAGCGCACGAGCCCCACGAGCAAACGAATGGAGAATGCAAACGCGGCCAAAAGCCAGAGGGTCCCGATCGCAAAGACCACGACGCCCGGCACGGGCACCGCACCCGCGCGCGGAAAGGCCGTGAAAATAGGGGTGGCGATCGCCGCCACGAGCGCGAGCATCCACGCCGCGTATCGCGTCGACGCGTTGAGCCGAGGCCACAGTCGCAGCACGAGGGCGACGGCGATGAAGATCGCCGCATCTTCCCAGAGTGCGTTCACGATCGCCGTCGCAGCGGTGCGCGCGATCGGCTCCGCAGCCGTCAAGGCGCTCACGATCTCTCCTCGTACTTCTCGATCAGCTCGCGCAGTCGCGCAAGTTCCGCTCGCGTCGGGCGCTCGCGCTCGATAAGACGTAGCGCGAGCTCACCGGAGTTGTTTCGAAAGAACCTGCTTACCAGGTCGCCGACCGCGTATCGCGCGGCGTCGTCTCGCGCAATCGACGGGCGATAGACGAAGGCGCGCCCGGACTCCTCGTGCTTCACGTGTCCCTTACGCTCGAGGATACGCAGAATCGTCAGCACCGTGTTATAGGCGACCCGCGGCGCGGACATCGCTGCGGCGACCTGCGCCACCGTGGCGTTCCCGAGCCTCCACAGCACCTCCATGATCCGCAGTTCGGCAGTGGTAAGCGTCGGCGACGGTTTTCGCGGCATCCGAAACCCTCCTAAGGATTTAAGAGTAGCCTAACGCATGAACCGCTTCCTGTCAACTAACCTATTAGTTGACAGCCGCCCTCCCCGCCTGTATCGTCTCTTAAAGATTTAGGAGGTCTGCCGATGCTCTCGCTCGCGGTCCCGGTCGTCCAGAGCGCCCCCGCCCTGAACCCGCCTTCGTGCGCCTCGTGGCCGGGCGCCGCGCTTCCACTGCGTTGGGATGTCGGACACGCGCGCGAAGGCAGCGACGCGACCACCGTGCACGTTGCGACGGACGGCAAGTTCCTCTACGTCTGCTTCGACGCGGCGCAGTCGGAGCCGATCCAAGCCTCGCAGCACAGCAACGACACCGTCGTCGGCGGAAGCAACATCGGCGGCGGAATCGCGTGGCCCGACGACGCCGTTTGGGTCGATCTCTGGCCGACGGGACCCGGCGGCTTTCAATACCAGTTCGAATCGAATCCCAGCGGCGCGCACAACGAGTCATCGAGCGAGAACGTCTCCTTTGCGCCGCAATGGCGCTCGTTCGGCGCCATGCGAGACGGCGGATACACGGTCACGTTGGCCATTCCTCTCGCGGTAATCCACGGCGCGCACGAAGGAGCGTGGCGCGTGCAGTTCGTGCGCTACGTTCGCTCGACCGGCGAGCTCGACGTTTGGTCGTACGACGTCGCTCAGACGACCCCCGACGATCCGGCGCGCGCTGGAACGGCCGCCTTTCCCGCGCTCGCGCGACCGCGTCTGCCCAAACCGCGCGTCACCGCCTACGCACTCGGCGAGGCGGCGAGCCGAACGATCGGCGGGTCGACCTCGCGCGTCGGTGCAGACTTCTCCGTTCCGGTGACGCAGACCGCGGCGTTCTTCGGAACGCTTCACCCCGATTACTCGAACGTCGAGATCGATCAGCAGTCGATCTCGCCCACGGTCTATCAACGCATCTTCAGCGAGGTGCGCCCGTTCTTCACGCAGGCGGCGTCGTACTACAACGAGTTCAACTGTTCGGTGTGCTCGGGATTTCATACCACGCTCTACACGCCTGCGATTCCGACGCCCGCCCAAGGCTACGCGTTCGAAGGCCGCCAAGGAAACTTCGGCCTCGCCGGTTTCGATGCGATCGGCGACGACCGCACCGACCTCGCCAGTGCCATGACGTATACGTCCGACGACACGCATTGGCAAGCCGCGCTCCAGCACGTCGGCGCCGATCTTCCCGGCCTGGTCGACGACGTCAATCAAGGCGGCTTCAGTTGGTTCAACGGAAAGTACCTCAGCGGCTATTCCAACTATGCCGTTGAATCGGGAACGCTCGTCACCGATCCGAGCCAGGCGAGTTGGCTCGACGCCGGCGGCGCGTGGATCGATCAGCACTTTGCCGTCGCTGCGGCGTACCGCCGTCTCGGAACGCAGTTCGATCCGGTCGACGGCTTCGACTCGCATCCCGGCATACAAGGATACGGCATCTACGCGGCGCGAGCGTGGACGTTCTCGCCGAACGATTTTCTCTCGTCGGCCGGCATCGCTGCGGTCGTCGATCGCTACGTCGGAACGGTAACTCCCGGCGTCGCGCAAGCCGACAACGCCGTTATCCTCGATTTCCTCACGAAGGGCGCGATCGACGTGCAGCTCTTCCCGACCGGTTCGAACTACTGGCGCTTCGGGCCGACCCTCACGCCGATCTCGCAGAGCGTCGGATTCAGCGTCACGTACCACAGCGGCATGCAGAACAACTTGAATAACTTTCCGCAGCACGGCGCGTCGGCGACGCCGACGCAGGTGACGTACTACACCGGTCGCTACGGCCCGGGGCGCCTCGATACGTGGTTCCGATCGTCCACGCTGCGCGTCGGAGAACGTGGATACCTCACCTTCACGCTCGACGACACCGCGCAGTGGATGCCGCATGCGAATGCAGGCGTGCAGTGGTTCGACGGCGTCGCGTACGCGTATCAGGTCTCGGCAAACTCGTCGTTTGCCATCGGCGTGCGCCGCATCGTCGGCATGCCGCCGGTTCCAAACGGCGGCGGCAACTGCACCGGCACGTGCTCGAACATCTCCGTCGCCTACCATCTTCGATTGGATCGCGAAGAGTTCTACCTCGCCTACGGAGATCCGAACACGCTCGTCACGGTGCCGCAGGCGATCTTCAAGGTCATCTTCTACGCAGGCGCCACAAAAGGCACGTAAGCACCGCACCGCCGTTTTATGGTGAGCGTAGGCGCGCCGGCCCCGGCTACGTCGTGGGAAGCGCGACGCTTTCGGCTTCGTTGCTCTGCGGCGCGGAGACGACCATGGTGAGGTCGAGCAAGATGATGAGCCGGTCTCCGACCTTGCCGAGGCCCTGCAGGTAGTCCGCGCCGACGCCGGCGATCATCTCCGGCGGCTCCTCGATAGACTCGATGGGGATCCGCAGAACCTCGGATGCGGAGTCGACGACGATCCCGACGCGCTTGGTTCCAACGCCGGTCACGATGATGCGCGTGTGCTTCGTCGGCGCGAGCCGTTCCATGCCGAAACGAGCGCGCACGTCGACGATGGGAATGAGCTGTCCGCGCAGGTTGATGACGCCCTCCATGAAGTCGGGGGTGCGGGGAACGCGCGTGATGTCGACCATGCGAATGATCTCTTGGATCTGCGAGATGTCGACGCCGTACTCTTCGGCTCCCACGTGAAAGGTGGCGACCTGAACGCTCTCTCCCATCATCCAATCTCCGAAACCGCGAGGTCCGCGCGCGCGACGCGGCCGCTCGCATAGGCTGCAGCGACGAGCGCGTGCACGTCGATGATGAGCCCGATCGCACCGCTGCCGAGAATCGTCGCACCGGAGATCCCGGCGATGCGGCCGATCACGTCGGAGAGCGGCTTGATGACGATCTCCTGCTCGCCTTCGAAGGCGTCGACGACCAGCCCGACGCGACGCCCTTGCACGTCGACGATGACCGTCATCGCCCGGTTGGGATCTCGCGCGATGTCGAGACCGAAAAACTCCGCGACGCGGATCAGCGGAACGACCTCGTCACGCAGAACGATCACTTCGCCGCCCCCAATCGTTCGAATCTCGGTACGCTCGATCCGTTGCGACTCGAGCACGGCATCCAAGGGTATTGCGTAGAGTTCCTCTCCGACGCGAACGAGCAACGCGGAGATGATCGCGAGCGTGAGCGGAAGTTTGATGACGAACGTCGTCCCGCGGCCGCGCTCCGTCGAGACGGAGAACGCGCCCTTGAGATGCGTCACCGTCTTGCGAACGACGTCCATCCCGACGCCGCGTCCGCTGATCTCCGAGACCTCGCGCGCCGTCGAGAAGCCGGGCGCAAAGATGAGTTCGAGCAGTTCTTCTTCGCCCAGGCGGCCGTCGTGCGCGATGAGGCCCGCTTCGAGCGCGCGCTGGCGCACGCGGTCGGTATCGATGCCGCAGCCATCGTCGGAGATCTCGATGACGATTTGATTCCCGGCGTGATATGCGTCGAGCGAGATCGTTCCGTGGCGCGGCTTGCCCGCCGCCTCGCGTGCCTGCGCGGTCTCGATCCCATGATCGACGCAGTTGCGCAGCAGATGCATGAGCGGCTCGCCGATCTCGTCGACGATCGTCTTGTCGAGCTCCGTCTGCGCGCCGCGAACGTCGAGGCGCACGTCTTTCCCACGTGCCTTCGCGACGTCGCGAACCATGCGAGGAAAGCGTTCGAAGACGCGCCCGATCGGCACCATGCGAACCTTCATGAGCGCTTCTTGAATCTCACCGCTCGTGCGCGCGAGCAGCGCGACGCTCTCGAGGAGCGTCTTGCCTGCCTCGGTCTCTTCGTTTCGCGCAAGCAGCGCGGCAATCTCCGAGACGCGCGTCCGGTTCACGACGAGTTCGCCGACGAGATTGAGAAGATGATCGAGCCGCTCGATATCCACGCGGATCGTGGGACGCCTCGGCCCGACGTTCGCAGGCGCGGCGCGCCGCAGTTGCGGACCGGCGGCGAGCATTCGCTCGACATCGGCCTCAAAACTCTCCGCGTCGGCGGGCACTGGGGCCGAATCCGCCGTCGTGCGCATCCGCTCCATGAACTCCGCGAGGGCCGGCGGCGGCTCCGCACCGGAGCCAATACCGGCGACGAGACGGCCGAGAAGATCGCGGCCGCCAAGCAGCACGTCGACGACCTGCGAGGAGATCGTCAGCCTGCCGTCTCGAAGGTCTCCGCAGAGACTCTCTAAGCCGTGCGCGAGGCTCGCAATCTCGGTAAATCCGAGCATCGACGCGTTGCCCTTGATCGTGTGGAGTGCGCGAAAGAGCGCGTTGACGCTCTCGGGGCCGGCGCTTCCCGAACGAGCAGAGTCTTCGAGATGAAGAACCTCGACGTCGATGCGGTGGAGCAGATCCTCCGCCTCGTCGCGAAAGTACGTGACGAACTCCGCTCGGTCGAAGGGCTCGTCAGCCATCGTCGTGATGCCTTCGGCCTCCCGCGAAGTGCTCCTACACGCCGAAGACGGCGAGGAGCGACTCGATCGAGCCCGCGTCGGGAATGAAGATGAACTCTCCCCCGATGCTCTCGTCGCGATCGCGAAAGATGCTCTCGACGAGAAAGACTTCCCGATCGGGCACGGTCGTCATGAGGCCCTCGAACGCCGATCGAACCGAACCGAAGGAGAGCGTGGGAACCGACGGCTCCAGACGCGTCGACGCGAGATGCGCGATCGCGCTGAGGTACGAACCGGCAATGATGTTGCTCAGCTCCTTGAGCGTCGAATCGGCGATCGAATCGTAGATGCGAATGTCGCCGATGACGCGCCGGATGAAACGGCGCACGAACTCCATCGCCTGTTCGCTATCGAAGAGGACGAGAATATGGCCCGCGGCATCGCCGCGAACCGCCATGTGCATCGCGGCGACGGAGCGGTCGTGATACCTGATGCGATCGGCGAGATCGCAAAACTTCACGACGTCCACGCGCGGCTCGGCAAGCGAAATCTTCGCGTTGAGCAGTTGCGAGAGCGCGGTCGCCGCGTGGCCCGCCCCGATGTTTCCGATCTCCTTGAGCGCGTCGGCCCGAAGTTCCGCGGGGGTGAAGTCGATGGTCATGCGAGCACCTTATTGAGCGTCTCGACGATTTTTGGGGGCTGAAACGGCTTCGTGATGAAGGACTTGGCGCCGGCCTGAATGGCCTCGACGACGAGCGCCTGCTGACCCATCGACGTGCACATGACGATTCGCGCCGACGGATCGTGCGAGAGAATCTGCTTGACCGCGGTGATTCCGTCCATCTCGGGCATCACCACGTCCATCGTGACGAGATCGGGATGAAGCTCGAGATACTTCTCCACGGCTTCGACGCCGTTCTGCGCCTCGCCGACGATGTCGAAGCCGCTCTTCACGAGGATGCCCTTGATCATCATACGCATGACGACGGCATCATCGACGATGAGCACTCTCCGGTTCATGGTACTCCCCACACTCTTAGCCATTCGGCCTGCGCGGCGTCGTTCTTTACCGGCGACGGCTCGAACGCTTGTAAAGCTTGTGCATCCAGGCCGGCAGGGGGATTAGACGCGGAGGCTGCTAATAAGGGAGACCCATACACGCCTTCTCCAAGGGGGAGCCCTTTTTGCGACGTACGCTGCTCTATTTCTGCGGCGCGGCCGCTGCGGCAGCGCTGCTGGCAGGCTGCGGAAAGACCTATCCCGTCACCGCGGTCGCGCCGACGGCGCCGCCCGTGCACCCCTCGCTGACCGGCGTCTACGCCCTGCCGACTCCTCCGGCCGCCTCGGGGCCGATGGGCCTCTCGTCCGCACCGAGCGACTCGAACTGCGGAACCGGAGTCATTTGGTTTGCCGAGGAGAGCAACGACGCGATCGCCACGCTGAATCAGGCGGCGGTCTTTACGTCGGTAACGCTCCCGAACGCGAACTCGGAGCCGTACGGCATCTCCTGCGGACCCGATGGACAGATCTGGTTCACCGAGTACGCCGGCAATCGAATCGGCCGCTTCAGCACCGTCAACCTCGACTTCTCCGAGTTCAACATTCCCACGGCCGGTGCGCAGCCCACGCAGATCGCTCTCGGCAACGACGGCGGCCTTTGGTTTACGGAATCGGCGTCGGGCAAGATCGGTCGCGCCGACGCAACGACCGGAACGATCGCCGAGTATCCCACCGGCGGAACGACGCCGTTCGACGACGTGCTCGGTCCGGACGGAAACATTTGGTTTACGCTTGAAGGCAGCGATCAGATCGGCACGATCACCTACGGCGGCAGCGTGACGCTCTACCCCGTCCCGACCGCGGCTGCAAAACCGTACGCGATCGCTACTGGCTCCGACGGCGCGCTGTGGTTCACGGAGAACGCAAGCGGAAAGCTCGGACGAATTCTTCCCAGTAACGGCTCGGTTACCGAGGTCTCGCTGACGAACTGCGCAAACCCGACGTCGCTGCAGCAAGGCGTCGACGGGAACTTTTACGTCCTCTGCAGCGGCGCGTCGCCGACGATCGACCAATACGATCCGATGACGACCAAACAGGCGAGCTTCTCGCTAAAGTCCGGCGCCGCTCCCACGTGGATGATCGTCGGATTCGACGGCAAGCTCTACATCAGCGACCCCGGCCTCAACGCGATCGACCAGTTCACGTATTGAGACCGGCCCCGCGCCGACGAGCAGCATCTGCGAGCCCGCGCGGACGACGTGCAGCGACGCCTGCGGCGTCAGCGCAAGGCTCTCGATAAGCGCAAGGCGGTTCGCGCCAGCACGCCATCTGCCCATGCGCAGACGCCCCGTGAGGGCGAGCGCCGCGAGCATCGCCCCGACGACGAGAAGTGCGACCGCATAACGCGGCAACAACGCGATCATAACCGCTCGAGAAAATTTCGCACGATGCGTGCCCCATGCTCGCTGAGGACCGACTCGGGATGGAACTGCACCGCGTACGCGCGCGCCTTTTCGACGGCGACGCCTTGAATGACGCCGTCCTCGCTGCGCGCCGTGACGACGAGCGACGCCGGAAGCGTCGCGCCGTCCAGAGCGAGCGAGTGGTAGCGCGTCGCGACGAGCGGCGAGGGCACGTTCTTGAATATACCTTCCCCGTTGTGCTCGATGCGCGACGTCTTTCCGTGCATGATCGCTGGGGCGTGCGTCACCTCCGCTCCCATGGCAGCCCCGAGCACTTGCAGTCCCAGACAGACGCCCAGGAGCGGCCGCTCCCGCTCCAGCGCGCACTTGGCGATCTCGAGGACGCGCGGGATCTCCCGCGGATGCCCGGGGCCGGGACCGATGACGACGCCGGCATACCGCCCAAGCAACGCAGGCTCGAGCCTCGGATCGTCGCTCTTCACGACGACCGGCGTCGCGCCTTGCGCCGCAAGCAGGTGCACGACGTTATACGCAAAGGAGTCGTAGTGATCGATGTAGAGCAGCTTCACGTTCGCGTTCCCGCATCGAGTCCGAGCACCTCGCGCGCGACGCGCGTCTTTGCGAGAATCTCGTCGTACTCCGCGGCCGGATCGCTGTCCGCGACGATGCCGGCCGACGCCTGCCACCACGCGCGGCCGTTCGCGACGTGAAGGCTGCGCAGCGCGATGCACGAGTCGAAATCGCCGCCGTAACTCCAGCGCCCGACGCTTCCGGCATAGAAACCGCGCGTCACGGGCTCCATGGCGTCGATGATCTCCATCGCGCGGACCTTCGGCGTCCCCGTTACCGTGCCGGCGGGAAAACCGGCGGTGAAGAGGTCGAGCGCGTCGCGCCCCGGCTCGAGCCGGCCGATGACGTCCGAGACGATGTGCATGACGTGACTGTAGCGCTCGATCTGCATGAGTTCGTCGACCTCGACGCTCCCGTGCTCGCAGACCATGCCGAGATCGTTGCGCCCCAAGTCGACGAGCATGACGTGCTCGGCACGCTCTTTCGCGTTCGCGAGAAGCTCCGCGGCGACGGCCGCATCCTCATCGTCGCTTCCGCCGCGCGGACGCGTTCCGGCGAGTGGCCGAATGCGCGCACGGCGCCCCTCCAGACGAACGAGAAACTCGGGCGACGCCCCCAGAAGCGCTCCAAAGGGCGCGCGCACGTAGAACATGTAGGGCGAGGCATTCCGGCGGCGGACCGCGCGATAGAGATCGAGCGGGTCGCCCTGCAGCGCGGCGCCGAAACGAATGCCGAGCTGCAGTTGATAGACGTCGCCGTCGTAGATGTGGCCCTTCGTGCGTTCCACGAGCTGCAGAAACGTCGCACGGTCCATCGACTGCGAAACCGGCTCGACGCCCGCAACTTGGCCCGGAAGCGCCGGCGACGCGCGCAGCATCCGCTCCACATAACCGTCGATGCGGCGCTCGATGCTCCGCACGTCGCCGCCGCAGCTCCAGATCGTGAGCGTGTCGGTGAAGTGATCGAAGATGAGCCAGCTCGCGGGGATCGCAGCGTATGCAGCCGGCATGACCGGCGCATCCGCAGCGCGCGCGTGCAGCCGCGCCATCGGACGCGCGGCGTCGTACGCAAAGGTGACGAGCGCGCCGCCGAGTTCGCCCGCCTCGCCGGCAATGCGATGCGGTGCGACCCACGCGCGCATCTCGTCGAAGAACGACGGCCCCGCGTCGAAACTGCGCGCATCGAGATAGTCGATGCCGATGAACGAGTACCGCGAGATGCGTCCGCCGTGTTCGACGGATTCGAGCAGGCAGAAGGGCGCGTCGCGCGCGAGCGCGAGCGCGGCGCCGATCGGCGTGAAGACGTCGGCCGCGATTCGCTTGACGAGCGCTTGCATCACTCCTCCCGCCTTCTCGCGCGCGCGAGCCACGCCTCGCGTTCGCGCAGTTCGAGGCGCTCGAGCACGGCTCGGTCGCGACCGGCCGCTCGGAGAGCGGCGGCCGCGTGCTCGAACTCGGCCCTGCGCTCTTCTTCCACCATGCGGCGCGCCTCGAGCAGCGCTTCGAGGGCAAAGTGCCGTCGCTTCATCGCCCCTCCTTCACGCAAACCGAAGCCGGCATCAAGAGCGAGCGAGATCGTCGCGCTCCGGCCCGACGCAGACGACCTCGATCGGCACGCAGAGCACCTCGCGCAGGAAGTCGACGTATCTGCGGGCGGCGGCAGGCAGGTCGCAAACGCGGCGTACGCCTCGAATATCGTCGGCCCAGCCCTCGAGATACTCGGTCGCAACGGCGCCTCCCGGGGCGTAGGACACGACGACGCCCAGGCGCTGCAGACCGGAGAGAACGTCGAGCTTCGTAAGCGCGATCGCGTCGATTCCGCTCGTGCGAATCGCGTACCGCGCGGCGACCGCATCGAACCAGCCGCAGCGGCGCGGGCGCCCGGTCACCGTTCCGAACTCGTGCCCCTGTTTTCGCAAGTACTCGCCTTCGCGGTTCTCGAGCTCCGATGGAAACGGGCCCTCTCCGACGCGCGTGCAGTACGCCTTCGCAACGCCGACGACCCGACCGATTCGCTTCGGCCCGACGCCCAGACCCGTGCAGACGCTTCCGGCGATCGTGCTCGAGCTCGTCACGAACGGGTAGGTGCCGTAGACGACGTCGAGCATCGCGCCCTGCGCTCCCTCTGCGAGAACGTTCACGCCCGCGTCGAGCCGGTCGTGCAGGTACGCGACGCCGTCGACGACGTGCGGCAAGAGCCGCCGTGCTTCGGGCGAGTCACCCGCGCAGAACGAGGCCATCGTCACGCCGGTGCGCGATGCGCGATCGGCGTACGCGGGGCCGATGCCGCGCCCCGTCGTTCCAATTTTATGCTCGCGTTCGCTCTCGCGTCTTTTATCGACCTCCAAGTGCTCGGGAAGCACGGCGTGCGCGCGGTCCGAGATGCGTAAGCGCTCGCCGTCGATGCGCAACCGTGCGAGCATATCCAGTTCCTCGATGAGCGTCCACGGATTCACGACGCAGCCGCCGCCGATGAAGAGTTCGACCTGCGGGTGGAGGATCGCCGACGGCGTCAAGCGCAGCGCGATCGTCTCTCCGCCGCGCACGAGGGAGTGTCCCGCGTTGTCGCCGCCGGCAAAACGTGCGGCGACGCCGTACTCGCGTGCGTAGTAGTCCACGACGCGGCCCTTGCCTTCGTCGCCCCACTGCATGCCCAGGATGACGTCGACGCTCATACGCGTTCAGTCGGAGCGGAACTCGAGGTCCGAGGTGTCGCCCATCGGAATCATCGGAACGCCTTGAAACTGCGTGAGGACGAACTCGGCGAAGAGCGCGTTGGGCCATCCGAACACCTGACGCGTGAACCGTGAGGGGTCGTTCACGTCGAACGACTCGTGCAGGAGGTGATCGCCGGGGTCGCTCGCGAGAAGTTCCTTGAGGACGTCTTCTCTTTCCGCCTGCGTCGTCGCCGTCAACCCTTCCATGACGAGCGCGAGCGGCCAGACCCAGTTCGCCGGGGTGTGAAAGCTTCCGATGCCGCGCGCGTACGTTCCCTGATAGAACGACGGGTTGTCTTGCGAGAGCAAGAAACTGCGCGTGTTGAGATAGTACCGGTCGTCGGGCGTCGCGTAGCCGAGATACGGCGCGGAGAGCAGGCTCGGGATGTTCGCGTCGTCGGTGAGGATCGCGTGGCCGAGACCGTCGACCTCGTACGCGTAGATGTAGCCGTATTTCGGAACGTAGACGAGGCCGTACGTTTGAATTCCGCGCTGCACCTCGGAACGCAGTGCGAGCGCCTCGCTCGACTTAAGGATATTGTGGTAGACGCTGCGCTCGATCTCGGCAAGATCGCCGAGCGCGACGACGGCGAACATCTCCGACGGGATGAGAAAGTTGTAGTAGCACGCGTCGTCCGACGGGCGAAATCCCGTCCAGATCATGCCCGTGTATCCGACCGGGCGTCCGGTCCCGTTGAAAATCTCCTTGTGCGTGTAGCGCGAGTCGCGGGGATGGTTCTGCTCGCGCTCCATCGTCACGAGCACGGCGTCGAGCGCGCTCGAGAAGTCGCCGTTGAAGATCGACGTATCCCCCGTCGTCTTCCAGTAACTCCATGCGAGCGTGATCGGATACGAGAGCGAGTCGAGCTCGAACTTCTCCTCCCAGACGCGGTAGTCGAGCGTGAATGCGTTCGCGTAGGGATCGATGCGAATGTACTTCGCCATGCGCTCGATGACGCCGCGCAGGAGTTGTCGCACCGCGGGATCCTCTCGCGCGAAGTACAGGTACGGCCGCACCTCCGCGCTCGCGTCGCGCAGCCACTCGGCTGGGATGTCTCCGGTGATGACGTACGCCGTTCCGTCCGGAGCCTCGGAAACGAGTTTGCCCGTTTGGAGCAGCGCCGCTCGAAACATCTCCTGCAGGTGCGGATCGGTGCTCGTGAACGTCGCCGCCTCGCGCTGCACGGAGGGAAGGTCGAGCGGCGAAGCCGGCAGCGCCGTCATGGCAATCGCGAGCACGACCGCGCAAGCGGCGCGCAGGGCGTTACGCAGGGAGCGCACCGTGCGCGTAGAGCGCGGGCAGCTCGCGATAGCGTCCGCGATAGTCGAGCCCGTATCCGACGACGAAAACGTCCGGCGCGTCGAACCCTTTATACGCGATCTCGATCGCACCGCGGCGGCGAGCCGGCCGATCCAAAAGCACGCAGAGCGCGAGCGATGCCGGCTGACGCGCGAGCAGCGTGCGGCGAACGTACTCGATCGTGCGTCCGCTGTCGATGGTGTCCTCGACGAGAATGACGTGGCGCCCCTCGACCGAGTGCGCCGTATCCTTCTCGAAGCGAATCCCCGCCTCGCTGAAGCGCGTGACGGAGATCACGTCGAGCTCGGCGGGAATCGTCACGGCTCGCGCGAGATCGGCGAGAAACGGAGCCGCCGCGTTGAGGACGCCGACGAGCATCGGCGTCTTTCCGGCATAGTCGGCGGAGATGCGCCGCCCGAGGTCGCGTACGCGGTCGGCAATGGCTTGCGCGGTAAAGAGCAGGTCGCCTATGACGACGCCGGGCTGCGGAGAGGGCACACGGCGCTCTTACGACGGCTCGCATCCCCGTTCCGCTCCCTCCGCCGCGCGGGCGAGCGGCAGCGCGAGCAGCGCGCGCGTCCCATCTTGCCGGCGCACGAGGACGACCTCGCCGCCGGCACGCCCGCAGATCTTCCGCGCGATTCCCAGGCCGATGCCGTGGCCGAGCACGCGATCGTGCGGACCGTCACCGTCGTCGTCGACGGCGACCTCGACGGTACGCGCGAGAGCGCGCCAGGAGATGCGCACCGCACCGCCCGCGCGGCCGTAGCGAATCGCGTTGTCCACGAGGTTGAGCAGCGCGTGAACGCACTCGTCGCGATCGATCACCGCCAGCACGCGCTCGTGCGAATCGCACGCGAGATCCACGCGACGGCTGCGCGCGAGCGGCAGAAGCGTCGCGACGGCGTGCTGCGCGACCTCTTGCACGTCGCAGCACGGGGCATCCAGGGGCGGCGGCGAGAGATCGAGCAGCGAGAACTCGAGCATCCCGTCGATGAGCGCGCCCAGGCGCGTCGTCTGTTGCCGTGCCGTCTCGAGAAAGCTGCGAGATTGCACCGCCGTCACATCGCCGTCGAGAACGCTTTCGAGGTACCCGCGGATCGACGTAAGCGGCGTGCGCAGTTCGTGCCCGAGGGCGGCAAGGAACTCGCGGCGCTCGCGTTCGCGCTTGCCGCGCTCGAGTGCGAGCGCGATGGCGCGATCGAGATCGCGCCGCGAGCGAATGCGGCGGATGGTCCACCAGCCGGACTCGCGCGACGCCAGCGTCGGAGCGACGAGCGCGACGAGCCGTTCCAACGCCGTACGGCAGTCTGCGGGCGACGGCGCGGCACCTCGGCGCCCCGCGTCGAGCAAAGCAACGAGAAATCGATCGCTGCCCGTTTCGTGGACGAGTGCGTCGCCGCGTCGCACGGCGACGAGCGCCGCCGAGCGAAAGACGCGGGCGGCTCCTGCACCGAACTCCGGTGCGCGAAGCACGAGCAGCGGTATGGTGCGCGAGCGTGTGACGCGCGCAATCGCACCAATCGCCGCTTTCGGCGTTCGAAGTCGAGCCGCCGTCTTTTTAGACGCGGCGGAACTTGTAGCCAAAGCCGCGGAGCGTCTCGATGAGGCAAAGGCCGAAGGGCTGCTCGAGCTGCCTGCGCAGACGCCGCACGTGCGCGTCGACGGTGCGCTCGTCACCGGAAAAGTCGTAACCCCAAGCCTTTGCGAGAAGATGCTCGCGCGAGAGCGCGACCCCTGCGTTCGTGGCGAGCACGCTCAGCAGCGCGTACTCTTGCGGCTTCATCGCCACCGGTCGCCCGTCGACGCGCACCTCGCGCGCGCGCTCGTCGATCTCGAGTCGTCCATGCCTGCGAACGTCGGCCGTCTGCACGCTCTCGTCTTTTCGGCGAAGCAGTACGCGTATTCGCGCCACCACCTCTCGCGGCGAGAACGGCTTGCAGACGTAGTCGTCGGCGCCGGCCTCGAAGCCGACGACGCGATCGACCTCGTCGGTTCGCGCCGTGAGAACGAGTACCGGGAGTCGTCGCCCCTCCCCGCGCAGCGCGCGCAGGACCTCGAGTCCGCCGAGCCCCGGCAGGCCGAGATCGAGCACCAGGGCATCGCCGACGCTTCGCGCCGCGCGCAGCGCGGCAGAACCGTCGGCAACGCCCACAACGCCATACCTTTCGCCTTCGAGATGGTGAATCAAAAGCGCGCGGATCGGTTCATCGTCCTCGGCAACGACAATCTGCGCGCAACCCACAGCCTCCTTTGTGCCCACGCCCACTCGCCTCGCGACAACGCGCACACGCTAGTGAAGCTCTTATTTAGGTCGGGCGCCACCAACGGAAATGTAGGCCTCCAGAGCCTCCCTAGTCGATCGTCTCCACCTCGATTCCGGCGAGCGGACCGTGCAGCGCAGCGTGTTCGCGGAGCACCGCATAGATGAGATGCGCTGGAAAGCCCAGCCGCTCGAGCCCACGCGCGCACGACGGATAACTCGGCGAAGAGCGCTTGCGAATTTGCGCGTCGAGCGCGGCGCGGCAGCGATCGCGCTCGTCGTCCTCTGTCGCGCGCACGGCGTGTGCCGCGGCCTCACGATCCACCCCGCGACGCACGAGATCGCCGACGAGGCGCGCATCGCCGCACGCTTTGCGCCTCCCCTCGACGTAGAGGCGCGCGAAGAGCGCATCGTCGAGCAGCCCGTCGATCTTGCAGCGCTCCACGGCGCCCGCGATTGCCTCGTCGTCGAAACCCTTGCGCGCGAGTCGTTGCCGGAGCTGCGCCTCCGTGAGACGCGCTCGCGCAAGCATACGCAGCGCGCTCACGAGGACGCCGGAGGACACGGTTACGCCTGCGCGGTTACGGTTACGTGCTTCCGGTCGTGACGGCTGCGTGGCCGTTGCGCGAGACGGTCTTGCCAAGCTCGTGGCGGATCTTCTCCTCGATCTCGACCGCGAGGTCGGCATGCTCTTCGAGAAACGCCTTCGCGTTCTCGCGCCCTTGGCCGATGCGCTGGTCGCCGTACGTGTACCACGAACCGCTCTTCCCGACGACGTTCTGGTCGAGAGCGACGTCGAGAATCGAACCCATCTTCGAGATACCGTGGCCGTACGTGATGTCGAACTCGGCCTGCCGGAAGGGCGGCGCCACCTTGTTCTTCACGACCTTCACGCGCGTTCGCGATCCGACGACGTCCTGCCCGACCTTGATCTGTTCGAGCCTGCGAACGTCGAGGCGAATCGTCGCGTAGAACTTCAGCGCGCGGCCTCCGGACGTCGTCTCGGGATTGCCGAACATCACGCCGATTTTCTCGCGCAGTTGGTTGATGAAGATCATCACCGTCTTGCTGCGGGAGATCGCGGCGGTGAGCTTGCGCAGCGCCTGCGACATGAGCCGCGCCTGAAGGCCGACGTGCGTGTCGCCCATGTCGCCTTCGAGCTCCGCCTTCGTGACGAGCGCAGCAACGGAGTCGATAACAACCACGTCGACCGCGTTGCTGCGCGTGAGCATCTCGGCAATCTCAAGCGCCTGCTCGCCCGTGTCGGGCTGCGAGACCAAGAGCGCGTCGAGATCGACGCCGAGGGCAGCCGCATAGGTTGGATCGAGCGCGTGCTCGACGTCGACGAAGGCCGCGGTGCCGCCGCCGCGCTGTGCCTCCGCGATCGCGTGGAGGGCGAGCGTCGTCTTGCCGCTCGACTCCGGACCGTAGATTTCGACGATGCGCCCGCGCGGAAAGCCTCCGACGCCGAGCGCGAGGTCGAGGGCAATCGAGCCCGTCGGCACGATTTCGACCGCCATGCGTTCCTGAAAGTCTCCCATGCGCATGATCGAGCCTTTGCCGAACTGCCGCTCGATCTGTGCGAGCGCATTGGCTAGGGCGACCTGCCGTTCGTCTTCCGCCATCTTTTCACTCCATTTCGTGTGCGTGACTCCTATCACGCTATACGCATGCGGTGCCAAGGGGGTGGCCCATTAAATCCTAGGCGCCGCGTCTGAGGAGGGAGGTTTGCCCTGCTTGGATCGAACTCCTGTTCGGGACAGACATGCTCCGCGGTGGAATCCGAGATACTTCCTCGGCCAAAGCCGCCTGCGCATAGAAGCCCCGCGCAGGGCTGCCAATCACACCCTTGTGGCGCAACCGGTTGAGGGCCAGCTTAGCCGCACTCGAAGATACGCCGAGCGCTTCACGCGCCTCGCCGGACGTAAAAAGATAGCGTCCGGCTTCCGAAAGCTGCGTGAGATAGTCTTTTGCCTGAGTGCGAGAGCTTTTAATCATTTGTTCTCCCAACCCGACAGGCTCCTAGAGCGGAGTCTCTTCGAAGAGCGCCTCGATGAATGCTCTCGGCTCGAACGGCTGCAAGTCGCCTACGCTCTCTCCCGTTCCCACGAACTTGATCGGAATCTCCAGCTCCTCGACGATCGCGACAAGCATGCCGCCCTTCGAGGTCGAGTCGAGTTTTGTGACGACCGCGCCGGTCAGGGGCGCGGCTCTGTGAAAGAGGCGCGCTTGCGAGATCGCGTTCTGTCCCGTCGTTCCGTCGAGCACGAGCAGTGTCTCGGAGGGCGGCGCACCGAGCTCGCGCTCGACGACGCGGCGAATCTTCTTCAACTCTTCCATGAGGTTCGTCTTGGTTTCAAGACGCCCGGCGGTGTCGATGATGACGACGTCCGCGCCGCGCGCCTTCCCGGCCTTGACCCCGTCGAACGCAACCGCCGCGGGATCCGCGCCCTCCGCGCCGCGCACGAGATCGCTCTTGCTGCGCTGCGCCCAAATCTCCAGTTGCTCGGCCGCGGCGGCGCGAAACGTGTCCGCGGCAACGAGCAACACGCGCTTGCGCTCTCCGTGGAGGCGCGCGGCAAGCTTTCCGATCGTCGTCGTCTTTCCGCTTCCGTTGACGCCGACGACGAGAATCGCCGACGGTTTCGCGCGAAGATCGAGCGCGGCGCCGTCGAGCGTGAGAAAGCGTTCGACGTCCTTGCGGAAGCGCGCGATCGCCGGGTCGCCGGTCGCCCACGCTTCTTGCACGGCCACGATCTTGAGATCGGCAACGATCTTCTCTGCGGTCGCGGCGCCGAAATCCGCGACGACGAGCGTGTCCTCGAAATCTTCCCAGAACGACGAATCGAGCGGACGCGCCTGATGGCCGAGCGCGCGAATCGCCGCAAAGCCGTCGCGCGCCTTCGTCAGGGTTTGCCTTAGGCGCGAGAGAAAACTCATACCGGCTTTGTCGCGAGCGCAGCGCGCAAGCGCACGAGCTCCTCTTCCATCGACGCTGCGGCCGACCCCGCAATCACCGACGAAACGACGTGTCCGTCGGTGACGAGACCGTAGCTCGCGATCGGGCTGCCGGTCACGCGCGACAGGTCGCCGAGATGCACCAGGCCTAGGCCGACGATGCACGCAGCGATCGCGACGAGGCGCACGAGCAGCTCTCGCGGCGCCCGCGCTCCGCGGGATGCGCGGCCTACCGCGGCGGCGACGCCGAACCTCCTGCGAACCGATCGCGCGCGCTACGAGGACGCGTGCCTGCGGACATATTTGCGCTTCAGGTTCGGATCGTGCGCGCGATAGCCGAGTTCGCTGCGCAGCTCCGCAAGGCGGCGACGCAGATGGATGACCGCCTGCGCGTGGATTTGCGAGACGCGCGACTCAGAGACGCCGAGCACGTCCTTGATGTCCTTGAGCGTCTTCCCCTCGAAGTAATAGAGACGAATGACGCGCCGCTCTTGCGAGGAGAGGTCGTCGACGGCAGCGGAGAGCTCCGCGCGCACCTCATCCTGCTCGATCTCGGCAACGACGTCCCCGCCCTCGTCACGCAGCGTATCGGAGAGCGGAATCTCGTGACCGCGCTCGCCCGGAAGAAACTCCTCGAGCGAGAGCACCGGCGTTCCTCGAACGCGCTGCACGACGTGCGCGAACGCTTTGGCGTCCAGTCCCATCTCCGCGGCAAGCTCCTCGTCCGTCGGCGCGCGCCCGAGCCTGCTCTCGAGTTCGGCGTGCGCGCGCTCGAGCTCGCGGCCGCGCTGGCGGACGGCGCGCGGAACCCAGTCGAGCGACCGCAGCGCGTCGAGAATCGCACCGTTGATGCGCGTGATCGCATACGTCTCGAACTTCACGCCGCGCGTGTCGTCGTACTTCTCGATCGCATCGAGCAGCCCGAGCACGCCGTCGTTGACGAGGTCGTCGATCTCGACGTTCGGCGGCAAGCTCACGGAGATTCGACCGGCCACGTACTTCACCAAGTGCAAGTACCTGTGAACGATCTCTTCCCGGGAAAGCTCGACGCCGCCGATTACGTACTGCACAACCCGCAGAGTATCTCCGCTATCTCCGAGAGCGGCGCAACCCGATCGACGAGACCGGCGAGGGCCGCTGCCCGTGGCATACCGTAGACGACGCAGGTCGCTTCATCCTGCCCGACGACGTAGCCGCCCGCCGCTTTGAGCCTGCGCAGGCCCGCGGTTCCGTCGCGGCCCATGCCCGTGAGGATGACCGCCAAGCCCGCGCTGCCGTAGATTTTGGAGACTTCGCTCGCAAGCGCGTCGACGCTGGGCACGTGGAGCGCGTCCGCATCGTCGCAGAGGTGCAGGGTAACGCCGCCCGCGTTGCGGCGCAGCGCGATCTGCTTGCCAGCGGGCGCGATCGTCGCCCTGCCCGGCACCAGCGCCGCGCCTTCGCCGCCCTCGACGACCTCGATCTGCGAGAGCGCATCGAGCCGCCGCGCGAGGGCGAGCGTAAAGCCCACCGGCATGTGCTGAACGACGACGACTGCCGCGGGAAAGGCTTTCGGGAGCGACGGAATGACATTCGAGAGCGCGACGGGCCCGCCCGTGGATGCGCCGATCGCAACGCAGCCGTACGACGCGGCGCGTTCCGCGCGCCCTCCGTGAAGGCGCTGCGGCGCGCGCCGCGGCGCGGCGGCCGGATGGGCGCGCCCCGCACAGCCGCGGACCTTCTCGACGAGGTCGCGCGAGACGTCCTCGATATTCGCATACGCGGAATCGGGCTTCGCGACGAAGTCGACCGCGCCGAGCTCGAGCGCGCGGAACGTCGTCTCCGTGCCCGACTTCGTGTGCGCGCTGACCATGATGATCGGCACGTGGGCCTGCGCGACGATGCGGCGCACGGCCTCGAGACCGTCGACACCGGGCATCGTCACGTCCATCGTGACCACGTCGGGCTGCAGTGCGAGCGTCTTCGCAACGGCCTCCTCGCCGTTGCGCGCCGTTCCGACGACGCTCATGTCCGACTGCGCCTCGAGCATCGCGCTCAAGGCGCGCCGCATGAACGCGGAGTCGTCCGCAACGAGAATCTTAATGCGCCGCGTCATCGGTGCGCCTGAAGTAGAGCGCGTCGCGCGACACGACGGGCTCGAAGAGATCGCGCGCGTACACGAACGACTCCGCGTACCCCAAGAACAGGTATCCTCCCGGACGCAGGACGCGCGCAAAACTGCGTGCGATGGCTTCCTGCGTACCGCGTTCGAAGTACATGAGCACGTTGCGGCAGAAGACCGCATCGTGCATTCCGACGCTTGCGACGGCATGTGCGTCGAGCAAATTCAACCGGGTAAAACGCACCATCGCCTTCACGCGGTCCTCGATACGGAACCAGCTCTGCAGCGGCCTGAAGTACTTCTCGACGATCGCCGGCGGCGTCGCTCGCAAGGCAAACTCCTGGTAGAGGCCGGCCTTCGCGCGCTCGATGGCGCGCAAAGAGAGATCGGATGCCAGAATCGAGCACTCGCCTTGCCGTATTTGGCCGTTCTCGAGCAAACTCATTGCGACGCTATACGGTTCCTCGCCGCTCGCGCAGGCCGCCGACCACACCCGTAGCCGCTGCGAGCGCCGCCGGCACTCCGCGAGGATCGGGCCGGCCACAACGTCGAGTTGTCCGCGCTGGCGAAAGAAGTAACTCTCGCCGTTCGCAAGCAGCGACGCGAGTTCGTCCCACTCCGCCTGCGCGGCCGGCGCCGCGTCGAGTATGCGGCAGTACTCGGCGATGTTCCGCACGCCGCACGCGCGAATACGCGACTGCAGACGTCTGCGAAGCACCTCTTCCTTGGAGTCGTCGAAGTAGAGTCCCAAGCGTTTACGTATCCGGTCGCGCAGCTCCCGGAACTCAACGCTGGCAACCTCCATCAAGCGGCGCTGACGAGAAACCGCGCCAACTGCGCGTAGAGAAATGCCCGGTCGCCCAGCGTTCGGCGCCGCGCATCGCCGTACAGGATCTCCGGCAGCCGCGGCGTCGTCGCGAGTTGCTCGAAGAGCGCTCCGAAGCGCCGCGGCTCTCGCTCGAGAAAGCTAATGAGACGCACGCGCCGCTTGAGCCGTCCGACGAAGCTCATCGCCGCTTCGTAGATGCCCTCGCCGTTCGTCGCATCGACGAGCCCCGCCGCGGTGCCGCCGACGGCGATGCCGTCCCGGGCGAGCACGGGCCGCGGAGCCCCCATATAAAGAAGATGCCCTTCGGTCTTCACGCCGCGCACGGGAGAGTCCGCATAGAGCCGCGCGGCGATGCGCGCCGTGAGCGAGTCGAGCTCGGCGCGGAGCTGCGCGCCCTCCATCTTGCCGATGACGCCGAGGCCGATGGCAAGATGATCCTTCTTGGGAAACATCCAGCCGAGAATGTGCCGCCCGCCCGCTGCGCGATAGTAGTGCATCTCGAGCGTCTCGTACGCGATCGGCCGCGCCGGACGATCGAGGTAGATACGGTATTGCAGCGTCGTCATGAGCCCGGCAGGCCACGCGCGATAACGAACCGGCGTGCTCTCGAGACGCGCGGTCGATCCCGGCACCAAAAAGACGCAGCGCGCTTTGATGCGCTTGCGCTCGCCGCAGCGTTCGTCGGCGTATTCGACGACGCTCCCGTCGCCGTCGGCGACGACGCTGCGAAAGAGTGCCCGGGTGCGAATGTCGGCTCCCTCTGCCCTCGCGAGCGACGCCATCGTCCCGTCGAGCTCTTCGCGGGTCGTCGTATGGCCCGGACCAAATTCGATCTCGTGCTCGGCGCCGTTACCATCGAAGAGCGCCAGGCGCGGCGTATCGAAGTGCACGATGCCGCGCGGGAGATCGAACTCGCCGCAAAAGCCGGGACGCAATCCCGCGGCGCAGACCCTTTTCGCGCCGACGACAGCGTCTTTTTCGAGCACGACGCACGCGATGCCGGCGCGCGACGCCTCGCGCGCAGCGGTCGCGCCCGCCGGGCCGCAGCCGACGATCACGAGCTCCGCTTTCTCCATGAGCTCGTATTTCTGCAAAAGGACTCGCTCTCCGGTCCATCGTAGGCACCGCCGGGTGACTTCTGAACAGGCAATCATCGCCGCTCTCGTGGGCGGCGCTTTAGCGCTGGCCTATGGCATCGGGCTCATCTTCTGGGTCCTCGCACAACCGGCCGGTGACGCCCGCATGCGTGAGATCGCCGCCGCGATTCAGGAGGGGGCGATGGCCTTCCTTCAGCGCCAGTACCGCACCGTCGGCATCGTCGCAATCGTCATCGCGATCATCATCTTCTTCGTGCCGACGCTTGGATTGCAGGCCGCCGTGGGCTTTCTCATCGGCGCGATTCTCTCTGGCGCCGCAGGCTTCATCGGCATGCTCATCGCCGTGCGCGCGAACGTGCGAACGGCGCAGGCCGCGCGCAGCGGACTAAAAGCCGCGCTGAACGTCGCCTTCCGCGGCGGCACGGTCACCGGGATGCTCGTCGTCGGGCTCGCGCTCATCGCCGTCTCCGGATACTACGCGATCCTTCTCGGCGTCAATCACGGCGACGTAGCGCGTTCGCTCGACGCGATGGTCGGCCTCGCCTTCGGATGTTCGCTCATCTCGGTCTTCGCGCGCCTGGGCGGCGGGATATATACGAAGGCGGCCGACGTCGGCGCCGACCTCGTCGGAAAGGTCGAAGCCGGCATTCCCGAAGACGATCCGCGCAATCCGGCGGTCATCGCCGACAACGTCGGCGACAACGTCGGCGATTGCGCCGGCATGGCGGCGGACGTCTTCGAAACCTACTGCGTCACGACCGTCGCGGCCATGCTTCTGGGCCATCTCATCTTCGGCGCGCACCTCGCCGGGGCGACGACGTTCCCGCTGCTCATCGGCGCGGTCGCGATCGTCGCGTCGATTATCGGCTCGCTCTTCGTCGGCGCCGGTCGGGTCGAGCGCTCGCACATCATGCGCGCGCTCTACGGCGGCATGGGAATCGCGGGCCTGCTCGCGCTCATCGGGTTCTGGTTCGTCACCCGCATCGTCTTCGCCGCGGGCACGCCCTCGGCGCTGGCGATCTGGGTCTGCGCGCTCGTCGGCGTCCTCGTCACCGGCGCGATCACGTACGTCACCGAGTACTTCACCGGCACGCAGTTCAAGCCCGTGCAGCTCATCGCGAAGTCGTCGACGACCGGCCACGCGACGAACATCATCTCGGGGCTCGCGATCTCGCTGCAAGGGACGGCACTTCCCGCACTCATCATCGTCATCGGCATCCTCATCAGTTACGATCTCGCGACGGTCTACGGCGTCGGCATCGCGGTCATGGCGATGCTCTCGCTGGCGGGAATCGTCATCGCGATCGATTCCTTCGGTCCGATCACCGACAACGCCGGCGGTATCGCCGAGATGGCCGATATGCCGCAAGACGTACGCAACTGCACCGATCCGCTCGACGCCGTCGGCAACACGACGAAGGCCGTGACGAAAGGCTACGCGATCGGCTCCGCAGCGCTCGCCGCGATCGTGCTCTTCGCCTCGTTCATTCAAGAACTCGTCGGGCACTCGTGCGCCGCAACGACGGCGGCGGCGTGCGCGAGCATCTCGACTCGGATCGAGAACCTCTTCGCGATCGGCAACCCGTACGTACTCACCGGTCTCTTCGTCGGCGGATTGCTGCCGTATCTCTTCGCCTCGCTCGCGATGCTCGCCGTCGGGCGCGCCGGCGGAAGCGTCGTCGAAGAGGTGCGTCGCCAGTTCCGCGAGATCCCCGGTATCATGGAGGGCACGACGAAGCCCGACTATGGCACGACCGTTGACATCGTGACGCGCGCCGCGCTGCGCGAGATGATTCTCCCGGCGCTCATTCCCGTCGGCGTTCCGGTGCTCGTCGTCATCCTCACCGTTCTCGGCGTCTTCAGAGGAACCTCAGGCGAGCAGATGATGGGCGGCATCCTCGTCGGCGCCATCGTCACCGGGCTCTTCGTAGCAATCTCGATGACCACCGGCGGCGGCGCGTGGGACAACGCAAAGAAGTACATCGAGGACGGACACTACGGCGGAAAGGGTTCGGTCGCGCACCAAGCCGCCGTCACGGGCGACACCGTCGGCGACCCCTACAAAGATACCGCAGGCCCCGCGATCAATCCGATGATCAAGGTTCTGAACATCGTCGCGCTGCTGCTCGTCGCGTTCCTCGTTCGATAAGGCGACATACTCCCCGGCCTGAGGGCCGAACATTCCCCCAAACGCGCCGCTCATGCGACACGACGGGTTTCCTGTTTCGCCGATTCGCCCCACGACGAATCGCCACGGCGGATACGGACCTGCCCGGCTCTCCGTAGGAGACCAAGCGCGGGGTTCCGAGCCGCAATTGCATGGAGTCTGTGTCTAGGGTATAGTCATGCTGCGGCTGGGGAGGGCTGCCATTCGCAGGCCGTGGAGCCGAGTGCTCACCTAGCCGCCTTACTCCAGGGTTATAATCGACCCCGATGCACCTTTGCTACATTGATGACTCAGGTACGGCTGAGGACCCGAGTACTAAGGTACTCGTCCTCGGGGGCCTATCCATCTTCGAACGCCAATCCCATTGGATTAGCCGTGGCCTCGATACGGTCGCCGCTCGCTTCAACGCCGAGGAACCACATCTCGTCGAGTTGCATAGCGGTCCAATGTATCACGGACGCGGCGAATGGCGTCGCATACCCAAATGTTCGATCGGTACCTAATGCGGCGCCACTTCGCTGGCGACAAGCAACGCGGCATAATGTTGCTCGACAAGCACAAGAGCGAACCAACACTGCAAGCCTTAGCGAAAGATTTTGAGATTGTCGGTCATCAGTGGGGTATTCTTCGGAATCTTGCCGAGGTACCGGTCTTTTTGAATTCACAAGCGTCGCGGCTAATTCAGGCAGCCGACCTCATCGTATTCTCGTTCCGTCGCCATGAGGTCTACAATGACGAGAGGTTCTACAACGTCATAAAGTCTCGCGTAGAACGCCACGGCAAGAAGGTTCTAGGTTTCCAGCGTCTACCCGAAGGTTGCTCACGATACTGCGATTCGCACAAAGGCGACGGCGCCCTTAAGCGTACCGTACAAGGCGGCTCAATAATCAGTCCGCGTAGCAAAGAGCCGTAAGCCGCCCTCACCATCCGCCGCTGGCGCCGCCTCCTCCGAAGCCACCGCCGCCGGCAGAGAAACCGCCGCCGCCGAAGCCGCCGCCGCCGAATCCTCCTCCGAAACCGCCGAATCCAAAGAGCAGCGGACCTCCCCAGAACATGCTGCCGTGACGCGTTCCCGACGAAATCCACGTGTCGTGCCATGCCTTCGAAGCCGCGGCAGGACCCTTCGTGAAGAGCGCGCCGAGATAGCGTGCGCCGGCGATAAAGAACATGAAGAACACGATCCAAAAGAAGCAGAGAAAGACGATGATGCCGCGCAGTGCACTCGAGAGCCCGCCGCCCTGCCCTCCGACGCTCGCCTCAGGCTGCGAGATCGCGTGGCCGATCTGACTTGCAAACGACGGCGTTACCGTCGTGAGGATATGGTCGACGCCGTTCTGCACCGCGCCGTTCACGTCGCCGGCACGCATGCTCGGATCGACGACGTTTTCGAGGATCCAAAACGACTGAGCGTCGGTGAGATACGGCTCGAGGCCGTACCCGACCTCGATGCGCGAGCGATGGTCGTGCATGAGAATGAAGAGAACGGCGCCGTCGTCGTGACCCTTTCGTCCGATGCCCCAGGCTTCGGCGGCGTCGTTCGTCCACTGCTCGAACGGAACGCCGCCCGTCGTCGAGCCGACGTAGACGACGATCTGATGCCCCGTCGCGCGTTCGTATGCTTGGAGTTCCGCGTCGACGCTCCGTACCGTCTGCGCAGAAAGCACGCCTTGGGTGTCGGTCACGAACTGCGTCGGTCGCGGTGGGAGCGTCTCCGTAACCGCGGCGAGCACGAGGGCGGAGAAGATCATGCGGCGGCCGGAAAATGCTTGCGCAGCTCGACGCCGATACGCTCGACGGCCGTAACGACGGCGCCGGTGGGGTCGTTGCGCGCAAAGTACGGCTTCATCTCCGCGACGACGTCGTTCCAGAACCGATCGCCGACGCGCTCGTGAAGCGCCTTGTCGCCGAGCACCGCGTACGTTCGGGCATTCGGCGCCACGAGAACGAGTGCGACGTTGCGCTCCTTTACCTTGTGCAATCCGACGCGCTCGAACTCGTCGCGCGCGCACTCCATCGCCTCGACGTCGGTACCGGGAACGACGCGCACGACGACGTGTCCGGTCGTGCCGGCCTCGGCCGCTACGATCGCACGCTCGATGCGTGCGTGCGCGAGACGCGTCACGGCGTTGGCGTCGGGAAGTTCACTTGCGGCGCCGACTGCGCGGCCTGCGATGCTTGGAAGAACGGCTTCTCCGCAAAGCGCGAACCGAACCAGCCCGCGATGAAGACCGTCGGAGCGGTGTCGCGGTGCGTGTTGAACGACTGCGCCGCAAGATTGTAGCGCCGGCGCTCGACGGCGATCCGGTTCTCCGTGCCCTCGATCTGCGCTTGCAGCGTGAGAAAGTCTTGGTTTGCCTGCAGCTGCGGGTAGTTCTCCGTGACCGCCAGGAGATGGGTGAGCGCGCTGCCGAGGGTGTCCTGCGCGTGCTGATACTGCGCGAAGGCTTGCGGATTACGCAGCGCGTTCTGGATGGCCTGCGGCGAGATCTCTCCGACCTGCGAGCGCGCCTGTGCGACGGCGATGTACGTCGATTTCTCGAAGTTCGCCGCGCCCTTCACGGTCGCGACGAGGTTCGGGATGAGGTCGGCCCTGCGCTGATACGCCGTCTCCACCTGACCCCACTGTGCTTGCACTGCTTGGTCCCCGGTGACCAGCGAGTTGTAGGTGCCGAATATCCACAGGATGATGATGACGATGATGCCGAGGACGATCCAGAGCGCGTACGAAGGTCGCCATTGCATAGGCGTTTCTTTGTAAAGAGTCCATCAAGATACCTGCCGGCGTGACGTGCGCGCACGCGCGGCGAAATCGATGCGGGTATACTCATGGCGTGACGATCGATCCGGCGCTGCGGAGTGAGCAGCTGGCGAACGCACAAAACGCGCTCGCAGCCGCGCAGCGCGTTGCGCCTATGGCGACCTTCATGCTCGACGTCGAGGGCGAGGTCGCCGCAGAGCTGACGCCGATGCTTCGGCAGCTCTGGGGCCTGCGCGACGACGCGACCCACGCGAGGCTCGCGGAGTTTTTAGAACGCATCCATCCCGAGGACCGTCGGCGCGTCGCCGAGGCGCGCAGCCTCGCGATGCGCGCGCGCGAACCCTACAACCTCGAATATCGCATGGTTCGCGACGACGGCGAGATCCGCTACATCCGCACGCAAGGCCAGTTCTTCTTCGACGAGCACGCCGGCGTCCTTCGCAACATCGGGGTCGTGGTCGACATCACCGAGCATCTTCTCGCGGCGAGCGCGCTGGAAGGATTGCTCGAGTTCGACCACCTCACCGGACTTCTCGACCGCCGCGCCTTCACGAGGCTCGTTCGAGAACGAGGCGAGGACGCAGGCGACGACGATGCCTTCTGCGTCATCGTCTTCGATCTCCACGGCTTCGGCGACGTGAACGAAGCCCACGGCATGGCGGCCGGCGACGACGTCTTGCGCGAGGCTGCGAGGCGCTTGCGCGAGCGCGCCGTCGCGGGGGCGGCGTTCGCGCGGATCGGAAGCGACGAGTTCGCGGCGCTCGTTCCCGTCGGCTCGGAGGGCACCTCCGATGCGATCGCCCGGGTCACTTCGCTCTTCGACGAACCGTTCTCCGTCGCCGGTGCCGATATTCCCATCGACGCCGTCTTCGGCGTCAGCGTCTGCCCGTTCGACGGCGCGGACGAGTCGCTCATCCTCAAGGCGAGCCTCGCGATGACCGAAGCGACGGGGAGCGCTCCGCGACGCGTCAGCCGCTATCGCCCCGAGATGCAGCGCCTCATCGCCGAGCGCCGGCTCATGGCGCTCAGCCTGCGCGGCGCACTCGAACGCGACGAGTTCGAGATGTACTTCCAGCCCATCGCGGAGGCGCGCGGTCTGCAGATCACGGGCGCCGAAGCGCTCCTGCGCTGGAACCATCCCGATCTCGGCGTGATCCCGCCCGGAATTTTTCTTCCGGCCGCAGAGGAGGCGGGGCTCATGAAGGACGTCGACCTCTGGGCGCTGCGTCACGCGTCGCGTGTTGCCAAAGACCTCTTTGCACGCGGGCTTCGCGTCGGCATCAACGTGAGCGCGCACCTTCTTCTTTCCAACGAGTTTCCCGCGGCCTTTGAGGAGGTGCTGAGCATCCCCGGCGCTCGCGAGCATCTGTGCTTTGAGATCACGGAGCAAGCATTGCTCGCCGACCGCGCCCAGGCGCGCAGCGCGATCGGGCTCATTCGCGATTCCGGCGTGCGCATCGCACTCGACGACTTCGGAACCGGCTACAATACGCTGAGTTATCTCAAGCTCTATCCGATCGACGTCGTGAAGATCGACCGCACCTTCACGTCCGATCTCGAACAGTACCAGTACAGCCGTTCGCTCTGCTCGGGAATTCTCGCGCTCGCATCGCGCCTCGGGCTCTACGTCGTTGCCGAGGGCGTGGAGACGAAGGCGCAGGAACAGTTCCTACGCGCGCACGGATGCCACGCGCTGCAAGGACACCTGTATGGAAGGCCGATGCCGCGCGACGACTTCTTGCAGCTCGCGGCGTAATCGTCCCGAGGCACCGCCTAGCGTGCGAAGCCGCCCCAGGCCGTCGCCTCGCGTCGTTGCGGATTCCATACGACGAGTGCCACTGGATCTCCAGGGGCGATAAACGTTCCCGCCGGCAACGGCGCGCCGGTAAATCCTGCGATCTCGATGCGCGTGCTCGACCAGTATTCGTAGAGAAGTTTCGTGTCCGACCATTTGTCCCCAACGGAAAACTCAACTGACGGCCCATCCCCCAGGCGCGGATGATAGGCGAGGTCGAGGAAAAACGCGAGATAGTCGTTGTTCGCGAACGGCACCGGCTCCGGCGGGGCGCCCAGATGGTCGCCGACGACGGTCATCTCTCCTTCAGCCGTTACGCGGACGTAGTCGATGTGCGGCACCCGCGGAGGCACGGGCGGCACGTTGCCTCCCCAAGCGGCGCCCGCGCCCGTCGCAGCATTCCAAACCCGCACGATAATGCAGTCGCCCGGCCCGGCGTCGAGCCCGGACGCGACAATTCTCCTGTCGCTCCAAGATTCGTAAAGCAACGTCGCGCTGTCGCCGGTGTAGCCCGCCTCCCAGCGCCCATTCGCTGGGTGCGCCACGTTGAAATCCGGCAAGACGCCGTTAAAGGGGCGCGCGAACGGCGCACGGCCAAAGCCGTAGCCATGAACGATCAGCGTGCGCTCTGCGCCGCGCCCCACGACGGACACCGACGTAATCGCCGTCGGCGACGTGCGCCAAACGCCGGCAACGAAGCTTGCGGCCGCGACCGGATCGATGGGTTGACGAGTGCCGTAAGCATATGCGATGACAAGCCCGCGCGCGCCGTGTGCCGAGGCTCCGCACGATGCAGCGCCGCTGCCACCGCCGACGAGGTAGTGCCCGCTTCGCAAACCTCCGCTGCCGTAGGCGAGCACGATCGCGCCGCCGCCTCCTCCTGCTTCGCCGCTCGTCCCTTGCGCGCGAATCCGTCCGGCATCGATGCGATTCGCCTGGACGTAAACTCCATTTGCCCCTTCGCCGCCGACGGGACTATTGCTCGTCACGCCGCCGCCCGGCGCGCCGGCAAGCTTTGCGAAGATTCCATTTGCGTACCAGTGGCGCAGAAGAACGCCGGACAAATTCGGAGGTCGCCCAACGACGCCGAGGGTCGCTCCTCCAGAGCGATGCTTGAAAGCACACGCTCTTCCGCCGGATCCGCCATATGAGGCCGGAAAGTTCCCGTAGCCGCTTTCGCCGGTGAGAATCTCGCCGTGGTTTACGAACGCACCAGTGCAGAAGATGTTGTGACCATCGGTATCGAGCACGACCCCCGGCGCGATCGAAAGGCTCGAGCAAAGCAGATCGTGCCGCAACGTCACGCTACGATCGAGAACGCGTACGGCGCGCATGTCGTCGAAAAGCGGCGCCGAAACGGCAAGCGGCGCCCGCCAAGATCCGGCCGCCGAAGCACGATGCATTCGGACCTCACCGAATGCAAGCAAGCCCGCGACGAGAAGGACGGCAGCGGTTGGTCCTGCGACGATCCCGACGCGCCTCGCGCGATCGGCCAAGGGCAAGAGCGCCCACGGCCGCACCTCGAACGCGCGCGCGAGCAGCAGGTGCGTTCGCGGGCTTACGGGCTTGGAGTTTTCCGCGTCCCAGATGACGCGAGCCGAGACGCCGCTTTTCGCCTCGTCGATGTCGCGCGTCCTTTGTGCTAGGAACTCTTGAGACCAGGCCCGCGCGGCCCGCAGGCGCCCGATCTTAGAGCCGTCCAAAATCACCATCGCCGCCGGTTCCTCGCTTGGGAGGCAACAAGTTGGCGAGCGGCCGGGCTCGCCCCTTGCCTTACCCCGGCGTCCTGCCGCGAAATCTGCGAGACAGCCCTACCCGACGCATCCTTGCCTTGCTGGGCAACGGGCTGATAGCCTCATCACGACAGGCGCATCTGGCTCGGTCTCATCCGGCTCGGTCTCATCCGGCTCGGTCTCTTATTGTATCTAGTCCATGCAACAACAGATCTTCACTCGAATCTCTCTCGTCGTTCTTGTGCTAGGCACGAGCATAGGAGCCGCAACGCGGCCCTCGCTACTTCCGAATGGGCTCACGACGGGACAGGATCGCGAGCTGCGACGCCTTGGGTTTGCACTCGTTCCAAACCCCGCACCGAAGGGCTTTCGAATCACTCGCGTCCGAATCGATCTGCACCGGCAATCGTACGAGATCGATTACCGTCGAGCTGCCGACGGCGCCACGATGCGTTTTCGCGGAGGTTCCATTCAGGAGGTTGCCGCCGCTATGGCTACAACGGAGACCCCACATCCTTCGCGTGCGCGGACATCCGCCGCCAGTTTCCTCCACCACGTCACGGCGTTCTTCTCGCGCGGCACAAGCGCGACGAGTACGCCAAGTGCGAACTCGGATACCGATCTTGAATCCAACGAGGAGGAAGAGGAAATGGCTGACGTCGCCTCCGACTCGCCGCTGCTCGGTCCAATCCGTTTCACGGCCCAAGGAAACTGTCTCCACGGCAGTCCCGATCCGTCGAAAGCGCGCATTCAAAATGCACGGTTCACGGTTGATGCCTGCAATCTTCGCGAACCAGATCCCGTCGTCCGAGCGTACCGATCGCTTGCGAAACCATAAGCTTCTCGTAGCCGCGATCTCCGTCTCCGCTGCTTTCCTCCTCAACGACGCGCTGCGCGACTGGCACCTTCAGCGTGCCGATCTGTACATGGAGGAAGTCGCGCGCCTGTATATGCTCGCGGTCGCCTTTGTCATTGGTGTCCTTCTCTTCCCGTCCGACGGCAGCGCGCGCCAAAAAAGTATCCGGTTGGTTTCATGGGCACTGGTCGGCATATCGCTCGATGTTTACTGGCAAACCGCGTACTCGCCCGATGCCGCCTGGGTCGCAATGGCCGTGAAATATCTGGCGCTCCCAGCCGGTCTAGCGTGCCTGGCCGTTCTCGTTCGGCCGACGAATGCCACGATCGTTGGCGCCACGGTCCTCGCTATTGCTTTCTGCGCGGCCGGCTTCGTCCACGGCATACTCTACATCCAGTCGTGCACGGCATATATCATCGGCGAGTGCCTACCGTCAAACAACTCCGCAATCGTTGCGTACCATCGCTACACGCTCATCGATGCCGGCTTCCGCGGCCTTCTCGTTGTTCTCGCGGCCGTTCCACTCCTAACGCGCCGTCTGCGACCTCGCGAGACAACGGCCAATGCTAATTCCTTCGCGCACGATGCGACCTTTCTTGCCGCCTGCATTCTCCTGTCAGTCGGCACGATGCTCGACCTCGGTGCACGCAATATCGGATTCTCAGGCGCATGGCGGCCAATCTTCCAGTTTGTCGACGCGATTACGACGTTCGCGTTTCCCGCCGCGCTCATGGCCGGCATCAGCGCCGGCCAACTTCCCGACGCCCGGGTACGCAGGGGCCTTGCCTTTACGATCGTGAGCGCGTCCGGATTCACGACGTTTTTCACGATCGAATTTGCGGTCACGGTGCTTACCGGTCAGGTTACCGGTATGCTCGGGCTCTTACACTGGATCCCGGCTGCTTGCCTCGCCCTTATCGTTACGCTCTTCTTTCGTCCCATGGAACGCTATTTCGAGCGGCACGTCAGAGCGAACGAAGGTCATCACCTCGTATTGTTGGCGAAGGCCGGTTTCGAACTCGCTCTCGCGGCCTCGCCGGCGGAAGCCCATGGGGCTTTGCAGCGGCTTCGTCGACTTCTCGGCGCTGAATTCGTAGCGCTCTATTTGGGAACGCGTCTAGAAGGCCACGATCCGGTTGCCGTGGTGCCAAAAAATGCATGCGCCTTTCGCCGCAGCGAGAGGCTCGTTCCAATTAGAACGCGCTCCGGGGTCGTCACCGTCGCGCTGGGTCCGAGGATCGGCGATCTTCGGGGGGGCCGCTACACGACCGAGGAATTGAAAATACTCGTAGAAGCGATGACGACCGCTAAGCCATCGCTGCACAAACTCTATGCACGCGCGTAACGCGCTTGCGACCTTGGCCATCGCTCTCGTGGGCACGGCTACTGCAATGCCCGATCATTCCGCGGACATTGCGCTCGGACAGAAAGTACTCGCGGATCTCAGCGCCAAACATCAGATCGTCACCGACTCGCCCTACGAAGCCGCTCTCCGGCGCGTTGGAGCCCGCATCGCGCTGGCCGCGGGCCCCACTTGGTTTACCGAGCGCTTCTTCGTCGTCCGAGGAAACGCCATCAACGCTTTTTCGGTCCCGGGCGGCTACGTATTCGTTGACGAAGGGTTGCTCAGGAGCGTTGACGACGCCGACGAACTCGCCGCTGTTCTCGGGCACGAAACGGCGCATCTCGTGCTCGGGCACGTCGACGAAAAGCTGCGCGAGCAAAGTCGCCGCAAGGCTGCGGGGCGCGCCGGTCACATACTCGGCAGCGTCGGCTCGTACTTTGGCTACGGGCAGATAGAGACCGCCGCTAATCTCAGCACATCGGTCGCAGGGTATGCCTTCCTCAACTACACCCGGCAGCAGGAATACGCCGCGGACCAGCTCGGAGCCGCAATTGCGGCAAAAGCGGGTTTCAACCCGTGGGGCAGCGTTTGGTTCCAGGAAGAGGTCGAAGTGCTTGTGGGTCCCGGTGGGTTCGAACAGTACGTACAACACCACCCATCCGTTAAGGACCGCATCGATCGCCTCCGCGCGTATATCACGTCGAATCCCGCGCTTTTCGGACGCTGGCACGACCTTCGGCCGTCGGCGACCGGGCTGCCGGAGCAATGAGTCGTAAGCCGCGTGAAATTTGCGTATTTCCCCGACGAGGTGGGTAGTGGGTCAGTTTTCAAACTGACCCACTACCACGAGGTGCGCGAGCTTGCAAATGCCCGGCGACGCGACGACAAGGAGAGTCGGCCGCACTCAGCACTCGGTTGTCGCACGACAAAGGAGTTCGCCGAAAGCCTGAAAATCAACCCACCGCCATTGCTGTCAGCCGCCTGAAAAGCGCCTACAGGTCAAAAGCAACAACGATGGTCATGGTCCGGGCAGAATACCCGCTACGACCGGCGTTTGGCAGTCGGGGCATTCCAGCGGGTACGCCATCGCCTCGCCGGTAAACGCGAGCGCGGCTCGGCTTCCGGGCGACAGAGCGTCAGGCATGATTCGGATTTGCAGTGTCCCCAGCCCCATAGCGACGCTGTCGGTTATCATGCGCTCGTAAACCCCGTGCGCGGTGCGGTTCCAGGGCTTGGGGCCACCCTGCATTCGAATCGCAAACATGATGAGGTGCGCTCGCAGTTCTTGATAGTTCCAACCATACTCTGAAAGCGCATTCTCGTCGCGCGCGTAGGAGGTCAGGAGGATCGATGCAGGCCCGAGACCGTTCATCGCGTCGTCAAAGGAGGGCAGTCCTGGAATCGTCACAGCCAACGTCTGCCAGTAACCTCGAACCTCCACAAGAAAGCCGGGGCCCATACGGTCTCGGAACTCGGGAACGAGTGCGTCGAAGAGGTCGCGACTCGATGGGCTCAACTCGTCGTAGCTCTCTCCGGATTGAATCGCCCAGACGAGAATCTGAACGCCGTAGCCCAGCAGATGCCGTATCGCAGCGCGCCCGACCATCGTACGCATCAACTCCGCCCGCCTTCCCAGCATAGGACCTAGCATGTAGGTGAAGCCGGGCGCCGATCCGCCGCTCCAATGCATGCAGAAGAGCTGCAGCGGAAACTCATAGTCGCCCGGTGGAAGCCGTACGCCCTCATAATCTGAGGTCACCAGCCCCCGAGCCCAGACGCTCTGTGGCGGCGTTACCGGCCGAAACGGCGGGCCCGGAAGAAAGTCAACCCGGGGATAGAGGTGCCCCCAGTCTCGGATGATCGGCTGGTTCGTCTGAAGGTACTTGTTCAACTGATACGCAGCCGCGCTAATTGCCGCGTTTCGAGCGGCATGCTGGAAGATATTCGGAAGCCCTTGGAACTGTGCCGATGCCGGCACGGCGACAAGGATCATCGCTACCGCCAATGCGACCCTTCTTGCCATGCAATCTATGGTACGGGGTGCAACGTCGCGCGCATCACCCCGTCGACGCGGGCCAGTCCGCAATAAACCCGGGATGCGAGGCGGGCGGAATTACGCTCGGCGCACCTCCTCGGGAATTCGCGCCTGTCCCGAGGGCGGGCTACGTCTGCCCGGCGGCGTGTTCGAGTTCGGTGTACTTCCTGTAGATCGCAACGTACGACGTCACGAACATTCCCATCGCGAACGCGATGAGGCCGTCGCCGAGCGGGATCGCGAACGCGGTGCCGGCGAGCGCGGTGCGAAGTCCCGCGCGTATCGCGAAGGCGCCCAGCCAGATTGCCGCCGCAACCCAAGAGGGGCCCAAGTACATCACGCCGGGTTTCTTCGTCGTCTTGACGATCGTATGTGCGCCGCGCAGCGCACCAAATGGGATACCGACGATGAACCCGATTGCAAGCGAGAGCGCGATGATGGCCGGCGCTCGTGCGGTGAGCGCGTTCTGCTGCTCGCCCCACACCATGAAGCCGGTCATGAGCAAAAAGATCACCGGGCCGATCCACATGCGGCCCACGGCGATGTTCCGCGGCCGCACGCTCCTCGCGATGATGAGCACGGCCAGCACGGCGTAGACGATGAGTTGCGTGCCGGTCTGCGCGGCCGTGGAATGGTACGGCGTCATGCTGTTCTCTCGCTCACACCAAGTACGTTACTTGATTTCGACCGTCGCGCCGGCCTCTTCCAGCTTCTTCTTGATGCTCTCGGCTTCGTCTTTCGGAACGCCTTCCTTCACCGGTTTGGGCGCGCTCTCGACGAACGCCTTGGCTTCGGTGAGGCCGAGGCTCGTAAGCTCGCGCACGGCCTTGATGACCTTGATTTTCTCGGGGCCGGCCTGCGCGAGGATAACGTCGAACTCGGTCTGCTCGGCGACGGGTTCCGCAGCGGCTGCGCCGCCGGCGGCAACGACCGCTACCGGTGCGGCTGCCGAGACGCCGTACTTCTCTTCGAGTTGCTTGACGAGGTCCGCAAGTTCGAGAACGGTGAGTTTGTCGATCTGTTCGATGAGGTCTGCGAGTGCCATGATTTCCTTCTTCTTTGCGATGAGTAAATTACGATTGCGCTGCGAGGCGCTTTTCGTGCAAGGCGTTCAGGACGCGAACGAGCCCGCTCTGATTGCCGGAGAGAACCGTTACCAGGCCGCGCATCGGGCTCGCGAGCGAGCCGACGAGCCTGCCGAGCAGTTCGTACCGAGACGGAAGGGACGCGAGCACCGCGACCTGCTTTGCATCGACGAGCCGACCGTCGATGTACGCGGCCTTCACGTTGATGCTCTTCACGCCGTCGCCGAAGGTTTTGATCGCCTTCGCCGGTGCGACCGGATCGCCGGCCGCGAAGACGACGCCCGTCGGCCCCGCCAAAAACGCCTCGAGCGCGCTCGCGAGTTCGTCTCCGGCAGCGATGCGAAAGAGCGTGTTCTTCACGACGGCGTACGCGCTGCCGTCCTTGCCGAGTTCGCCGCGCAGGCGCGTGATCTCGCCCACGCTCAGCCCGGTGTAGTCGGTAAGAATGAGATGCTTGGCTCCCGCGAGTCTCGCGCGCAGGGCTTCGATCGTCGACTCTTTTCGCGCGGTCGGCATTGCTCGGCTCCTTAAAAACAAAAAGCCCCTCCGATCTCTCGAGGGGCGCCAACGCCAAAGCAGGCGTATCACGCGCGTCCTCGGCAGGCCCTCGGTCAAGAGGTTACGGCAACGCCGCCCGCGGTCTTCGGAGCCTTGCCTACGATACGGCCTTCGCGGCGGGCTGTCAAGGCGACAAGTGACGACAAGTAAAGAGCCGCTCGTACGAGCGGCTCGATCTGCGGTTGCGGCCAGGCTGTCTAAGCCATCATACCATAGACCAAGCCGGGCTGGAGACTGCGGGAATCAAACCCGCCCGGCCAAGGTGACAGCCTGGCCGCTGCGTCAGCAGAGCCCCCGTCGGGGCTCCCGATACGAAGCTTCCCCGGACAGAATAGAAGTAGACCCCCCCGACGAATGCCCGTGACTGTGAACAAGCTCGCTCCCGCCGCTTTGGAGGCGCTGGAGAACCTCATGGCCGGAAACGCTCGAGCGCGCTCCGGTCTGCCGCTCCCGCTTCCGAGCCAAAGCCGCAGAGAAGAACTCGCCAAAGGCCAGCATCCGTTCGCGGTCGTGTTGACATGCGTGGATTCCCGCGTCGCACCGGAGCTCGTCTTCCACCAAGAGCCGGGGAGTCTCTTCGTCACGCGCGTGCTCGGCAGCGCGCTCGAGCCGGCGTCGCTTGCGGCGATCGAGTTCGCGATCGAAAAGCTGCACGTGCCGCTCGTCTACATTCTCGGACACAGCGGGTGCGCCGCATATCGCGCGGACGCAAACAAGATCGCAAAGAACGTCCTTCGCGTCGTCAACGCCCTTCCAAAGCGCTCGCGCCTGCTGCGGGCGGCGCTCAAAGAAAACGCCGCTGGGATCGCCGGCGGCGTCTACGATATCGCGACCGCGAGCGTTACGCGGTTGCTTTGATTCTGTTTGGGTCGACCTTGACGCCCGGCCCCATCGTCGACGCGAGCGTGACGCTGCGCAGATAAGTTCCCTTCGCGGCCGCGGGTTTGGCGCGAACGATCGCGTCGAGCAGCGTCGCAACGTTTTCGACGAGCTGCTTCTCCTCGAAGGCGGCCTTCCCGACGATCGTGTGGATGATCGCGGCCTTGTCGATGCGGAACTCGACTTTCCCCGCCTTGATGTCGCGAATGGCAGCGCCGACGTTCGGCGAGACCGTTCCGGCTTTCGGATTGGGCATCTTCGTTGCGAGGGTGCGCCCGAGCTCCTTGCCGACCTGCGCCATCATGTCCGGCGTCGCGACGGCAACGTCGAAATCCGTGAAGCCGCCTTTGACCTTCTCGATGAGATCGGTATCGCCGACCTGGTCGGCGCCGGCCTCGACGGCCTCCTTCGCCTTGTCGCCCTTCGCGAAAGCGATGACGCGCACGACCTGCCCCGTACCGTGCGGCAAGAGCACCGTGCCGCGCACGCTTTGATCGCTCTTCTTCGGATCGATGCCGAGGCGAATATGCACTTCGACCGTCTCGTCGAACTTCGCGGTCGCATTCTTCTTCACGAGCGCGATCGCCTCGGCCGGCGCGAACTGCGCGCGCCCGTCGAAGGATTTCGCCGCGTTGCGCAGGCGTTTTCCATGCGTTTGCATCAGGACTGTACCTCGACGCCCATCGAACGAGCGGTTCCCGCAACGATCTTCTTTGCAGCGTCGATGTCGTTCGCATTGAGGTCGGGCATCTTCGCCTTCGCGATTTCCTCGAGTTGCGCCGACGTGATTCTGCCGACCTTTTCGCGGTTGGGCTCTTTGCTCCCCGACTCGATGTTCGCCGCCTTCTTGATGAGAAACGACGCGGGCGGCGTCTTCGTGACGAACGTGAAACTGCGGTCGTCGAAGACCGTGATGACGGCGGGAACGATCATCCCCGCTTGCGATTGAGTGCGCTCGTTATACTGCTTGCAGAACTCCATGATGTTCACGCCGTGCGGCCCGAGCACCTGACCGATCGATCCGGCCGGCGTCGCTTTCCCGGCCGGAATCTGCAGGCCGATGTTTCCAACGACTCTCTTTGGCATCGATTTACACTTTCTCCACTTGAAAAAACTCGAGCTCGACGGGCGTCTCGCGACCGAAGATCGAAATGAGCGCGCGCAGACGCTCCTTCTCCGGTTGGATGTCGTCCACGATTCCTGTGAAATCGAAGAACGGCCCCGACGTCACCTTGACGCGATCGCCGCGTTTGAAGTCGATCTTCAGTTTCGGCGCCTCGATGCCCATCTGCTTGAGGATCGTCTTCACTTCTTTTTCCGCAAGCGCGACCGGTTTCTCTCCGGGTCCGGGGCTTCCGACGAATCCCGTAACGCCCTGCGTGTTGCGCACGACGAACCAGGATTGATCGTCCATGATCATCTCGACGAGCACGTAACCGGGAAAGACCTTCTTCGGGGTGATCTTGCGCTTGCCGTCCTTGAACTCGACTTCATCTTCCATCGGCACGAGCACGCGGAAGATCTTGTCCTGCATCGCCATCGAGTTAATGCGGCGTTCGAGGTTCGCCTTCACCTTGTTCTCATAGCCCGAATAGGTGTGAATGACGAACCAGCGGCGATCTTCTTCCTCTTCGAGCTCCTCCTCTTCGGGGAGCTCAACCGCGACTCCGGCTTCCGGCTCACCGACCAGAAAGGCGTCGAG
>JBOHTS010000006.1:0-32462 GCA_050733755.1 Candidatus Tyrphobacter sp. | reverse complement strand
GCCGCCGCTCGGTGCGCCGCGGTAGCCGCCGCTCGGTGCGCCGCGGTAGCCGCCGCTCGGGGCGCCGCGATAGCCGCCGCTCGGTGCGCCGCGGTAGCCGCCGCTACGCGAGCCGCCGCCGCGATAGCCCCCGGAAGAGTGCCCGCCGCCTTGGTTGCCATGCGGCGCGGCAACCGCCGGAGCTGCGGCGAGAAGCAGGCTTGCCGCAAATGCGCCGGCGAGCGCTTTGCGCAAGAATGAGTGCGCGCGATCTATCTGCATTGAGAGTGCCTTTCTGATGTGTCGGTTCTATTCCCGTAAACGTGAGTGGCGCGAGAAAAGTTCGCAGGGAAAGCGGCCGGACACAGGGTATGCCCTCTCTGCGCCCGACGAGCTTTCTTAGGCTCGTCTGGTAGCGTCTTCATAACAGAGAGCAGGGTAGCCGGCCATGATGAAGCCCGACGACGAGATCGCGTTCCTCCGAGCCCGCGACGACAGCCACGTCAAATACCGGCAGATTCTCAACCTGAACGCGCTTCGCGAAACGCTCGGGCAAGAGCGTCCGGCGCAGCCGATTCTCGCCGCCGAGATGAAGGCGCTGCCGGGAATCGTCGGCGTCTTCGCCCTCCATGGACGAACGCTGCGGCGTCTTCAAGAACGCTATCCCAAGGAGGAACGCATCGGCCGCGCCGTCACGCTGTGGGAGGAGTGCTCCGCCGAGTTGCTCTCTGCGGGGTTCGCCAACGCCGTCGCGTAGTCCCATGATGTGAAGGTCGAGACCGTCGAGTCTCATACGCAGGGAATGCCGACGCGCGTCGTCGTCGGCGGCGTCGAACCGATTCCAGGCAACACGATGCTGCAGCGCTGGGAGTACGCGCGCGAACATCTGGAGGACCTCCGTCGCTTCCTCATGTTCGAACCCCGCGGTCATCACGCGATGTCCGGCGCGATTCTCTGCCCGCCTTGCGACACACGCGCCGACCTCGGCGTCATCTTCATCGAGGTCACGGGGTTTCTCCCGATGTGCGGCCACGGCAGCATCGGCGTCTGCACGGTCGCCGTCGAACGTGCGCTCGTGCCCGTTCGGCAGCCGCGCACGCAGGTCGTGCTCGACACACCCGCCGGGCTCGTCCGCGCGGACGTGCGCGTCGAGGGCGGTCGCGCGAAAGACGTGACGCTGACGAACGTTCCATCGTTTCTTTCGTTGCGCGACGCAACCGTTGCCGTCGAAGGACTCGGTGCGGTACGATTCGATCTCGCCTACGGCGGAAACTTCTACGCGATCGTGGCGGCCGGCGACGCCGGGCTGACGCTCGCGCTCCACGAAGCACCCGCCGTCGTCGAGCGAGGAATGCGCATCATGAATGCGGTACGCGAGCAGCACTCCTTCTCCCATCCACGCGAGCCGGCAATCTGCGAACTGCGTCACGTGCTGTTCACCGCACCGCCGACGCTCGACGGCGCGCATAGCAAGGGCGCGATCGTGCTCCATCCCGGACAGCTCGATCGCTCGCCGTGCGGTACCGGGACGAGCGCCCGTATGGCACAGCGCTACGCCCGAGGCGAGCAGCGACTCGGCGAAACGTTCGTCCACGAGAGTTTTTTGGGAACCTCGTTCACCGGAACGCTTCTCGAAGCCATCGACGCCGGCGTCCCCGCCGTCGTGCCCGCGATTCGCGGAAGTGCCTGGATCAGCGGCCATGCAACGTACGTGCTCGATCCAAGCGATCCGTTTCCGCACGGATTTCTCATTCCGACGGCGTAAGAGGCCGTCATGGCGCATTTCCGCGGAGTCTACGTCGCCGTTATCACGCCGTTCTCGGCGGACGGACGCATCGATGACGATCGGCTCCGGGAGCACCTCGCCTGGCTCATCGAGTGCGGCGTTCACGGAATCGTGCCCGCAGGTTCGTGCGGCGAGTACGCTTCGCTGAGCGACGAAGAGCGAGCGCACGCCGTAGAGATCGTTGCCGATGCGTGCCGCGGGCGCGTGCCGGTCGTCGTGGGAACCGGCGCGTCGTCGACCGCGAAGGCCGTGCATTGGGCGCAGCACGCGCGCGAGTGCGGGGCCGCCGGCATCATGGCGCTTCCGCCGACGGCCTATCGCCCGAGCCGCGCCGAGGTGCGCGCCTGGTACGCTGCGCTCGATCGCGTCGGACTCCCAACGATCGCCTATAACAATCCGTTCGACACGACCGTCGATCTCACGCCCGATCTTTTATCGGAGCTTTGCGAACTCGAACATCTCGTCGCCGTGAAAGAGTACTCCGGCGACGTCCGGCGCATTCCGCTCATCCTCGAGCGTACGAGACTCGAGGTCATCGTCGGATGCGACGATCTCGCGCTCGAAGGACTCCTCGCCGGCGCAACGGGATGGATCGCGGGTCTTACGAATGTCGTCGCGCGCGAGAGCATGGAACTCTATTCGCTCGTGCAGGAGCGGCGCATGGACGAGGCGCGCGCGCTTTACGCCCGTCTTTTGCCGCTCTTCCGTTACGATTCACGTCCCACGTTCGTTCAAGCGATCAAGTTTGCGTTCGACCTTGCCGGAAAGAGCGCGGGCACGACGCGTCCGCCGCGATTGCCGTTGCCGCAGACCGACCGCAACGAGATCGCGGCAGCCCTCGAGCCCTTCGTGGCCCTTGCCAAGCACTGACGTCGCCGTCGTCGGCGGCGGCATCGTCGGCACGACCGCAGCGCTCGAACTCCAGCGGCGCGGTCATGCGGTCACGATCGTCGAGCGCAACGAGCCCGGTGCGGGAACGGCCGCGGGAAGCGCCGGGTATCTCGCATACGACGACATCTTCCCGATTCCGAGTCCTGCAGTCGTCGCAGGTCTGCCGCGAATGCTCTTCGACCGCAACGGACCGCTCGTCGTGCAGCCGCGCTATGCGGCGCACCTCATCGGTTGGGGGCTGCGGTTCATCGCGGCGGCACGGCCTTCGTCGGTGCGTGCGGCCATCGCCGCGCTCGCGCCGATCAATCGCGCCGCCCGGCAGGCGCACGAGTCGCTTGCCTCACGCACGGGTGCCGCGCGTTACCTCGTCAAGGAATCGGTCTTTCACGTGTGCGCCACCAATAAGACGTTCGAGGCGACCGCCGCGCTCATTCCACTGCTCCGCCAAGAAGGCTTCGGGGCCGAAGCGATCGACGCGCAGCGGCTGCACTCCGCCGAACCCATCCTGCGCGGCGGCATCGCCGGAGCGGTTGCCTTTCCGAACTCGCATCGCTGCACGAATCCGGGTGCATACGGTGCGGCGATTGCGAGCGCATTCGTCGCCGGCGGAGGCGGCGTCGTTCGGGGACGCGCCACGACGATTGCGAGCGCGCGCGGCGGATGGAGCGTGAACACCGATGCCGGCGCCGTCGACGCGGCACACGTCGTCCTCGCCGCCGGCGCCTGGTCCTCGCCGCTCCTAGCGCCGCTGGGGTATCGCGTTCCGCTCGAGAGCGCGCGAGGATACCATCTCATGCTGCAAGAACCCGCCGTGATTCCGTCGCGCACGCTCCTCTTCGAGGAGGATCATTTCTGCGCGACGCCGATGGAGGCGGGGCTTCGCCTCGCCGGCACCGTCGAGTTTGCCGGGCTGGGGGCGCCCGCGAACTTCTATCGGTCCGACATTCTCTACGATATCGCACGCCGCTACATTCCGGGGCTCGCGCGCGAGCCCGCCACGCGCTGGATGGGCAACCGTCCGTCGTTGCCGGACTCGCTTCCCGTCATCGGCGCGCTTCCGCGGCATCCGGCCATCGTCGCAGCATTCGGTCACGAACGACGCGGTCTCATGCAAGCCGCGATTACCGCGCTGTGCGTCGCCGACGTCGTCGAAGGCAAGACGCCGCCGATCGATATCTCACCCTTTCGCATCACGCGATTCTAAAAAAGGAGGGACGTTGGAACCAATCGGACAGGGCTGGATGCAGATCGCCGAGCTGGCATTGGCGTTCGTGCTCTCGGCGCTCATCGGCCTCGAGCGAGAGTACCGGCATAAGAGCGCGGGCCTGCGCACGTACACGATCGTCGGCTTCGCCGCCGCGCTGCTCATGCTCGTCTCGAAATACGGCTTCACCGACGTTCTGCGGGCGGGTCACGTCATCGTCGACCCCTCGCGAGTCGCGGCGCAGATCGTTACCGGAATCGGCTTCATCGGCGGCGGATTGATCTTCGTGCGCGCGGCAACCGTGCAAGGGCTGACGACCGCCGCCGTCGTCTGGCTCACGGCTGCGGTCGGCATGGCTTGCGGCGCCGGACTCCCGATCCTCGCGGCCGTCGTCACCGCGGGACACTTTGCCGTCGTGCTCGGCTTCCCGGGACTTCTCGCGCGCGTGCGGCGTGGAGCGCCGTCGGAGATGACGATCGAGTTGACGTACGAAGAGGGGCACGACGTTCTGCGCAACGTCCTCGAGCGCGTCGTCGCGCGCGGCTTCACCGTCACGCAGATGCACGGCGAGCGCAACGTGGAGCAGCGGCGAGGCACCGCGCAGGTTCGGCTCGGTTTGCTCGGACGGGGCACGCCAACGCAACTCGTCGATCAGCTTGCGAGCATCGGCGGCGTTCTCGCAACGCGATGGGACGAGGACGAGAACGCATAGCGCAATGCTGCAAGCCGAGGTCGTCGCGATCGGCGGCGCAGGAGTCGACCGCGTCTTCATCGCTGCGGACCCCGTCCATCTCGCGACGTCCAATCCGTCGCGTATGGAGTTCAGCTTCGGCGGCGGCGCGCGCAACGTCGCGGAGAATCTCGCGCGCCTCGGCGCCAAAACGGCGCTCTGCAGCGCCATCGGCGACGACGACGAGGGTCGTGGCCTCGTACGGGCGCTCGCTTCCGCCGGCTGCGACGTTCGTGGAATCGTACGCCGCCAGGCAGAGAGAACGGCGCAGTACGCGGCGATCCTGCAGCCCAGCGGAGAGCTCTTCTGCGGCGCGTCGGACACGCGCGTCCTCGACACCATCACCTGCGCCGATCTCGAGGAGTGGCTCGGCGTCTATGCCGACGCGCGCTGGATCTTCGTCGAGTGCAATCTGCCGGCGAACGTCCTGCACGCATGCGTTGCGCGCGCCGCGACGGCTCCGTGGCATCTCGCCGTCGGAGCGACAAGCCGCGCGAAAGTCGGCGCTCTTCCGGCCGATCTCTCCGCGATCGACGTGCTCTTCCTCAGCGAAGACGAGCTGCAAGTGCTTGCGAATGCCAATGCGCGCAACGTCGTCGTCACGCGCGGTTCCCGCGGCGTACTTCTTCACAAGAACGGCACGAACGTCGAGATACCGGCGATCGCCGCGGCGCCCGTAAACGTGACCGGCGCGGGCGACGCGCTCGCCGCGGGGACGATCTTCGGGCTCCTCGCAGACAAGCCGCTGGAGGAGGCCGTTGCGATCGGTCTGCGGTTGGCGCACGATGCCGTCGAGTCGCGCAGCAGCGTTCCGAGCGTCGGAGGCGGCCGGTGACGCCGCTTGCGTTCTCGGCGGAGGTCGAAGCGGCTCGCGAGCGCTCGGCGCCGATCGTCGCGCTGGAGAGCACGATTCTCGCGCACGGCATGCCGTATCCGGCGAACCTCGAGACCGCTTGCGAACTCGAGCGGATCGTGCGCGAAGCCGGCGCCGTTCCCGCGACGATCGCGGTTCTCGCAGGCACGATCCGCATCGGCCTCGATGCCGCGCAACTGCAGCGCGTTGCACACGAGCCGATGCTCAAGGCGGGGAGAGCCGATCTCGCGTACGCCATCGCACGCGGTACGGATGCGGCGACGACCGTGGCGGCGACCGTCGCATGTGCCGCGCTCGCCGGAATCGAGGTCTTTGCGACCGGGGGCATCGGCGGCGTCCACCGGGGCGCGCAGCAGAGCATGGACGTCTCGGGCGACCTCGACGCGATTGCAAAGAATCCCGTCGCCGTCGTCTGTTCGGGAGCGAAGGCGATTCTCGATCTGCCTGCGACGCTCGAGGCGCTCGAAACGCGCGGCGTTACCGTCGTTGGATTTCGCACCGACGAGTTCCCCGCTTTTTGGAGCCGAACGAGCGGCCTCCGGCTGATGCATCGCGCCGACTCCGCAGGGGAGATTGCGGCGCTCGTGCGCGCGAGACGCGCGCTCGACGATGGCGGCATCGTCGTCGCAAACCCCATCGACGCAGCCGACGAGATTCCCCGCGCCGAGATGGAAGGCTACGTGGAGACCGCAATCGGGCACGCGATGGCGGCGGGTATCGGTGGCGCCGCGCTCACGCCGTGGCTGCTCGAACGAATCCTCACGCTGACCTCCGGCCGCAGCCTGCGGACGAATATCGCGCTCGTGAAGTCGAACGCTCGTCTCGCCGCGCTCGCCGCGCTCGCGCTTACCGCGAGTTAGGGAACCTTCGGCGAGAGATCGTGCCACGAACCGGCATGCAGCGGCACGCCGAAGTGATGCGCGGCCGCTCGAATGTTCTCGAAGGCCTGGGCGCGCTCGCGCTCGCTCACGCCGTCGACCTGCGCGAAACGCGCGATCGCGCTGCGAACGTGGGCGGCATCGGTCAGCGGCTCCTTGCGCTCCGCGGGAAAAGCGAAGGCGCTCGGGGGCATCTTCGAGCGAGGCTCCGCGTCACGCAGCGGTCTCCACGTCACGTTCATGAGTGCAGCGTACGGCGCTATGATGACGGCAGCGTGACGGCAGCATTGCAGGAGCCGTACTTCTCCGGCGCTTATCATGAGAGGAAGCATGGAGTATCCACGCGACCTCGTCGGCTACGGGGAGCATCCGCCGCACCCCCGCTGGCCCGGCGAGGCTCGTCTCGCATTGCAGATCGTCGTGAACTACGAAGAGGGCTCCGAGTATTCGGTGCCGGACGGCGACGGATTCTCCGAGACGTATCTCACCGAAGTCCCGGGCGCGTCGCTTGGGAAAGGGAAGCGCGATCTCATCGTCGAGTCCATTTACGAGTACGGCAGCCGCGCGGGATTCTGGAGGCTCATGCGGATTCTCTCGCAGCGCGATCTCCACGCGACGATCTTCGCAGCCGCATTGGCGCTCGAGCGAAATCCGCAAGCCGCGCGCGCAATTCGAAAGGCCGGGCATGAGGTCTGCTCGCACGGACGGCGATGGGTAGACTTCAGCGGCATGAGCGAGGAGCGGGAGCGCTGCGAGATGCGCGAAGCCGTCGCGTCCCTCGAGCGTCTCGTCGGCGAACGCCCGTATGGATGGTACTGCCGGTACGCACCGAGTGAAAACACGCGCAGGCTCGTCGTTGAAGAGGGAGGCTTTCTCTACGACTCCGATGCCTACAACGACGACCTTCCGTACTGGACGCGGGTCGCCGGGAAGGATCATCTCGTCATCCCCTACACGCTCGACGCAAACGACATGAAGTTCTCCGTCGCGCCCGGTTTCACGTCGCCGTCGGGTTACTTCGAATATCTGCGCGACGCGTTCGACGTCCTTTATCGCGAAGGAGCGCAGACTCCGAAGATGATGTCGGTCGGCCTTCACTGCCGGCTTTCCGGAAGGCCCGGGCGCAGTGCCGCACTCGAGCGCTTTCTCGATCACGTCCTCGCGCACGACCGCGTCTGGATTTGCCGCCGCGTCGACATCGCACGCCACTTCATTGCCGAGCATCCTCCTCAATGAGCGCAATCGTGCAAAGGCTCGCCGAGCTCTCTGCACTCGGACGCACAGAACACGGCATCGATCGCGCGCTCGCGACGCCGCAGGAGCGCGCAGCGCGCGAACGCTTCGCAGGTTGGGCGAAAGCGCGGGGCTACGTCCTCACGCAGGATCGCGCCGGCAATCTCTTCGCCCGCCGCAACGGAAGCCGCGACGGCGCGCGTCCGATTCTCTGCGGCTCTCATCTCGATACCGTCGCGACCGGCGGCGCGTACGACGGCGCATACGGCGTGGTAGGCGCGCTCTGTGCGCTCGAGGCGCTCGACGAACGTGCCGTCGTAACCGAACATCCGGTCGAGGCCGTCGCGTGGGCGGGCGAGGAGGGTGGCCGCTTCCCGCTGGGATGCCTCGGCAGTTCCGTCTTCACGGGCGCATGCGACGTCGAGCGCGCGCTCGCGCTCGCGGATCGCGAGGGTGTTACCCTCCGCGATGCGCTCGCATCAACAGACGGCGGCCTTCTTGACGAGGTCGACATGCGAGACGATTCCCGCGTTGCCGCATACTTGGAACTCCATGTCGAGCAGGGGCCGGTGCTCGAGCGCGAAGGCGCTCGTTTGGGCATCGTCACCGCGATCGCCGGACAGCGCCGCTACCGTGTCGTCGTCGACGGAAGCAGCGGCCACGCCGGAACCGTCCCGATGGCGCGCCGCGGTGACGCAGTGACGGCCGCGGCAGAGATGATTCTCGCGCTCGAGCACGCCGCGCTCGCGGTCGGAGAGTCGGTTGCAACGGTCGGGCGAGTCTCCGTCGAACCAAACGAGCCGAATGTCATCGGCGGCCGCGTCGTCTTCTCCGTCGACATTCGTTCGCCGAAGGACGAAAACATCGAGGCGATCGAGAGTGCGCTGCGCAAGAGTGCGGCGGAGATCAACAAGCGGCGCACGATCGCTGCGATCGAACGTCTCGAGTCGCATGCGCCGGCGCCGATGGATCCGAAACTGCGCGCGACCCTTGCCCGGTCGGTCGAAGCGTTGGGAGAGAAGGCGATCGACGTGCCCAGCGGGGCAGGTCACGACGCGATGTGCCTGCAGCGCATCGCGCCGACGGCGATGATCTTCGTTCCGTCCATCGGCGGCCGCAGCCACGTCGCCGACGAAGAGACGGCAGCAGACGACTTGGAGCTCGGCGTCGCGGCGCTCGCGGCCGCGATCGCCGACGTCGACAGCCTCGTCATATAAGGAACGGAGGCACGCGACTTATGCGCTTCTTCATCTGCGGCTCGGCGTTGCGCGGCCAGCCCGATCACGCAAATCTCGGCGCCGCCCGCTTCGTCGGCGAGGCGCGCACCGCAGCGAAGTATCGCCTCCACGCCGTGAAAAACGGCTGGCACCCGGGCATCTACGAAGTGCCGGCCGGCGGGATATCGATTCCTGGCGAACTCTACGAACTGACCGAGCAAGAGCACCGCGCGCTCTTAGCCGGCGAACCTCCGGATATGTTCGAATCGCCGATCGAACTGGACGACGGCTCGCTCGTCGGCGCGATGCTCTATCCGAAAACGCTCATCGAACGGGACGGCGAACCCGACATCTCGCACTTCGGCGGCTGGGCGGCGTACAAGGCGCATTCGTCCGCACGATAGGGCGTCGGCGCTCAACTGCCGCGGTACGTCGAGTAACCCCAGGGCGATAGGAGCAACGGCACGTGATAGCGCGCGGCCGCATCGTCGATGCGAAAACGGACGGGAACGTCGGCGTAGAAGCTGCGAACGTCGCGATGCGCGTAGTACGCTCCCGCCGCGAAGCGAAGCTCGTACTCGCCGATCCCCAGCGACTCCCCGAAGGGCGCCGCGATACGACCCTCCGTATCCGTGAAAGCGCGAGCGATCTCCGTCGACTCCCCACCCGCGCCGATACGGCTCAGCGTTACTTCGAGTTCGGCGGCGGGCGCTCCGAAGGCGAGATCGAGGACGTGCGTGGAGAGCGGCATCAGCGACGCCGCGCGCCTTGCGCGATCCACGCGCCGATCTGCGCTCGTTCGGCGTCGGTCATTCCGGTAACGTTTCCCAGCGGCATCGCATGCGTCGTCACGGCTTCCTGCTCGACGCGCGACGCGTTCTCCTGGATGTGCGCGGGCGAGTCGAGCAGCACGCCGTCGGGTGCGCTCGAAAATCCGGGCTCCGTCGGGTGCGAGGAGTGGCAGACCGCGCAGCGCTGCGCGAAGATCGGCGCGACCGTCGCGAACGCCACCGGGGGCAAGGAAGCGCTGCGCCGCGGCACGACGGCGAATGCCGCGGCGCCGACGAGCACGAGCGCGCACGCCGGAAGAGCCCAGACGAGCCGCTTGCCGTACCGCTCGTGGCTCAAGATGAAGAACCGGCGCACCATGACGCCCGCGATGCCGAGAGCGGCAAGGATGAGCCAGCCGTACCGGTTCGCATACGCCATCGGGTAGTGCGCGCTGATCATCGTGAAGAGCACCGGCAGCGTGAGGTACGTGTTGTGAACGGAGCGCATCTTTCCGAGCAGGCCGGGGCGGGGATCGGGCTGCATGCCGGCGCGAATCTGCGCAACCATCTTCTTCTGCCCCGGAATGATCACGTGCGCGACGTTTGCGACCATGATCGTTCCCATGATCGCGCCGACGTGCAGATACGCAGCCTGCGCGCTGAAGATATGCGAGAGTCCCCACGCGCAGAATGTCAAGAAGACGAAGATCGCGACGCCCAGGACGATCGGTTTCTTTTCGAGGAGGTGACAGAGCGCATCGTAGACGACCCAGCCGACGACGAGCGAGCCGAAGCTGATGACGATCGCCTGCCAAGGCGATAGCGCCAAGACGCTGCGGTCGATGAGAAAGGTCGTCGCGCCGGCCCAATAGACGATTGCGAGCATCGCGACGCCCGACAGCCACGTCGAGTACGCCTCCCACTTGAACCAGTGGAGGTTCTCGGGAAGCGGCTGCGCGGACGGACCGGTCGCGTACTTCTCGTTGTGATAGAAACCGCCGCCGTGCACCGACCAGAGCTCGCCGGCCACGCCTGCGTCATTCTTGGCGGGGCGCGGTCGCGTCAGGTTGTCGTCGAGCCATACGAAGTAGAACGACGTGCCGATCCACGCGATTCCCGCCGTAAAGTGAAACCATCGAACGACGAGATCGAGCCAGGCGAGGACGTACGCGCTCACGAGATCGCCTCTGCGAGCCGCAGGTACGCGATCTTTCCGATCTCGGTCAGGGCAGCGTCGACCTCGGCCTCGCGGTCGTTGTGCAGGCGCCGATCCATCGCTGCGAGGATCGCATCCGCCGTTTGCGCGCGTGCACAGACGACGAACGGAAAACCAAATCGCGCGCGATATGCCGCGTTCAACTCGTCGAATCGCGCCATCTGCTCTGCGCCGAGCCGGTCGAGACCGGCCGACGCTTGCTCTCGCGACGAGGATTCGCCCAAGCGCCCTTCGCGTGCGATCCGTCCGGCGAGGTCGGGATGCGCGGCGATGAGCGCGAGGCGCTCTTGCGGCGAGGCCGCGGCGACGACGCCAAGCATCGCGTCGTGGAGGTCCTGGATACCTGCGAAGGGGCGCCGCTCCCACGCCTTCTGCGCGATCCACGGGGAGTGCTCGAAAGCAAAGCCGACCGCGGCAACGAATGCGGCGCGGTCGGCGGCATTGAGCCGTCCGATCGTCACCCGGTTACCAATCTCGTCACGAAGGGAGTCATTCGCTGCGATGGCCACGCTCCTTCTCCGCAACGCCGCGCTGCTCGCAACGTTCGACGACGCCGATTCTTTCATCGAAGGCGGCGCCGTCTTCGCTCGCGACGGCGTCATCGAAGCCGTCGGTCCGAGCGATCGCGTTCCGGGCGAAGCCGACGACGTCGTCGATGCGAGCAACATGGTCGTCATTCCGGGCCTCGTCTGCGCACATCACCACTTCTACCAAACGCTCACGCGAAACATTCCGGCAGCGCAGGACGTGGAGCTCTTCGATTGGCTCGTCGCGCAGTACCCCATCTGGGAAGGTCTCGACGCGCGAGCGATCGCTGCGAGCGCTGCCGTCGCCCTCGCGGAGCTGATGCTCACGGGCTGCACGACCGCGGCGGATCATTGCTATATCTGGCCTAACGGCGCACGTATCGACGACGAGATCGCCGTCGCTCGCGAGATGGGCTTTCGCCTCCACGCATCGCGCGGCTCGATGTCGATCGGAGAAGACGGCGGCGGGCTTCCGCCACAAAGCGTCGTCGAGGACGAGGACGCGATTCTGGCGGATTGCGCGCGAGCCGCCGATCGTTATCACGATGCCTCACGCTTTTCGATGACGCGCATCGTCGTGGCCCCGTGCTCCCCATTCTCGGTCTCACCGCGCCTGATGCGAGAGAGCGCGCTCTTCGCGCGTCAACGAGGTCTGTCGCTCCACACGCATCTCTGCGAGACCTCGAGCGAAGAGCGATACTGCTTGGAGCGATTCGGCAAACGGCCGGTAGAGTTCGCCGAGTCGCTGGAGTGGTACGGCGACGACGTCTGGTTCGCGCATGCCATCCACATGCGCCCCGACGAGATCGAGCGCCTAGGAGAGACGCGGACGGGAGTCGCGCATTGTCCGACGTCCAACATGCGCTTGGGATCGGGTATCGCGCCGCTGCGCGCTCAGATGCGCGCGGGCATGCGGGTCGGGCTCGGCGTCGACGGATCCGCTTCGAACGACACCGGCAACATGCTCGACGAAGCGCGCCGTGCAATGCTCTTGCAGCGCATGGCGCGCGCCGTTCTGCCGGACGGCGGACCGATGCTCACCGCACGGGAGGCGCTGCGCATCGCGACTCGCGGCGGTGCGGCGGTGCTCGGCCGTGACGACATCGGGGTGCTCGCGCCGAACATGGCCGCAGATTTCGTCGGCGTTCGCGTCGATACGCTCGAAAAGGCGGGCGGAGCGGTGCACGACGCCCTCGCGTCGCTGCTCTTTTGCGGCGGCGGGCGCGTCGATCTCACGGTCATTGCCGGGCGAATCGTGGTTCGCGACCAGCATCTTACCGGCGTCGACGAACGCGCGCTCGTCAGAGAGCAGAACGCGATCGCGAAGAGGCTAGTCTCAACGTGATAAGAGGACTACACGGGCGACGGCGCGCGACGTTGCGCGGCGCCTGCCTCGATCGCGCGCAGGACGCGCTCCGGCGTCATCGGCAGGTCGCTCACCCACGCTCCGGTTGCGTCGGCGATTGCGGAGGCCACGGCGGCTGCGAAGGGAACGAGCGGCATCTCCGCCATGCCGCGCGCGCCGTACGGGCCGTTGGGATCCGCATTTTCTAGAATGACGGGATGAATCTCGGGCATGTCGAGCGCCGTCGGAAGGAGATACGTCGAGAAGTAGGGCGTGAGAATCTTTCCGTCCTTGCAGATGAAGTTCTCGGTCAGCGCAAAACCCATCGCTTGCGCGAGGCAGCCTTCGATCTGACCCTCGACCTGCTGCTTGTTGATCGCGCGCCCGACGTCGTGCACGCTGATCGCTCGCAGAACGCGAACGAGACCGCTGCGCACGTCGACCTCCACCTCGACTGCCTGTGCGACGTAACCATAGCAGTAGTTCGGAACGCCCTCGCCGGTCTCCAAGTCGAGCGCGGTCGTGCGAGGCGGCCGGTACTCGACCGTTGCGACGGGTTCTTCACCGGCGAGCCATCGGGCTCTGGCCTGCTCGCAGGCGTCCTTCACCGCACGTCCCGCCATGAGCGTCGTCCGCGATGCAGAGGCCGAGCCGGCGTTGGGCGACTGCGATGAATCCTCGCAGATCATCGTGACGAAATCGAGATCGAGATCGAGCGCCTCCGCGGCGATCTGCCGGAGGATCGTATGCGCGCCCTGTCCGACGTCCGCGATGCCGATGCGCACGCGCGCGCCGCGGATCGCAACGGAGTGAACCTCGAGCTCGACCGTCGCCGTGGATTGCTCGGGAAAGCCGAACGAATACCCCACGTTCTTGATGCCGCACGCGATGCCGATGCCGCGACGCCACGGCGAAAGGCTTCCGTTGCGCAGCGGCGCCGGAAGAAGCGCTCTCGCTTCGTCTACGCAGCGCTCGAAGACCTGGCGCGCGCTGACGCCGGCGGGTAACGGCCGGCCCGTGCTCTCGATGCTGCCTTCGCGGTAGAGATTCTTTCGCCGAACGTCGAGCGGATCGAGCCCGAGCGCCTGCGCGAGACGCGTAACCATGGACTCCGCGGCGAAGTGCGCTTGCGGCGCACCGAAGCCGCGGAACGCTCCGCACGGCACGTTGTTCGTGTAGCAGACGATCCCGTCGGTAGCGACGTTCTCGATCTCGTACGGCCCGGTCGCGAAAATCGTCGCGCACTTGAGAACCTCGACCGACGTCGACGCGTACGCACCGCCGTCGGCGACGAGCCGCGTCCTCACGCCGACGATGCGTCCGTCGCGCGTCGCGCCCCACGTGCACGTGATGAAGAACGGATGGCGCTTGTGATGGCCGACGATCGACTCCTCGCGGCTCCACTGCATCGCCACGGGCGCTCGCACTTTCCACGCGGCGAGCGCAACGAGCGGCGGCAGCGAAAGGTCTTCACGACCTCCGAAGGCTCCGCCGATCTTCGCATAGCGAACGACGACGCGCTCTTGCGCCATCCCGAGCATCTCGGCGATCTGACGGCGATCTTCGTGCAGCCATTGCCCCGCGGTTTCCAGTACGAGCCGTCCGTCCTCGTCCCAGTACGCAATCCCGGCGTCGGGCTGCAAGTACGCATGCTCCTGCCAGCCCGTCGTGAACTCGCCCTCGACGACGACGTCCGCGCCGCGCAAGGCCGCGTCCGCGTCGCCTTTGCGAATCTTCTGGTGGAGCAGCACGTTGGAACGATCGGCGTGCACGCGAGGCGCCAAGGGATCGAGTGCGAGGCGCGGATCGCAGACGGCGGGCAGCTCCTCGTACTCGATCTCGACCACCCCGACCGCTGCGGCGGCCTGCTCGGGCGTTCGCGCGACGACGAGCGCGACGCGATCGCCGGCAAAGCGCACGCGATCCTCGCAGAGCAGAGGCTGGTCCGCCTCGATGAGCCCGAATCGATTGTAGGGAACGTCGGCTGCCGTGAGCACTGCCTCGACGCCCTCCACGCGCAGCGCGCCGGTGGTGTCGATGCGTACGATGCGCGCGCTGGGCCGATGCGCGAAGACCGCCTTTGCGTGGAGCATTCCCGGTTTGAAGAGATCGGCCGGATACCGCGCGGCGCCGGTCACCTTCTCGAGCGCGTCGGGTCTGGCGATCGCGGGACCGATTTTGCTCATGCCGGAACTTCCTGCGGCCGCGTGCGCGCGAGGGCGGCCTCTTCCATCGCATCGAGAATCTTCCTATATCCGGTGCAGCGGCAGAGATTGCCGCTGATGGCGACCTGGCAGTCGGCTCGCGTCGGCGATGGGCGCTCGTCGAGCAGTTTCGCGCCTGCCATGAGCATTCCGGGAATGCAGAAACCGCACTGCACGGCGCCGCGTGCGATGTACGCCTGCTGCAGCGCGTGGAGCTCTTCTTTGGCGAGGCCTTCGATCGTGACGATCTCGCAGCCGTTTGCCTGGGCCCCCGCAACCAGACACGACATCACGGCGCGACCGTCGAGCCACACGGTGCACGCTCCGCACTCACCCTCCGCGCAGCCTTCCTTGACGCCGGTGCAGCCGGCATCGCGCAGCGCGTCGAGAAGCGTCTTGCGCATCGCCGTCGTCAGCTCGCGTTCTTCGCCGTTGAGCGTCACGACGATTCGCTCGCCGCTCTGCGCGATCGGCGCGCGCTCGCGCGGAGCGGTCTCGAGTAGGATCGGCTCGCCGGGAAGTTCGTGCGCCTCGCGCCCGCTTGCGAGCCGCTCGAGCGCCCGAGCGACGAGCGCGGCTACGGCATCTTTACGATAGCCTGCCGATCCGCGCAGGTCGTCGATCGGCGCGACGTCGTCGGCGGCGATGCGCGCCGCACGCGCGATGCTCTCGCCGTCGAGCGGGCGTCCGCAGAGCGACTCTTCTACGTGCGCAAGACGGACTACCGTCGGCGCGACGCATCCGAGCGCGACCCGCGCGCTCTCTACGACATCGCCTCGTAGCCCGAGCACGACGGCGACGTTGATGACCGAAATCGCCTGCGCGCGCCGCAGGCCCAACTTCAAGAAGATGCCGCGCCGGTCCGGCCCGAGCGCGCGAAAGCGTATCTCGCGTACGAGCTCGCCGCGACGCAAGACCGTACGCCGGAATGCCGGGTAGAACTCCGAGAGCGCGACCTCACGCTCGCCTCCGCCACTCGCGAGGACGAGGCGCGCATCGAGCGCCAAGAGCGGTGAGATCGTGTCGTTCGCCGGCGAGGCGGTTACGAGATTGCCGGCAATCGTCCCGCGACTGCGAATCTGCGGCGCGCCGACCTCGATGGACGCCTGCACGAGCGGAAGCGCGCGCGCGGCGAGCCCGCGCGATGCGAGTACGTCGTTATGCGTCGCAAGCGCGCCGAGCGCGAACTCATCTCCTTCGAGCCGAACGTACTTCAACTCCGACTGCAGGCCGCAGAGGTCGATGAGATGCCTGGCTCGTTTGATCCCACGCTGCTGCTCGACGATGAGGTCGGTGCCGCCCGCGATGAGGCGCGTCTCGTCATCGGCGTCGCGCCAAACGCGCAACGCTTCGTCGAGAGACGCGGGGCGATAGACTGACGACCACACGGTTATGGATTTTAGCGCGCGGGCGGCTGCGCCCTTCGAGAGACGCCGTATCCGCCTCCGCCCGGCGTCTGTACGACCAGCGTGTCGCCGCGCTGCAGCGCGAGCGTCGTCTTCGCAGGCAGATGCGTTTGCGTACCCTGGCGCTCGAGCGTGTGCCTACCGCAGCGGCCGTTCTCGCCGCCGCACGCCCCTGGGGGCGGGGTCGTGTGACGATCTGCAAGCAGCGACCCCTGCGCGCCGTCGCCGGTGATCGTCAAGGCGCGCACGAGACCGTCGCCGCCGCGGTACTCGCCGTCGCCGCCTGTTCCGTATGCGAGCTCGTAGCGCGCCACGCGCAGCGGAAGATCGCGCTCGATTGCTTCGATGGGAGTATTGAGCGTGTTCGTCATATGGCACTGTACGCCGGAGAGACCGTCGCGATCGGGTCGCGCTCCCATGCCGCATCCGTTCGTTTCGTAGAAGGCCCACGAGCTGCCGTCGGCGCGAACGCCGCCGAGAAGAACGTTGCTCATCGTTCCGCCGCTGCACGCGGGAACGCGGCGCGGCGCTGCCTTTGCAAGTGCGGCGAGCACGACGTCGGCATTCCGCGTGCTCGTTTCGACGTTTCCCGCCCCCACGGGTGCCGGACGCCGCGGGTTGAGAAGCGTCCCCTCCGGGACGCGGACCTCGACGGGCAAAAAGCAGCCTTCGTTCATCGCGATCGTAGGATCGGTAACGGCGCGCAACGCGTAGTGAACGCCGGAGAGCGTTACGCCGAATACCGCGTTGAGCGGAACGTCCACCTGCGCGCAGGTTCCCGCGTAGTCGAGCAGCGCACACCCATCGCGCAGCTCCAGGCGCAGCGAGATGCGCAGCGTGGGACGGCCGTCGAGATCCTCGAGTGCGTCGTGCGCTTCGTAGACGCCGTCGCCTAGCGCACGCAACGCCGCGCGCATCCGAACCTCGGAGTCGTGAATCGTTCGCGCGAACGCCGCCTCGACGACCGCTTCGCCGTATCGCTCGAAGATTTCGAGCAGCCGCCGCTGCCCGATAGAGTTTCCCGCGATCTGTGCCCGAAGGTCACCCGCGCGCGCCTGCGGCGTCCGCGAGTTCGCTTCGAAGAGCGAGAAGGCCGCGTCGCTGGGCTCGTCGTCTTCGAGCAGACGCATCGGAGGCACGACGAGTCCCTCGGCAAACAGATCTCGCGCGTGCGGGGACATCGAGCCGGGAACGCTGCCGCCGACATCGGTGTGGTGCGCCTTGCTCGCCGCAAACCCGATGAGGTGCTCCTCGAAGTAGATCGGACGAACGACCGTCACGTCGTTGAGGTGCGTGCCGGTGACGTAGGGGTCGTTTGCCACCCACATATCGCCGCGCCGCATCGTCGCGCCGGACCGCGCGATGGCGTCGAGCATCGCGCGCAGGCCCCACGGCAGCGAGCCGAGGTGCACGGGAATGTGCTCTGCCTGCGCGACGAGCCGCGCGCGGCGATCGAAGAGTGCGCACGAATGGTCGAGCCGTTCCTTGATATTCGGCGAATACGAACTGTTGCGAACCGCAATGCCCATCTCTTCACTCGCGTAGACGAGCGCATTCTCGATGACCTGCGCGGTGACGACGTCGACGGTCGTCACGCTCGCTCCATCGAAAGTTCGCCGGATTCCAGCGCTTGCAGGGTCCAACCGCGCATCGCGTAGGTCGTGCAGTCGTACTGCTCGACGATCGCCGGTCCGGCGATGGGCTGCGTGGCGACACCCTCGCGATCGTAGATCGGAACCGAGGCGTACGCACCGTCGGTCCAGACGTCCCGCACCGTAGGCTCGCTCTTGCGCGCCTTCTTCTCCTTCTCGCGACGAGGCAACGTGCGAGCCGCGCTGACGGTGACGCGTGCGTTCACGATCTCGACGACCTCCCCGTCGACCGCGTAGCCGTATCGCTGCCGGTGCGCTCCGTGAAAGCGCCGCTCGATGCCATCGAGCGACGGCTCGTACTCGATTTGCAGTTCGAAGCTCTGCCCGCGGTAGCGCGCATCCAGCCGGCGACGAATCTGCGGCGCTCCGAGGTCGCCGTGCTGCTCCTTCAGCGCGCGCACGGCGTCGCGTTCGAGCGCCTCGAACGTATCGCGCAGGCGCTCCTGCGTCGTCTCGCGCACGCCGCAGAGCATCGCCGTTTGATTTGAAACCGACGGCTGCGCGACGAGCAAGCCCATCGCCGAAAAACTGCCGGCGTCGCGAGGCACGACGATCCGTGCGATGCCGAGTTCCTGCGCGAGCTCGCACGCGTGCAAAGGTCCATTTCCGCCGAAGGCAACCATCGTAAACTCGCGCGGGTCGAGACCGCGCTCGACGCTGACGATGCGAAGGATCTTCGCCATCTGGTCGTCGACGATGCGAACGATTCCTTCCGCGGTCTGCTCCACTCCCATGCCCAGACGCAGCGCAAGCCGCTCGACTGCCGCGCGCGATCGCCCGGCGTCGATCGGAAAGGCGCCGCCGAGAAGATGGGTGCGGTTGAGCCTCCCGAGCACGACGTTTGCATCCGTGACCGTCGCTCGGTCGGATCGGCCGTAGCACGCGGGGCCGGGATCGGCTCCCGCGGAGAGCGGCCCGACGCGCAACGCATTCGCTTCGTCGATCCACGCGATCGTGCCGCCTCCGGCACTCGCCTCGCAGAGATCGATGAACGGAGCGCGCACGGGGTAGCCGCTTCCCTTGATCGAGCGGCCGCTATGCGTCGCTCCCGCAGCCTCGAACTCCGTGACGATCGACGGCTCGCCTCCGATGACGATGCCGGCCTTTGCCGTCGTTCCGCCCATATCGAAACAGAGCACCCGTTGCAGTCCGAGCGAACGCGCGACGCCGGCGGCCGCAATCGCACCGCCGGCCGGACCGCTCTCGATGAGCGAGGCCGGACGCGACGCGGCCGCCGCTACGTCGCTCAGCCCGCCATCGCTGCGCATGACGAGCAATGGCGCTTCGATGCCGGTCTCCCGCACTTGCAACGCGAGCGCTCGCAAGTAATCGCCCGCGATGGGAACCAGCGCCGCATTGACGACCGCCGTCGAGAAGCGCTCGTACTCGCGGTACTCGGGATTGACCTCTGCGGAAGTAACGACGGCAGCGTCGCACACATCGCGCAAGCGTTGCGCGACAAGACGTTCGTGTTCGGCATTCGCGTACGAGTGGAGAAAGCAGACGGCGACGGCTTTTGCACCGCTTGTTCGCACCATCTCACAGGCGCGATCCAGCGACGCCTCATCGAGCGGCTCGACGACGCTTCCGTCGGCGCCGATCCGCTCGCGGACGGTTATGCGATCCTCGCGTGCGACGAGCATCCTCGGCCGTTCGACGAAAAGATCGTAGACGCGCGACCGGTTTTGACGACCGATCTCGATGAGGTCGCGAAACCCTTGCGTCGTAACGAGCACGACGCGTGGAAGCTCGAGCCCCATCTGGCCGAGGAGCGCGTTCGTCGCGATCGTCGTCGCGTGCCCCAGCCACGCAACGCTGCGCCCGTCGTCCAAAAGCGCGCGCAGCGCGCCGATGACGGCGCGCTGCGGCTCTTTCGGTGTCGTGGCGACCTTGCACGTCGTGGTTGCGCCGCTCTCATCGAGCGCTACGACGTCCGTAAAGGTCCCGCCAACGTCAATGCCTACTCGGACTATGAAGGATTCCCCGAGGTGACTTGGAGATCGTACTGGCAGGTATCGAAGTTGCGGAACTCTTTCGTCGTTTTGTCGGCGAAGGTGACGCGAATGTCCTCCGAGCACCCCCGCGTGACTTGAAAGGTCGTTTTATCGCCGGGCAGCAACACTTCCGAAGGGCCGAGCCAGTCGTCACCCCAGGTGTTCTGTGCCGGAACGGAGATTTGAACGTACTCGATCGCTTGCGAGGCGTTGTTCGTGATCGTGAGATTGTGAAAATCCGCGAGCGCTCGAAGCGGTGCCGCCGAGAACAGCAGCACGCCGGATGCTAGGACCGCGTACAAGATTCGTAACATAGGCCGGTTCCTCTCTGCTGTGAGTATTGAGTTAACAGTGCGCTCCACACCTTAGGTGCCTAACGAGGCGGCCCGTTGCTGCGTTAGCAGAGCATCGACCGGAGTGCTATAGCCTGGGAGCCTGCTGGGCGGCACGAGCACCGGCTCGCTTCCCTTCCGCCGCGGAGCGTCCTTCCGGCACGACGCTGAACCCCGTCCGCCCCTGGCGCAACGCTCCGACGACCGAGATGGTGGCCGAAGCGGACTCGTTGCCGCTGCGCGCGGTAATCCGCCACGTTCCCAGCGCGAGGGGCCAATACGCATGCCCTTCCGCGTCGCCCGCAAGCGCTTTTCCGTTGACGCGCCAGCGGACGCGTGCGGCCGATGCGCGCAGTTCGAGCGCCTGCGCCGCATCGCTTAGCCCCGATGGCGCGAGCGCAAACACGTCGCCGCTGCGCGGAAAGACGATCCCCAGCGAGCCCGCCCGACGCAGCGTCTGTAAACGCGCGAGCACACTCCCCGTGCGGACCCATTCCATGACCACCGCACTGCAGCCGGGGAGCGGCGAAAGACCCGTCGTCGCGCAAATCTTCGCACGCACGTATCCTGTGGGCGGTGCGAAGGGCGGCGGATCGTCGCGTCGATCGTAGAGATGAAGCATGATGCGATTCCAGAGCGGGCCGGCGCCGCTCACGCCCGAGACGGCGCGCATCGCCGAGCCGTCGAAGTTGCCGACCCACACGCCGACCGTGTAATCGCGCGTGAAACCAACCGTCCACGTGTCGCGATAATCCGAAGACGTTCCCGTCTTGACCGCGGCCGGAAAGGGCAATCTCAGAATCGAGTTGAGGCCGAACGACTGCGCGCGCGCGTACGGATCGGCGAGCATGTCGGTGACGAGTGCCCACGTTGCGGGGTCACCGATCTGCACCGGCTCGCTCGACGGCGCAGCGAGAACGCCGCGCAGCGGAATCGCAGAGCCCATTCGTGCCATCGTCACGTACGCGTGCACGAGCTCGTCGAGCGTCACCTCGCCCGAGCCGAGCGTCAGGCCCAGCCCGTAGAACGCCGGCGGGTGCGTGAGCTTCGAGAAGCCGAGCTCGTGAAGACGTTCGAGAAGCGCCGGTACCCCGACCCGCGCGAGCACGCGCACCGCCGGCACGTTGAGCGAGTTCGCCAGCGCGTAACGCACGCGGACCGGTCCGGCGAATCGCGTCGAGTAGTCGGCCGGCTGGTAGAGTTTGCCGCCCGGAATTGCGTACGCCGCCGGTGCGTCGAGCAGGATGCTCGTCGAGGAGATCGCGCCGCTCTCGAGCGCGAGTTCGTACGTGAACGGCTTGAGCGACGATCCGGGCTGGCGCAGTGCGGTAACGCCGTCATTTCGTCCCAGCGCCGCGTCCGAGAAGTAGTCGGGCGAGCCGACGTAGGCGAGAATATCGCCCGTGCGATTGTCGACGACGAGCGCCGCAGCATCGGTGACGTGCTCGCGTCGCAACGCGCCCACGATCGCCGCCGCCTGCGCCTGTACGAAGTTCTGCAACGGCAGATCGATCGTGGTGCGAACGTGCGTCCCGGCGTGCGGCGAGCGCGCGTAGAGCGCAAAGAGAAACTGCTGCGCTGCGATCGGACCGGCCTGCGGCGGCAAAAGCTCTACGCGCTCCCGTTCCGCCGCACGCTGCTGCGCCGCGGTGATGTCGCCGAGTTCGCGCATGCGAGTGAGGACGTAGCGCTGGCGGTCGCGCAGCGCCTCCCAGCCCGAACGCGGGGAGAGGCGCGTTGGATCGTTGGGAATCGCGGCGAGCAATGCCGCTTGCGCGAGGTCGAGATCGGATGCGGGGATGCCGAAGTACGCACGCGACGCGGCCTCGACGCCGTAGAGATCGCCGCCCATCGGAACGCGATTGACGTACGCGGTCAGGATCGCGTTCGGCGACGAGGAGAGTGCGACGCGCTCGGCGAGAACGATCTGCTCGATTTTGCCACGCACGCCGCCCGGGACGTTCCAGACCGAGCGGGCGAGCTGCATCGCAATCGTCGAACCGCCGCTGCGCGCTTCGCCGTCGACGACGTACTCCGCCGCCGCGCGCAGCAGCGCTCGTGGATCGATTGCGCCGTGACCGTAGAAGCGTGCGTCTTCGGCGGCGACGATCGCGCGCACGAAGAACGGCGAGACGTCTCGGAGCGGAACCCAGGCGCTCTCCTGCACGTTCGTCGCCGCAATCGATCCGAGCGGCGAACCGAAACGATCGGCAAAGTAGATCGTACCGCGTCCGTGCGGCAAGTGCTGCACGTCGAATCCGACGACCGCGCGCGCAACGAGCCAGGTGGCGATAACCGCTACCAGGAGCGCCGGCGCACGGAAGGGGCGGCCCATCGACGGTCGTATTCACGGCCCAGGAGGCGCCCTCTTGCGCAATCGCGGTCCTGCCTTTGCTCTCGTCGCCGTGGCACTCGCTTCATGCGGGGGCGCCGGCGGCACGTCAGGCGCGCTCGCGCCGGTCGCCGCACTTCCCGCGCCGGTTCCGCCGAGCTGGATCTCGTCGGTCTCTCCGATCGCACGCGCGACGACCCTATCGCAGATTCGCGTGATCTTCCGCAAACCGGTTGCCGCCGTCGGCGCGCTCGAAGGCGCCGGCCCCACGAGCGTTCTCTCGCACCTTCGCATCGATCCGGCGCTCAAAGGCGGCTTCGTCGTCTTCACGCCGCACATGGTTGGCTTCGTTGCGGAACAGGCGCTTCCAACCGGAACGCGCGTGCGCGTGACCTTGACGAAGGGGCTGCGCGACCTCGCCGGCGACACGCTGCGACGCGATCTCGCGTGGACGTTCGAGACGACGCCTCTCTCTTTCAGTAATCTTCCCAGTGTCCACGCGCCGTACGCCTACGCGCCGACGCCGCCGCCGTCGGCGCTCCGCCCGACGCTCACGGTTACCGCCAACGCGCGCGTCGACGCCGCCTCGCTCTCGGCTCACGCGTTTCTCGAAGGCGGCGGCCAACGCGTGCCCCTCGACGCAACGCTGCAGGCGCAACCGACGCCGATGCCGGGAGCCGGTGCGCAAGCCGCGTTCGATCCGTCGCTCGACGATTGGACGTACGATCTCGTGCCGCGTTCCGACCTTCAAAAGGCAACGACATACCGGCTTGCGATCGTCGCGGGCGTCGCGCCGGCATTCGGGAACGTCCCGACGCAAGCGGCGTTCGGCGGCGAGATCCGCACGTACGCGCCGCTCCAAGTCGTACCGACGCCGACGCCGAGCGCGGGAACCTTCGGCGCGCGCTTTGCCGCGGGCGATCCGGCGATCGCCTTCGACAACCCGCTCGATCCAAGCACGCTCGCTGCCAACGTCGGCATCTCGGGGGTTGCCGGGCATCCTTCGAATCCGTTTTCGATCTCGGACGACACCCCCAACGTCGTCGACGTCGATCCCTATCTTCTCGCCCCCGACACCAAGTACACGATCGCGCTCGGCGCCGGCCTCAAGGACGTTTTCGGACAGACGCTCGGACGCACGCGGAACGTCGTCGTGAGCACGAGCAACCTCGCACCGTTGCTCTGGGCACCGAGCGGAATCAATGTCTTCCCAAGTGCGTACGATCTCGCGCTCGACATCGACGCGCGCAATCTGCCGAACAACTCCTATCGCGAGATCGCTCGGCCGCTCACCCCGGCATCGCTCGTCGCCGGCGACGATCCCTACGGATTGCTTCGGCCGGAGGCGCAGTGGCCGTCGCATGCAATCGCCGGAGCCCGGACCAACGTCCAGAGCACGATCCACCTTCCGCTTCGTACCATTCTGCATGGCGATTTCGGCGCCGTCGCATACGGCATCGGCGCCACGCTCGGACCGCAGAACGTCATCTCGCAACTGGGCCTCGTCTCGCTCACGAATCTCGGGGTCTTCGTGCAGACCTTTCCGTCGAGTGCGTTCGTGCGCGTCGAGCGTCTCTCCGACGGTGCACCCGTCGAGGGCGCCGACATCTCGATCTATCGGACGGGCCGCGGCGCTTCGACGACGCCGTGCGCGAGAGCGACGACCGGTGCAACCGGCACCGCGAACATCGAGGGCGCGCCGCTTCAGGCGTGTTACGCCGGCGGCGAAGATTATGCCGGCGATGCCCCGCCGATCATGGCGGTTGCACGGGACGGCTCCGATTGGGCCTACGCGCGCGTCGAAGCCTGGAGCGGAACGCAGAACATTACGAGCGCGGCGGATTGGATGGGCGGCGCACCGCTCTCGCTCGGAACGGTCTTCTCGGACCGGCAGATGTATCAGCCCGGTGAGAGCGCACGCCTGACCGGCGTCGCCTATGCGGTGCGCGGCGACGCTCTCGCCCCGATGAGCGACGCGCCGTTCTCCGTGACCTTGACGGATCCCGACGGAAAGAACCGCGCGCTCGGGAGCGTTCGCACCGACGCCTACGGCGTCTTCACGCTGCCGCTCGCACTGACGGCGAATCAGCGTCTGGGCGATTACTCGATCGAAGCGAAGGGGCCCGACGGAACCGAAGTCGACGGCGGTCTTCGCGTGGCGCAGTTCAAGCCACCGAACTTCAAACTCGACGTCGCAGTCGATCGCCAAACCGCACTCGCCGGCAGCTCGGTCACCGCGTCGGCGCACGGGAGTTACCTTTTCGGCGCGCCATTGGCCGGCGCAGCGGCGAGCGTCACCGCAACGCGAGCCGCCGCGACGATCGCTCCCCCGGGCTGGGACGACTATACGTTCGGCCGGCAATGGTTCTGGCCGGATCAGGAGCCCGAGTTCGACACCGACGTTCTTCAAACCACCGGTACGTTCGACCGTACCGGCGCGTTCTCGACGCAGATTCCGGTCGAAGCCGCTCTTCCGCTCCCGATGACGTACAGCGTCGACGTTGCGGCGACCGACGTCTCCAATCTCTCCGTCGATACGACGCAGACGTTCACCGCGCTCTGCAGTGACGGCGTCATCGGCCTCGACGCCGACTTCATCGCCACCGCCGGAAAACCGATGGGCGTCCGGGTAATCGTCACGAAACTCGACGGGACGCCGATTGCAGGACGTTCGGTCCATCTCGATCTGCAATCGATGCGCTACACGTCCGCGACGCAACTCGTCTCGGGCGGCGAGACGCCCCAGAACGGCGTGATCTACACGACGGTCGGCAGCGCCGACGCAACGTCCGCAACCGCTCCGGTCTCCGTCGCGTTGACCCCGACGCAAGCCGGTCCGTATCGCATTCGCGCGAACTTCGCAGGCGGCGGCGCGTGCAGCGAGACCGATCTCCAAACGTTCGTAAGCGGCCCCGGCAGCACGAACTGGGGGAACCAGAACCCCACGACGGTCACCGTAACGCTGGACAAGAAGCACTATCGCATCGGCGAGACCGCGCGCGCGCTCGTCGCATCCCCGTTTCCAAAGAGCGACATCTACTTCGCCGTCGTCCGCCAGAGCGTTCTGACGAGCCGGATCGTCCACGCAAGCGGGAACGCACCCACGGTCTCGTTTCGCGTGACGCCTTCGATGCTGCCGAACGCAGCGGTCGAAGCCTTCGTCGTGCGGCGCGGAGCGAACATCGCGTCGCCGGAGACGGCGCAGTTGGACAGCCTCTCGCGAATCGGCTTCGCGCCGCTGCACGTCGATCTCGCAGAGCAGTATCTCTCGGTCTCGGTCGCGCCGCAGCATGCGCGTGTCAGCCCGGGCGGGCAGGAGAGCGTGACGCTGCGCGTGCGCGACCACGGCGGGCATCCAGCAGCGGGCGAAGCCGTCGTCGTCGTCGCAGACGATGCGATCCTTCAACTCACGGGGTATCGTCTGCCCGATCTCGTCCAGACGATCTTCGCCGACGAGCCGATCTCGACGCGCTACCGCGATAATCGCGAGAGCGTTCTCCTTCGCGCTGCGCTCGCGGCGCACGCAGCCGAAAAGGGCTATGGATACGGCGGAGGCTTCCTGCCCGGCAGCGGATCGAATCGCGTGCGCGAGAACTTCAACCCGCTCGCCTATTACGGGATCGTCCGCACGAACGGCAGCGGTGAAGCAACGATCCGCGTGCATCTTCCCGACGAACTGACGACCTGGCGCGTCATGGCAGTCGCGCTCGCTCGAGGCGGAATGCGCTTCGGCGACGGTGACGCCACCTTCATCGCGACCAAGACGCTGCTCACGAATCCGCTCCTTCCGCAGTTCGCTCGCCCCGGAGATACGATCGATGCCGGTCTCTCCGCGCTCGACGTTGCCGGCGCCGGCACCCTCGACGTCAGCGGCGTGCTCACCGGCGCGCTGCGGTTTGCCGACGGATCGCAGCGTCTCTCGCGCAGCGAAAGCCTCGGCTCGGGACTGGCCGCTTTCCTCTTTCCGATGAGCGTCGGGGAGCCGGCGCGCACGAGCGTCCTCTTCTCCTCGCGCGTCGGCTCGGCGACCGACGCGTTCCGCGTTCCTTTGCCGATCGTGAGTCGAGCGGTAACCGAATCGACGGCCGAGGCCGGTTCGACGAAGAGCAGCGCGCGCGTTCCGATCGATCTTCGCGCCGGCGGAACGGTGAAGATCGTGCTCGCGAACTCCGCCGTTCAGCAGCTGGCGCTGCCCGCCGGTGAGATAATGGCGGCGGATCCGGAGCCGTTCCTCGACGATGCCGCTAGCCGGCTCGTCATTGCCTCTGCGACGGCGGCGCTGCAGAGGCGCTACCATCTCCATCCTTCGTTCGATCCTCGCGCCGCGCAGATTGCAGCGCGTTCCGCAATCCTCGCGCTGCAGCAGGACGACGGCGGCTTCGCGCTCTTTGCGAGTAGCGCGAGCGACCCGTTCGAGACCGCGAACGCCGCACAAGCGATCGGCTTTGCGGGAGACCGCGGTCTTTCATTCAATCCGCATGCGACTGCGAACCTCAAGGCGTATCTCGCGCGCACGCTCGAAAACCCGGGCCGCTATCGCTGGTGCGAGAACGGAAGCTGCCGCGCCCGGCTCCGGTTCGAGATCCTCCTCGCCTTCGATGCGCTCGGCGATCGGCGCAGCGACTTCTTGCCGGAGATCGTCGCCGCAGGCTCCGGCTTCGATTTTGCAACGAAGGCGCGACTCGCGACCTATCTCTTGTCGATGCCCGGCTACCACGCCGCGGGCTTGGCGCTCGCTGGAACGCTGGAGCAGAATCTCTACCGGACCGCAGAGACTGCAACGGCATCCGCGAGCGATGCGTGGGGCTGGCTTGGAACGCCCGTGCAAGCGCAAGCGGCGATGCTCGACCTTCTCGTTGCGCAAAGAGCCGACACTACAGAGATCGACGGCGCGGTTCGCGCGCTCGTCTCGCAGCAGTGCGGATGCGGTTGGGGAACGCTCGTCGGAACGGCGGCTGCGGTTCGCGCGCTCAGCGCGTACGCGCAAAGCGAGCACCTCTCTCCGATGGGTGCTTCCGTATGGGCCGGAAACAGGCGCCTGGCGAGCGCGCACTTCGGTTCGACCTCCGGGAGCCTGCGAATCGCGCTTTCGGCGGCTTCGATCCACGCTGCCGCGCTCAGTTTCCGTGCGTCGGGCGGAACGCTGCACTACTCGCTGCTCTACACGTATCCCGTCGCATCCGACGCGCCGGGAGTGCTCGCCGGATTACGAGTCATCCGTACGGTGACGCCCGTGGGCGGCGGCTCGCCTTTGGCGACGATGGATCTCGCACCGCTGGGCACGCCGTCGTCACTCGATGCGGGCAGCGTGGTCGACATCGGCGTCGAGGTCATCGTCGACCATCCCGTCGACCGGCTCGAGATCGAAGATCCGCTTCCCGCGGGCCTGCAAGCCGTCGATGCGACGCTACGAACTTCGAGCACCGCGCAGGTCGCGCAAGCCGACAGTTGGGAGATCGAGGACCAGCAAATCTATGCAGATCGCGTCACGGCGTACGCCGACCATCTCGAACCGGGAATCTACGAGATGCACTATCTCGCGCGCGTCGTCACGCCGGGCAGCTATCGCTGGCCGGGTGCGCGCGCATACCTTCGCGATTACCCGCAAGTCTTCGGCCGCACCGCGTTCGCGACGCTCTCCGTTCGCTAACGAAAAGAGCCCCCGCGACTGCGAGGGCTCTTCGAGTCTGCGCTTCTAACGCAGGCGATCGGTCTTAGCGATAGGTCGAGCGCGATGCGAAGCAATCGCGGCAGTAGACCGGCTTGTCGCTGCGCGGCTGGAATGGAACCTGCGCGACACCGCCGCACTGGCTGCACGTTGCCGTGAACATCTCGCGCGGCGCGCGACCGCCACGGCCGCCGCCACCACCTCCGCCGCCGGAAGCCTTCCGGGCAGCGCGGCAATCGGGGCAGCGATTCGGCTTGTTCTGAAAGCCTTTCGAGGCGAAGAACTCTTGCTCGCCGGCTGTGAACGCGAACTCGCGACCACAATCGACGCAGCGAAGCAACTCATCTTGGTACATTACGAACGAGGGACTCCTTATTGATTAGTTGGTGTTGTGTGCTCGGAATCGACTCGTTCAGCGTAAGACTTTGGACTCGAAACCCAGGCCCGGCCATTCTAGCATGGCCCCGGCCCCGGTGCAAGGCGCCGCCCCCGCTAGCCCGGTGAGCGAGCGTCGGCAGGAGAGGTCGTGCGTGGGTGCCGCGGAAGTCTTGCACGGATGACGCTGCGCCTCTTCGCCGCGCCGCTCTTGTTCGCGGCCGTCACGCTTGCTGCCATGCCGGGCATTGCGAGCGCCACGCACGCGCGCGACTCGCGCGTTGCCGCCGACCCGGCGTGGACATCGATGTCGCCGGATCAGGTCTTCTATAAAATTCGCTCGGTCTTCCGATCGCACCGTCCACCCCCGCCCTACGAAACGTACGCGATGGTGCGCCAAAACAACGATGCGCAAGGCTATCCCGACTATGCGTCGAGCTACACGTTCCACGTCTGGATGAGAACGTCCGACAAAGCGGCGATGGCGCGCGAGGTCTTCCGCTTGGGTGCGTTCGGTCCGCTTGAGTTCATGCGTCCGCAGTTCAACGACGTCGCACCAGAGGACAGCCATCCCGAGTTCGACGATCCGGGACCGCCGACCGCGGATCTCTTCGAACCGGCACCGATCCATCCGCATCCTATCTCGTGGGTTCCCACGCCGGAGCCGATTGGGACGCTTCCGCCTATTATCGGCCGCGTCGTCGTTTCGATCAACGTGGACTACTACGTGGATTCCGTTGGAATGGACGACGGGCTGCTGCACGTCGTGCTCACCCCGCGCCGCGATCCGGAACGCAACCGCCTGCGCCAGTTGTGGGTCGATCCCAAGACCTTCGAGCTCGAACGCGTCGTCTGTACGGACCGGCTCGCCGTCGATGACGGCCGCCACGTCACGCTCTACCCGACGCTCTTCACGGTGACGCTCGGGCGGCTCGACGGCGTCCCCATCGTCACGCATATTCACGGCATCGTCTTAGGCGGATACGACGGCGACGATCGGGTCGTCGAATACTCGTACGAAGACATTGCGTTCCCGGCTTCGCTGCCGGAGTGGTACTTCGATCCGCATGATTATGCGGATCACGTCAGCGACGCGCCCACGTAAAGAGCGGCTCTTCTCGCATAACACTATATCGAACGAGCCCTTCCTCGCTTGTACAACCTCGGGTTCCAAAACCCGCGAGTGCGGGGGAATCCCCTTCCTCGCCATGGCACATTGCCCGAAACGTGAACCGCGCTGACGATTCCGTAAGCCTTTTGCTACCATCGGTCGACTGGGCATCAACGTGCGCCGGCGCGGAGATCGCATGGCCGCAGAGTCTGCGCACGGCACTAAGTATTTGTTTGGATTCGCGCTTTCCCATCGTCATTTTTTGGGGCCCGGATCTCGTCCAATTCTACAACGATGCTTATGCGGCCGCAATTCTCCGCGATAAACATCCTGCGCTCGGCCGGCGTGCTCAAGACTGCTGGTCGGAGATCTGGCCGGTCATCGGGCCGCTGCTCGACAGCGTGATGAGGGGCGGGCGCGCAACCTACTCGGAAAACTTATATCTTCCCGTCATTACGGGAGGCGTGCCGGAGGAGCGTTACTTTACGTTTTCCTACAGCCCGATCCGAACGGAGACGGGAATCGGCGGCGTGTTCTGCGCCGTGACGGAAACGACGGCAATCATCTTGCGCGAGCGAGATGCGGAGGAGCGCGCGACGGCGCTCGCCGACCTCGACCGTGCCAAGACGAGCTTCTTCAGCAACGTCAGCCATGAGTTTCGCACGCCGCTAACGCTTATGCTGGGACCGCTCGAAGAGTTAGCTAAGACGGTGAACGCGGAGCAGCTTCCGCTCGTGAGCGCCGCTCGGCGAAACTCGCTTCGCCTCCTGAAACTCGTAAATACACTGTTACGGTTTTCGCGCCTGGAGGCGGGCCAAGCGGACGCCGTCTTTACGGAGACCGACCTCGCTCCGATCACGCGCGAGCTGGCTGGCGTTTTTCGTTCGGCAATCGAAAGCAGCGGATTGAATCTCATCGTCGATGCCGATCCGGATGCACGCGCCTTCGTCGATCTTTCCATGTGGGAAGTGATCATGCTGAACCTGCTCTCGAATGCATTGAAGTTCACGCTGGACGGCGCGATCCACGTGTCGTTACGATCGACGGCCGATGCCGTAACGCTGACGGTGACGGACAGTGGGGTGGGCATTTCTCCGGAGGATCTCCCCCACGTCTTCGAACGATTTCGTCGCGTTCACGCGGTGAAAGCGCGGTCACAGGAAGGAAGCGGCATCGGCCTTGCATTGGTAAACGAGCTCGTGCGACTGCACGGAGGCGCAATCCGCGTCCAGAGCGAGGTTGGCAAAGGGACCACATTCGAGATATCTCTGCCGCTGGGAAAGGCGCATCTCGATCCGTCGGCGTTGCTGCCGGCCCCCGTGTCTACGGCGCGATCGACGTCGGCCGAACAGTATCTTGCCGAAGTGGAGGCGACGATCGCGCCTGCCAAGGCGGCCCTGCCGCAACGGTCGATCGGCAGCAGCCGCGGAACGTGCTCGCGCGTACTGCTGGCCGACGATAATCATGACCTGCGAGAGTACGTTTCGCGCATTCTGTCGCCGACCTTCGATGTTATCGCTGTGAACAACGGCAGGGAAGCGCTCCAGACTGCACAGCGGGAGCGTGTGGATCTCATTATCAGCGACGTGATGATGCCGGAGATGGATGGCTTTGAACTGCTCAAAGCCGTTCGATCCAATAGCGACCTCCAAACGACGCCCTTCATCATGCTTTCCGCGCGCACCGGCGAGGAAACCGCGATCGAGGGCTTGACTCGGGGGGCCGATGACTACATCGCCAAGCCATTCTCTGCAGAGCATTTGCTCGCTCGGGTTCGCTCGCACACACGCGGCGCGCAACTCCGCAGGGAAGAGCAAGAGTTTCGACAGCTCGTCGAATCGGGGCCCGTCATCAGGTGGATCGCCGATGCGAGCGGCGCGATAACCTGGTATAATCGACCGTGGTACGAATACACGGGCCAAACCCGAGAAGAGTCCGCCGGGTGGGGCTGGCAAGTCGCACACCATCCCAAAGATTTGCCGGGCTTCTTGCAAGAGTGGAATCGTTGCATCGCAACCCGAACGCCATTTCAAAAGGAATCGAGGCTGCGAAAATCCGATGGGACCTTCCGCACGATGCTTGCTCAAGCCGTTCCGACGCGCGACGAGTCCGGGCAGGTTACGCGGTGGTATGGGAGCAGCATAGATATTGAAGCGCAGAAGGCGGCGCAACAGCGCTCGAAGCACGTTGCAGAAACGCTTCAAACCATTTTTCTGCCGAGGAAGCTGCCGCATACTAAGCAGTTGCGTGTCGACGCCATCTACCAAGCCGCAGAGAAAGATGCCCACGTCGGCGGCGACTGGTACGACGCGGTGCGGCTCGCTGATGGCCGCTATCGTATCTCGATAGGCGACGTCATTGGTCACGGCTTACACGCATCGATTATGTCGTGGCGCCTGCGTCACGCCGTTGATGACTTCGCGTTCAACTACGACAGTCCCGCAGCGATACTACGCGAAGTGAACCGAGTCATGCGCTTCGAGTTTCCGGAGTCGTACGCGACGGCACTCATCGCCGTCATCGACCCGACATGCTCGACCCTCACGTACGCTAGCGCTGGGCACCCGCCGCCAATCATCGCTGGTCGAGACAGGCCCGCCCAAGCACTGCCGCGCGGTGGCTTGCTCCTCGGCATCGTTGACAATCTCGAGCTCGTCTCTCAAACTGCCGCAATCGCACGCGACGACGCTGCTATATTCTACACGGATGGCATGACGGAGTTCGCTCGTGATTCTGAA
>JBOHTS010000005.1:0-110538 GCA_050733755.1 Candidatus Tyrphobacter sp. | reverse complement strand
TCAGTGAGAGATCATTGGGGACCCGCCGGGACGCATCGACAGCGGCATCATCGTTGACGCAAGTCTTCAGTGAGAGATCATTGGGGACCCGCCGGGACCGGCTGCGCACAATCAGGCTCGCGAGGCTGGTCTTCAGTGAGAGATCATTGGGGACCCGCCGGGACCTACATCGAATGGTCTCCTTCAGCGTTCGGGTCTTCAGTGAGAGATCATTGGGGACCCGCCGGGACCTTGCCGACGATTGCAGTCTTCGACCCTTGGTCTTCAGTGAGAGATCATTGGGGACCCGCCGGGACCTACGCACTGAAAACGTTTGTCCAGTCGATGTCTTCAGTGAGAGATCATTGGGGACCCGCCGGGACCGATCGCGAGACATTGGCCTGGCTGCACGAGTCTTCAGTGAGAGATCATTGGGGACCCGCCGGGACCGACGGAAACGGTACGCGAACGTCGACCGCGGCCTTCAGTGAGTTTTCTTTCTGCGGAATCTGACGCGTCGTCAAAATAGCGAGGCGCCGCATTGCTGCGACGCCTCGTGCGCTTCGGAGCGACCGTCGGCCTGATACACGACCACACGACATCACACGATCTGCGCCTTCGCAAGGCGACGCACCACATTGCGGCTGGAGCGTCCGGGAATTGAAACCGGTACTGTCTGGTGTATCACGCCAACAGTCGACACCATCGAAGCGCCCCAGCACGTCTCCATCACGCGTTGAGAGTGCCACGGCAAGAGGCTCGGCGAAATTGATTGGCTTCGCGTTCCAGAAGCGCGTGAAATAACGAGGCGCCGCATTGCTGCGGCGCCTCGTGATACCGGCGAGTCCGGAGCGTTACTATAGCTCTTCCGGGTTGATGCCCTTGATGCGGTCGTACTGCGTCTTCTTCACCGGAGCGTTGACGCTGGCGTGCTCGGCGTACTCGCCCTCGTACTGAACCGCCTGCGGCTCGCGACTGCGTTCGTACGCGCTTACGAGGCGGCTCATGCCGTCGCCGGCGCCGCCCATGACCTCCGCGAAGGCCGCGTCGTCGGCGGTCATGCCGCCGAAGTTGAAGTCGATCTGCGTTTTCGAGCGACCCTCTTCGTCGACGTCCTGTCCTTCGGGCAGAATCTCGACTTGACGGTAACGCGACATGCCCGTTCCGGCCGGAATGAGCTTGCCGATGATGACGTTCTCCTTCAGGCCGAGCAGCGGATCGTACTTGCCCTTGATCGCCGCGTCGGTGAGGACGCGCGTCGTCTCCTGGAACGACGCCGCCGAAAGGAACGAATCGGTCGCGAGCGAGGCCTTCGTAACGCCGAGCAGCACGGGCGATGCCGTCGCCGGCTCGCCGCCTTCCTGCTCCGCGCGCTCGCTCACGTCGTGGAAGTGCGCCGACTCGACGAGTTGACCGGGGAGAAAGTTCGTATCGCCGCCGTCGACGATCTTCACCTTGCGCAGCATCGAGCGAACGATCACCTCGATGTGCTTGTCGTTGATGTCGACGCCCTGCGAGCGGTAGACCTTCTGAACCTCCTCGACGAGGTAGTTTTGCAGCGCCGTCTGGCCTTTGATGCGCAGGATGTCGTGCGGGTTGAGCGACCCTTCGTTGAGCGGATCGCCCGCCTCGACGTGCTCGCCATCGCGAACCGTGAGATGCATGCCGTACGGAACGTCGTGTTCGTGCTCTTCACCCGAGCTATCGGTCACGAAGATGACGCGACGATTTTTCTCCTCGGTGATGCGCACCGTTCCCGACTCCTCGGTGACGATCGCCTGGCCCTTGGGTTTGCGCGCCTCGAAGATCTCTTCGACGCGCGGCAGACCGGTGATGATGTCTTCCGTCGCGACGCCGCCGGTGTGGAACGTTCGCAGCGTGAGTTGCGTACCCGGCTCGCCGATCGACTGCGCGGCGATGATGCCGACGGCCGTTCCGATATCGGCCTTTCCGCTCGTCGCGAGGTCGCGCCCATAGCACATCGCGCACACCCCGTACTTCGAGCGGCACGTGAGCACGGAGCGAATCTTCACCTCGGCGATACCGGCCTCGACGATCGCGGCCGCCTTCTCCTCGGTGATCTCGTCGTTTCGTTTGACGATCGCCGTCGTTGGACGGCGTGGATCCGTGCGAAGTTCTTCGGCGGCACGCCGTCCGACGATGCGGTCGGCGAGCGCCTCGATGATCTCCTTGCCCGAGCGGATGTCCGAGACGGCGATGCCGCCGCTCGTCCCGCAATCCTCTTCGCGCACGATGACGTCTTGCGCGACGTCGACGAGCCTGCGCGTGAGATAGCCCGAGTCTGCCGTGCGCAACGCGGTATCGGCGAGGCCCTTGCGCGCCCCGTGCGTCGAGATGAAGTACTCGAGAACCGTGAGGCCCTCTTTGAGCGATGCCTTCACGGGAATCTCGAGAATCCGTCCGGACGGATCGGACATGAGCCCGCGCATACCGCCGAGCTGCTTCACCTGCGCGATCGAGCCGCGCGCGCCCGAGGTCGCCATCATGAAGACCGGGTTGAGCGGATTCTGCGCCGCCTGCATGGCGCTCGTGACCTCGTCGCTCGCGCGCGACCAGATTTCGATCGTCTTGTTGTACTGCTCGTCGTCGGAGATGAAGCCTTGCTCGAAGAGCCGGTGGAGGTCGTCCACCTCGTTCTGCGCCTCGTGAACGATCTCGTGCTTGCGATCGGGAACGATGATGTCGTTGATCGAGACCGTCGTTCCAGAGAGCGTCGCATAGTGGAAGCCGAGCTCCTTGATCGCATCGAGGAATCGCGCGGTCTCGGCATTGCCGAACGTGCGATAGCACTGCGTGATGATCTTCTTCAGCTCGCTTTTGTCGACGATGCCGTTGACGTACGCATGATTCCAGTGCTCCGGAAAGGCCGAGTTGAAGATCGCGCGGCCGACCGTCGTCTTGAGCATCTCGCCGCCCCGGCGCATCGTGATCCACTCGTGCAGACGGATGCAGCGCGTTTCGTACGCTAAGACCGCCTCTTTCTCCGAGGAGAAGATCGCAGTCGGCTTGCCATTGTTCGGGACGTTGTCGTAATCTTCGACGACGGCACCCTTCGCCGGCCCACGATACTCGTCACGTTGGAAGGTGAGGTAGTAGAGCCCGAGCACCATGTCTTGGGTCGGAATCGAAACCGGGTTTCCGTACGCCGGCAGCAAGATGTTGTTGCTCGAGAGCATGAGGATGCGTGCCTCGGCCTGCGCGCCAGCGGAGAGCGGGAGATGGACGGCCATTTGATCGCCGTCGAAGTCCGCGTTATACGGTGTGCAGACGAGCGGATGGAGATGGATCGCCTTGCCCTCGACGAGGACGGGCTCGAACGCCTGAATGCCCAAACGATGGAGCGTTGGTGCGCGATTGAGGAGCACCGGGTGTTCTTTGATGACCTCTTCGAGAACGTCCCAAACTTCGGGCCGCACGCGCTCGACCATGCGCTTTGCGCTCTTGATGTTGTGTGCGAGCGCGCGGTCGACGAGCTTCTTCATGACGAAGGGCTTGAAGAGCTCGAGGGCCATCTCTTTGGGGAGGCCGCATTGATGCAGCTTGAGCGACGGGCCGACGACGATCACCGAGCGTCCGGAGTAGTCGACGCGCTTGCCCAAAAGGTTCTGCCGGAAGCGGCCCTGCTTTCCTTTCAAGATGTCGGAGAGCGACTTGAGCGGACGATTGTTCGGCCCGGTAACGGGACGCCCGCGGCGTCCATTGTCGATGAGCGCGTCGACGGCCTCTTGAAGCATCCGCTTCTCGTTCTTGATGATGATCTCGGGCGCGTTGAGCTCGAGCAGACGATGGAGGCGGTTGTTTCGATTGATGACGCGGCGGTAGAGATCGTTGAGATCGGACGTCGCAAAGCGGCCGCCGTCGAGCTGCACCATCGGGCGAAGCTCGGGCGCGATGACCGGCACTGCGGCGAGCACCATCCACTCGGGCCGGTTGCCGCTGGCGTTGAACGCCTCGACGACTTCGAGCCGCTTGATGACTTTCAGCCGTTTCTGGCCGCTCGTCTCCTTGAAGTCCTTGCGAAGATCCTCGCCGAGACGCTTGAGGTTGAGATCGCGCAGCAACTCGCGAATCGCTTCGGCGCCCATGCCCGCTTTGAAGCGGTTGCCAAACTTGTCACGCGCCTCGCGGTACTTCTGCTCGGAGAGGACCTCGCGCTTCGCGAGCGTCGTGTCGCCGGGATCGATGACGACGTACGACGCAAAGTAGATGACCTTCTCGAGCTGACGCGGCGACATGTCGAGCAGGATGCCGATACGGCTCGGAACGCCCTTGAGGTACCAGATGTGACTGACGGGCGTTGCGAGTTCGATGTGGCCCATCCGCTCGCGGCGCACCTTAGCGCGTGTGATCTCGACGCCGCAGCGGTCGCAGATCATTCCCTTGAAGCGGATGCGCTTGTACTTGCCGCAGTGGCACTCCCAGTCTTTCGTCGGCCCGAAAATCTTCTCGCAGAAAAGGCCGTCACGCTCGGGCTTGAGCGTGCGGTAGTTGATCGTCTCGGGCTTCTTCACTTCGCCGAACGACCACGCGCGAATCTGCTCCGGCGACGCGAGACCGATGCGCATGGCGTCGAAGTTGTTGACGTCGATGAGGTTCAAGGGCTACCCCGAAGTGGGTCGCCTGCCTTCACCTACGCAGGGAGCCGCGCTCACGTTGTCACGTAAGGGGTCCCACCGCCGTCCGGGCAGGGTGCGGCGCGCAGCGGCGCGCGGGCACAGGGCGATATTTTACCACCGCCCCGCTCGCGTTGCAAATTTCCTAGATTACGCGGTTGCTCGGGCTGCCTTGCTCTCCGAGGGATGCCTCCAGATTTCCCTCAGAATGGTACCGACGACCATGAGGACGATCGCTCCGCAGAGGTCCGAGTACCACCACGGCTTGACTCCCGTCAGGGTGAAGCTCGGCGCGAACTTCGGTGCGAGCGCCACCGTGATGATGAAGAGTATGTAGTTGATGACGAAGCTGAAGATGCCGTGGGTGAGGAAGTTGATCGGCCACGAGATGAGGCGTAGGAACGGGCCGATGAGCGCATTTACGATGCCGAAGATGAGGGCGACGACGCCGGCATCCCTCCACGTGACGCTCGAGTCGAACCCGAGCTGCGCTCCGAAGTGTGCGATGCAAAAGAGCGCGATCGCGTTCACGATGAACCGGAGTATATGAATCATTGGGTCCTCCGAAAAAGTGGGCGGGCCTATGCCTTCTTTCTGCGCCGGACGGCTCCAGGCCCCTCCATCGCCCGCCGGGCGAGGGGCGCGAGAACCCGTCCCCGCCATCGAAGTTCGTAGTTCGCCTTGCGCACGAGGTTGCGTACCTTCACCCAAAGAGGCTGGTTGGCGGCCATGCGTGCCGTAAGGTTCTGCGGCGCCGCAAGAATGGGGCGCAGACGCTCGATTGGCGCCTGGGCGAACTCTGGGTGACGGCCCCCAAAGCGCATCAGCCGGTGGTAGACCGGCTCGAAATATGCGGCGACGTCGAACGAAGGCAGATCTTCCTCGCGCAGCACGTTCCCCGGCGCCCCGAGCGCCGAGTATTGGCGGCTCTTCTCGGCATGGCGCCGCGGCTGAAGCGTATGGCCGTAATGGGCGTAGACGTAGGGCAGCGCGAGACGCCTCCCCTCGATTCCCTCGAGATGCTCGTGAACGGCGCCTCGCCATCGCGCGCGCGGGGAGAAACGAAAGAACGCCATCCGGCGCTCGATCGACGTGTAGAAATCGAACGATTGAAAGAAGTGCCACGTGTAGCCGTCGACGAAGGCGACGTCTGCCGGTAGCTCGTCGAGGTTCGCGGCGATACGCGCGGCCTGCGCGCCGTGCACTTCGTCGGCGTCGATGAAGGCGACCCAACCGCCCGCGTCCTGGCGCGCGTGGAGGTCGAGGCAGAGGTTGCGCGCGGTCGCGAAATCGACGAACGGCGTGCGATCGACGAAGAGCCGCCCGCGGCGGGCGAAACCGCTCGCGCCGAGCACGCTCTCGTGCGGCGAGTCTCCGTCGGAGTTGTCGTTCACGACGAGCGTCGTCGCAACGCCTTCCAAAGATGCCAGCATCGCGTTCAAGAACGGCTCCTCGCGCGACCCCAAAATGAGGTGCGCCGCAATCTCCATGGCGATACCTTCTTCGGAGTAATCCCGGTCCCCATCTGCGAAAGGCGCCTCGTGGAGGCTCTGCGAGTCGCCGTCGACGCGCGCACTGCAATCGAAGATACGCGCGGCATCGGGCGCTATCTCCGTGCGATCCTGCGCCGGCTCGCCCCGCGTGACGACGTCGCGCTGACGCTCGTCGTTCCGGGCTTCGCTCGCTGGGGAGCGCGCCTGGCACTCGAACGTGCGATCGGAAACGCTCGCTTCTCGTTTGCGAGCGCGGCGCCGCGACGCGCCGACGTCCTCTGGAATCCCGCGAACGGCACCTTCTTGCGCTGGCGCGGCCCGTCGGTCGCGACGATTCACGATGCCGTTCCATTCCGCTATCCAAAGGAGAACGCGCGCGACCGCAAGCGCGATCAGATGCCGTTCCTGCGCTCCGCGAAACAGAGCGCGCGCATCGTCGCCGTCTCGAACTTCGGCGCGCAGGAGATTGCGACGCTCCTCGACGCACCGCGCGATCGGATCGACGTGATCTATCACGGCGTCTCGCCGTCGTTCACTCCGGGAGAGGCGCTCGCGCACGCGCCGCTGGAGATCGGCGAGTACCTGCTCTTCGTCGGCGACCCGATCGCCGAGCCGCGAAAGAACTTCGACCTGCTCTACGACGCGTACCGGCTCGCGTGGCCCGGAACCGACGGCCCGCCGCTCGCCGTCGCAGGCTCGCAGGCGCCGGACCGAGAGGGCGTCGTCCACGTCGGAGTCCTCGGCGACGATCTCACGTCCGAAGTCAATGCGAGCCTGCGCAACCTCTATCGCGGCGCGCTCGCCGTCGTCGTTCCTTCGTACCACGAGACGTTCGGCATGCCGGTTCTCGAAGCGATGGCGTGCGGCACGCCGGTGCTCGCTTCGTCCGCGAGCTCGCTGCCGGAGATCGCCGGCGATGCGGCAATGTTCGCACCGCCGCACGATACGCAGGCGTGGGCTCGCGCGCTGCGGCGCATCTGCGAGGATGGCGACAAACGAGCGCGCCTCATCTCGCGCGGCCTCGCGCAGGCGGCGCGCTTTCAATGGAATCGCAGCGCTGAGCAGCACGTCGCCCTTTTTCGCGCGGTTGCGCGGGCATGATTCGCGTCGGGGTCGACGCATGGAATCTGCCGGGAGACCACCGCGGCATCGGCCGGTATCTGCGCCAAGTGCTGCGCGCGTGGCGGACCGGATTCGCGGATCGCGTCGAGGTGACGCTCGTCGTACCGCAGTGGCACACGTGGACGTCTGCTCCGCGCTTTCGAAAGGAGGCCGGCGCGCCGTATCGGGTCGTCTCCCGCCGCTTCCACGCGCGCGCAGGCCTCGACGTTCTCTGGTTTCCGTTCAACGGCTGCAGCTGGACGAACTTCGATCTGCCGGCGGTCGCGACGCTCTGCGATGCCTCGAACTTCGTCGTTCCGGGATATGCGCCGAGCACGGTAAGCAACTTCTTTGCGGCGGCCGATCGCTGCCGCGCGCTCATCACGCTTTCGGCGTTCTCTCAAGCGGAGCTCGCGCGCGACCTTCACATCGCACCGGAGCGCTTGATTCCCATCCCGCTCGGCGTGACGTTGCCGCTTCCCGCAAAGCCCGACGCCGCCGTTGAGGCGCTGCGGCCTTTCGTTCTCTTCGTGGGAACGATGGAGCCGCGTAAAGGCATCGACGTTCTCGCCGGGGCGATGGCGATCGCCCAGAAGACGCGACCGGAGTTGCGGCTCGTCGCCGCCGGCGACGGACCCGCATCTGCCATCGACGCTGCGGCAAACGTCCGCGCTCTCGGGTTCGTCAGCGACGAACGGCTCGCTGCGCTCTATCGATCGTGCGCGCTCTTCGCATTTCCATCGCGATACGAAGGCTTCGGGCTACCGATACTCGAGGCGATGAGTTACGGCGCTCCCGTCCTCACGGTGCGTGCGTCGTCGCTTCCAGAGGCCGCGGGAGACGCCGCGCATTACGTGCCTGCCGAAGATCCGCAAGCGCTTGCGCAAGCGATCCTGACGATCGCCGGCAACGAACGTTACGCAACCGAACTTCGAGCGCGCGGTCTGGCGCGCGCTCGTGCGATGACGTGGGAGCGCACTGCGGCGCGCACGCTCGAAGCAATCGAGGGCGCGCTACGATGACGATTCGCATCGCCACGGGCATCGCACGAAGAGACGGATGCGTACTGCTCGTCGCATCGACGTACGCAGAGCCCGCCGAGCCCCTCTGGACGCTTCCGGGCGGCAGACAAGAAGCAGGCGAACTGGCGCGCGACACGGTCGTGCGCGAGATTCGGGAGGAGACCGGCCTTGCGGCTCGCATCGTTGAGTTCGCGTATGCAGCGGAAAGTTACGACGGCGAAACGCACGTCGCCAGCCTTACGTTCGAGGTCGAAACGCAGGGCGAGTTGCGCGTTGCGGATGCGCGCGACCACATCGTCGATGCGCGCTGGGTTCCACTCGACGACGTCGCCGCGCGTATGAAGGTCGCGGTCGTGCGTGAGCCGCTCCTGGCCTACCTTCGCGGAGATCAACAGCGCTACTACGGTTTCGCCGACGCCGGGGTGACGATTCGTTGGTTACCCTAGCGGCGCTCGCGTTCGTCGCCCACATCGGCGTTCTTGCGGGACACGCCACCATCTCCACGTCGCGCGGCCGGAGCTTCGTGGCGTTACGCAACGCGCCGCTGCTCGCAGGCGACACCGTGACGACGCTCGGCTCCACGCAAGCGGAGGCCGAACTGGATTCGCTCGTGAGTATCCGTCTCGACGCGAACGCGGCAGTCCGTATCGATGACTTGACGCCCCACCGTAGACGGATCGCACTGCTCTTTGGAACCATCGATCTCTCCAGCGAACGCAACGGCGACTCGCCCCGGGTCGAAACGCCCTCCGTAACCCTTGCGCCCGACTCTCCGGCACTCGTTCGAATCTCCGTCTCCGCCGGCATTACGAGCGCGTTCGTCCGGCGCGGAACGCTTCGCATCATCACGCCCAACGGCGTTGAGGTGCTCTCGCCCGGCGAGCTCGTGACGCTCACGGGCGATCCGAGCACGCCCACTCTCCGCTATGCGGCGGTGCCCGCCACCGACGCCTTCGACGGATTCAACCAGACGCGTGACGGTGCAAAGCGCGGTATCGCCGGCCTCGAGCCTTACGGTTCCTGGATTACGCTCGCGCACTACGGACGCGCGTGGCAGCCGCGTGAGTTTCCTGGTTGGGCGCCGTATCACAGCGGGCGTTGGTTCTGGCGCAGCGCGATCGGCTGGATCTGGATCGCGCGCGAGTCGTGGGGATGGCTGCCGTACCATTACGGCGCATGGATAGACGATCCGGCACGCGGCTGGTGTTGGGTTCCGAGCGCGCCGCAGAGCGCTCGATGGATGTCGGCGAACGCCGTCTTCTTCGCGATCGTCGTTCGCGGGCGTACGCAGAGCGTCGGCTGGGTTCCACTGGCGCCCGGCGAGCCGTTCCATTCAGGCCTCGACGAGTATGTCAACGCACGTGCCCGCGGCGGTCTCGACGAGATCTCGCGCGGCGCCTTCTACTCGGGCGACTTCTCGCGCATCGCCTTTCCTTCGCTTGCGAGCCTCACGCCGAGCGTTCGACTCGCGGCGCCGCCTTCTCCGAAGCGCTAGGCTCCTACCAGAGACCGCCATCGGTGAGGAGGATGTAGAGAATCGGGCCGAGCCCCCAGGCAAAGATGATGAGAATGGCCCATACGACCTTCTTGAGCGACTCCAGATCGGTTCGCGTGAGAAGGTTGATCAGCGCGAGAATGACCGCGACGGGGTGGAGAAAGACCGAGATGAGGATTTCGAAGAGGAGTTTCACGATGCGTCCTTTCTCATGCGAACTGGGCCGCGTAGAGGTGCGAGTAGGCGCCGTCGCGCGCGAGGAGCTCTTCGTGAGTTCCGATTTCGGCGACGCGTCCCTCCTCGATGTAGAAGATCCGATGCGCTCGCCGGATCGTCGACAGCCGGTGCGCGATGATAAGCGTCGTGCGTCCCGCCATCAGGCGCTGGAGTGCTTGCGAGATGAGCGCCTCCGAGTGTGAGTCGAGCGCGCTCGTCGCTTCGTCGAGGATGAGGATGCGCGGGTCGCGCAAGAGCGCGCGAGCGATCGCGATGCGCTGGCGCTCGCCGCCAGACAATCGTATGCCTCGCTCTCCGACCTGCGTTGCGTATCCGTCGGGCAACGCGCGCACGAACTCGTCCGCATTCGCCTCCCGCGCCGCGTCCCGCACTTCCTCATCGGAGGCATCCAAGCGCCCGTAGCGGACGTTCTCGAGGATCGTCCCGCGCAGGAGCTGCGGATCTTGCGGAACGATGCCGATGACGCGACGGAGATCGGAGAGGCGAAGCTCCGCGACGTTCACACCGTCGATGCGTACGGCTCCCTGCTGCGCTTCGTAGAATCGCGGCACGAGGTTGACGAGCGTCGTCTTGCCCGCGCCGGAGCGTCCGACGAGTGCGACGATCTCGCCGGCGCCGATGCTCGCGCTCACGCCGCGCAGAGCCGGCGGCTCGCCCGCGTTGTACGCAAACGTCACGCCGTCGAAGTCGATCGCACCGCGTGCGCTGGGCAGCGGGCGCGCGCCGGGACGGTCGGCGGTCTCGACGGGCAGGTCGAGGATCTCGAAGACGCGTCCGGCCCCGACGATCGACTTTGCGAGGTCGCCGACGAATGCCGCGAGCCTATTGAGTGGGTTCGCGAGATTCACGAGGAGCAGCCAGTATTGGAAGACGTGCTCGGTCGAGAGACGATGGACGAGAACCTCGCGCACGGAGAGCCACATGATCACGACGACGGCGGTTACCATGATCGTCGAGACGACGAGCGGCTGCGTCTGAATGAACTGCGTGAGCTTCATGTACGCGCCGAAGAACGCTTCGTTCGAAAGGCGGAAGCGCCTGATCTCGTGCTCTTCGCCGCCGAACGCCTTGACGACGCGCTGGCCGGCAAGGATTTCGGCGAGATTCGACGAGAGATCGGCGACTCGCTGCTGCGTCTGCACCGTGCTCGCGGAGATGAGCCCTTGGAACTTCGACACGGCAATCGAGACGATCGGAGCGACGATCACGAGCGAGAGCGTCAGGAGCCAGTCGAGATAGATCATCATCGCGAACGACGAGACGAACGTCACCATCGCGACGACGAACTGTGGAAGCGAGACGCTCACGGCGTCGGTCATGAGCTGGAGGTCGTTGCTGAATCGCGCGATGAGCTCGCCCGGACGCCACTTGTCGAACTCGCGCAGCGGCAAGTTGAGAACGCGCGTGAAGAGCGCGACGCGCCAGCGCGCGATGAGATGCTGACCGCTCCACGCGGTCAGATACGTCTGGAAGTACGTTGCGAGGTTCGCGAAAATCTGCGCGACGAACGTCGCGCCCAAACCGAAGTAGAGGATCCGGACATCCGGAGCGTGACCGGCCGGCGGTGCGAGCACGCGTCCGATGATCGCGCCGAAGGCCCAGGGGGCGACGAGCGTGAGAACGCCGGCCAGCGTGCCGAGCCCCAGGGCGACGGAGATGCGCCCGTAGTACGGTCGGGCCTCGCGAGCGAGGCGCCTTATGGTCGCGCGCCGCATCGTCACCATCGTGGAGCGTTCGCGAGGTGTGCGCTCGATACCGCTGCTACGGCGAGGTCGATTTCTTCGCGCACGTCGCGGTTCGATTCCCGTTGCGCTGCGGTGCGCAGCCCGTCGATCGCGCTGCGCGAGCCGATCCTCCCGAGCGCCCATGCGACGTGTCCTCTAACCATCGCACTGCGGTCGCACTGCAGCGCTTCGAGCAAGGCCGGAACCGTCGAGCGGTCCAGAGCGTTTCCGAGTGCGACGGCGGCGTTTCTTCGCAAGACCGCAGCACCGCGCCAGCCCATCGCGGTCGCGGCGAAGTCGCGCCGGAACTCGCCGCCGCGCATCCGCAGAAGGCGCACGAGATCCGGCGCCGCACTCGTCCCGCTCGCCGGCTCATCATCGGCGCTTCCTCGAAACGCGGCCTGCTGCGTGGGCGGGCAGACTTCTTGGCAGATGTCGCAGCCCCAGACCCACTGCCCGACGAGCGGACGCAGCGCGCGCGGGATGCCGTCTTTGCGCTGCGTGAGGTCTGAGATGCAGCGCGTCGCGTCGATCGTGTAGTCTCCGCGCAAGGCGCCGGTTGGACAGCGCTGCACGCAGCGCGCGCACGCGCCGCACGACTTCACCAGCGGCGCATCGGCCTGCAGCGCCAGCGTCGTGACGATCTCTCCCAAATAGACGTACGACCCGAGCGAGGGTGCGATGAGATTCGTGTGCTTGCCGATCCAGCCGAGCCCGCTGCGTGCCGCAAAGGCGCGCTCGGCAATCGGCTTCGTGTCGCAGGCGACCGCCGTCACCGGTGCGCCGATTGCGTCGTCGAGATGCCGCGCAACGCGCAGAAGCAGCGAACGCATCCGCGCGTGATAGTCGTGCGACCAAGCGTAGTTGGAGACACGGCCCGCGAGCGGCGCTCGCTTGGGGGGCTTCGTTGCGTACGCAACGGCGATGCAGACGACGCTCTTCGCGCCGGCAAGAATGGCCGCCGGATCTGACGCGTGTTTCGCACGCTCGTCGCCGTACGGCCACGTTGCGAAATCGCCTCGTGCAAACGCCTCGAGCAAACGCTCACGGGTCTGGGCGTCTGCGTCGGCCGACGTAAAACGCACGGCGCACGCGGCAGGATGGGCGGCTTGCCGGACCATCGCTACGATCTGCGCCGTCGCAGGCAGCGCAGGAGCCTGTCCCCTAAAGGCTTGCGAGCGGTCCATCTTCGCCAATCGGGAATGCGGCGTCGATCTCGGCGACCTCTTGTGCGGTCAGCGTCAGCGCGCCGGCGCGCGCATTCTCCTCGACGTGTTCTCTCGATGATGCCTTTGGAATCGTAAACGCATTCTCTTCGCGGGTAAGGAACGCGAGGATAACCGCGCGCGGCGTCGCGGCGCGCTCGCGTGCGATACGCCCGAGCACGCCGTCGGGCCTCGACTCCTCCCTCGGAAATCGGCCGCGTCCAAACGGCGTATACCCGACGATCGCAACGTTGGCCCTCGCTCCCGCCGGAACCAAACGGCGTTCGATGCCGCGCTCGCGCATGTGGTAGAGCACTTGATTGCACGCAAGGCGTGCGCGAAGGAGACCGGCGGCCTCCGTCATCTCGTCTTCCTCGAAGTTGCTCACGCCCACAAAGCGCGTCTTGCCGCTTTCGACGAGCGCGTCGAAGGCGCGCATCGTCTCCCGCAGCGGATACTCCGATGGCCAGTGCAGCAGGTAGAGATCGAGATGGTCGAGTTTCAGCCGGCGCAGCGAGCGTTCGCACGCGGCGATCGCTTTTCCGTAGCTCGCATTCGATGGGAGCACTTTGCTCGTGATGAAGAGCCGCTCGCGGTCGTACGGATGGATCGCCTCGCCGACGATCTCCTCGACGCGCCCCGAGCCGTACATCTCGGCGGTGTCGATGTGCGTCATGCCGAGCTCGATGCCGCGGCGCAGCGCTTCGATCGCGCGCGTCTTTCCGGTGCCGCGTTCCGCAATGTCCCAGGTGCCCTGACCGATGACCGGCAGCGCAACACCGGTTTTTCCGAACGGTTTCGTGGGCATCGTGCTCATAAGGCCGCTGCTCCTCCTTAAAAGAAGTCGAACGCGTCGTGCGTCGCCGCGTAGGCGAGCAGGCCGCCGCGCAAGTGGCGCAGCCGCGTGAATCCAGCGTCCCGCAGCCGCCGCATCGCCCACTGCGATTTCGCGCCGACGCGGCAGGCGACGATGTAGGCGCGTGCGCTGTCGAGTTCGTGCAGCCGTGCGTCGAGCTCGCTTGCCGGAATCGCGACCGCTCCGTCGAGCGACCCGAGCACCGCTTCGTGCGGTTCCCGCACGTCGAGAACGGTCCACTCCGCGAGCGCCGAATCGAGCTCGCCGGGATCGATCTCGTCGAGCTGCGGATCCTCTGCAGCCTCATAGCGCATCTCGATCGCTTGCGTGACCGTGGGATTCGTACCGCAGAGCACGCACGCCCGATCGCAGTCGAAGCGCACCTCTCGAGTCGTTGCACCGAGCGCGTCGACGAGCATGAGGCGTCCGCTCAGAACGTCGCCGATCTTGAGGATGACTTTGAGCGCTTCGTTTGCCTGCCACGCGCCCACGATGCCGGCGAGAACGCCGAGGACGCCTCCCTCAGCGCACGTCGGGACGCTTCCCACCGGCGGCGGCTGCGGATAGAGGCACCGATAGCACGGGGCTCCACGCGTGAAGACGCCGATCTGACCGTCGAAGCGAAAGATCGACGCGTAGACGTCGGGTCTATTTTCGAGGATGCACGCGTCGTTCACGAGATAGCGCGTTGGAAAGCGATCGCTGCAGTCGAGAACGACGTCGTAGAGGGCGACGAGTACGCGCGCGTTGCTCTCGTCGAAACGGAGGTTCAGCGCGTCCACGCTTACGTTCGGGTTGAGTGCGCGAATCCGCTCTGCCGCGGCCTCTGCCTTCGGCCTTCCGACGTCGCTGGTCGCAAAGATCGTTTGACGCTGCAGGTTCGTCTCGTCGACGACGTCGTCATCCATGACGCCGATTCTTCCGACCCCCGCCGCCGCAAGGTACTGCAAGGCGGGCGACCCGAGGCCGCCGGCTCCCACGACGAGCGCCCGCGAGCGCGCGAGGCGCTCTTGGCCCGCGACTCCGACCTCGGGGATCAACAGATGGCGGCTATAACGGCGCAACATCTTTGAGCCATTGCAAAACCGGCGTGCGAGCGGCTTGCGCGGCGTTTGTGTGATTGCTGCTTACGCGGGCGAAACGCTTGCGCTCTGGTGCCCGGGAAAAGAGCTCCTCGACGCTCGACGGCGCGACCATCGCGTCGTTCTCGGCCGCGACGTAGAGCGACGGGCGCCCGGCGATGAGCGGGAGGGCCCGGTCGAGACGTTCGTCGGCGTCGGAGAAGAGCTGCTCGAGCGACGCACCGTCGACGTACGAAGCGCGCAGATCGACGCTGACGGCCTTGCGGAGTTGCTCGAGCGCCGCCGGCCTGCCATACCCGGTCGCGATCGCGACGACGCCTTGCAAGGCGGGATCCCGCGCGGCAGTCAAGATCGCCGTCAACGCTCCGAGGCTATGACCCAAGACGAACGGCTCTGCGCATCGCTCGCGCGAGACGGCCACGACCGCCGTCATCGCAGCGACCGCATCGTCGAGACTCTCCAGGCGCCCGTGCGAAGCGCCGAGCTTGTGTCCCGGAAAATCGAGGCTGAAGACCTCGTATCCGTGCGCGCAGAGAAAGGCGCAGAGCGGATCGAGGTTCTGCTTCGAGGATGAATAGCCGTGCGCGGCGACGATCGCGGTGCCGCGCGGCTTGCGCGGCACGTAGCGCAGAAACGCAACGACGCTGCGCCCCGCCGGCACATGCAAAAGATCGAGGTTCACCGTGCATTCTCGCGCCAGCGGCTCTCGCTGCGGACGTAGTGCTCCTTCTTCCAGATCGGCGCCTGGGACTTCAGCGCCTCGATGGCCTGGGCGCAGGCGGCGAACGCCTCGCGCCGGTGCGGTGCCGCAACCGCCACCGCGACGGCAACGTCGCCGACTGCGAGCGTGCCCGTGCGATGAACGATTGCCGCATGCAGATCGCCGTACCGCTCGTGCAGCTCGCGCACGATTTCTTTGAAACATCCGACCGCCATCTCTTCATGCGCCTCGTAGGAGAGGCCGGTGACGAACTCGCCATCGTCGGCGCGTTCGCGGACGCAGCCGACGAAGGTTACGATGCCGCCGAATCCCGCCTGCGTCACCGACCGGCGCACGGCGTCGACATCGATCGGGTCGGAAGAGATGCGCAGCATCAGCCGCCGCCGCTTGGAGGAAGCAGCGCGAGCTCGTCACCGTCCGCAAGCCTCTCGCTACCCTCGGCGATTCGTCCGTTCCGCGCGATGCGCGTGCAGGCGCGCAGCGCCGCGAGCGCCGGTACCTTTTGCGCCAGCAGTTCCCATGCGTCCGCAATTCGCGCGTCGTGCGGCAGCGTCAGCTCGCTGCGCGCGAATCCCGCGACCTCGCGAACGCGCGCGAAGGCAAGAACGCGGACCGTCACGCGCTGCGATCGCGAATCGAGGGTTTGAGCACGTATCGCTCGATCGCTCGCGCGACGCCGTCGTCGTCGTTGCCCGCGGTCACGCGATCGATGCTGCGCAGAACGTCGGGATTCGCGCTGCCCATCACGACGCCGATTCCGGCCCATTTGAGCATAGGAACGTCGTTGCGCGAGTCGCCGATCGCGAGCACCGCTTCGCGCGCCACGTCGAAGCGTTCGCAGAGTTTTTCGAGCGCGCGGCGCTTCGTCGCTTCGCGGCTCGTCACCGCGCACTCCTCGAACGTGCCCCACGTCTCGAACTTGAAGTGCAGCGGCAGGTTGGAAAAGCGCTCGCGCACGGCTTTCACCGCTTCCGCCCCGAGAAAGCGCAAGAACGTTGGAGCGACGCTCGGCAGCGAGGCAAACGACTCCACCTCTCTCCACTCCGGGCTGCGCATGTCGCTCATGTATCCGAACGCGCCGCGCACGCGATGAAAGTGCTCTTCGACGTAGACGGCGACGTCGATGCGATGCGCCTGTGCGTACTCGATCATCGGTTTCGCGTACGTGAGCGGCACGGGGATGTGACCGATGATCTTCCCGCTCTGCGTGTCCTTCGTGAGGGCGCCGTGGCAGCAGATCACCGGAAGCGCCAGGCCGAGGTTCCGGGCGATCGCCGTCGGCGCCTCGACGCCCCGGCCCGTGACGAGGACGACCCGACTCCCCAAAGCCAAGGCCGATGCGATCGCGGCGCGATTGGCCTGCGAGACCTGCTCGTGGGAATCGAGAAGCGTCCCATCGAGGTCCAGGGCGATAAGCTCTACGGACACCTACCTAAGGATACCCCGACCGGTCAAACCCTCGGCCCCAGGCCGCTAGGAGCCTAGTGAAACCCGCGGCCGGTGGGGAATCCTTACAGGAGATATGCGACGACGATACATCGCTTTCCGGGACCGCAAAATCATCTGTAGGAGCAGTAGCGGAGGACTTTTGTAGTGGCCTGCACCGCAGTACGGCCAGATCTCACGGCTCGCGAGCAAGCGCATTTTCTTTACGAAGCGATCCCGACCGGCCTCTTCCGGGTAGAGGATGAGAGCGAACGGATTGCCTGGCGCATCAGCCCCGAGCCGTTTGCATTATCGCCCAAGACCCTCGCGCGCATCGAGGAGATCGGCGGCGACCTCGTCGTCTTCTATCGTGCGCTCAACGCCCTCTATCTGCGCAGCGCACGCGGCACCGCGCCGGCGTTCCTCGCGGAGTACCTCGATCGCGGAAAGCCCGAGCATATCGTGCGTCTCGCGCGTCAGAACCGCTTCAAGCAAGAGATCCCCAGCGTCATCAGACCCGATCTCCTTCTCACGGCCGATGGACTCGCAGCAACCGAACTCGACAGCATTCCCGGCGGCCTCGGATTCGTGGGAGCGATGACCGAGGCATACTGCAAGCTCGGAATCGAATCGATCGGCGGTGCCGACGGCATGCCGCGCGCGTTCGCAGCGATGCTCTCGTCGGTACACGGCGCCGAAAACCCGCAGGCGGCGATCGTCGTCTCCGAGGAATCCGGCGATTACCGCGCCGAGATGGAGTGGCTCGCGCAGAGCATTCGCGGCCTCGGTCTAGCAAACGTTCACGTCTGCGCGCCGCAGGATATCGTCTTCACCGAAGACGGCGTCTTCGTTCGCCTCCAGGACGGGCGCGAGGAGCGCCTCGACGTTCTCTACCGGAACTTCGAGCTCTTCGATCTCCTCAACGTTCCCAAGCAAGAGCTCATGCTCTACGCAGCGCGTCATGGCCGCGTCAAGATGACGCCACCGCCGAAAGCGCATCTCGAGGAGAAGCTCGCCTTTGCGTTGTTGCATCATCCGGCGCTCGCCAAACTCTGGCGGGCCGAGATGGGCGATGCGTACGAGCGCGTGCGCGCGCTCATGCCGAGAACGTGGGTGCTGGACCCGCGTCCGTTGCCGCCGCAAGCCTCGATCGACGACCTTGCCGCCGGCGGCGTTCCCGTGAGCGATTGGCTGCAGCTGCTCGAACTCGGCAAGAGCGAGCGCGCGTTCGTCACGAAGCCGTCGGGATTCTCGGAGCTCGCGTGGGGCTCGCGCGGCGTGAAGATCGCAAACGATCTTACAAAAGAGGACTGGGCGCAGACGCTTACGGGCGCGCTCGCTTCATTCGACAAGACCCCGTACGTCCTTCAGCGATTCCATAAAGGGAAGCGCCTGCGGCAACCGTACTTCGATCACGCGCGCGACGAGGTCTCGCACTTCGAGGGCCGCGTGCGGCTCTGCCCCTACTACTTCGTCATCGGCGACGGCGTTCGCCTCGGCGGTATTCTCGCAACGGTTGCGCCCGCGGACAAACACCTCATCCACGGAATGAAAGATGCCGTCATGTCGCCGTGCATCGTTCGCAACGACGGATATTAGCGCGACACTCGCGACAAGCCGCGAAGGCCGGCGAGCAGCGCGTCGATCTCGTCGAAGGTATTGTAGGCGTGCGGTGAGACGCGTATGCCGCTTGCGCGATACGTCGTGACGATGCCCTGACGCTGAAGCGCGCGCCCAATCTCGACCGGATCCTTTTCGGGCACCACGCACGTGACGATTCCCGACGAGATGGCGTCACCGCGCAGTGAGACGAGTACCGCGCCCGCGTTTGCGAAGCCATCGGCGAGCCGATCGGTCAGCGCGAGCACGTGCTCGGCGACTGCCACGCGGTCGTGCTTTGCCAGAAACTCTACCGCGACACCCAGCGAGAGCGCGCCGATCGTGTTGAGCGTTCCTCCCTCGAAACGCGACGCATCCGCGACGAACCGTTGATCGTAGTCGAGAAAGTCCCACATGTTCTCCATCGCGCGCCATCCGGGGAATGCGACCTCAAGGCGGTCCAGCAGGTGCGGGGTAACGTAGAGATACGCAATCCCTTGCAGGGCGAGCATCCACTTCTGGCCGCCGCCGTAGAATGCGTCGATTCCCGTCGCGGCAACATCGATCGGGAACACGCCCAAGCCTTGGATTGCATCGACGCAGAGCAACGCGCCGCGTTCGTGTGCGACCTCTGCGAGCGCGGCGAGATCGTGGCGGTATCCGTCGGCGAACGAGACCCACGACAACGCGACGACACGCGTCCTGCTCGTCATCACGCTTCGTAGGACGTCTGGAGTTATCCGTTCGCGAGCGGTTTCGATGAAGCGAACCGCGACGCCGCGCGAGCGAAGCGCGAGCCACGGCAGCACGTTCGCAGGAAACTCATCGTCGGGGAGAAGGACCTCATCGCCGCTACGGAGGTCGAGCCCCGCGGCGAGTGAGTTCGCCGCTTCGCTCGTGTTCCGCAAGAGCGCGATCTCATTCGCGCGCGCGCCGACGAACGAGGCAATCCGCTGCCGAAACTCCGCAAACCGCAGTTCGTACGGGAAACTCCCGAGCACGCCGCCCGACGCCTGCGCCCGCAAGAACTCCGCGCACGCCGCCTGCACGCAACGCGGCGGAACGCCCGTCGCCGCGTGGTTGAGGTAGATGAGGTTTTCGGTGACCGCAAACTCGGTCCGCGGCAGCGGCGTGCTCCTCATCGTCGATGACAACGCGTTGCCTTGCTCGAGCACGATTAGCCGAGGCCGAGCATATCCTTTGTGTGCCAAGCGATGTTGCCGGCGCGGTCGCCGGCCCGTTCGAGCGACGTGAGAATGAAGAGATAGCGGGTTGCGGCGGGCACGACCTCGGCGTCCGCCTGCATCTCCTCTTGCAGTATGCTAATGCTGCGCTTGTACAGGCGATCGACCTCGCTGTCGCGCTCGATGACGGAGCTCGCGAGCGCGTCGTCCCGCTCCGAGTACGCGCGCATCGCGTCGCGAAGCAGCGTGTGAACGACGCCGACGATCCGGTCGATCTCCACACGCTTGGGGTGCAGCGGCATATCGGCGAGCTTGATCGCGTTCTTTGCGAGCTCGACGCCGTAATCTCCGATCCGCTCCAGATCGGTTGCGATATTCAGCATGGCCGCGATCTCGCGAAGCTCGCCGGCGACGGGCTGCTGACGCCAGATGAGCTCGATGCAGTGCGCTTCGATTTTGCGCCGCAAGTCGTCGACGACGTCGTCGCCGGCCACAACCCGCGCGCCTGCTCCCGTATTTCGCGTTTCGAGTGCCTCCGCGGCGACGCGAATCGCGTCCGCGACGAGGGCTCCGAGACGCACGACGTCGAGCCGCGTCCCTTCAAGCGCCTCGTGGTAGATCGTTCGCATAGGGAGTAGTATACGGCATCGGCAAAGGATACGCCACCATGGCTGATTCCTGCGATCGTATCCTCGTCGAACGCGAGGGCGGCGTTGTAACCGTCACCCTCAACCGCCCCGCGGTGCTCAACGCGCTCGACGCCGCGCTCCTTACGCAGCTCGACGACGCACTGCGTGACATCGACGACGACCGGTCCGTCCGCGCGGTTATCATCACTGGCAGCGGAGAGAAGGCGTTTGCGGCGGGCGCAGATATCGGCGAACTCGGCGCGCTACAATCGGAAGCAGCCGCAAAGGTTGCCTCGCGAGCCGGGCAGGCACTGACGCGCCGGATCGAGCGCATGCACGCCGCCGTCATCGCGGCGATCAACGGCTTCGCGCTCGGCGGCGGTTGCGAACTCGCACTCGCGTGCGACATTCGCATCGCAAGCGACGGCGCGCGTCTCGGTCAGCCCGAAGTGAATCTCGGCATCATTCCCGGGTATGGCGGCTCGCAGCGTACGACGCGATTGATCGGACGTGGAGACGCGATGTACCTTTGCCTCACGGGCGAGGTAATCGATTCGCGGGAGGCACTGCGCATCGGTCTCGTGCAGCGCGTCGTCCCCGCGGCGCAGCTCATGGACGAAGCGCGCCGCGTCGCCGCGCTCATCGCCGCAAAGGCGCCGCTCGCGATCGCCGCGTGCAAGCGCGCGATCGACGCCGGGGCGCACCTTCCGATCGATGACGCTCTCGAACTCGAGGCGCAGGCGTTCGCCGCACTCGTTCCAACGCACGATTTTAAAGAAGGCAGCGGAGCCTTCCTCGCCAAGCGAAGGGCGGAGTTTACGGGGACGTAGCCGGCGCGCTCCGTGCTTGAAGCGTCCGCCGTGCGCTCGACATCGCAAGCGCGATCGCAGGGTTGTACCCGGTCCACGTCGCGCGGATGCGCCCTTGCGGGTCGATCGTGACGATCGTCGGAAATCCGTCGACGCCGAAGAATCCACGCGAAAGCCCCTTCTCGTCGAGAACGACGTTTGCGAGGTTCATCTCGTGCGCGAACGCGGCCGCAACCGGACGCGGCTCCCCGACGTCGACCGGCACGACGTCGACGTCCGGGTGATCGCGCGCGAAGCCTTCGACCGCAGGCATCATCCGACGGCACGGTTCGCACCACGATGCGTAGAAGTCGAGAAAGAGGACGCGTCCGCGCGCCTGCACGACGGAAAACGTCCCGCCGTCGAGACGATCGTATACCGCGTGCGGGGCGGGGTACGCCTTGCCGGCGTCGAGCGACCGCGGCGCAAAGAACAACTTCCACACGATCGCGAGCACGATGACGAGCGCGAGGAGATCCCAGAGGCGGTTGAGCAGTCTCATGCGCGGCCCACGACGATATCGTTCCCTGCAACGCCGCCGGCGGAGACGAAGAGCGCCGCAGGCAGGCGGAATCGCAAGGCGCCCGTAACCTTCTTCGGGATGCCGTTCAGCCGCCCAGCCGCCATCACGCTCGATGCCCGCTCCCTCACGGCAGCGACGCGAACCGAGCATATCGTCGACAGCTTCGACAGGCTCCAACTCGGCGGAACGATGGAGATCATCGAAGACAGCGATCCGCGCGCGTTGCGCAACGAGATGATGCAGTTGCGCCCTGGACGCTTCTCGTGGGACGCGCGAAACTTCGGCGGCAATCGCTGGACCGTGCGCCTCGAACGGATCGACGAGAACGCCGACGTCGAAACGTTTCTCCAGCGCGTTCCGCCGTTTTCGACGGCAAAAGCCGCGACGGTCTCCGATCTAGCGCAACAGGCGAGCGAACGCACGTACGAACCCGGCGAGACGATTTTCGATGAAGGCGAGGTGTGGCCGTATCTCGGCATCGTGCGCACGGGGAAGGTCATCTACACGCTCCTCTCGCCCGACGGCAAGACGCACACGATCGGCGAGCGGCTCGCGCACGACACGATGAACGAGAGCGGAACCTTCGATGGGGGCGGAACGACGACGCGCGCCGAGGCGCTCACGCAGGCGACGCTCCTCACGATTCCAAGCGAAGCGATTCTCCATGCGTGCCGCAACGATGCGGAGCTTGGCCTCGGCTTTCTCGTGACCGCATCGCAGGCTCGTCGGCGCTCGATCGACACGATCGCCGATCTCGCATTCGCGCACGTCCTGCAGCGCGTTGCGAAGTTTCTTTTAGGGTACGCGCGCGCGTCGGTCGGAATGACGCGCGGCCTTCCCGGCGTCGAGCATCTCTCCCAGGCGCAGATCGCGGCCGCCGCCGGTACCGTGCGCGACATGGCCGCACGCGCGCTGCTGCGGCTGAAGAACGCGGGAGCCCTCGAACTCGATCGTGGACGCGTCAAAGCGATCGACCGCGCGAGACTCGAAGCCTTCGCGCACAACGTCCAGGCCCCGCCGGTCTAAGCGAAGAGCGTTCGAGAGATCCTAGCTCTCGACCGCTTCGAGTGCTTGCGTCTCGGATTCTTGCGGACGTTCCTGGTCGAACGCGGCACGTTTGCTCTTCGCGGCGGCGTCGGCGAGTTGCGACGCGCCCGAGCCGCTGCCGTTCGTCGAATGCGCGAGCATCTCGCGCCCCTTGCGGACCGCGCCGACCGCACCGCACAGACGAGATTCCATCTCGCCGAGCACGGACGCCGCGTATTGATCCGCACCATCGCGCACCCGCTGGGCGCGCTCTTGCGCGTCGCGCATGATCGACTCGGCGGTGCGCCTCGCGCGCTGCACGATCTCGTGCTGGTCGAGAATCTCCTCGTGCTTGCTCGTCGCGTCGTCGACGAGTGCCTGCGCCTTTTCCTGCGCGGCGCGGAGAACGAGCTCGTGATCGCGCGTGATGATCTTCGCGCGACCCACCTCTTCCGGCAACGTTGCCCGAATCTTTTCCACGAACTCGCAAAGACGCTCTTCGGAGAGAATGCGGTAGCCGGCGGGCAGCCACGTTCCCGCACGCAGATACGCCTCGAGCTTGTCCAACACGCGATAAACCGACATGAAAGAACCTCCTATTTCAAATGCATGCCGGATCGCTTCGCGCTCATCATGCGCAGCACCGGCAGTGGGACGAGCGCGGCGACGTCGCCGCCGAGAAAGAAGACCTCTTTGACGAGATTCGAGCTGACGAACGAGTATCGTTGGTCCGACATGAGAAAGAACGTGTCGACGCCGGAGAGCGAGCGATTCATGAGCGCCGTCGACATCTCGTTCTCGAAGTCTGAAACGGCTCGCAATCCTTTCACGATGACGTCTGCGTTCATCTGCTTCACATAGGCCGCGAGCAGACCGCGGAAGTGCTCCACCGCCACGTTTGGAAGATGCGCCGTGCACTCCTTCAGCATCGCCTCGCGCTCCGCGAGGGAGAACATCGGTTCGCGCTTCTGCGGATTGACGACGATGGCGACGGTCACGCGCGGAAAGCACCGGCACGCGCGCTCGACGATGTCGAGATGGCCGTTCGTCGGCGGATCGAACGAACCGGGGAGAACGGCGTGCGTCGCGCTCGCGGCGCGCCCGTCACGGTTCACGACGCTCGTGCGGCAAGGAAGGCCAGCGCGACATCGCCGTAGACTTCCTCACGGGACGAGCGATACCCCGGTATGTCCGGCAAGATGCGCCGCGCCGCATGCTCGTACACGACGACCGCGTCCGGCGCGAGCAGATTGCGCTCGTGGAGCAGACCGAAGAGCCGCAGCGGAGTCTCATTAGCGTACGGCGGATCGAGGTAGACGATATCGAACGGCCCCTCGACTCGGTAGAGCGCGCGCTCGACCGGCGCCGCGACGACCTCGAGAACGTCCCCGATTCCCAGGTGCTCGGCGGCCTCCTCCATCGCTGCGGCGATCGTGCGATCCCCCTCGACGCTGACGACGCGCGACGCCCCTCGAGAGGCCGCCTCGATGCCGATGGCCCCGGTGCCGGCGAAGAGGTCGAGGACGCGCGCGCCCTCGATTCGGCCCATGAGAATCGAGAAGAGCGCCTCTTTCACGCGGCCGGGCGTTGGACGCACGGCGCTTCCTTTGGGCGAACGCAGGTTTCGGCTTCCGAGTTTGCCGCCCGTGATCTTCGGCATCACCGCACCGCCGGTTCGCGCACGAGCGCGAGGATCTCCTCGAGGCTCGCAACGCGCGCATCGGGAGGAGCGAGGTCTGCAGGATATCGATCGCCGCAGGCATTGAACCAGGCACAGCGCAAGCCGGCCTCCCGAGCGCCCTGCATGTCGTTTCGCGGATCGTCGCCGACGTACCACGTGTCGTACGCCGCCGTTCCCAGCGCCCGCACGAGCGCGGCGAAGGCGGCCGCGGAGGGTTTTGCCGCCCCGATGTCGTCGCTGGCAAGGACGCGCCCTGGGAAACCTGCTCGCCGCGCCTTTCGCTCTTGCAGCGGACTCCACCCATTGCTCAAGACCGCCGTCGCGATGCCGGCTTTATCGAGCGCTCCGACGAGACGCTCGACGCCGGGAAGCGGCACGACGATGTCGTCTACGAGTGAGAGCGCCGTCTCGCGAAACTCTTGCGCGAACGACTGCGCGTTCTCGATACCGCGTTCGCGGACGAAACCGTAGACGGCCTCGTCGATCGTGCACGCACCGGCGCGTTGGCGGTGCAGGAGATCGTCGATCGCTCGCGATTCTTCGTCGAGCGTTCCCAGCAGACGGCCTCCATCGCGATCGATATGCGCGAGGAGGCGCAGAAAGGCGACGCGCTCGAGCGCATTGTCGACGGCGAGCGTGTGGTCGATGTCGAAGCCGATCGCCGCAACGGGCACGTTCTACACCGGACCGGGCCCGACGACGATCCGCACGAATGCGTCCGGTCGAATGTACGTGCGCAGGGCGTCTTCGACCGCGGCAGCGGTCACGCGCAGTTCGGCGGCCGCATCGATCGCGCTCTGGTTCCACGGCAGACCGCGCAGCGAGTAGCTCAAGAACTCCGCCGCGAGACCCTGATAACTCGACTGCTCGATCGGTACGCTGCCCATGAGGAGCGCTTTCGCACGCATGAGACGCTCGGACGATAGCGGCTCGCGCTCGAGCCGTCGCAGATCTCCGATGGCCAGGCGCTGCGCCGGAAGAATGTTTTTCGGATCGCAAGCATAGTCGATGCCGAACGTCCCGCGCGTCGGCGCAACCTCGAGCGAGCTCTGCACGGAGTACGCGTACCCGTGCACCTCGCGAAGATCGTGGTAGAGCAGCGAGCTGTAGAAGCCGCCGGTAAGCGCCTCGTTCGCAACTTCGAGCGCGGCCCAAGCCGGCGACGTGCGCGAAACCTGCACCGTCTCCACGAGTTGAACCGACGACTGGATGCGGCCGGTTGCCGGCACGACCGCGCCGGACGGCGCGTTCTGCGGCGCCGCCGGCGGCAGGGTTACCGGCTTGGGGCCCTCGCTTCGCCAGGAGCCGAAGTACCGCTCGATCTCCGAATACGCGCGTCCAGGGCTAATATCGCCGACGACGACGATCGTCGTGAGGTCGGGGCGATAGGCGCTCGCGTACCACGCTCGCACGTCGTCGAGCGTCAGCGTGCCGACACTTTGCGGCGTCGCGAAGCGCTGGGCGGGATCGCCTGCCGGATAGAGCGCGCGCGCCAGGGCCGCAGCCGCAAGGTGCTCCGGCGAACGAAGCTCGCCCTCGTACGCCTGCACTTCCTGCGCTTTCACGATGGAGAAGTACGGCGATGCAAACGCAGGGTGAAGTTCTCCATCCGCCAGGAGTTGCACGCCGCGATCGAAGTCCGGCCCGAGGACTTGCAGCGAAAAGCTCGTTCCGGTGCTAACGTTTGCGGCGATGCTATCGAGCTGCGCTTGATAGGCGACGCGCCCATACGTCGTCGTTCCAAACGGCATGAGCGACTCGGTGACGTCGTTGATGCCCTCCTCTCCAGAGGGTTCTTGCACCGCCGGATCGTTGCGAATCGAACCGCTGACGAGCACGTCGCTCGAGCTAAACTCCGGCTGAACGATGAGACGAACGCCGTTTGCGAGCGTGAAGATTTTCGGCGCGAGCGTTTCGCGCGGCGCGAGAACGCGACCGAACGCGCGGCGTGCCCAGGCGGGAAGCGGCTCGTGACGGCTCGGAGGGATGACGTTGTTCTCTGCGGCCGGCGCGCTCGATCCCATGCTCACCGCGCCGGTGTTGTGCGGCACGGCGTAGGCGGTGACGGAACGCGTATCGACGATATCCTCGCGCAGAATGCGATTCACGCTCGCAACCGTGACGTGCTCGTACTCGGCGAGCATGTCATCGGGCGAGTGAAGTCCTTGTGCTGCCAGCGCGTCGCTCCAGTCGAGCGCGAGGCCCTGCACCGAGTCTCGCGAGTACTGCAGCTGCGCGATCTCGCGCCGCTTCGCGGCGGCGACGAGCTCGGTGGGAACGCCCGTCCGGCGATATCCTGCGATGACCGCACGCATCTGCTCTGCGGCCGCCTGCGGGCTCGCGGATTGTGCGATGACGCCGTAGTCGATGCCGATGGAGGTCTGTGCGTACGGCACCTGTGCGAATGACGTGAAGAGCATCTTCCCTTGCGCGACGAGAGCGTAGAGCGCTCCGCGCTGGCTCGCGAGCACGTCGCCGAGAATCTGTCCCGCGGCAAAGTCGGGGCTTGCGTATCCCGGCATGCGATAGCAGAGCAGCACGAGCGAGACGGGAAGCGCCGTCGTCTCCCTGTACGTCGCAGCGGTGATCGGACGCAGACGAACCGGCGGCCGCCGAGGAAGCCGCGCGGCCGGAACGCTTCCGAAGATGCTGCGGACGAGCGCGATCGTGCTCGGACCATCGACGTCGCCCGCGATCACGTACACCGCGTTGTTCGGATGATACCACGCGTCGTAGAACTGCCGTAGCTGCGGAGCGTTGATCGCGTGCGCGAAGCCCTCGATCGTTCCGAGCGTATTCTTCGCGTACGGCGTTCCCGCGAGCAGCCGTTGCTCCGTCTTCTTGAGAAGGCGCGCGACGCCGTTCGAGTCGTCCTGCGTCACCTCTTGGGTGATCGCGAGACGCTCTTGGTTCCACTGCGACTGCGACATGAGCAGCCCGGTCGCGCGCGAGCGCTCGAGCCGTAGCGCGACGGCGAGATACTGCGCGGGCACCGTGAAGTAGTACTGCGTGATCGCATTTTGCGTATCCGCGTCGAACTCTCCACCCGTCATACCGGCGATATTCATGAGCTGCGACGACGAGAGCGTGCGGCTGCCGCGAAACATCATGTGCTCCGTCGCGTGCGCGAGCCCGGGCAGCGTCTGTTCGTCCGATCCGACCTCGTAGTTCATAACCGTCGTGACGACCGGTGCGAGCGGATCGTGGACGACGACGACGCGAAGTCCGTTTGCGAGCGTCGCCCGCGTGACGCGCAGGCCCGCAGCCCGCAGCGGCATCGGTGCGAGAAGCGGCAGCGACGCGGCCGAGCAGAGGGCGAGGCACGTGAGAAGACGGCGCATGCGTCGTCCGTTCACGCCCCACCGGGCGCGAACCTTGCGCTACGACGAAGCGAGCAGCGAATGGAGCGAGGGCGTCGCGTCGAGCGCCGCCCGTAACGCCGCATGCTCGGCGGCACGAAGCTTCGGATCCGATCGGAGCAATGCCGCCGCCTCGTCGCGCGCCTGCTTATAGAGCGCGAAATCCTCGGCGATGTCTCCGAACCGGAATCCGTCTTTTCCCGATTGCATCGTGCCGGCAAACTCTCCGGCGCCGCGCATCGCGAGATCCTTCTCCGCAATCGCAAAGCCGTCGTTCGTCTGCGTGAGGATCTCGAGACGAGCGAGCTCCTGCGTGTCGCCGGGATACGCGAGGATGCACACGGATTCGGCCGCGCCGCGCCCGACGCGCCCGCGCAGCTGGTGGAGTTGGGCGAGTCCGAATCGCTGCGCGTCGAGCACGACTATGACGCTCGCATTTGGAACGTCGACGCCAACTTCGATGACCGTCGTCGCAACGAGCACGTCGATGTCGCCGCGCACGAAGCGCTCCATCGTTGCGTCGCGCTCGCGTGGCGCGAGCCGTCCGTGAACGATGCCCAGTCGAAGGTTCGCGAAGACGCGGCCGCCCAGGCGCTCGTACTCCGCGACCGCGCTCGTCGCACCCGTTTGGGCTTCGTCGATCGCGGGCGCGACGACGTACGCCTGCCCGCCACGCTCGACGGCGGCACGCACGAACTCATATGCCTGCGGTAGACGAGAATCGCGAATCGCAAACGTTCGCACCGGCGTGCGCCCCGGCGGAAGTTCGTCGAGCCTCGATTCGTCGAAGTCGGCGTAGAGCGTCTGGGCGAGCGTGCGCGGAATCGGCGTCGCCGTCATGTGCAGCGTGTGCGGCGAAACGCCTTTCGCGCGCAGACGCGCGCGATGCTCGACGCCAAAGCGGTGCTGTTCGTCGATCACGACCAGCCCCAGCGACCTGAACTCCACGCCTTGCGTGAGCAGCGCGTGCGTTCCCACGGCAAGCGCCGCTTCGCCGCTTGCGAGCTTCGCAACCGCCGCATTCCTCGATCGCTGGCCCTGGCTCGCGTAGACCGGCTCGACTGCGACGCCGAAGGGCGCGAGCAGCGGTCCGAGCTTCTCGACGTGCTGCGCGGCAAGAATTTCCGTCGGCGCCATGAGCGCGCTCTGCACTCCGCTGCGCGCCGCCAGAATGACTGCAGCAGCCGCAACGAGCGTCTTTCCGCTTCCCACGTCTCCTTGCAAAAGCCGATTCATCGGCACGTCGCGTCCCATATCCGCCCAAATCTCTGCGATGCTGCGACGCTGGGCGTCCGTAAGCGCAAACGGAAGCGACGCTTCCAGTTGAGCGAGCAGTTCGCGAGGCGCAGAGATCGCGGCCGCATCGTGGCGCTCCTGGCGATCGGCTCGGCGCAGGAGCGTGCCGGCTGCAACCACGAGGAACTCGGCGAACGCAAAGCGCGTGCGCGCGAGTTCGGCCTCCCGCGGCGTCGCGGGTGCGTGAACCGCTCGATACGCGTCGCGCAGCGATGGGAACCCGCGCTCGCGCGACAGCGCCGCCGGCAGCACGTCGGCGCCGCACTCGTCGAGCAACGCGCGGAGGTTCTTCTTCACGACGGCGGCGATCTTGCGCGATGCCAAGTCGCGGCTCGCACGATAGACCGGAACGAGCTCGCCGCGGTAGACTTCGCCGGAAGCGAGGATACGATAGTGCGAGACGTTGATCGTCGGCTGCGCGAGCGTTCGCTCCAGGCGCCCGCGAACGAAGATTCGCTGCCCTTCGCGAAAGCGCCCGTAGACGTACCGCCGGCGCCCGATCCACTTTGCGAGAAAGGTCCCGCTCGAATCCCGCAAGCGCACTTCGACGATCTCGATGCCGCTACGCGCGCGTCGCTCGCGCACGGTCTCGACCTCGCCGAGCGCGTTCACCTCTGCATCGGTTCGTTCCACGAGGTTTGCTGCGAGCATCGGCTCGCGCAAGTCCTCGTAACGGAATGGGAAATCGTCGAGCAGATCGCGCGGCGTCGCGATGTCGAGCGCGCGAAAGAGCGGCTCCGATCGTTCGCCGACTCCGGCGAGATCGCCGATGGTTGTTGGTTTCGCCTCGCTAACGTCCACGCTGCAGGAGCTGCTCTCCAACGTCGTTCAGCGCGACCCCGCGCACTTCCAACAGCACCATGAGGTGAAAGATGAGGTCCGCCGCTTCCCAGACGAGCGCGCCGTCGTCGTCGTTCTTCGCGGCGATAACGACCTCGGTCGCCTCTTCTCCGACCTTCTTGCCGATGCGATCGACGCCTCCGGCATACAGCTTTGCGACGTACGAGCCCTCCGGCGCCGCTTCTTTCCGCTGCACGAGCACGCGCTGCAGATGCAAGACCGCACGAAAGAACGCGCCGTCGCGAACGCCTTCATCGGCTGCGAATACCGAATGGTGGAAGCAGCTTTGCTCTCCGGTATGGCACGCGGGCCCACTTGGAACGACGCGGTAGAGAACGGCATCGCCGTCGCAGTCCACGACGACGTCGGTGACGCGCTGTACGTTGCCGCTCTCCTCGCCCTTTCGCCAGAGCCCACGCTTCCTGCTGAAAAGATGCGTCTGCTGCGTTGCAATCGTTCGCTGGAGCGCCTCACGATTTGCCCACGCGAGGGTGAGAACGTCGCCGGTGAGCGCGTCGGCCATCACGACCGGCACGAGCCCTCGCTCGTCGAATACTACATCGTTGAGATCCATCGCCGAATAGGGATGCCGCGCTGCGCGAGCGCTTCCTTCAAAGCCGGAATCTCGATCTCGCCGAAATGAAAGAGCGAGGCGGCGAGCGCGGCGTCTGCGCCCGCCTCGACGAAGACCTGCACGAAGTCTTCGATCGAACCGGCGCCGCCCGACGCGATGATGGGAACGCCCACCGCATCGCGTACCGCACGGGTGAGCTCGAGATCGTAGCCCAGTTTCGTTCCGTCGCGGTCCATCGAGGTGAGGAGCACTTCGCCCGCGCCGCCCTCGCCACAGGACGCTGCGGCCCACCGCACGGCGTCGAGCGCCGCGGGAGTGCGTCCGCCATCGATGTAGACCTCCCAGCCCCCGTCGACGCGCCGCGCGTCGATCGCGAGAACGATGCACTGGCTGCCGAACTCTGCCCCGGCACGACGCAGCATCGCGGGGTCCCGGACGGCCGCACTATTGACGGAAACCTTGTCGCAACCGGCGCGCAGCAGATCGCGCACGTCGCCGACGCCTTCGACTCCGCCCCCGACGGTGAATGGAATGGTCAACTGCTGCGCGACCGAACGCACGACCTCGCGCGTCGCCTTGCGCTCTTCAATGGTCGCGGTGATGTCGAGAAAAACCAGCTCGTCGGCACCGTTGCTCTCGTACGTCGCCGCGAGTTCGGTGGGGTCGCCGGCGTCACGCAACGCGGCAAAGTTCACGCCCTTCACGACGCGCGCATCGCGAATGTCCAGACACGGAACGATACGGCGCGCGAGCACGCTGATTATCTTTTGGGCTCGCTGGCACGCAGCGCTTCGTACATCGCGCGCTGGTGCGGCACGTCGACGCCGCAGCGTCGCCCGAGCTCGATCGTCGCGCCGAGAATCGGTTCGATCTCGAGCGCGCGCCCGGCTTCGCGGTCTTGCAGCATCGAGGTCTTGACGTCGTCGAGGCGCGCGGCATACGCGATGCGTTCGCGCGCTTCTTCTTCAACGTCGCGTACATAGCCGAGGCATTTGCCGATTTCGAGCACCTCGCGCATCAGCGCGCGCACCTCGGAGAGCAGCGCCGGATCGCGCATGATCTCGCCGATGCTCTTACGGCGTAAGGCGCTCACGGGATTCAGGCTCGCGTTGCCCGCGAGCTTGAACCAAAGCGTCCGGCGAATGTTCTCGTCGACTTCGCCGGACACGTGAGCGTCGCGAAGCGTCCGCGCGAGCGCCTCGACGCGCTCGCCATTCTTTGCAGCCGCCTCTCCCATAATGAATCGCGTACCGCCGGATTGCACGATTCGTCCGGGCCCTGCCACGTGTCCGGAGACGTGAACGACGCCGCCGATGGTTTGTTCGTCGGAAAAGAGCGCACCGATGCGCCCGCCGGGATCGACCGACTCCAGCGGCGGATTTCGCGCGAACCAAAAGGGGACGCCGTTCTGCATCGTCACGATTGGGACTGCGCCGCCGGCATAGGGCGCGAGCTGATCGATGATGCCGGGCCATTGGTGCGCTTTGAACGTGAGCATGAGCACGCCGAACGGCTCGAGATTGCAGAGCCTATCCGACGCCTCGACCCGAGATGTAAAGGCGCCGAGGTCGCTCTCGACGGCAATGCCGCTTTTGCGAATTGCGTCGAGGTGCGCACCGCGCGCGAGCACCGCGCACTCGCTGCCGGCACGAGCGAGCGCTGCGGCCATGAAGCCGCCGATCGCACCCGCGCCGACGACCGCTATCTTTGCGATTCGCGCTCCGGGTGCGCGACGACGTACCTGCGCTCCGGCGAGTTGACGATCCACATCGCGTCGTCGGGGTAATGGTACGACTCGCCGACCGGGTTGTCGGCAACGACCATGAGCGTCCACTCCTCGTTGCCGTCGTTGACGAGTTGGTGCGCTTCGCCGGGCTTGAAGAGAAACGCGTCTCCCGCGGTCGTGCGCGTCCGTCCGCCCTCGTGGCGCACGGTACCCGAGCCGGAGAGCACGTAGTAGAACTCCCACTGCGCGCTGTGCGAATGATAGCGGTACGGCGTTGCGCCCGCGGGAACGCGTAAAATTTCAACGTCGAACGGATGCCGTTCAACGAGATCCGTCGACGCGGGCTTTCGCCCCAGGGCTTCCGAGATCTCTTTGCCGAAGCCGAGGCGCCCCTCTTTTTCGAAGCGGCGCTCCTCGACATCGCGCGCGTTGACGACTTTCACGCTAAGCACCTCGCTGCGAGTTTGGAGGCGACGGGCAGATTCGAACTGCCGAATGGAGCTTTTGCAGAGCTCTGCCTTACCACTTGGCTACGTCGCCACGAGCGCGTCTTGCGCGGACCCCAAGCGGGTAGTGGGAATCGAACCCACGCATCGACCTTGGGAAGGTCACAGGCTGCCATTACATCATACCCGCGCACGCCGGACGGCCTCGGTTCGTTTCCCGCTCATGGCTTCCCTATCCGTTCTTCCTACGTCAGGATGTTCACGGAGCGCGCCAGGATAAGCGCGAGCGTGACGAGTGAGATGAGCGATTCGACGAGCATGAGCATCTTTGCCATCGGGCTGAGGGGCATAACGTCCGTTGGGCTGAACGCGGTTGCATTCGTGAACCCAAGGTAGAGATAGTCGGCGAACTTTGGTTTCCAGCCCGCGGGAACCCACGGGCTGCGCGCCGGGTCTGCCATCATCTGCGGAAAGAGGAAGTCCGCTTCCGCGTTATCGCCTTCGCTCGCAGCATCAGCGCGTGCCAGCGGCCCACCTCCGTCGAGCTCCCAAAACCATAGTGCGAAGACGAGAATGTTCGTAAGCCAGATTTGGGAGCCGGCCATGAGGAGCTGTACGCCGGTTTCGTGTCTCGACGACGTGAGAATGTAGTAGACGAGCAGCACGACGGACGCCGCGTTGAAGAAGTTTACGACGGCGATGAGCGAGATCGATGCAGCGCGCTGCGCCGGCCGTGCCGCGCTCGCGACGTGCATGACGAGCAGCGGGATGAGAATGACGAGGACGATCGCCGGCGCGACCCACACGGGCCCGATCGTATAGCGGGGCGGCAGCAGCGCGCAGAGCGCGACCGCGACGAGCGTCGCGCCCGTCGCCTGCCAACGGGAACCGTCTCGGCTCTCGCGTACGGTCATGCGCAGGCGATTCGCGTCGGCGGCGAAGCAACCCGCCGTAGCGGACGGCGGTTATGGCGGACGTGCCGACGGATTTTCGCGATGGCAAGGCCTTCCCTCGCCGCGGAAGGCAGCAAGCCGCTGAGGCTCTCTGGCTTCTTCGCCTCTTCGACAAGGCGAGAGCCGACGCAGCCGGGACGATCTACGACTACATCTACCCCTGCCCGATGGACAAAGGCGTTCTCGAGCGCTGGGGCGTCTCGCGGGAAGAGTTCGATGCGGCGATCGCGGCGCACCCTTTGGACGATGAGATCGTGCGCTGGTTCTCCGGCCGCGTCAAAAAGAGTGAGGTCGACGCGGCCAACGCGTGGCTACAGACGAAGAACGAAAACATGGACCGACAGGACGCCGAAGAAGGTATCGTATAAAGACGGTTCATGGGCAGCACGATCGAGTTCTCGCGCCCCGATGGCAAGGGCGCTCCGGGATATCTGGCAGAGGCCGATGCACGCAATGCGCCCGGCGTTGTGATGCTCGAGGAATGGTGGGGCGTGAACGACGAGATTAAGGCGACTGCCGATCGGCTCGCCGGCGAAGGCTTTCGCGTGCTCGTTCCCGACCTTTTCCGCGGGCGAGTCGCCGCCACGGGCGACGAAGCGAACCACATGGCGCAGGGTCTCGACTTCGCCGACGCGGCCTCTCAAGACGCGGCGGGCGCCGCAGCCTTTCTCTCCAAGGGCGGTACGAAGACGGCGGTCACGGGCTATTGCATGGGCGGCGCACTCGCAATGCTCGCGGCGATGCACAGCAAAGCGTTCCACAGCGCGGTCGTTTACTATGGGTATCCGCCTCCACAAGCCGGCGATCCCGCGACGATTCGCATTCCCTTCATGGGGCACTGGGCGATTCACGATGAGTTCTTCAAGATCGAAGGCGTCGACGCGATCGAGGAGAAGCTCAAGGTTGCAAAAGCGCCATACGAGTTCTACCGCTACGACGCAAAGCACGCATTTGCAAATCCGAAGGGTCTCGGAAACTACGACAGCAACGCCGCCGAGACTGCGTGGCGCCGCTCGGTAGGCTTCTTCCACCGGACGCTTGGGTGAGATTCAATGATGAAAAACGTCGACACGAAACGTGAGAAGCAGGCTCAGGTCGAGCGTATCGCCGTTGCGATCGGATCCGCGGTAGCCGTCGTCGTCGCGCTGCGCAAGTTGCTTCAAGCGCTCGTAGAGCTGGGACGCTGAAGAATCGCCCGACTGGTGAAGCCGCCGACGAGACGCCGGCGGCTTCGACATGTGCCAAGGGGCAGAGTTGAACTGCCGACACCCCGCTTTTCAGGCGGGTGCTCTACCACCTGAGCTACCTTGGCGGCTGGCGACGCTGATGGGGCTCGAACCCACGACCTCCGCCGTGACAGGGCGGCGCTCTAACCAACTGAGCTACAGCGCCAGAATGGTGGGCACGGCTGGGCTCGAACCAGCGACCCCCCGCGTGTGAAGCGGATGCTCTCCCACTGAGCTACGCGCCCACGTTTCCGGCCCCGTCCTGTTGGACAGGCGTCATCCTACCCCTGCCGGAGCATTTTGTCCAGCGGAGAAGCGACGCGTCATGATCGGCGGCTATCCACTGCTCTGGACGTTCACCGTTCCGTGGGCCGATGTCGACATGCTCCACCACGTGAACAACGTCGCCTACATTCGATGGATCGAGACGATCCGGTGCGAGTATTTCACGCGCGTCATCAGGGAGCCGATCGACGGCGAGCGCGGGATGATTCTCGCGCAGCTCGATTTTACGTACTCGCGACAACTCCGCTTCCACGAGCGAGTTACCGTAGGCTGCAAAATCGCACGGATCGGAAACAAGTCCTTCGAGATGAGCCACGAGATTTGGAGCCGCGACCACGGCCACGTCGCCGCAAGCGGCAAGACCGTGATCGTCGCTTACGATTTCACGCATGGGCTATCGATTCGCGTCCCGGACGAGTGGCGCACGGCGATCGCTGCGTTCGAGGCAGGTCCGCCGCAGAACTACGAATAACAGCGAGTCGCAGCGTACGGGCGGTTAGCTCAGTGGGAGAGCGCTTCCTTGACACGGAAGAGGTCAGTGGTTCAATCCCACTACCGCCCACCATTTGAAGTCACGGCACTGCGAGGATCGCGTCTCCACCCGAAAGACCGCTCAAGCGCGGCATGGATCAAGCCCTCATCGGCACCGTCATCCAGGACCTATTTGAATCCGTCATAGATAGGTGTCCGGGAGATTGACGCAGTTCTCAACTCTCGGCGCGTAGACGGAGGAGTAAGCCACACGGAGCGCCGCCACGTCTAGGTCGCGGTCGGGCGAGTCCTGGATTATTTTCGCGTTCGTTACGGCACCGCTTGCATCCAGAAAGACTTGAATTTCCACGATGCCTGGTTCTTGAACCGGCATATCGAGGTGCGCGGGATCAAGGACGTGGGCCCGCGCATTCGGCGTGGCGCACGATGGAGCGGGACTCGGTATCGGAGTTGCTTGACCCACGGGAGCGGCATGAGACAACTCGAAGACCGCCCCTAGGTATTCCGTACAGTCGTGTCGGCAAATCCTGCGCGCTTGCTCGAGATATGGTCGCGCGTCGTGCTCCCTTCCCGCTAATACGTACCGTTCTCGGACATAGAAAGCCGTCTCGCATTGACGATCGCTCATGCGGCTATTCGGATACCGAGTGGACGCTGCCGCCAACACTTCCTGCGGCGTCGTCCGCTGGAGAAACAGAGCGCTAACGGGCTCCGGCCCACCGATCACTCCTCCACTGGTCAACGTGACGAACGTCCGACTTCCGCCGGCACACCCTTACGATTCAGGGCCCTCTCGCGAAACGCTAATCGTCGAGCGCGTACGCCCCCTCGAACGACCCGGCCGTTCGGTCGATACTCGGGATATGGAGACGAGGGTCTTCGACTTTGACGTAGACTTCGGGACCACCGGCAGCGTCGTCGGATTCCTCGTCCTCCGCTCGCCAAACGGTAACGGCGTCGTGCGTTATCTCGACGATTTTCTCGCAATCGGCTGGCGGCCGATTCACTGGTCGACGATCGCCTCGGAGATCACGAGCGTCGCGAAGTATCGCGTCGTCATGCAGCGCGATACTTAGGAGCTAGGAGCCTGTCGCGTTCTGGCACATCTCCGTCTTCGGACCCCCCTTTGTCCGAATACAAACTTCGGCACCGAATCCGAAAATGGTCATAACCCGACAGGCTCTTACGGCGTCGCGCTCGCCGGGCTCGACGCGAGCGCGTCTTCTGCGGTGCGCGGCGGAAAATCGTTCAGGTCTGGCTTCTGCTGACCGATGCGCCAAATCATCGCCGCCGCTTGCGCGCGCGTGAGTGGGCGCCGTGGATCGAGCATCGTGACGTTGCCGAATGTGCGCTCGGCGGTATCGAGACGGTTCTGCACGGACGCCGCGTCGTCCGCACGCATACAACTCGCGATGGCGGCGACGTACTGCCTTCCGACCTTCCTCTTGTCGCGCCACGGAAGTTCCGCATACGCTTTCGCCGCATTGCCGGCGAACGCCGGATCCAAACCTCCACAGTCGACATACGCCGCTATCGCGAGTGCCTGCTCGCGCGTGATGACGCGATTCGGATTGAATCGCTTCCCTTTCCCGAGCACGACGCCCGCTTGGTGCAGACCCTGTATCGCGGTGAAGTCGGGGTCTTGCTGCGGCACGTCGCTGAAATAGACGACGGCGTCGGGCGACGCCGGATGGATGAACGTGCCGGGATACATGCCCCAGATCGCGATATCGGCGTGGAACAGCCAACGCGCGAACTCGCGCCGCAAGACCGGCTTCTTCGGCTCGAAGAGACCGCCCGGTGGCCAAAACACTTGCAGTTGCGTTAACTCGTCGATGTACGGCGCGGCGGCAACGCCGCCGATATCCGTATACGCCGGCGTCGGAGCCGCCGACGGCGTCGCTTGCGTCTGCGCCAACTCTGCGCCACTGCGCGGCTGCACCGCACGAGTTGCGTGCACGCAGCCAACGAGGAGAATGAGAAGCAGCCATGGTACGATGGCGCGCATGAAGGCGACGTGCGGCGCGCGTGCGCGCTCTCCCTTCCTCATCGCGCTGCTCGCACTCACGCTCGCATCGTCGGCTGCCGGCTGCGCCGTCGCCGGCCCGCCGTACGAAACGGACGATCCCGTTCCGACGACGTATCGCCACTATGAAATTTACTACCACATCGATTACCATCGCGTCGCAAGCGATATCGAAGGCGGCGTTGGGACGCTCGAGATCAACTACGGACTCTTCCCGAACACGCAGTTCAGCATCGCGCTGCCCGGACGTTTTGCCTCCGCAATGGGATCGACGAACTACGGTTTCGGCGATTTCGAAGTCGGCCTCAAATACCGCTTCATCCAGGAATCGGCGGGGAGCCCGCAAGTCTCGTTCTACCCGTCGATAACGCTCGCGACGGGAAACGCCCAAGCCGCGTTAGGCGAAGGACACGGAACGCTATTCCTGCCGTTCTGGGCGCAAAAGAGTTTTGGAAAATGGACGGTGTTCGGCGGCGGCGGTCTGCTCTTCGACCGCAGCGCGACGCATCGCTCGCCCGCGCTCCAAGACGGCATCGCGATCACGCGCGACCTTAGCGCGGCAACGAACGTCGGGATCGAGATCTTCCACAGTGCGAGCGTTGCAGGGCGCCCATCGTACACCGACGTCGGCGTCGGCTACATCGGAGATATCGGCGCGTACCACGAGATCCTCTTCTCCGCCGGACGCGCGCTCGGCAGCAAGCCTTCGGCGCACGGGTATCTCGCGTACGGCTGGCGCCTGGGACCGGGGCGCGAAGAGCCCTAGCCGCTCGGCGTTTCGTCGAAGAGTTCTTCCTCCACCTCGCCGCCGGCGCACTCGTCGTGCGGGCAACGGCAAAGCTCTGCGTTTTCGTCGCAGTCGCGGCACTCGTTCGAACACCGCTCGCCGTCTTTGGCCACCTCGCAGGTGCAGGCTTCACAGTCACAGACGTACGTCATTGCTTACCTCGAGTTCCCTTCATGCGCGTCGCGTTGCGCGAGCTTGAGATCCGATCTGAGCGTGGTCAGCATTTTCATCGAAAACGATCGTAGCGTCGCACGATCGGTGCTGCGCGATTCTCGCGCGTAGAGCGCGATCGCCGAACGAAGATTCGCGCTCTCGAGTTGGAAATATCGCGCCGGCGTCAGCGTCGTCGAAAGAATGCGCATCTTCGCGACGTTCGCGCGCTGCGGCGGCTGCGGGGTCGATGGCGCGCCGGCGGCGGGGCTCGGCAGCACGTCGAGCATCACGCGATACTGTCGTGCGATCGAGATGAGCTCGATGTTCGCCGCTCCGATGTCCGTCGAGATGCGCTGCGCGTACTCTCGCTGGCGCACGTCCGTCGCGTTCGCCGCGATGTGCGCGCGAGAGAGTTCCTCGTTGCCGATTCGCATCGCATCGCGAACGAACTGCGCGTCGCTCGCCGCGAGCGTCGCCGCAAACGCGAGCGCGATCACGCCGGCACCGTTTGCACGGGCCGCAGCTCCTCGACCGGCAAACCGTTGTCGCGCCAGTTTTCGATGCCGCCCTCCAACACCGAGGCCGCATATCCCTCGTGACGAAGTTTTGAAACGACCGCCCGCACGATATCTTCCGAATCCCCGTAGAGCGCCATCGGCTCTTTCTTGTCGATGGGAAGCGACACGTGCTGCGCGCCGAGAAGCGCCTGCGGATCGTACCGCAGCGCACCGCGAATCTGATACTCGTGCGGGCATCGCCGCACGTCGAGAATCGGTGTCTGCGCCTGCAGCGCGTCGGCGCGGATACGTGGGAAGCGCTCGTTCATCGGCTAGAGCGTACCCAGGGACAGGCTCTCGCACGGCAAGCCGGCCCTCCCCGTTATGCTAAGCGACAAAGCGCTACGAGCGCGAAGAGACGACGCCGGCGACTTTCAGCGCGCCGGTGCCGCTTTCGCCGGGCGCTGCCGGCTCGAGTTCGATCGTGTGCGTTCCCGGCGTCTGCCAGCGCCACGCGAACAGCACGTGCGCGCCGCCGGGCATGTGCGGATTCTGCCACAGCCCCGTGCGGTCGAACGTCGCAACGCCGTCGACCTCCACGCGAATATGCCGCTCCACGCAACGCTCGCCGATCGTTCCGACGAGCGCAACACCCATGCCGGTGAACGTGATCCGCGCCGGAAGCGACGTGACGCGCTCGACGACGTCGCCGTCCCACGGCTGTGACCTCGCCGCCGCCGCGCCGTCGATTGCGGCCGCTGCGATCTCGAGCGCGATACCGCCGTTCGTCTCCCACGCGGAAGCCACCGCTTGCGGCGGTCCGTCGAAGAAGCGCGAAAAGACGCCGTCGGAAGCGCGACTCGAGAGCGCGGCCGCGGCGTTGCGCAGAATCCACTCGCGCGCGAAACGTTCATTCGTCTGCGCCGCGAGCGCCGCCATCGCTTCCACGAGCGGCTCTTCGACGTCGTTCTCTCCCTGCACGTCGGAAAACACACCGTCGTCGTCGGAGAGATACGTGTCGACGGCCTCGCCCGTCTCGACGGCCTCGTCGTAGAACGCGCGACGCCCCGTCGCCTGCCACAACGCGATGCCGTTCCAGATCATATCGCCGTTCACGGAAGCGAAGAATCGATGCGCGACCTGCGTGCAGCGCGCGCCGTCGTCGATCGCGTGCACGGTGTAGAGCGGAACCGACGGATCCAAGAAGAGCGCGCGCTCGGCGGCGTACGTCGCGATCGCTTCGTCGAGAAAGCGGCGGTCGTTCGTCGCGCGATAGAGCAGCAGCGCGGCCTTCGTTGCATTTGCTCCCGTCTCCAGCGTCTTCAGGTCGCTCGGAGACGGCCGAGCGCGCTGGTACGCAATCGCCGCGCACGCACCGCCCACAAATCGTACGTCGCCCGCGTCGCGGAGTGCCGCGATGGCGCGGGTGCGAAACGCATTCTCGCCGGTCGCCTCGTAGATGCGCGCGAGCGCGACGGCGTCCCATGCGGGCGCGTCGCTCCACGTCGGACACGCGTTGCCGCACGCGCCGGAGTAACGCGGCATCGCCACACCGATCGCCGCCAGCGCCGTTGCATCCGCATGAGCGCGGCTGCCCTTCCACGCCATCCAGAGCGCATACGTCAGCGAATCCGCGCCCCAATCGCTGCTCGCCTCACCGCACCGCCGGCCGTTGCACAGCCTCCAGCGGCCTCCGGTGTAGAACGCCCGCAGAAGCGTCGACGCCGCTTGCGCTCCGGCCCGCGCAAACGTTGCCTGCCCCGCCGCGGGAGCCGACACCGGAACGCAGAGCAGCGCCGCGGCAAAAGCGGCGCACTGGCAGAGCCAAACGCGCATCGTCACTACTATAGATAACGGAGCGAAGCGGCCGAAGTTCTACTTGCCCGCAGGCCGACCCGGCAGGACCACGACGCGCCACCGGGCAAAGCGAGAGATTGGGGCCGGCATACGTCATGGATGCCGCGGCTTTGCCTTCCCCGGGCGAGGAGTGGGCATGGCGCTCGATTACATCGGTTACGCGCACGCGCTGCACGGCGGCTATCGCGCGGTTCGGGCCGTACACCATCACCGCCATCGAATCGTCGTCGCGCTCGCCTTCATCATTCCGTTCATCACGTATGCATTCTCCGTTTCGCACGACGTCGCGTCGCGCGACCTCGCGGACATGCAAGGCGTACCGTATCTCCTGGGCATCGCGCATCCGACCGGCTATCCGCTCTTCGTTCTTATAGGATGGGTATGGTCGCACGTCGTTTCGGTCGGAACGCTCGCGTACCGCATGAACCTTTTCGGCGCTGTCTGCATGTCGCTCGCGTGCATGACCGGCGTCGTCACCGCGATTCGCATCGGCATCGGACCGGTCACGTCGCTCGGTGCGTTTCTCTGTTTTGCGTGGGCACGCTCGATCTGGTATCACGGATCGCAAGCGGACTCGCAGGATCTCGCGCTCCTCTTCCAAGCGATGACGATCTACTATCTCTGCGGATGGCTCATTCACTCTCGCACGCGCGATATCGTCGCGATGGCGGCGTCGTTCGGCGCCGCAATCGCCGTCTCGCCGATCTCGCTCTGGCTCCTCCCCGCGATCATCTTCTCGAAACTCGTCCGGCTGCGCCGCATCACGCTCGCCGGCGCCGGCGCGGCGCTCGTCGCGTTCGTCCTGCTGCTCTGCTGCTACGCGTATCTGCCGCTGCGTGCAAACGCGATCGCGCACGCTCCCGTCGATCCCGTGCAGATGCTCGCTCCTCCGGCGGCGCGCGTCTATTGGGACGTAAACGATCCGCGCACGCAGCAGGGATTCGTCAACGAAGTGAGCGGGCTGAGCTTCGGCGTTGGGCCGCTCTGGCGGAACGCCGCGAACCCGTCGCATTGGCTGGCATATCTAGGCTCGATCTACGCCACGATACACGGCACGTACGACATCGTGTTCGTCGTCGTCGCGGGCCTTGGAATCATCCTCCTCTTTCAGCGTCGCAATAGCGTCTGCATCATGCTCGTCATCGCCGCGCTATCGGCGGGCTTCGTCGCGCTCGCACTCGCGCCCGTCGAGGGCGATCCCGAACGCTACCTCATGTTCGTTCTGTGGATCGCCGCGTTGTTTGCCGGCGGCGTGACCGCCGAGTTCAGATGGACCGTCGATCCGAGGCGAATCGTGTGGGCGCTCATTCTCATCGGCAACGCGATCGCACTCGCCGGCGCGAGCGGCAGCGTCGCGGCGCTTCAGCGCGGCGTCTCGAATCGCGCGCTCATCTCGTGGATCGCACGGAGCGTTCCGGCCAAGGCGATCGTCGTCGCGCCGTGGGAGGATGCAACGACGCTCGCGTACGGCGCGTACGCCGATGGCTCGCTCCAGGACCGCACGATACTCGCTGCGCATCCGCGGCAGTATGCGTCGGATTATGCGCTCTGGGCGAGGCGCGAGCCGCTGTACGTTCTCAGCGCCGTTCCGTTTGCCGACCCGCGCTTTCATCCAGTGGGAACGCCAACGCTGGGCCGCATGCTCTACGTATTCGGCGGAACCTAACGCCCGTCGACAGCGCCGCTTTCGTCACCCGAGCGCAGCGTGCAACAAAGCCGTGTCATCCCGAGCGCGCGGCGCGAACGAAGTCGAGGGACCGCACCACGCATCGGCAACGCATGGCGTCACGTCGCTGGTTCGACTAGCGACGTCGAGCGGGGGCTCCGGACGCGCTCCGCGAACTCGCGTACCGTGAGCCATCTCGACGCGATCGTCGACCCGCAGCGCGGACCAAAGCGCATGCTTTCGATCGATGGCGGCGGCATTCGCGGGCTCGTCGCCGTCGAGTTCATCGCTCGAATCGAAGAACTTCTCCGCGCCGAGTTCCACGAGCCCGATCTCGTTCTCGCTCAGTATTTCGATTATTTCGCTGGAACGAGCACCGGCGCGATCGTCGCGACCCTTCTGTCGCTCGGCTATAGCGCGCAAACGATTCGCAATTTCTACGTAACCGGCGGAAAGATGATGTTCGATGCGAACGCCTTTCAGCGCTTCGCACGGCGCACGAAGGGCCCGGCATCGGCAATCGCCGGAGTGCTCGGAATCTTCTTCTACCGAGCGATGTACCGCCCGGACGCACTCGAGCGCGAGATCAAGCGCGTCGTCGGCGACCCCCCGTTAGTAACGCTCGGAACGCAAAAACTCCAGACGCTCCTGCTGATCGTCACGCGCAACGCAAGCACCGACTCTCCGTGGCCGCTGTCGAACAATCCGAACGCGAAGTACAATCTGCGCGACGACAACGCCGGGTCCGCGCGGCCGACGAATCTCGACCTTCCACTCTGGCAGCTCGTGCGCGCGAGCACGGCGGCTCCCGTGTACTTTCCCGCCGAAGAAATCCACGTTCCCGGACTCGACGCACCGTTCGTTTTCGTCGATGGCGCGGTGAGCATGTACAACAACCCGGCGTTCCAGCTCTTTCTCATGGCGACGCTGCCCGGCTATCGTCTCGGCTGGAAGACGGGCCCACGCGAACTTCTTTTGATTTCCGTTGGAACGGGCTCGGCGGATCTTGCGAACCTTCACCTCGACGCGCGCCAGATGAACCTCCTCTACAATGTAACGTCCACGCCGGCCGCGCTCATTCACTCTGCGGCGGTCGAGCAGGACATGCTCTGCAGAATTTTCGGGCGCGTGCGCTCCGACTGTGCGCTTGCGGAGATCGACGCGGAGATCGGAAACCTCATCGGCGTCGGTCTACCGCCCGAGGCGCCGCTCTTCAGTTACGCGCGATACAACGTCGAACTCTCGAAGCGATCGCTCCAGAAACTCGGTTTCGCCGACGTCGCTCCTGCGGGCCTGCAGCGTCTCGACGGCGTCGATTATATCGACGACCTTTCGCGCGTCGGTGCGGCAGCGGCGAAGTGCTGCGTGGACATCGCCGACTTCGAAGGTTTTCTCGATCCCGGTCTGCTGCGCCCGCGCAGGCCACCGCCGTTCGACGGCCCGGTATCGTTGTCAGCCCCCGCATAGCGATCGATCACAGGCTTCTTCGTATCGCGTCGAGGTCGATCTTCTTCATTTTTAACATCGCCTCCATCGCGCGCCTGCGCCGCTGCGGATCTTCGTCGCTCATGATCTCGCTCAGGCCGGCGGGCACGATGTTCCACGTGACGCCGTAGCGATCGACGAGCCACCCGCACTGCAAGATCTTGCCGCCTTCGCCGAGGCGATCCCATAGCGCGTCGAGCTCCGCTTGCGTCTGGCAGGTAACGAACAGCGCGATCGCGCCACGCGGCGGCGTCTGCAACTCGGCGCTATCGCTTGCGAATATGCCGTTGAGCGCCATGAACTCTTGGCCCGCGAGCGTGAACTCCACCATCATCGCGTCGCCCGATTTCCCCGGACCCGCCTCCGTATAGCGGCTCACGCCCACGATCTCCGAGTTGTCAAAGAGCTTGACGTAATACCTCGCCGCCTCTTCGGCCTCGTTCGCGAACCAAAGCAACGGCGTGATCGTCTGCTGTACGCTAGTCATAGGCGACGCTTGGCCGCGTACGAACCATACCCCTTGCCGGCGCCTCGGCTCGTCGTGATATACCGGCATGCAAAACATCATGGACGCGCGAATCGCACGACTCGAGGGCCGCGTTGCACGTCCCGACCAGCACTGCATCTTGCCGCGATTTTCGGCGAACCCGATACGCGCCCGCCTTAAACCATCCGTTCTTGACAAAATGCGTGACGTGCAATTATAATCAACGGCGGTCGCTTACGCATCGCGCGCCACGCGTGGTTTCATACGGGCCGAAACGTTTCGGAGGAACGCACACGCAAAAGATCGTGTTAACCCTAGCGACGCTCATCGTATTGGTCACCACGCCGGCACGTTCGCAGTCGCCGACTACCAGCGCCGCGCCGACACCTGTTCCCCGCGCGGTTATGCAGTGCGTTTCGCCGCTTGGTCCGGTGCGACGATCCAATTTGATGCGCTCGGCAAATGATCTAGCGGTCTGGAACAGATGCCGTGGAAACATTGACGTGATGGCATGCTACGCGAATGCTTCGCAGTGTTGGGAGAACGATGTCCCGCCCCGAGCATCAGAAGAGCTTTTCCCGGCGAGCGTCATCGATAGCCATGGAGGCATCCGGTTCTACGCCTGCGTCGATGGGCAGGACCCGGCATTCGGGTTGAACGGGCGACCGACTACGCAAGCCCCGCAACGTTCACTTGCGTCCCAAGATCGATAGGCGAAGCCCATCCACCGTGCGCTGTTCCCGATGGACCGGCAAGCGTCGTGCAAGCCGCTCAGGCAGTGGCGCCCGCCGAATATGAACGGGAAGTAACGGTCTCCGTCGAGGTGACGTTAGCACCTGATGGGACCGTCGTCGGAACTGCTGTTTACGCCCCTTCATGGTGGGATCGGCCATTCGAAGATGAGGCCATTCGCGTAGCTCGGGCATCAATCTACACCCCAGCCATCAAGGACTGCCAAGGCGTTCCCGGCAAGTATCTATTTCGGGTGACGTTCAACTAGAGATCGTTATCGCGTCCAGTTAGCCACCTGCTTCTCGAATGCGATGAGCCGCGCGCGCGTTCCGCGCGGCGTGAGCCCCCGCGGTTTTCCATCGGCGCCGACGACGCGATGTGCGGGAACGAAGAGCGCGAACTGCGAGCGCCCCATCGCGCGCGCGACGCCACGGTGTGAAAGCGGACGTCCGACGGCGCGCGCAACGTCGGCGTACGACACGAACTCGCCGAAGGCGAGCGCCGCAACCTGCCTCCACACGCCGCACTCGAACGGCGTGCCGCAGAACGCGAGCGGAAGCGAAAAGCGCTCCAGCCTTCGACTGAAATACGCCTCCACCTGACGCCGCGCCTCGCGCAGCACGACCGCCGACGCGCCGCGCAAGGCTTCCGTCGACCCCGCGCTCCGCGGCCGCCGATGCACGAACTCGCTGCCGGCGATCTCGTCGCCGCGGGCCGCTATCACGAGGTAGCGCCCAAGCGGCGTCGGCACGCAGACGAGCGCCGGGCGAGGAGAATCCTGCACGGCCGTCATATTAAAACCAACTTATGCAAGCACCCCCTACGATTCGTAAGGTCCATCATTTCATTTCCGGCAAACTCGGCGAAAACGGAGCGCAGCGCCACGGCGACATCTACGATCCCGCCCGCGGTAGCGTTCAGGCTCGCGTCGGGTTCGCCGACGCCGCCACCGTCGACGCGGCCGTCGAAGCCGCCGCCGCCGCGTTCCCAAAATGGAGCGGGGTCACCCTGGGCAAGCGCGCCGACGTGCTCCTGCGCTTTCGCGAACTTCTTCGCACGCACGCCGACGAGTTCTCCGCGATCGTATCGAGCGAGCACGGAAAGATCGTCACCGATGCCGCCGGAGAGGTCGTGCGCGCGCTCGAAGTCGTCGACTTCGCCTGCGGCCTGCCGCATCTTCTCAAAGGCGAACTCAGCGAGAGCGTCTCGACGAACATCGACACGTACTCGCTGCGCCAGCCGGTCGGCGTCTGCGTGGGAATCACGCCGTTCAACTTTCCGATGATGGTTCCGATCTGGATGCTTGCACCCGCGCTCGCCGCGGGAAATACGTTCGTGCTCAAACCCTCCGAGCGCGATCCCTCCGCAGCGCTCCTCATCGCGCAGTTGTTGAAGGAAGCGGGACTCCCCGACGGAGCGCTCAACGTCGTGCACGGCGACAAATCCGCGGTCGACGCGCTGCTCGTACATCCCCGCGTGAACGCCGTCTCCTTCGTCGGATCGACGCCGATCGCGCGCTACGTCTACGAAACCGCCGCGAAGCACGGCAAACGCGTTCAGGCACTCGGCGGTGCGAAGAATCATCTCGTCGTCATGCCCGATGCCGACATGGATGCCGCCGCTGATGCGCTCGTCTCGAGCGCGTACGGCTCCGCCGGCCAGCGCTGCATGGCGATCTCCGCATCCGTCTGCGTCGGAGACGCGGCCGACGCACTTCTGCAACGCGTGCTCTCGCGCATCGAGCATCTACGGATCGGGCCCGGCCACGATGCGAACAACGAGATGGGCCCGGTCGTCACGCCTGCCGCGCGCGACCGCATCCTCGGATACATCGAAGCGGGCGTCAAGGAAGGCGCGGCGCTTCTCGCCGACGGGCGCGCGCTGCGCGTCGCGGGTCACGAAGACGGCTTTTTCATCGGGCCGACGCTCTTCGACAAGGTCTCGACGTCGATGAAGATTTATACGGACGAGATCTTCGGGCCGGTGCTCGTGAACCTGCGCGCAGACTCGCTCGCGCACGCACTCGAGATCGTCAACGCGAATCCGTACGGGAACGGCACGTCGATCTTCACGCGCAGCGGCGCGGCCGCGCGCACGTATCAAAGCGAAGTACAAGTCGGCATGGTCGGCGTCAACATTCCCATTCCGGTGCCCGTCGGCTACTACTCCTTCGGCGGCTGGAAAGCATCGCTCTTCGGCGACCTTCACATCTACGGTCCCGATGCGTTCCGCTTCTACACGCGCGGCAAGGTGATCACCGCGCGCTGGCACGAGAGCAATCCCGGAATGAATCTCGGCTTCCCCACGCATTGATAACGCCGTGTTCCCCGGAAAGAACATTCACAAGGATCTCACACCGCTCGAAGTCACGATCGAAGCGAATCGCTGCCTCTATTGCTACGACGCGCCGTGCACGAAGGCGTGTCCGACGCACATCGACGTTCCCGGCTTCATCTCGCAGATCGCCGACGGAAATCTCAAAGGAAGCGCGCGGACGATTCTCGACGCGAACCCGCTGGGCGCCTCGTGCGCTCGCGTCTGTCCGGTCGAACAACTCTGCGAGGGCGCGTGCGTCTACAACACCGAGAGCGACACGCCGATCCGCATCGGCGACCTGCAGCGCTACGCAACCGACGTCGCGCGCGAGCGCGGCACGCACGTCTTCTCTCCCGGCGCGCCGACGGGCAAACGCGTCGCAATCGTCGGCGGAGGCCCCGCCGGCCTCGCCGCCGCACGCGACCTGCGCCGCTACGGACACGGCGTCACGATCTTCGAAGCGCGCGCGGAACTCGGCGGCCTGAACACGTACGGCATCGTGCCCTTCCGCCTCCCTGCCGACGTCGCGCTCTGGGAGGCGCAGGAGATCGTCGATCTCGGCTGCGAGGTGCGCACGGGCGTGCGCGTCGGCGACGACATCGACCCGGCATCGCTCGTCGCCGAGTACGACGCGGTCGTCTTTGCGTGCGGCATGGGCAACGTGCCCAAACTCGGCATCGAAGGCGATGAATACATCTGGGACGCGCTCGACTTCATCGAACGCGCAAAAACCGACGGAGCCGTCGAAGGTCTCGGCTCGACGGTCGCGGTCATCGGCGCGGGCAACACGGCGATCGACGCGCTCACCTGCGCGAAGCGGCTCGGCGCGCAGCGGGTGACCATGTACTATCGCCGCGGCGAAGAGAATATGCCCGCGTACGAGTTCGAATACGACTTCGCAAAAGAAGAGGGCATCGAGTTCCGCTTCTTTTGCAAGCCCGCGCGCGTCGTCGCAGAACGCGGCCGCGTCGTCGCTCTCGAACTCGAGCGCACGCGCGGCGAAGGACGCTTTGTCGAGCCGTGCGACACCGTCATCAGCGCGATCGGACAACGCAGGCTGCTCGAAGCGATCGAAGCGCTCGGCATCGCGCACGACGACGGCGTCGTTCGCGTCGACGACGCGATGCGCACGAGCCGCGAGGGCGTCTTCGCCGCCGGCGACTGCCTCTTCGCAAAGGGCGAGCGCGAGGCGATGGTCGTCGAAGCCGCCGAGCAGGGAAAGACCGCCGCGCGCTCCATCAATGCATATTTGAACGGCGCCAAGGCGCCTGCGGTACACACACATGGCTGATCTCTCTTCGAACCTCGCCGGCATCAAAAGCCCCAACCCCTTCTGGCTCGCGTCGGCGCCGCCGACGAACAGCGGTTACCAAGTCGAGCGCGCCTTCGAAGCCGGCTGGGGCGGCGCGGTTTGGAAGACGCTCGGCACGCCGATCGTCAACGTCACGTCGCGCTTTGCGTCGTTCGACTATCGCGAACATCGCATGGTCGGCATGAACAACATCGAGCTCATCACCGACCGCCCGCTCGACGACAATCTGCGCGAAATCGCCGCCTGCAAGAAACGATTCCCCGACCGCGCGATCGTCGCGTCGCTCATGGAAGTCTGCGAGCAGAAGCCGTGGCATGACCTCGTGCGGCGCGTGCAAGAGGTCGACGTCGACGGTTTTGAGTTGAACTTCGGCTGTCCGCACGGGATGAGCGAGCGCGGCATGGGCGCGGCCGTCGGGCAGCACCCCGATCTCATCGAGCGCGTGACGACGTACGTCAAGGAGGCCGCGCGCGTTCCCGTCATCGTGAAGCTCACGCCGAACGTCACCGACGTTCGCTTCTCCGCGCGCGGAGCCGCTCGCGGGGGCGCCGACGCGATCAGCCTCATCAACACGATCAACAGCGTCATGGGCGTCGATCTCGATTCGTGGAATCCGATTCCGCACGTCGACGGAAAGAGTTCGCACGGCGGGTACTGCGGCCCGGCCGTCAAGCCGATCGCGCTGAACATGGTGAGCGACTGCGCGCGCGATCCGGACGTACGCATCCCGATCTCCGGCATCGGCGGCGTCGAGACGTGGCGCGATGCCGTCGAGTTCCTCCTCCTCGGCGCGACGAACGTGCAGGTCTGCACCGCCGTCATGCACTCCGGTTTTCGCATCGTGCGCGAGATGATCGACGGACTCTCCGATTATCTCGACGCCAAAGGCCTCGCGTCGGTGCGCGACCTCATCGGGCGCTCGCGCGACACGATCACGACCTGGGAGAACCTCAACCTCAACTACAAGATCGTCGCGGAGGTCGACCAGTCGCGCTGCATCCATTGCAACAAATGCTATATCGCCTGCGAAGACGCGGCCCATCAGTGCATCGATCGCGTCGCCCGCGGCACCAACGGAACGTACGACCTCGTCGTCGACGCCGAGCACTGCGTCGGCTGCAACCTCTGCGCGATGGTCTGCCCCGTCGACTGCATCGACATGATTCGCGTCGACCACGACCTCCCCTCGCAGTCATGGAAGGAGCGCAGCGCCGTTGGGAACCCTCATTAGGGGCGGCACGGTCGTCACCGCCGCCGACACCTATCCCGCCGACGTCCTCATCGAAGACGAACGCATCAGCGCGATCGGGCGCAATCTTCCCAGCGAAAAGCACGAGATCGTCGATGCGAGCGATGCCTACGTGATGCCGGGCGGCATCGATCCGCACACGCACCTCGACATGCCATTCGGCGGAACCGTCACCGCAGACGACTTCGAAACCGGGACTCGCGGTGCTGCGATGGGCGGCACGACGACCGTCGTCGACTTCGCGCTCCACACGCGCGGCGACTCGCTGCTCAACGCCGTGAAGAAGTGGCACGAGAAGGCTTCCGGCAAGGCGGTCGTCGACTACGCCTTTCACCTGACGATCGCCGACGGGCGCGACGAGACGATGGCCGAGATCCCCAAGATGATCGCCGAACAAGGCGTGAACTCGTTCAAAGTCTTCATGGCGTATAAGCACGTCCTGTACGTCGACGACGAGACGATCTTCAAGACGCTCCAAGCCTGCCGCGACGCCGGCGGCCTCGTGCAGGTGCACGCCGAGAACGGCGACGTGATCGAGGTCATCACGAAGCAAGCACTCGCAGAAGGCAAGACGGATCCGAAGTGGCACGCGCTCACGCGTCCGGTCGAGTGCGAGGGCGAAGCGACGCACCGCGCGATTCGCCTCGCCGAAATTGCCGGCGCGCCGCTCTACGTCGTCCACGTCAGCAGCGCCATGGCCGCCGACGCCATCAGCGACGGACGCAAACGCGGACTCCCCATCTACGGCGAGACGTGCCCGCAGTATCTCGTCTGCGACTTCAGCGATTACGAACGGCCGAACTTCGAGGGCGCGAAGTACGTTCTCTCACCGCCGATCCGCGAGAAGTGGAATCAAGGCGTGCTCCTGCGCAAGTTGAAGAACTTGGAACTGCAGAGTTTCGGCTCCGATCACTGCTCCTTCAACCTCTGCGGTCAGAAGGAACTCGGCAAGAACGACTTCTCGAAAATTCCCAACGGCGCGCCGACGATCGAGGATCGCCTCTCGATTCTCTACGACGTCGGCGTGAACGGCGGCGTCTTCAGCCCGAACACCTTCGTCGCACTCGGCTCCACGAACCCCGCCAAACTCTTCGGACTCTTTCCGCGCAAGGGAACGATCGCCGCGGGAAGCGACGCCGACGTCGTCGTCTGGGACCCCAAGCAGTCGCGAACGATCGCGGCCAAGTCGCACCACATGAACGTCGACAACAACGTCTTCGAAGGCATGACCGTAAAAGGCCGCCCGCGCTACGTCTTCTCCCGCGGCACGATGGTCGCCGACGGCGACGCCTTCGTCGGCACCAAAGGCGCCGGCAAACACCTCAAGAGCGAACGTTTCTACCCCTGGCAACTCTAAAGGATGCTCGCCTTCGGCTCGCCGCATTAACTGTGACCGCGAGCGCCTGTGTCATCTGGGCGCAGCGCCGAAGGCGCGAAGTCGAAGTACCGACGCAAGCCTATGCAAACGCGCCGATTCAGCCCGCTGCGGTAAGACTTGCCAGATATGAATTGAAACGCTGCTCGATAACGGCAACGTCATTTGTATCGTAGCGACTTTCACGAGCAAGCTCGGTCAGTGTACCGTGCCAGCCCGGCGGGAAGACGAACGAAGAGATCGGCCATGAGTGAGCAGCCCGTTGCGCAAACACGCGTTCGCAGGCCGCCCGGACGGCTTCGTGATCGAGTTCGACACGCTGAACGAGCAGCAGCACGTCGAGTACGTCTCGGGCACGAGGATTCGGACGGCCACGGGGTTCAGGTTCGGTGAGCGCATGAATCTTCTGCGCGATCTGCGCGGGGAGCGCAAGGCACGGCACCGAGCGAGGCGCTTGGAGACCAAGCTCCGCGAGCGCGATTGGCGGAACAGGGTCCGTCTCCCAATCGAGCGTGGCTGGAGCGAGGTCCACGTCGATCGTTGCCCATGGGCGCCCGAGGTACTGCACGGTGATTTCCAAGGCAAGCGCACCGTTATCGAGCGCGCGTGCTTCGCCACGCCGACGGAGGCGGAAGTCGCCGAACCCGACTTCGAGCGCCGAATCGAAGAGCGCCAACAGTTCGGTTGGCGGCGCACAAAGACCGATATCAACGTCTCGCGTCGCACGCGCAAGGAGGTCGAGCCGTAATTCAATCGCGACACCGCCCTTCACGAAGAAAAATGGAATAATGACACGAGCTGCCGCCTCAGAAAGCGCTTCGCACAAGACCGCAAATCCGACGAGGCGGCGCAGGCGGGCGGCAGTCGTACCTCGCTCCTTAGCGACGGTTGTAATCCGTCGTTCGAGTGTACGGCGCAGCTCGCTTTGGCTAGCCGGCACGGTACGGCTCCAAGATCTCCCTACCAAACACGTCAACAAGGCGCTGCAGCTCATCCTCCCGTAAGAGGCGCCTTTCACGAGCCTCGCTTACTGCGCGATGAACCACATCGGCGCCACGGACGGGTCCGATGTCTTCGATCGCTCGCGGCAAGCTGACGATTGGAACGCCCTGCTCCCAAGCCCGGTCACCCTCGGGGACGTCTGCGAAGTGCAGTCGGAGCCATGCCGGCCGCCGGCGCGAGATGCGCGTCTTCGGCGGGAGCGTAACGTGGATGACGCTGGGATTGAGGTTTGTAAGGTTATACAGTTCGAGCGCGGAGTCGTGCGAGACCAGGGCATAGCCGAGCTCGCGGTGAGCCCTTGGCCAGAGCACCGCCTCTTGGTACTGCTGCAAGTCGGTCGTCGGCCAGGTAGGGAACCGGTACAGACCCTGGGCGACCCGGTCCAGCCGACCTCGACGGGCGAGCTGCACAACCAGCACACGGGGTACGCCCGCCTCCTCTGCCTCCGCTGCGGTAATGAGGCCGTCATGCTCGGCGGCAATATCCCTCAGGATGTCCTCGTGCTTGGCCATGCAAATAGTATAGCATATTACTATACTATCCGCTGTGTTGGCCAGCCCCTCAACCTCCAGCTCTCCTGAAGCCGCCCCGGCGCGGATAACGGCTCACCGCGCCGAAAAACTTGTAAAACTCCCTACTGGAGTGCGGATACCGCTTTGCTAAATCGCCCGGACGCTGTGCACCCCGCCTCGGAAGATGGGGCTGTACTCGATAACGTTGCAGCGATCTACGGCTATCCGAAGTACCTGCGCGTTGGCAACGGGACGGAACTAACGTCCAAGCTCATGCAGGGATGTGGTCCGAGGAGCACGATGTCGAGTTGCCGTTCATTCAACCCGGAAAGCCGACGCGGAACGCGTTCATCGAGCCGTTCAACGGTCGCGTTTGCTCTGAGCTTCTCCATGCGCACTGGTTTCACACCCTTGCGGATGCGCAGGCCAACGGGCACGTGTGGATGCAGGGCTACAACACGACGCATGCGCACAGCGCGCTCGGCTACTCTGCCTCGTTCGCCCACTTCAATGCCGGAAGCACCAGAAAAATGCTGCGAATGGCGAGGCTTTCCTTCACGCCGCTTTGAAAACACGGCCTAGGAGACAAGCATGGAATCAAAAGTCACCATCGGCCTTATTCAGGCGCACAACGACGTCGACGGAAACCGTCCGGTCGAAGAACACAAGAAAGCGGCCATCGAAAAGCACGAGCGTCTCATTCGCGACGCGGCGCGCAAGGGCGCGAAGATCGTCTGCCTGCAAGAGATCTTCTACGGCCCATACTTCTGCACCGAGCAGACGCCGAAGTGGTACGAAGCGACCGAAGAGATTCCCGGCGGCCCGACGACGCAGTTGATGCAGCGCTTGGCGAAGGAACTCGGCATCGTGCTCGTCGTGCCGATGTACGAGATCGAGAGCGCGGGCTTCTACTACAACACGGCCGCGGTGATCGACGCGGGCGGCGAGTACCTCGGCAAGTATCGCAAGCACCACATTCCGCAGGTGCAAGCGGGACCGTCCGGCTGCGGATTCTGGGAGAAATACTACTTCCGCCCCGGCAACCTCGGCTTTCCGGTCTTCGAGACCGCGTTCGGAAACGTCGGCGTCTACATCTGTTACGATCGCCACTTCCCAGAAGGCGCGCGCATCCTCGGCCTCAACGGCGCCGAGATCGTCTTCAATCCCTCCGCGACGGTCGCCGGCCTCTCCGAGTACCTGTGGAAACTCGAGCAGCCCGCGCACGCCGTCGCCAACGGCTACTACGTCGGCGCGATCAACCGCGTCGGAATCGAGCCGCCGTGGAACATGGGCGAGTTCTACGGGCAATCGTATCTCGTCGATCCGCGCGGCCAAATCGTCGCGATCGCCAGCCGCGATAAAGACGACGTCGTCATCGGCGAGATGGACCGAAACCTCATCCGCCAGGTGCGCGACACCTGGCAGTTCTACCGCGACCGCCGCCCCGACGCGTACGAAGAGATGCTCGCTCCTTGACGACGCAGACGCAGATCGGCGACGTCGTCGTGCTCACCGAGGCCGCCGCGAACGAGGCCTCGCGCAACCACTCGATGTGGAACGACGACCTGCGCCCCTGCACGCTCGCCGAACACTCGTGGCCCGCGCTGAAGTTCTCGTCGCTGTGGATCGGCATGTGCATCTGCCTTCCGACGTACTCGCTCGCGGCCTCGATGATTGCACTGGGCATGAACTGGTGGGAGTCGGTGCTCACGATTCTGTGCGGAAGCGCGATCGTCATGATCGCTATTCTCCTCGTCTCGCACGCGGGCACGAAGTTCGGCATCCCATATCCCGTCTTCGCGCGGCTCTGGTTTGGAACGCGCGGCGCGCATCTGCCGGCGCTCGCACGCGCGGTGATCGCCGCGGGCTGGTTCGGCATCAACTCGTGGTTCGCGGGTCAAGCGCTCGACGCGATCCTCTTGCGCCTCGTGCCGGCGTGGCCGCACTTCTCCTGGCATCTCGGCGTCGCATTCCTCATCTTCTGGGCGATCAATGTGGTTATCGCGATGCGCGGCCCGCAAGCGATCGGAAGGCTCGCGCAGTTCTCCGCACCGACGCTCGCGCTCGGCGCGATCGCGCTCTTCGCGTGGGCGGTGCACGCCGCAGGCTTCGGACCGCTCCTCGCGCAGCCCGCAAAACTTCACGGCCCCGCGTTCTGGAGCGGATTCCTCCCGTCGGTCGTCGGCGTCATCGCGTTTTGGGCGACGATGGCGCTGAACATCCCCGACTACACGCGCTACGCCGTTTCGCAGCGCGCGCAAGTGCGCGGACAGATTTTCGCGATGCCGCTCACGATGGCGCTCTTCTCCTTCGCCGGCATCGTCGTCACGTCGGCGACGGTCGCGCTCTTTCACACGCCGCTCTGGAATCCGGTCCAACTCATCGTCAAGTTTCCCACGCCCGTCGTCGTCATCGCCGGCATCGTCATCATGATCTCGTCGATCACGATCAATGTCGGTGCCAACGTCATGGCGCCCGCGAGAGCGTTCGAGAACCTTTGGCCGCGCAAGATTACGTTCGCATGGGGCGCCGTCATCACCGGACTGCTGTCGCTGGCCATGGAGCCGTGGTATCTCCTCTCGAGCTTCACGACCTACATCTTCGTGTGGCTGGGAGCGTACGGCGCGATGCTCGGCGCCTTCGACGGCATCGCGATCGCCGATTACTGGCTCGTTCGCAAACGGCGGCTCGACCTCGCCCAACTCTATGCGCCGCGCGGCATCTACGCGTACGCACGCGGCCTCAATCCGTTTGCGATCGCCGCGCTTGCGATCGGCTGGGCGCTCGCCGTCGCCGGCGCCGTGCTCTTCACCGTCCACGCGCCGTCGGCGGGCGGCCTCGACGGCTTCTTCGCGCGGCTCTCGTCGGGAGGCTGGCTGCTGAGCCTTGGCGGCGGCCTTATCGCCTACGCGCTGCTCATGCAGGGCAGCCGCTCCCGCATCTCGCATCAAGCGTATACCGAGATCACCGGCGAAAGCGCGTCCCCTGCCGATCCGCAGTGGGCGGCATCCGCTACGCAAACGACGTAAAGGAACGATAGCGATGAGAACGATGGAAAAGAGCAATGCAGAGCGCGCGAAGCGCGTCTTCTTCGCCGCGCAGCAGACGTACTACGAGGAGCCGCTCACGCTCGTGGGTGGAGAAGGCTCGCACGTCCGCGACGATCGGGGTACCGAGTATCTCGACGCCTTCGCCGGCATCTGCACGAACACGCTCGGCTACGGCGACACCGAGGTGGCGAACGCCGTTGCGGAGCAGGCGAAAGAACTCATCCACGTCTCGACGCTCTACTTCACGGAACCGATCCTCGATCTCGCCGAGAAGATCGCCGACATCGCTCCGGAAGGCATGACGAAATCGTTCTTTTCGAACTCCGGCTCGGAGGCGAACGAGGTCGCGACGCTCATCGCGCGCACGTCGTCGCCGAAGAAATCCGTCGATCTCCTCGCGCTCGACCACGCCTACCATGGCCGCACCGCGTACACCGTCGCGCTCGCAGGGCAGAGCCAGTGGCGTAACTTCGCAACGCAGATGCCCCACGTCGCGTTCGTTCCGAACCCGTACTGCTATCGCTGTCCGCTCGGCATGACGTATCCGTCCTGCGACATCGCATGCGCCAAGTACGCTAAGCGCGTCATCGAATCGAACACCGACGGCGCACCCGCCGCGATGATCGCGGAGACCGTCTCCGGCGTCGGCGGCATCATCGCGCCGCCCGACGAGTACTTCAAGGTTCTCAAAGAGACGCTCGCACCGTTCGGCACGCTCCTCATCGCCGACGAAGTGCAAGCGGGCTGGGGACGCCTCGGCGACGGCTGGATCGGCATGGTCTCGTCGTACGGCGTCGTTCCGGACATCATCACGTCGGCCAAGGGCCTCGCAAGCGGATTCCCCATCGGCATCACGATCACGCGTCCCGAACTCGCGGACACGTTCAAAGGTCCGCACATCAACACGTTCGGCGGCAACCCCGTCGCCTCGCGCGCCGCTCGCGTCACGATCGACGCGATTGAAAAGCGCGACCTCATCGCGAACTGCAAGCGTCAGGGCGAAGCGCTCATGGCCGGCCTGCGCGACCTCGCGAAAAAGCACGATGCAGTCGGCGACGTGCGCGGCAAAGGCCTCATGGTCGGCGTCGAACTCGTCCGCGACCGCAAAGCGAAAACGCCGGCTCCCGAGTTCGCGACGAAGATGCTCGAGGAGATGAAAAAGCGCAAGGTGCTCATCGGAAAAGGCGGACGCTACGGCAACGCGCTGCGCATCCAGCCTCCGTTCATCTTCGACGCCGACGACGTCCGTGAGTTCTTGCGCGCCTTCGACGAATCCCTCGCCACCCTACGCTAAACGGTTGGGGCGCCCACCGCGCCCCTCCATTTGTGTTATGGTGAGCCCCTCGACTTCGCCACCTTCGGTGGCTACGCTCGGGACAGGCTCTGCGCGAAAGCGCCGAAGTCGAACCACCGACGACATGTTATGTCGTTGCCCGCGCTCTGATCGTTCTCCCACACAAGTCCGCGACTGACGTGAGCGAACCACGAACCGCCACACCCTGGATTCCACCGCAGCCGCTCGTCTTCGCGCAAGCGTCGCTGCTCGTCTCGTGCGGTTTGATGATCGCCGCCGGCGCGAAGCGTGAGTTCGGCGCATCGCCGATTGGTTTCGCCTGGATCCACGCGGTCGTGCTCGGCTGGATGTCGAGCACCGCGCTCGCGTTTCTCATCCACGTTCTTCCGACGTTCACCGATACGCCGCTGCGCCTCGAACGCGTCGCGCGCTTTGCACCATGGCTGCTCCAGATCGGCGTCGTCCTCATCGTCGTCGGCTTTCTCGTGTGGAAGCCCTCAATCGTCGCCGCCGGCGGCGCGCTCGTGGTCGTCGGCGTCGCATGTGCGCTCGCATCGTTCTTCGCAACCGCAGCCGCAGCGCTTCGCAGCAGCGACCGCACGACGCGCGCCGTCGCGCGAGCCTTCCTGGGCGTCTTCTTCTTCCTCGCACTCACCGTCGGCATCGGATTCGCGCTGAGCATCGGACTCGACACCCACGCCACATTCGTCCCGCGCTGGGCGAACGTTCACGCCGCACTGGGAATCTTCGGCTGGCTCGGGCTCCTCGTCGCAGGCGTCTCGATGCGAACCTACAACCAGCTCCTCGGAAACTCCGCCGGGCGCATCGCGCACATCGCGACCTCGTCGCTCGTGCTCGTCGGCATCGCGCTTTTCTGGGCCGGAACGCTCACTCAAAACACCGTACTGCTCGAAGCCGGCGGCGCGTTCGTCGCGGCCGGCGCCGCCGTCAACTTCATCGCAACGTCTCGATCCCTACTGCGCGCCGACGCCGTTCATCCTCTCCCCGTCGAGTTCGTTGCGGCATCCGATCTCTGGCTGCTCGTCGCGATCGCGTACGCCGTCGCCGGATTGCTCGGTCACCCGTACCCAGCCGCCCTCCTCGTTGCGATTCTCCTTGGCTGGATCGGGCAGAACCTCAACGCGCACATGATGCACGTCGGCGTTCGCCTCATCGCGACGCTCGTGATCGCCGACGACGACGAGACGCCTCCGGTCGAACTCCTCGACCGCCGCCTCGGCCTCGCATCGCTGCTCCTCTGGCAGGCTGCAATCGCCTGCGGTCTCGCCGCACTGACGATCGGCAGCGGCGCGCTCCTCCAAGCCGCCGGCGCGCTCGCCCTCTTCGGCGCCCTAGCGTTGATCGCAAACCTTCGCTTTGCCGCCCGCTCCGCTTCGCTTCGGTCGGCGTAAGCGCTACTGGTTTTCGACGTCGATTTCGTACGTATTCGCAGCGACGACGTCGGGATCGGAACCCGCTCGCTTGCCGAGGTCGAGCGCGTCGATCTCCGCGATCTCGTCGGGCGTAAGAGCAACGTCGAAGACTCCGAAGTTCTCGACGATACGATCGCGATGCACGGATTTCGGGATCGCACACAGCCCGCAATCGAGGTGCCAGCGCAGCACGATCTGCGCGGGAGTCTTTCGATGCTTCGCGGCCAACCGCAAAATGACGGGATGCTCGAGCGGACTGCGCGCCCCCGACGGCGCGCGCTGCGGGTTTCGCATGTAGACGCCGCCGATCGGCGACCACGATTGCGTGACGATCCCGCGCCGCGCGTTCGCCGCTCGCAACTCGCGCTGGCTGAAGAACGGATTGAGTTCCACCTGATTGACCGCCGGCACGACGCTCGTGCGTTCGGAGAGCATCTGTAAATGTTCGGGGCTGAAGTTGCAGACGCCGATCGCTCGAACGCGACCGTCGGCGAGCAGCCTCTCGAGTGCCCGATACGACGCAACCGTTTCATCGAAGTCCGACGGCATCGGCCAGTGGAGGAGATAGAGATCCAGATACTCTAGCCCAAGCCTCCCGAGGCTCGCCTCAAAGCCTCGCAGCGCGCTTTCGTAACCGTACTGCGTCATCCAGAGTTTCGTCGTCACGAATATCTCGGCGCGATCGATTCCGCTGCGCCTGATGCCCTCGCCGACCTGCCGCTCGTTGCTGTACGCCGCCGCGGTATCGACGAGCCGATAGCCGGTCTCGATCGCAGCCTGCACCGCGCCTGCAGTCTGCTCGGGCGGACTGAGAAAAACGCCGAGCCCGAGCGCCGGCATCGTGACCCCGTTATTGAGCGTGAGAACCATCGCCGAGCAACCCTATCGACGATAGAGAATCGTCAGCATCGTCGTAATCCACATGCCGACCATCGTAACCCATGTGCCGGCCATGATGCCGGTAAGCCACATAAATCGCTGATTCAGATCTTTCCGAACTTCGGCGATCTCGCCTCGAACGAGCTCGATTCCGCGGTCCATGCTGTTGAGCCGCTCGCCGACTTGATCGAAGGCACCCTCCAGGTGCGCTATGCGTGCTTCCATGGGCTGTGCGCTCATACGTCCTCCCTTGCGTCGTGCCTATCCTTCACGCGGAGAAGCCGCACCAACAAGGGATGAGATGCTACAGCGCTTTCGCGAAGAGTGCAATCATGGTCGGGCCGACTGGATTCGAACCAGCGATCTCTTGACCCCCAGTCAAGCGCGATAACCAAGCTTCGCTACGGCCCGACGCGAGTGAGAACGAGTTCTGGATTACGCCGGCGGGAACCCGCCCGGTGCCGCCTGCCGCACCGAAAATGGAACGCGCCACGCATCTTCGCAACGCCCGTCGACCTCGACGCGCCACTCGTAACGCGAACCGGGCGTCAGCGGCATCGGCGGAAAGTTCACCGCGAAGCACCCGTCGAGCGGCGTTCCGGGAACGAGCCCTGCCGGACGCCCCGCTTCGAAGACGAACGGCACCTCGACGTTCGCCGGCGCGCCCTCCGGCGCGGTCGGAAGTTGCACCGCGTGCCCGTCCGCATCGACGAGCGCGAGCTTGAGATTGAAGCGCCGGTTCGCATCCGACCACGGAACCGAGAGCTTCATCGCGACGGCCATCGGCGCAGGCTGCGGGCCCGTAATCGACCACCCGCCGCCGAGAACGTAAAGTTTGCCGCTGTTTGCCTGCGCCGAATCGCACAGCAGAATCGTAATGTTCAAAGCGCTACTTTCTGCGCGTTCCACTCACGGCGTCTTTCAGCGCTTTCCCGGCGACGAACGCCGGCACGCGCCGCGCGGGAATCTTCATACGATCCCCGGTTTTCGGGTTGCGTCCTTCGCGCGCTTTGCGCGCCCGAACGACGAAGTTTCCAAACGGCGTCAGTGCGACGCGTTCGCCCTTCTTCAGCGCAGCGATAATTTCGCGCAGGATGAGATCCACGATATAAGCGGCCTGGCGCTTCGAGAGATCGCCGGAGTGGGCAACGGCGTCAACGAGATCCGCTTTCGTCAAACTCACTCTCCTTCGTAACGACGGGAACGGAGTCGTGCCCGCGCCGGCTCCAGAAAGGCAGTATACGAAGGCCGCCACACCGCTCCTGCAGAGGCGGCGCGGCGACCTACTGCATCGCCTGGAGCGCCCGAAGCGCGAGCAGATACGACCGCCCGCGAAAGCCGCTGATGCTCGCCGTGCATGCCACTGCGGTAACGCTCACGCGACGGTGCGGCTCTCTCGCCGCAATATTCGAAAGGTGCACTTCGATCACGGGAACGTGCAGCGCATCGATCGCATCGGCAATCGCGTACGAATAGTGCGCGTACGCGCCGGGATTGATGATGACCGCATCGTACTCGCTGCGTGCGGCGTGAAGCGAATCGATAATCGCGCCCTCGGAGTTGTGCTGCACGCATCGCACCTCTATGCGCAGGCCCCTCGCCTCTTCCACGATCGCGGCGTCGATCTCCGCAAGCGACTGCGTGCCGTAGATCTTCGGATCGCGCTCCCCGAGCAGATTCAGGTTCGGACCGTGGATCACCAAGACGCGCATCGAAAGGTCGATTCGGGGAGGAAATGCCGCAGCCCTCGGCAGAGAGCGGGCGGTGCCCGACAGCGTCGTCAGCAGCTCCGCGGTATCCGGCGGAATCGCGCTTTGCGGCGCGAGCGTGACGGAACTCGTACGCGAGATTCGCGACCACCACGACCTCTCGCCCCTCGCGACGGCCGCCGTGGGAAGACTCGTCGCGGCCGCCGTGCTCTTCGCCGCCGGGCTCAAAGCGCGAGAGCGCGTCTCCATTCAAATCGCGGCGGAGGGTCCGATCGGCGCGCTCTTCGCCGATGCGTGGCTGCTCGACGACGCGACGATCGGCGCGCGCGGCTACGCGCGCAACCCGCACGTCGAGCTGCCGCTTAGCGCGACGGGAAAGTTCGACGTCGGCGGAGCGCTCGGAGCCGGCCAACTTCAGGTCACGAAAACCTACGCGATCGGCCAACCCTATCGCGGCATCGTTCCACTCGTCACCGGAGAGATCGCAGAAGACATCGCCGCATACCTCGCACGCTCCGAGCAAATCCCCAGCGCCGTCGCGCTCGGCGTTCTTGCAAACCCAAGCGGCGTGATCGCCGCGGGCGGAACGCTCGCGCAAGTTCTGCCCGGCGCCGACGATCGCGCCATCGAAGAGCTCGATCGCCGCGCGCGAGCAATGCCGCCCGTTACCGACGTTCTTCGCGACGGCGCCGACGCCGACGTCCTAGTGGGGGCGCTCGCTGGCGATCTCAAACTACGCGAACATCGCCGTCTTAGCGTGCGCTTCGCCTGCCTCTGCTCCCGCGAACGCGTCGAAGCGGCGCTCGTCGGCCTCGGCGCCGACGATCTGCGTCACATGGCAGCAGAGCGCGACACGACGCACGCAAGCTGCGAGTTCTGCAAACGCGACTATGCGTTCACCTCCGCCGAACTCCTCGCGCTAAGCCAGTCCCTGTCATCCCGAGTGTAGCGGACGCAAGTGCTCGCGTCATCCCGAGCGTAGAGAGCGAAGCGAACGGAGTCGAGGGACGGCTCCGCACACAAGCGACGCATAACGTCACGTCGATGGTTCGACTTCGGCGCTACACGCCTCATCATGACAAGGCATCCCGTAGCGGTATCAGGACTTGTCATCCTGAGGTCGGGCCGAAGGCACGAACCCCAATGACGAGCCTTCGGCGTCCAATCTCCGTCATGAAGCCCCTGTCTTTAAGGCGCGCAGCGTCCCCCGGCAACCGTTGCAGACAGCACCGGTTCCGCCATGAGCGCGTTGTGCAGCCGGATCTCGATGTCGACCGCGTTCGTAACCGCGCCCGGCGCGAGGGCTGGCAAGTCACCGAGTGTATGCGAGAAATCGAACGTCGCGCCTGCCCCGGCATCGCCGTTGCTCGCGTTGATGATAACGGGCGAATCGTTCGGCGGCACTCTATAGGTCGGAGCGATGTTCTCGTCGGCATGCAGCTTCGTAATCGTGAGCGTCAGCGGTGCGCGTAGCGGCACGCTGCCGATGTTGCGAAGGCGAACCGGTATCGTGAGAACACCGGTCGCGACGTTCATGCGCGGTGGATCGAATGCGAAGGCGACGTTCTTCATGATGTCATGCGCATCCGGCTCTTCCGAACACGCATCCATTTGCCTGGCTATCGCTACGGACGCGGTGTAAAGCTGACCGCCGATACCGTCCCTGCTATCGATCCAAAGCGGATGAAACACGCCGTCGCCGTCGGCCGCCATGCCGAAGTAGTCGCCGCCGCTCGAGCGCGTCGTGAAGCCGGAAAACTGCATGAACGACCCGCCGAACGCTTGCGGCTGACCGGCGACGTTCTCATCGTTGAAGGGCGCCGACTTCCCCGTCGAGATGACGCGTGCGGGCAAAAACGTCGCTCCATGATCCAGCGACGCCGAGAATCGCTCGTCGTACGTCGTCCTGCCGCTCATCTCCGACCAGGAGACGCCGACAATGCCGCCGCGCGACACGGCTGCGGCTGGGGCGAACTGCGCCACGCCCTGCCGGCGCGGCGCTGCCACGACCCGAGCAGCGCTCCAACGACGCCCCCGATCGAGCGAGACGCGGAGGATGAGCCTCTGCGTCCCGCCGCGATCCGCGCCGTCGAACGCATAGATTCGCGCTCCATCCGTAACGAAGACCGGAATCACGTCATCAGCGAACCTTCCTGCAATCGTACTTCGAGCCCGCTGCGCCGCGAGTTCCGAATAGGGAGTCTGCGGTGTGTCGTAGAGACGGAACGGCGCCGAGACGTGGAGCGACGGCGACACGAGAACTCCGTCATAGTAGACGTGCTTCTTCTGCTCATCGACGAACGGGATGAAGACCGTTCCGTCCGATAACCGGCAGGGGTCGAGCGCAATTCCTAAGCCGCGTGCAAACGTATGCGGGCCGGAAAACGTCGTTCCGTTGTTATGCGACACGAAAAACACGAGGCGATCTTCTTTCCCCGACCATTTTCCGGCGATCAGGACGAATCCGTTCGCAGGGTCGGTGACGAAGCGTTCGTGATCCCCGATTTGCAGCGTCGTCCCCAGCCACGACGCGCCGCGATCGTCCGAGCGATAGAGACACGTCACGAGAACGTGCGCTCCGGGAGCGAGGGGACAGAGCGCCGCAAAGAAGAGCCTTCCGCTCGCGCCGGCAGCGACGGCCGCATCGCCCGATACGAGAAAGTCTCCCGGATGCGAAGTCAAAAGACGGGGAAACAAGACACTGTACCATGTGTTGCCGCTATCCGTCGACACGTAGCCCTTCGTCACCCAGGCATTATCGTCGCCGCCGGTGAGATTCGTGCTTGCAAGCAGTACGCCGTTCGCAGACGCCGCAATCATCGGCTCGAAGTGGCTCTTCTCCGAATCGGCGGAGACGCGCACGTTGGGCCCAACGAAGATCCGCCAGGGCGCCCGCGCGCCGGGCAACGCCGCACACAAAATAAGCGCCGAACACGCCGCCGCCAAGGCGCGAGCGATCACGTGCGCGCCGTCACCCGAACGTGCAGAGAGATCGGTGCGAGGTCGTCGACGTCCGACACGCGAAACCGCCAGACGACCGGCTCGCTCACGCCGCCGGGCGGCAACGCACCGTAGCTCCCGAGCGCGTCCGAATAATCGAACCGTGCGCCCGGGCCAGGATTGCCGTTCGTTGCATTGAGAATTCGCGTTCCAGGAGCGATCAAGCCCAAGTTATGCTCCAACACCGCGCTCTGCAGCCCCAAAAACGTGATCGTTATCGGCCGGAAGAGCGCCCGTCGCGACACGTTCCGAATCCGAATCGGAACGTCGATCTCGCCGGTCTGCATATCGAGCTTCACCGGATCGAATGCGAGCATCACGTCCTTGGTCACATCGCGTTCGGTCGCAGCCGGCGGCGGCGCCGGCGCATCCGTGGCATGGATGCGAGCCGCATAGATTTGGTACTCGGTGCCGCGGCTATCGGGCCAGTAGGCCAGAAAGGCGCCATCCGGACACGCAGCGAGCCCTACGTAATCGCCGCCCGCGCCCCAGCGCGAATACGCCGAAATGAATCCGTATCCAAGCTCGCTGGCGTAGAATGGAACCGGCCGCAGGTTCCCTGCACTTCGTGGCATCGAGGGTCGTGACGAGACGAGCGCGGGAGCCGAGAACGTCCGTCCGCCGTCCCTCGAGACTGCGGCGTACTCGTTGAAGCGCCGCCAATCGGGAAAGCCCGCCGTACCGAACCACGTCACCGCAACGTCCCCAGCCGCATTCACCGAGATCTCGGGTTGAAAGTTTCCCGCACCGGCTACGCCGATACGGCGTGGTGCGCTCCACGTTCTCCCGCGATCGGCAGAGTATGACAGGAGCAGCGGCGTGTGTTCGAACGGTTGCGGCGGCCACACCGCGTAAAGCCGGCCGGCGAATCGCCCGTTGCCGTCATCCGAAGCCAGCGCAAAGAGATTGCCCTCGCCGCTCACGTCTCCCGCATGGATCGCCGCGAATCGCTTTCGCATCATCGTCGATACCGGCCCGCTGTACATCCGAATGCTGCCGACGAAGGTGGCCTTGCCGAACGTCCTTCCGCCGTCGCTCGAGATCGTAACATAGTCCGACTGGTAGCCGACGGCCGGCGCATAGCGCGAGAAGCTGAGCGCGACCGAGCCGTCGCGAAGAACCGTGAGGCCCGTTACCCCCACGCCACCATAATTGAAGGGATCGCCGGCGTGCGTCAACCCACTCGCCGCGCGCGACTCCAGATGAAACGCCTTTCCGTCGTCGTTGGAGACGAAAAGATAGACGTACCGGTCGCCTCCGATTGCAGGCGGCGCGTGTGCATCGGGGACGTCCGCCTCACCGGCGATGTAGATGCGCCCACGATCCCGTCCCTGCGACTCGTCCACGGCGACGAGTTCGTGGTCGACGAGCGCAAACGACGCCGGACCGCTCCATCGCAGACCGCCGTCCGCGGAGCGATAGACTTCCGTTCTCCGCGACGAAAGATCGAGCTGCACGAACAGCGCCGTTCCGTGCGCGGTGAACGTTACGCGCGGGTCTCCGCTCATAACGCCACGCGCGGCGACGGGCGTCGTGTCGCGCCACGTATACCCTCCGTCCTGCGATGCGTATGTCTCGTTGTAGACGTCGCCATTCAAGCTCGCGAATACCGTCGTGGCACCGACGACCTCGCGTCCATCGCGGGGGTTCACTGCGACGTCGGACTCGGTGTGTGCCATGTCGATATCGTTGGTCACGCGCACGTCGGCCTCGACGCTGATCGGCACGGCACGCTCCCGTGCGCTCGGCACCGCTGCCATGCAAACCACGACGAGCGTCGCAACGACAAGCTTTTCCACGTATCTCACGAGGTTGCTCTTTCTATCGTAAAGATGAATACCGGATACATCGGATCCCTTGGATAACCCGAAAACCTCCACGTGGCCCGATGAGGCGCCGTCGATGCGCCCGGCTGCAAGAGGTCCCCATCCCCGAGAATCCACGCGCTGTGTCCATCTCTGGTCGTATCCGGATTCGTCGCACGCAGGTTCGGTAGATTCCCCACTGCTCGGTCGTACACGACGGCAAACGGACCGCGAATCGGCGCCGACGAGATGTTTTTCAATTGCAGCAAGACCGAAAACATGCCGCTGTGCGGGTCGAAGGCTCCGGAGATTACGTTGAGATGGATCTGCGAGGCTAGGTCCGAGCGCGGAGATGCCACGGCCGAGCGCCGTACGGAAAGGCCGGTTGGCGCGCTGCCCGCAACCTTGAACCGCGTGAAGGCAAGCTGCATGACGCCCGAAGCGCCGTCGATCCACGCTGCGTCGAACGTTCCGTCGGGCTCCGACTGAAGTCCCTGCGTATCGCCTCCGTTGGGCCAGCGCGTCGCAACGGTAAGAACGTCCAGCCATTCTTCCCCCGCAGTCCACGGCGCGGGGGGCTGAGTCAAGAGCACCGGCTTCCAATTTCCCGGCGCGCTCGGGCACGTGACGTCCGGGCTGAGCGGCACGTTCCGAAGAAAATGCAACCCGCCGTCGAGCGACGCGGAGGCGTATATCCGGTAGCAGGAGGTCCCATGGCTCGCGCGCCGATCGTTCCACGTCACGCCGACGACGCCGCGGCCGTTCACCCACACTGCAGCGTTCGCATTGTCGGACGGCCCAACGTTATCGTTGACGCGCACGGGCGTGGACCACGTTCGTCCGTCGTCGGATGAATGTGCGATCTCGATGTCGGTACGCGTAGCCGTTGAGTTCGGATAGACGAGATACACGCGTCCGCGGTAGCGACTGCGTGACATGTCGACCGCTGCGCGCACTCCGCCGAGAACCGAAATCCCACGATAGCCTCCAACCGGCATGGCGAAGCGAGCCGCAACGGCGGCCTTTGAGAAGTTCGATCCTCCGTCCTGCGAAGCGATCACGTCATACCGCGCCCGTTCTAGCCCGCCGGTAAGCCGGCGTGTGGTCTCGACCACGTACGGCAGGAGGAGCGTCCCATCCGTCGTGACGACGACGTCTCCGGGAATGCTGATGGAGAATTTGGCACCCGGATCGGCCGTGTCGATGATTGCGGGCGTTGAAAAGGTCTCCCCGCCGTCGTTTGACGTCGTAACCGCAAGCCCAGACAACGGTCGTCCGTCGCTATCAGAAAGCGCGACGTAACCATAGGCGTACATGCGCCCGGCAAAGGGGCCCTGCGCATCGAATCCAATGTAGGGCCGGTCGAAATGAAGACCCACGCGTATGTATCGGAACGGCCTCCACGTTGCTCCGCCGTCGTCCGACGCCATGATGCTCAGGCCGCCGGATCGCTCGCTCTCGAAGAACGCCCGACCGTCGGGCGCATAGTACACAATCGGATCTGCAGTATCGTAATGGCGACCGGTATCGACGCGGCTCCAGTGCCTTCCGTCGTCCTGCGAAGTGTAGAGCGCAGAGGCGAGCGCTCCATTGCCGATCGTGAGCGACGCTACGATGAGCGACGCGGGTCGCTTTGGATCGACCGCGAGAAACGTCTCCGCGTACGGGTTTGACGGCGCATCTCGTGACACGATCGTCGTGCGGCCCGCAACGATTGCGCCGCTGCCGCGCTCCATTGCAGCCGAGGTTGCACAGCAGAGTGCCGACGCCACGCAAAGCGATGCGATGACGCGACGCACGACGCGGTGCATCCTCAGTGCCGCGCACCGCCGGCGGCGTACGCCTTGAACGTGATGACGGCGTAGTTGATCGCGCCCCCGACGACGTCATCCGACGTCGCTGCATGCGCATCGTCGATACGGAACACGATCCGAACGCGCTTCGACCGAGCCTTCGGCGCAAACACGGTCCCTTTCTCTGGAACGAACGTGAGAACCGTTCCGACGCCGGTCGCCGCGCCCCCGGCGCTCTCGAATGCCGCACGGCCGACCTCTGACCACAGCGACGTGACCCGTATGCGTACCGGTCCCTCGATGGGATGATGCGACGTGTTGATCAGCGCGGCAGCCGTGGTGAGTACGTGCGTCGTTCGATCGTACGTCGCCCCGAAGTACTCCAGCGCCACCGATTTCGAGACGTCTCGCAGGCGTGAGAGGCTCGCATCACCGTGCAAGACCGCACGCTCGTCGACGCTCACGCCGTCCGTCCAGAGTTGCGCGGTGCCGGTACGATTGTCGACCCAAAGAGGATGGAACGCGCCCGACGCATCGGCGGCAAGCCCCTGCGTATCCTGGCCGAAAACGTGATAGCGCAGATCGGTAACGAAATGCGTTTCTCCTACACTGCCGCTCATCTCCAGCGTGACGCGATTCGCGTCCGGCACCACGAGCGTCGGCGCCGACGCCACGGCAAAACTCGGCGAGAACGTTTCGGCGCCGTCGTTCGAGACGGCCATCCGCAGAGTGCCCCCGGCGCCGTCACTCTCACTGCGCCCATCGAACCACGTCACCGCCACGATACCCTTGTCGTTTACGGCCAAGCACGGCGCAAAGACGATCGGATATTGCCGCGACGGCTCCGACGGGGCATCGTCGACCTCGGTCGGAGTCGACCAGTTCTTCCCTTCATCGTCCGAGTACGAAATCATGATCGCCGCCTGCAGCGACTGGAACGCCGAGCCATAGGCGCGCTTGCTGAAATCTTGCCAGACGACGTAGATACGATTGCGGAAGGGGCCCGTCGTATCGTCGCTCGCGAGCACGGGCAGAACCGACGCACCCTCCTCTTTGAACGACGCGATCCCGATGAGGGCGCTTCCGGTGCGCGTCGTCACGACGCGCGGCGGCGAAAACGTCTCGCCGCCGTCCTTCGAAACGAAGACCGCGAGCGGCTTTGCCTTCGACGAGTTAGGCCAGCCGTAGCCGAGCGTCACGACGTCGCCGTTTCGCAAAATCGTGATCGGCGCGCTGAAATACGTCGGTACTCCGCCGCGAGGATTCGTGAAAACGCGAACGGACGGCAAGAACGTCTTGCCGTTATCCGTGCTCCGAATCATCCCGAGGTTCGCAATATCTCCGCCGGGAGCGTGCTTTGCGTTGAGCGCAACGTCGTACAGCCTCCCTCTATACCGGCTCGTCGTCGTGTCGACTGCGATGAAATCGCGATCGCCCCATGGAAAGAGCGACGGCGCCTGCCAATGCATGCCGCCGTCCGTCGACCGCGCGATCCAGTCGTGCCCCGGCTCCGGATCGAACGCCGAAGCACCGCCGAAATAGGCGACGCCTCCCAAACCGATCGCACACACGGGATCGAGATCGAACGCACCGACGTGCGTCAACTTCGTCGCCGACCAGCTCCCGCCGCCGTCTTCGCTCACGTACGCGACCTCGCGGATCCCGTTGTGCGGAAACGGCCCCGATGGAGTGGTCCATACGCCGGAGCACGCGATGAGATGCTGCGGATTCACGGGATCCGCCGCGATGAGTGCCTCCCCGTGCGCCAGACCCTTATAACGTAGGCTGACCTGCACGTTCGGCCCGACGGTGACGCCCGGCGGCAACGCGGGTGCGGCCGTTGGCAGCCGTTGCCCCGAACAGCCGACAGCCGCGAGGGTTAGAGCGAACGCTAAAGCTCCCGCCTTCATGGTGCCTCTATGGCCCGGTGTACTGGAAGGTCAGGACAAGAGCACGAGGACCGTAAGGAATCGCATAGAGCGGATACGGATAGTTACCCGGCAAGGTCGGCGCTCCGACCGCCGGCGGCCCGAGATACTGGAAGCTCCCCTCGTGCACTGCCGTGAAGTTGCGCATCGTGAACAGGAGCGCGACGTATTTGCCGACCGGGTAGCTCGCGTGCGCGTCGAACTCCATGAACGCCGGCTGGAAGTACGCGTTGCCATTGCCATAGTACGTCGGCCAGACGTCGACGAACTCGTGCTCTCTCCAGCGATACCCGATGATGCCGCCGCCGTTCGCGTATGGCTGCGGTGGCAGACCCGCCTGGGTTGCGCCGTTGAAGTTGATGTTCGGAAGGATAAAGACATTCTGGCACGCCGATGTCGGGCAACCCGGCCCGCTGTAGAAGCCCGGCGGTAAGCTCACGATATACGCGCGCGTGAGCCCGACCGAGGCCTGCCAGTAGAACCCGCGGTCCGGCTGACGCTGAATCGAAAAGTTCAGGCCCTCGTAGCGGGAGTGCTGTAGGTTGTTATACTGTTCGATCCCTAGGAAGCACGGCGGCGCTCCGCATCCTGGCCCGCTGTACGTCGTCGTCGTCGTCGTCTGGAAGAACTGTCCGTAGAGGTCGGTCCGATAGAGATCGAACGACAGGGTCGTCACATCGTTCAAACGCATGTCGGTTCCGACGTCGTACCCGAACGAGGTTTCGGGTTGCAGACGATAGTTGTTCAACGTCTCCGAACAGACGGTGCCCTGGCAACTGAGAGGGGTGAGATTTCTGCCGAGAAGATCGTCGATCGGCGGCAGCGCGTATCCGCCTCCCGCTGCGGCGCGGAGCACGAAGTTCGGATTGATGCGGTACGTAAGGCCGAGCCGAGGGGCGCTATACGGAAAGTGCGAGTCGACCCACGGTGCGGCTCTGTTGCCGGTGTCCTGCGTCTGCAAATGGTAGAAGCCCTGCGCGACGTACCACGACAGGTCGGCATTCCAGCGGTCGCCGATCGACGCCCCCGCATTGATGCGAAGCTCGTCGAGCGTCATCGAGTTTGCCGAGTCGACCTGCTCGAGAAGCAGCGACCCAATGCCAAAGATCTTTGCGGGGAGGTAGTCGGGACTGTTGTAGTAGCTGTACAGATACGACGCCCCGACGTTGAGCGAGTTACCGACCTGCGTCTCGTAGCTCGCCAGCATGTCTCGATTACGGCTCCAAAAGTCCTCGTCGACCGTTTGAGGCGCGTACGTCAGCGTGGCATTCGTGCCGTTGAACGTCGTCGGCGTTCCGCCGAAGGGGCAACTGGCCGATGGGCCTGCGGCGCCGAGACACGCCGTGCCGTACAGTTGATACGCCTGATTGCTCGGGTACATGCTCGAGTAGACGCTGTTCGAAAAGGACCACGAATAGTTCTGAACGGCGGCCAGCGTCAGCACGCCCGAACCGAGATTCGCGTGCACTTTCTCCTCGAGGATGCTCGACCCTTGGTTGATCGTGTATGGGTTGATTGCCGGCATATTGTAGTATCCCGCGCGGATCGGGCCAGTGTATCCCGCAGCCGGTGAGAACTGCGTGAGCGCGCCGACGAACGGGTCCTCCATGCTCCCCGACGTGCCGGCGTAGAATATCTGTGCGGTGATCCCGCGCGCGATCTCGTACGCGAGCGAGACGGCGCCGGCGTGCTGGCTCCAGGCCGTCGAAAAAGGCACGCCGCCGACAAGGAGGTGCTCCTCGTAGCCACAATTGTTGAAGTAGCCGTACGTTACGTTTCCCTCACCGGGCACGACGTTGCAAGGAAGGCCGCTGCCGCACGCCGCGAACGGCTCGTTTGCGCAGCCGACGAATGGCTGCCCGTTCACCGTCATGGGCGCTTCGAGCCCAGAGAAGGCATTAACCACCTTCGCATTTCCGTAGTAACCGGGACTATCGTTGACGCCGTACGTCACCGTCGCGGAGAGCCTGCCGAATCTCTGGGCGATTCGGAAATTCCCAACGGTTCCACCCCACGGATCGTTGCTGATCGAGAGGTCACTCCGATTTTGATCGACCGCGCCCGGCGGATGGAGCACGAAGCTGCCGCCGATAGAATCCTCGATACTCGGTGCGTTCGCGCCGGGACCTCGGACGACGTCGGCCTGTGGGAAAATCGTGAGCGGAAGGTTCGAAAGATCGTAACCCGTTCCGGGATTAGCGGCGGTCGTCTGCGACGTCAGCGGCATACCGTCGAGCGAAACCGAGGTCTCGTACGGCAAGGCGCCGTTGATCGAGATGACCTGCGCGTAGATAAGGCTTCCGCTCAGCGTGTTATTGATCTGCTCGCCGCCCTCCGCGTCTCCATTGACGACGACGCCGGGCACGCGATTGAGCAGCTGCGTCCACGACGTGTTACCCTGAAAGGCGAAGTCACTCGGGCTCACCGACGAGATGCTCGCGGGCGTCACGTTGATATGAGCGCCGGAGCTCCTCGTGCTGACGTGTGCGATCGTTCGCAGATTGCTCGAAGGCAGATACTCAATGGAAACGACGATGTCGCCCTTAACGGCGATGCCGGAGCGGGTGGCGATCCCAAGCGGCGAGGAGGCGAGCACGGTGTAGGCTCCCCACGGAACCGCCGTGAAGATGAACGAGCCGTCCGCATGCGTCCGCGTCGTGAGGACGGCGGCCGGTCCCGAGAGCTTTACCTCGGCGCCGGCAACCGGCGTTCCGGTACTCTCCAAAACCCGCCCCGTCACGGTAGCGATGTGGGCGGCCGACTGTGTGACGCCCGGAGCAATTTGCGCCGAAGCCGGCGTCGCGAAGATCGCCGGCAGACACGCCACGATGGCGATCGCGAGAAGTCTTACCTTGATCACCTGAAAACCTCCAATGGCAAACGTCGCGCCGGTAATGGCTTGCGACTATTTACCGCAGCGGCTATTTGCAGCAATAGTAACCCCGTTGCTCTCCGCGCGCATCCTGGAATCCAGGATTCTCAGACACTCTCGTACTCCTCGATGAGCGCACCGAGGGTCGATCTGAGAACGTGCGCGACCTGTTCCAACTCCTCGACCGTCAACGCGGCCTTTCCGCTCTCGTACGACCGAACGAAGACGCCCGTTCTTCCGATCGCCAAGGCCATCGCGCGCTCCGAGAGACCCGCCTTCATCCGCCGGGAACGAAGTATTTCACCCAGCCGCACAGCGGCGGTCTCGCGTCGCACGTACTCGTCACGATAGCAGTAGGAGCGGCAGGAATAGCACTATGGTTTCCCCTAGTTTTATTGCGTGATCCAGCTCCCAGCGAGCCGGTCATTCGATGGCTGGTACGAAAGAGCCGAGCGATGGGGGATGTTCGGAGACGCCGACCGCGCGTTTGAAGCCTCCGTCGATCTCTTTTGCGCTGCACGCCGCGCCGGCGAGCGCGACATGGTCGCGCGTGCCGCCGAACAGCTCGTTCGCCATGCGTGGGCGGCGGCGCGATATCCGGAGGCGCTTCCGCTCGCCGAAGCATACGTCCACGAAAATGCCGGCGGCGAGAGCCCCTTCCACTTCGCAGCCCTTCTCAACTTCACGCACATGCTCTCGACGCTCGGGCGAGCCGACGAGTCGCTGGCCGTTCTCGACGAAGCCGAAACGCACGAATATCCGGTGTCGCTCGACGACATGGTGCGTCTGTTGCACCAGCGCGCCTTTGCAATCGGACAGTTAGGGCACGAGCAACGGTCCTGCGAGCTCTTCCTGAGGGCCGCCGAGATGGCACGCAAGCGCATGAACCCGCACCTCAAAGCGCAGGTCCTCAACAACTTCGCCGTTCACAAGCGCTTTCTCGGCCACATAGACGAAGCGGTCGCGCTCCATGAGGAGGCCTTCGTCTTCTGCCGGGACCTCAAGATCGCATGGCGAGCGCAATACTATTCGTCAAGTCAGGGCCTCACGAACTACTATGCCGGCAATCTCGAGCGCGCGGCTGCGCTGCACGACCGGGCCGAAGCCGAGCCGCCCGGAAACCGTCAGGTCTCGCTGGCGAACGCCAATCTCGGCCTAATGCTCGGGGTTGCAATGGAGCGCGGCGATCTGCTCGAGCGCTACGGGGATTCGTCGTACGTCGAGTCGGCCTTCGCCTCGCAGGAGCCGTTTCGCATCGCAAGCGCTGCGGCTTCGCGGCACAGGTATCTCGCGTATAGCGGCGAGATTCGGCAGGCAGAGGCACTCCTGGCCAGAGCCGCGCCGGTTTTCGAAAACCCTCATTGCTGCAACGTCCTCTTTCTCGAAGTGGCCGCGCATGGCAAAGGATCCACCCTCGAACGGGCAATCGAATGTAACGGGCGATTCAGCCGGCGGTCGCACGTGCGCGAAGCCTTCGACAGACTACTACGCGCACGTTGTATGGAACTCCAGCACGAAGCCGGTTTCGCGCACGAAGCGGATCGTGCCGCAGCGGCCTTTGCCGCGCTCAACTGGCCGATGCACCGGGCGGCCTCGTTCGAACTGGCGGGGCGATACCGTGAGGCCGCCACGCTTTACGAGCGGTGCGGCGCCCTCGGCGATGCGCGCCGTGCCGCAGCGCGTCGTCGTCGCAGCGGGCGCCCGCGCCGTGTGAGCGGCCAACTGACGACGCGCGAATGGGAGGTTGCAAAACTCTGCGTCGACGGACTGCGTAACCGAGAGATCGCACGCCGCCTCGGCGTAAGCGTCGGAACGGTCGAATACCACGTGCGAAACGTCCTTCGAGCGCTCGATCTCACATCGCGTTACGAGCTTCGGGAAGCGCTTCCCGACCTTCGATAATCCTCCGCCGCCTGCACGAACGCGCTGTACAGCCGCAGGGAAGCATCGTGGTCCGGCAACGACTCCGGATGCCACTGAACGCCGAAAAAGAAAAATCTGCTCGGGGGCCTCAATCGCCTCGATGATACCGTCGGCGGTCGCGGCGGCCCTGGCAAAGGGCGGCGTGAGATTGCGAATCGCCTGATGGTGCAGGGAGTTCGTCATAAGACTCTCTTCGCCCAAAAGCCGCGCCAAGGCGCTTTGCGGTTCGAGCGACACGCGGTGCGTGGCTTCCTCCACAGGTCGTTGCATCTCCCGCACTTGATGGTGGAAGATGCTGTTCTCATCGCCGAGTTCCGCAGCGATGTCCTCGATAAGCGTTCCGCCGAACGCGACGTTGGCAACTTGCATTCCGCGGCAGACCCCCAGCGTAGGAATCCTTCGTGCGAACGCGTGACGCATGAGGGTCAACTCACCGGTGTCGCGTGTCGGGTCGAGTTTGCCGATGCTCAACCCATCGTGCCCATCGTAGAGCGCGGAAGTGAGATTCCCGCCGCCGCTGAAGAGCAAGCCCGAAAGTCCCTCGCGTTCCACCGCTCGCGGATAGAGCAACCCACGAGGAAGAATCATCGCGCAGGCGCCGGCGCGTTCGAGCAGCTCGGCATGCCGCTCAGGCTCGCGGCTGTCGTCGGACGCCGCCGTCGTGTCTTCCCAAGCGGTCGTAATCCCGATAATCGCCCGCACCACGGGCAAAGTCTACCAGGTTAGGAGACCGGCGCCTTCCCGGAATCCGCCACCATGTCGATGAGCTGGTGACGCGAGCGGATCCCAAGACGATTCATGATCGACGTCATATGCGACTCGACCGTATGCTCGCTGATCGAGAGGTCGCGCGCAATCTCGCGATTCGTGCAGCCCTTGAGCACGAGTTCGGCTACCTCCGCCTCACGTCGCGTCAACGAAGAGAGTCCGCCGAGCATCGCACGGAAGCTTCGACTGCGTTCTGCAACCGGAGCGGCGACCGCCTCGCCGCGTCCGAGGCTGCGCGCGAAGGTCTCTTGCTTCAACCATCCGAGCGCACTAAAGCGCTCTGCCGCGCGATGCGCCGACAAGCGCCCTTCGGCGTTGCGCGGGGAGCACGCGGCGTCAAACAGGTCGAGGTACGCTTCGGCCATCCCGCCATTGGGCAGGCTCGCGCGCGTCTGCAGTAGCCCTCGTGCCATCTCGCGTTCGGGCGAATCGCAGAGCAGTGCGACGTCGACGAGCAGATCGCACGCGTGATCCGCGTGAGCGATCTGCCCAAGCGCTCGCGCCGCAAGCGCGGCAGCCTCTCTCGTTTCGCCCCGCGTGAGATGCAGGCGCGCCACTGCCGACGCCGCCGGCCCTATGCGTGAAGGCTCTCCCGATTCCAACGCTTGCTCGAGCGCCTCCTCACTAACACAACGCCGAACCAAACCTTCGTCGTGCAGGAGACAGCCGAGATTCGTGCCGATCGCGCAGACCAGGATCTGAACGCACGGCGTCGTGACGCCATACGTCAATGCGTCCAGCACGAGCTCGCGAGCGGCGTCGTATTGCTCCAGCTCCACGAGCAGCGCTGCATAGCGCAGCGAAAGGTACGGAATTCGCCACGCGATGCGCGCCTGCCGCGCCACGAGCAGCGCGCGCTCGCGGCAGAGCTGCGCGGTTGCAATATCGCCGAGTGCCATCGCCCAAATGCCGTAGTCGTCCCAAGTCGAGGTAACGAGATAACCATCCGGCAACTGCTTCGCCGCCTCAACTGCGCGATCGAAATGCTCGTATGCGCGAACCCGATCGCCCTGCGCGGCGAAGAGAATCGCGCGCTGATCGATGCTGACGGCGCGCGTCTCCGGAGCAGAGGCCGTTCCGGCTGCGCATCCGCGCCGGAGGAGCGAGCGGCCCTGCGCGTACTTCCCAAGCAGGATACAATAGTGCGCCATCTGCAGATTCGCTCGCCCGACGAGATCGCCACCACCCTCCGACCGAGCCGTATCGATCGCATCGGCAATGAGCCCAATGGCCGCCGGCGTGCGGGCCTCAAGCCAGTACTGGCGCGCTAGGCGCAGCAGCAGTTGCGCTGACGCGGACGCGTTCGCAGGATCGGGAACCGCGCTCCGGTAGCTCGCGAGGCAGCGCTCGATCCATGGCCGCGCGCGTTCGGGCGCATGCCCGTAAAAGAGTACCCCCGCGTACTTGGCGCATAGACGCCGCTCGTCATCGGGCGCGATCGTTCCCGATTCCAGCGCTGCTTGATACTGGGAGAGGGCCTCGGGGTAGGCATGGCTGGCGCGCGCGAAGTCGCCCGCGTTCTCATGCGAAAGCAGCGTGCGGCGAAGCGCGGTTTGCTCGGCCATGCGCAGCCGGGAGGCTCGAACGCGCACCTTCGCCGCCTCATTGCACTGCTCGCAGACGGTGCGCGCGAGCATCGCCGTGTTCCTTAAGCACACGACGCACCTCCGTTCGGATCGCGCACGCCGACGGCGGCGCACGAAGCGGCTCTCGAGCATGCTGCAAGCCCCCCTGTCTGTAACGGCTACACTGTTACAGCACGGCCGCCCGCCCCTCCCTGAAGTCGACGGGCCGAGCGTAGGCGGCATCAATCTGCTGTGTCATCCCGAGCCCCTCGACTGCGCTGCTTCGCAGCGCGCTAAGGACAAGCTCCGGCGCGCAGCGCCGGAGTCGAAGGACGAGGGACCGTCGACTGCGCGCTATTCCTGTGTCGCTCCCGATTCAGGGCCGAGCCCGGCGGACAAACGAGCGTTGTCGGCGGGCTCGCGGAGCATAAGCGACGTACTTGAACGAAACGTAGTCAATCTGTTCGCCGACGACATCGTCGGGGTTGATTGGCCGAAGGTCGTCAAAGTGGAATACTAAGTGCAACCCGCGGGTTGCGGCTCCGGGCGACAGCGACCGGCCCTTCGCAGGAACGAACGTGAGTATGGCGCCGTTGGCGACAAGCCCGTTGTCGCTGCGCTGGAGCCGCGCTTTCCCTAGCCACGACGTAAGCCGCGTTACGCGAATGCGGATCGGACCCAGAATCGTACGACGTGATATGTTCACGAGCGCCACATCTGCGGTCGCCGTCTCATTCCCGCGATCGTATGTCGCGCCCCGAACGTTTAGGGCAACAGACCCTGAAACGTCGCGCAAGTCTTCCAAACCTGGGTCGCCGTGGATTGCCGCGCGTTCTGCGATCTCAACGGTGTCCGTCCAAAGTTGCGCGACCCCAGTGCGATTATCCACCCACAATGGATGGAATCGACCGGATGCGTCAGCCGCTAGCCCCACGGTATCTTGGCCGAACACATGGAAGTTAGTATCGACACCGAGAACCAGTATCCGGCTTGCCGATATCGTGTCGAGCGGGACTCGATCGGCGCTTGGCGCGAGCACCGACGGCGCGGCTGCCACTAGGAAACTACGCGAAAACACGTCCCCTCCGTCGCCCGAAACTGCCATTCGCACTTGACCGCCGATGCCGTCGGGCAGATCGCGGGAATCGTACCACGTTACGGCGACGATCCCGTTATCGTTTACGGCTATTGCAGGCGCAAATACTTGAGGATACTTTCTTGCAAGCCCTACTGGTGAATCGTCCGCTTCAACCGGCTCTGACCATTTTTTCCCGTCATCGTCGGAATGTGCAACGTAGATCGCCGCTTGAGAGTCAGGAGAAAGATCGTTCGCGCAGGATTGCCACGCGACGTACACTCGGTTCTTGAATGGTCCAGCCGAGTCGTCGGCGGCAACGACGGGAATGACGGATATGCCGACCTGCTTATAGCCATTGAAGTCAAGAAGCGGGCACCCAGCCCGTGTTGCTACAACGTGCGCTTGCGACCATCGCGAGCCGCCATCGGTAGAAGCGAACGCGACGATAGGATTGAAGTTCCCCGTATCCGGCCAGCGATACGCAACCTGAACGACGGTGCCGTCGCGAAGAACGACAATGGGTCCCTGGCTATACTCAGATGATCGCGCACCCGTCCTTATCGGCGGGTTTTGAACTATCGGCACCGGCGATAGATAGCTCGCGCCGCTGTCGATGCTCCGGATCTCGCCAATATAGGATCTGGACGATGTGGCGCTGGCACGACGGTACAATGCAGTATCGTAGAGCCGTCCACGATATTTCGACATTTCGTCGAGCGCGATAAAGTCGCGGTCCCCCGTCGGCAACAGGGACGGTGCACTCCAGTGCACCCCGCCGTCGACGGACCGGGAAAGCCAGTTATGCCCCGGCCCGGGATCGGACAGCGACACGCCGCCGAAATAGGCAATACCGCCAAACCCGATGGCGCAAACCGGGTCGATCTCCATCGCGCCGACGTGCGACCGACCCGTCTCTTTCCATGACGCCCCCCCGTCGAACGAAACGTATGCCACATCGCGGATACCGTGTATGATGTTGTACACCGTCGGGCTCACGTCCGATTCCCAAACGCCGGAGCAGGCAATGAGATGTCGCGGGTTCAACGGGTCTGCGGCGATAAGGGACTCCCCGTGGGGTCGACCCGAATTCTGAAGGCTTACCTGCACGTTCCGCCCGACATGCGCCCACTGCGGTACGATATTGCCTGATATTTGCGCGCTCTTCTGACGGCAACCCATGAGGCTGCAAAGCATCGCGGCCCCGACCAAGCCTCTCGCAAGCGCAAACCTTTGCCGATCTTCCACGCGGCCTCCCCTATTGAGACAGGTTTGCCCGGAGAAATGCGACCAGTCGGGAAAAGTAATCAACCATGTTTCCGTATGATGTCAACACGTGGCCTTCCCCGCGATAGCGCAGATAAATGACCTTGCTTCCCAAGCTCTTAAGATCGGCGAAGACCTCGTCGGAAAACTGAACGATGCCTGCGTCGGCGCCACCGGCCTCCATTAGGATCGGTGTTGTGATCCGGCTTAGATAGTAGATCGGCGAGTTTTCAACGTATCGTTGTGGATCCTTCCAGGGCGGGACGCCCATTGCTCCGCCCCAGAGGCCTAACCAAGTCATCCAGGGACTATAGCCGCCGGCATCCATGTATCCGTAGAAGGCAGTGAGATCGCCGAAACCCGAATTGACGATTGCCGCCTTAAATCGATGCGTCTGCACGATAATCGAAAGCGCTGAGTATCCTCCATTGCTCTGGCCTCCGACCGCGAGTCGGTTCGGATCCGCAATCCCGAGCGCGATGGCCTTATCTACCGCCGGCATCACCGATAAACGCAAGTCCTTCATCGGCGAGCCGAGGTGAACGGGCGTATCTGGGAGGAGGACGGCATAGCCGCGCGTGGCCAAGAGCTGAAAGTTCCACGGCAAGGGCTGCAAGCCAAAGTTATTAACGGCATCGGACTCATCCGAACTCGCATACACCCAAACAAGCATGGGGTATCGGTGGCCGGACTGATAGGTGCTTGGAAGAAGCAGCGCTGCGTGGAGATGCCTCCCGTCGATGCCGCGAAAGCCGATCAGCACCGTCCTGCCAAACGTATACTTTGAGAACTGGGGGTTCAGCGTGGTCAATCTCGCGATGTGCCGAAAGGAGGCATCGGCGATCCAAATATCGCCACTGTCCCTGGCGGTCTCAAAATTGAAGGCCACCGTGCCCCGACTCGACACCGTCGGCCTGCCGCCATAGTCGATCAAATCGATGTTGCGCTCGAACATCTGTCGCGTCCCGCCCGTTGACCAATTCACCAGGGCGAACCCCTGAGCGTCATTCGTGGGGTTTTTCGTCATGACGACGATCGATGCCGGACCGTCCGGACTCCAAGCACGTTCATCCTCGTCCCCCACGATTGCGTTGTCTCGATTAATCTCTCGATGATTCGAGAGGCGGACTCCGGCCATCGTGTACGACGCAATGGAGGCATGCCACAGGCGATTCTCGCCGGAAACGAAGATCGTGCGGCCGTCCCGACTCCAGTGAAGCATTCGCACCGAGAATGTGCCGGGATCTCCCACAAAGGATCTTACAGCCCCGGTAGCCGCGGAGACGACAAACAGCGCTCCAGCGTCCGCCTCCGCCGGAACTACGTGTGCGAAGAACGTCGTGGTCGGGCGCGTTATCGGGTGTACGATTGAGATGTATGCGATCTCCCTACTGTCGGGGGACCAACTCAAGCGCGGATCCTGCTGAACGATTTCACCATCTCGGACGTCCCGTACCAGGAGACGACGGCCATGGGTTGCCACATCGTAGAGGTACAGGTCGAAAGCTTCTCCTCGATCCGGTCCACTTCCGGATTCCCCGGTCTGCAATAGGTACGCGATCTCTTCACCGTTCGGAGAAATATCCAACTCGGCGTCCCCGTTGCCCGCCGGCAAATCGCCGAGGAGCACGTGAGTCACGTGCGTTCGAACGTCAATCGCGGCGATATCGTACCTGAGCCCGCTGCCGCCGCTGCCCTGCGATGCGGTTGGCGATTGGAGGAGCTGTAGCGTCGTATGGCCGCTGTTCGCGTCCGCTCGCACGGCTCCGGCAGCCGGATTCACGTCGCTTACGCGCGGAGAGGCGAGCGTAATGGCAAAGAGCCGCCACCCGTTCGGGGACCAAACGGGTGGATCCCAGTATGCCATAGGGATGATCCCCGCATTGGAGGCCTCCCGTGTTTCGCGCGTGTGGCTGTTCCACACCCAAAGGTGTACGTTGCGGCCATCATACACATAGTAGGCGATCGCGCTTCCGTCGGGCGACCAAATAGGATCGCCGGCATCCGTATCCCGCGGGCTGATGAGCACCGACGTCTTCGACCGGAGGTCCAATACGTAAATGCGGCATCCGCCGAATAGGCTCTGGATCGTATTGAGATTGGCCTTGGCTATGTTCGACACGAGCCTTGGTTGACACGTAACGTAAACGAGCCTTTTTCCCGACGGCGAGAAGTGAAATGCCTTGCTGTTCGCGTCCCCAAGTTCCGGACCCGGGACCCGACGTAAAAACGCGTCGTTCAGCGAAAGCGCCGGTGCGGCCGCACTCCTAGCCGGCATGTGCCCAGGCGATAAGCCGCAGAGGAGCATGAGCCCAAGAGCAGCCGTCAAAACACGATGGGTCATCCTAGAAATGCACGCCCACCGTTAGCAGCACCGAGCGCGGCCCGATCGGTACCTCGAAGGCGGCGCCCGGGTAGTATGGCGGCGCACCGGATATAACGGGAACTGCGTACGACGGGTACCACGTTTCGACGCTCTGGCCGTCCACGTTCGTGATGTTGAACACGGTGAGCAGGAGGGATAGATTCTTCGTCAGGTCATATCCTGCGCGAGCATTCGTCTCGAAGAAGGCTCTCGGTGCGTAGTAGACGTTGTTGTTGCCATAGTATGTCGACGACAGATCGGCGTACCCTCCGTGAGACCATCGGTATCCGAGCTCGCCCGATGCACTTGCGTACGGAACGGTCGCTAGAAACCCAGCGGCGCTGTTGAAGTTCTGCCCCGGTACGATCGATTGATTGACACAGCGCACGCATGTACCGGGATTGTCGTAGAAGTCCGCGGGCACGCTCGTGACGTACCCTCGCGTCAGCCCCAGCGTCGCGCGCCAATAGTACCCGACGTTAGGAGCGTGATTGACGACGAGGTTGATGCCGTCCATTCGACTCGCGGCGATGTTGCCGTATTCTGTGATCTGCAGTGGCAGACCGTGGTAGGTGGACTCACTGCTCTCTTGGTAAAACAAACCGTACATATTCGTTCGGTAGAAGTCGAGCGAGAACACGGTGTCCGCGCTCAGGCGTGCGTCGGCACCGACATCGAGGCCGAAGGAACCTTCCGGTTTCAAGTTCTGGTTTGCTACGCTTTCGAAGCACGTCGCAAAGCAAGTCAAGTAGGAGTCATTCAGGTAAAACAACGGCGGGAGCGCGTACCCGCCGCCGACGGCGGCACGAACCGCGATATTCGAATCGGGTTGCCAGACGATCCCAAGTCGCGGCGCGTTATAGCGAAAGCCGATGTTGTCCCACGAGTTCGCTTGTACCGACGGGACGTGATAGTTCGCCTGCGTAAAGTACCACGATAGGCTGAGGGCGAGCCGGTCCGACGGCTCGACGTCGAAGTGCACGCGCGTTTCATTCGTCGTCTCGGATGCGTCGGCCGTCTGTACCGATGTGTAAATTGGGGTCGTTCCAAAGAGAATTTGCTGATCGAACGGATTATCGTACGATGACTTCGTGTACGAAACTCCAGCGCTCGATGTCGACCCCACCTGCGTCGAGTAGCTTCCCATAAGGTCACGATTGCCTGAAGAGAAGCGCTCGGTGAGCGTCTCGCTCGGGAATGTAAGGCCTTCCATGGTTCCGTTGTAGGCAGTCGGCGTTCCAGGGAACGCCGCCCCTACACTGGCCGTCCCCCACAGCTGGTATTCGCCGTTTGGAAGGCTCGAGAATTGACCGAAGTTCGTGAACGTTCTATTTTGCAGCGCAGCAAGCTGCAGTACGCCGGCACCGATGTACGCGGTCACCTTTTCCTCGAGCAGACTCCCCGATTGCCGATTCCAGGCCGGCATCCCGGAAATGTCTAGAAACCGATAGGTTGGCTGACCGCCCGGGCTCGCGGCAATGCTCCCATTATACGGAGGCGCAGCGCCGCTTGGATCAAACGTGACGTTGCTATAACCGCTCTGACTGTTCTGCATGGAGGCGTTACCGGCATAGAACACCTCGGCCCTGATCGAGCGAGCGACCTGGTATGAGATCGCGACGGCGCCGCTATGCGAACTCCAAGCCGTCGACTGCGGGACACAGCAAAACACCATGCTGTCGGTCTCCGTACAGAAGCAGTTTGGGATACCGTAGCCAGTGCCGTTTGGCGGATACGATGTGAGGGAACCCCAGACCGGTTGGCCCGCGATGGTCGTGGGCGTCACGGAATACGCCGATATGACTTTTGAGGTTCCGAGGGGGCCCGGACTATTGTCAACGCCATAGAAGAGACTGACTGAAAGATTTCCGAAGCGCAATCCGGTGCCAAAGTTTGAGATAAGTCCGCCATACGGATCGTTGCTCGCGGAGAGTTCGAAATGATCGGCCGTGACCGGTCCGGGTGCGTGAAGCACAAAGCTACCGCCAATCGAATCGACGATGCTTGGAGCATTGGCCCCCGGTCCTCGGACAATATCGGCCGAATCGAATGCCACGAGCGGAAGCGTGCTCAAGTTGGCTCCCGCACCGACTGCCGAAACGGAGGAAGGGACCCCCGCGGAAGTGCCCTGGAGTGGCATTCCGTCAAGCAGCGTCGCCGTCTCATAGGGTAGCGCGCCGTTAAGCGAGAGCACGACGGGCGCCTGCGGCGATCCCGCGATCGCCGTCGAGCTATTGTAGCCGCCTTCCGTGAGACCCGATACGGCCACACCAGGGATTTGAGCGAACAACTGCGTCCACGTGGCATTTCCCTCAAAAGCGTATTGACTCGGGCTAACGGATTGTACGCTCGACGGCGTAACGTTGATGTGTGCACCTGCGCTGGACGTTGAAACGTGCGCGATCGTCCTGAGGTTCGCAGGCGCCTGGTAGTCGATCGCAACCTTTATGTCCTCGTTGAGGCTGATGCTGGCACTCGACGGCGTCCCGAGTGCCGACGTCACGGTGATCTCATACACGCCCCAGGGCACGCCGCGAAAAGCGAAGGTGCCATCAGCGTTGGTGTCCGTCGCGCGTACCGACGGGCCAGTGAGCTTGACTTCCGCGCCGGCGACCGGTGCCCCCGAACTCGACCGAACGGTGCCGGTGATGTTTGCCGTGTGCGCGGCCGATTGCGTCACGCCTGGGGCAATTTGCGCTAAGGCTTGTGTGCTAGCAAAAAGCCACAGTGTGGTCAGCGTAGCCATCAGAGATGCAATTCGCGCCGAAAAACGCATGAACGGGCTCCTTTTTCTGGTAAGAGCAATCACACCAGTCGATTGCATACGGCTCCATTGTGGAATCTTAAGCCTCAGCTAATCATCACGCATCCTGGATTCCGGGATTGTCGCCGTCGCGGCTTCCAGGAGAGCCGTGTACAGACGAACGGACGAGTCGTCAGCGGGCAGATGTTCCGGATGCCACTGAACGCCGAAGAAGAAAAAATCGGGCACGCGAAGCTCTATAGCCTCGATCACGCCATCTTCAGCTCGGCCAACAGCGCGCAGCGGTGGCGCGAGCGTGCGAATCGCCTGGTGGTGCAACGAGTTCGTCCACACGCTGCTCGCGCCAAGCACCTCGGCGAGGCCGGAGTCCGGCTCGATGCTCACCTCGTGGATGCGTTCGCGCGGCGGACGCTCGAGCTCGCGCATTTGGTGATGACTCACCCGGTACTGCGTACCTAACTCACTCTGAAGGTCCTCGATGAGCGTCCCGCCCAGCACAACGTTCGCGAGTTGCATTCCGCGACAGACGCACAGCATCGGGATCTTCTTGGCAAAGGCGCGATGAAAGAGTGCTACCTCGCCGGCATCGCGCTCCGTATCGACGCGGTCCCAGCTCAGGTCTTCGCTTCCGCCGTAGAGCGACGCCGCAACGTCGCCGCCCCCGCTAAAAAGAATGCCGCTCGGGCCGGGCCTCTCAAGAGCTTGGGCAGCGGCCTCGCCCTTTGCGATTACGACGACGTCGGCGCCCAGAGACTCCAGCAGCCGAAAATGGCGTTGGACTTCAGACCCTATCTGATCGCCGGCGGCAGGATGACATACGGGAGACGTGACGCCGATCGTAGGCCGCACGAGCGTATTCTAGCGTACTACGAAAGCCCTGCCTTCCCGGAATCCAGCATCATGTTGCTAAGCTGGTGCCTGGAGCGGATCCCCAACCGATTCATGATCGAGGTCATGTGCGATTCGACGGTGTGCTCGCTGATCGAGAGCTCTCGGGCAATCGCGCGATTCGTGAAGCCCCTGAGCGCGAGATCGGCAACCTCGGCCTCCCGCTTCGTAAGCGCCGATGGATCTCCGAGCATCGTGCGGAACGATCGCGCGCCGGTGCCCTCCGCACGACCGGCGATGCGATTGGAGACGGCAAACGAGAGCGCGAACCGTTCTTGGGCCACAAACCCGATCCGATGGAACGTTCTCGCCGCGCGCTTCACAAGCATCTGCTGTTTCGACATTTCGTCACGTTGGCGGGCGAGGATTGCGTCGAACACGTCCAAATAGGCCGCGGCGACGTCGCCGCATGGAAGAACTGCCCGTGCCTTCAGCAGGTTCCTCGCCGTGCGCTGCGCCGCGCTACTGCCAATAGACGCCGCGTCGACAAGAATATCCCAGGCATGATCCGCACTCAACAGCGCCGAGAGACCGTGTTCGAGCAAACCCGTCGCCTTCTTCACTTCGCCGCGAGCGACGTGATGACGCACCATCGCGGAGACGAGCGGGCCGATGCGCGCCGGCTCGCCCGACTCAAAGGCATAGTCGAGCGCGCGTTCATCGACACACCGGCGAAGGAGTCCGCCATCGTCGAGCGCCGAAGCAAGGCGAATCCCGACGGAGGTCATGAGAATCTTGATACACGGCGTCGCGCAATCGTATGTCAGCGCGTCCAGCACGAGGTCGCGCGAGCGCTCGTACTCCTCGAGCTCGAGGAGTAAATCCGCGTACCGAAGCGATAGGTAAGGAATTCGCCATCCGATATGACGCTCGCGAGCAACGAAGAGAGCACGCTCGCGGCAGAGCTGTGCGGTCGCCATGTCCCCGAGCGCCAGCGCCCAGATACCGAAATCGTCCCACACGGACGTAATCCAGTAGCCGCCGGGAAGCTGCTTCGAAGTTTCGGCAGCCGCTTCAAAGTTGTTATACGCGCGTTCGCGCTCGCCGGTCGCGGCATGGAGAATCGCGCGCTGGTCGAGACTGACCGCGCGCACCTCAGGCGGGTCCGATTCGCCGACGGAACCCGCCGCTTCGAAGAACGGCACGGCGGACCTGTGGCGCCCCAGAAGGATCAAGTAGTGCGCCATCGCGAGATTCGCTCGCGCTCCAAAAGCTTCGCTACGAGAAATGCGTGCCAGCCGGATCGCTTCATCAAGCAGCGGCAAGGCGGAAAGGGTCTCGGCATCGAGCCAATATTGCCGGGAAAGACGGAGCAACAGCGTGCCCGCGGCTTCGGCGTTCCGAGCGCCGACGCCGGCTGCACGATGCGACTGCAGCGCCCGCTCGAACCACTCGCGCGCTTTCTCCGGCGCATTCGAGTGGAAGAGCGCGGCGGCGTACTTCTCAGCCACCCGGCGCTCGCCTTCCGGCCACAGCGCCGTCGACCGCAGCGCCTCCTGATACCGAACCAAAGCCTCCGGGTAGAAGTAATGCGCTGCCGCAATATCTCCGGCTGACTCCAGTTGCAGAACTATGGCGCGCTGCGGCTTTTCGGTGGCCCGCCGTTGACGCAGGAGTCGCACACGAACTTTCGCGCTCTCGTTGCACGCGAGGCACACCGTGAACGATTCCAGCGCCGGCCTCCGAAGACACACCGTGCAACGGCCGTAGGCACGAGCGACGCGCCTGCGGCGCACGAACCGGCTCTCCATTGAGATTGGGTTCGGCACCAGCGGTCCGTAACGCTTTAACGTCGTTACAGCACGGCCTTACCCGGCGGCCGCCGCTACCGCTCCGGGATGCGCCGCCTCCATTGGGCCGCTACACTTCAGAAGAATGCCCGCGGATCGTGCATCGGTGGTTCGATCGCTCGGCCTCACGGCGAGCGCCTCAATCCTCATCTGCAATGTCATCGGGCAGGGAGTCTTCCTCAAGACGCGGGTGATGACGTGCGAGCTCGGCGGCGCCTTGCCCGTTGTCGCCGTTTGGCTCTTAGCAGGACTCCTCTCGCTGTGCGGCGCGCTGAGCCTCGGCGAACTCGGCGCCATGATGCCCCGCTCCGGCGGAATGTACGTCTTTTTACGCCGAGCCTATGGCGCGATGCCAGCGTTTGCGTTCGGATGGATGAGCTTTTGGGTCACGGGGCCGGCCGCAACCGCAGCGCTCGCCGCCGGCGCTGCCATTTTCTTCAATATGCTCACGCACGGCGAACTCGACTTCAGCAACACCGTAACACTCTTCGGCTTACACGTAACGATGACGGGCCTGCAGTTGACCTCGGTATCACTGATCGCGGTATGCGTGTTCGTCAACCTTTTCCCGATCGGCGTCAACGGCGGCATCGCAACGGTTTTGACCGTCGCGAAAGTCGCCGTGATCGCGGCGCTCTCAGTCGGTGCATTCGCGTTCGCTCATGGAACGTGGGCGCACTACGCCCAAAGCAGTGCAAGCGGCGCGTGCACCGGCATACGCATCGTTACGCATCACGGCCCCGCTGCGCTGGCTGCGGCATTCATCGCCGCGCTCTACGCGTATCAGGGATGGGCGATCATCACATCCATTGGCGGAGAGATCAGGAACCCCGGGCGCATCATCCCGCTCGCGCTCTGCGGCAGCACGCTCGTCGTGATCGTGTGCTACCTCACCATCAACGTCGCGTACTTCTTCGCTCTCTCGCCCGCGCAGATCGCAAGCCTTGCGCCCGGATCGTCCGTAGCAGTGGCTCTCGTGAATCGCATTTTCGGTGGGTCGGGGGAGGCGATCGCAGCCGCGATCCTCTTCGTGTCGACGATCGCCGCACTCCACACGACGCTTCTGACCGATTCGAGGATCGCATATGCGCTAACGCGTGACGGCGTGCTCTTTCCGGCAATCGGAACGACATCGCAACAGGGCGTTCCGGTGCGCGCCGTCCTCGCAAATGGCGCGATCGCTGTCTTTCTAGCCGCGCTCGGAACGTTCGATACGTTGAGCAACTACTTCATCTTCAACGTCTGGCTATTCAACGTTGGCGCGGTCGGCGCTCTGTTTGTGTTGCGCCGGCGAGAGCCTGACGTGCAGCGGCCTTACCGCGCCTGGCTGTATCCGGTCGTTCCCATGCTCTTCGTTACCATCGCTTCATGGATACTCGTGCAGACCTTTGTCAGTGCGCCGCTCAACTCCAGTATCGGCCTTGCTATCGTCGGACTCGGGATCCTTTTCTATATCTATCGCACGCGCAACGGGACGGAGGCGCCCGCTCCAAAGGCCGGTGGCGAAGAAACGTTGAGAGCCCAATGACCGGTACCCACCAGCGCGACTGCGGGCGGATTCGCGCTGACGGCTGCTATATTCAGGTAGTCCTTGGATTCAGCTCGAAGGATGTTCGCCTTCGGCTCGCCGCATTACGTCAATCCCAAGCGTCGCGTCCCTGTGTCATCCCGAGCGTAGGGAGAGCGACCGACGTCGAGGGACCGGCTCTATGCACACGCATCGCGTGAATACGCCGTTACACGACGGGTACTCTGCGCCGCAGGTTATGCGCGATCGCGCCTGCGGCGACGCGAACCCCCGGTTCTTGCGGCAGCGATGACGGCGTAAGCGAAATCACCACGCACTTGCTCGTCGGCTGATTGCTCACGTCCGACACGCTGCCGATCGGCACGAGCACGTTCGTCTCCGGATAATACGTTGCCGTACAGCGCCGCGGAATGGTATAAGGCACGACTACGAATCTCTCGGCAACCCTCGTCTCGCCCTCGAAGCGGCTCTGAAGGTCGACGCAGTCGCCCGCCGCCAGGCCTGCAGCCTCGACGTCCTCGGGATTCATGAAGACGACCCGCCGCCCACCGTAGACGCCGCGATAGCGATCGTCGAGGCCGTAAATCGTCGAGTTGAACTGGTCGTGCGAGCGGATCGTCATCATGAGATACTCTCCGTCGCGCAACTCGTGCTTCGGAATCGGCGTCACGCTAAAGATCGCTCGTCCTTCAACCGTATTAAAGCGTCTTTCGCGCGCGCCGTTTGGAAGATAGAACGCCTTCTCCGCGCGAACTCGCCGGTTGAAATCGGCGAAGCCCGGCACGACGCGCGCGATCGTGTCGCGAATCGCGTCGTAGTCGCGAGCGTACGCGCTCCACGGCACGGGTGACTCGCCGAACATCAGGCGCCCGATCGTCGCAACGATCTCGACATCGCTGCGCAGCGACGCCGAGGCCGGCGTTAGGGCCCCGCGCGACATCCCGATCTGGCCCATCGAATCCTCGACGGTCGTGAACTGCGCTCTCCCGTCGCGAACGTCGCGCTCGGCGCGCCCGATGACCGGCAATATCAGGGCTTGCTCGCCGGTGACGAGGTGCGCGCGATTGAGTTTCGTCGACGCGTAGACCGTCAGACGGCAGCGACGCATCGCCTCCGCGGTATACATCGTGTCCGGTGCGTTCGTGAGCAAGTTGCCGCTGATCCCCAAAAAGACGTCGACCTCACCGGCGTGCATCGCGCGGATGGATTCCACCACGTCGAGACCGGGTTTCGAAGGCGGCGTAAAGCCGAACTCGCGTTGCAGCGCCTCCAAAACCGCATTCGTCGGCGTCTCCCAGACGCCCATCGTACGACAGCCCTGCACGTTCGAATGACCGCGTACGCAGCACGCTCCCGCGCCGGGCCGCCCCATGTGCCCGCCGAGCAAGAGCAGGTTGACGATCTGCGCGACGTTGTCGACGCCGTTCTTCTGCTGCGTCAATCCCATCGCCCAGACGCAGATCGTCGCCTTCGAAGCGATGCACATCCGCGCCGCCGCTTCGACCTCGGCTTTTGAGAGACCGCAGCCTTGGAGAATCTCCGTCCACGGCGTCGTTTTGAGATCCGCGGCAAACGCCTCGAAGCCCGACGTGTGCTGCGCGATGAACGCGCGCGCGATTCCGCTGCTGCGGCCCGCCTCGTCCTCCTCGAGCATGTACTTCGCGATGCCCTTTATGACCGCGACGTCGCCGTTGATGCGAACGGGCAGAAAGAGATCCGCAAGCGCGGTGCCGCCGATCGCCAGCGCGATGGGAAGCCCTAGCGGGCTCGTGTAATCTTGCGGATTCGGGTCGACGACACGCATCAGCCCCGTCTCCGGCAGCGGATTGACGGCGACGACCTTCGCGCCGCGTCGCTTCGCCGCAGCCAGCGACGTGAGCATGCGCGGATGATTCGTCCCGGGATTGCTGCCGAAGATCAGGATGAGATCGCACGCCTCAAAATCGTCGATCGTCACCGTTCCCTTGCCGGTGCCGATCGTCCGCGTCAGCGCGCTCCCCGAAGACTCGTGGCACATGTTCGAACAATCCGGCAGATTGTTCGTTCCGAACTGCCGCGCGAGCAGTTGAAATAGAAAGGCGGGTTCGTTCGTCGTCTTCCCAGACGTATAGAAGACCGCGCGATCCGGCGAGTCCAGCGCTCGCAACTCCTCCACGATGAGCGCAAAAGCATCCTCCCACGTCAGCGGCTCGTAGTGCGTACCGCCTCGGCGCAGGATCATCGGCTCACTCAGGCGGCCTTGCGCGTTCAGCCAATAGTCGGACTCTTGCGACAACTGCGCGACGCTATGCTCCGCAAAGAACTCCGCGCTCACGCGTCTGCGCGTGGCTTCGTCCGCAACGGCCTTGGCGCCGTTTTCGCAGAACTCGAAGACCTTGGGCCGATCGGGATTCCCCCACGCGCAACTCTGACAATCGAACCCGTCGCGCTGATTGAGACGCCTCAGCGTCCGGGCCGCTCGCACGGCGCCCATCTCACGCACGCTAAATCGCACCGTCTGCAGAATCGCGGGAATCCCCGCAGCGGTCGTTTCCGCCTTTGCGACCCGCGTGCCGGCAATCGCCTGCGGATTCTCCGCCGCTACGGGGTCGGCTGCTCTCCCCTCGTCCTTCATCGCCGGCAGTATTCGCGCCCTCACGTGCGAAGGTCTCCTCATGAAACCGTCGCTCGAACGCGCGCCTCCCGTCGACGTTGCCCGCGTCGTCACGTTCGAGAGCGGAACGCGCCGCGTTCGCGAGGATTTCGTCGCGGGCGAGGAGCCGCTCGAGATTCGAATCGACGACGGCCGCTCCACGCGCAGCGTCGCGACGACGATGCGCACGCCCGGTCACGATTTCGAGCTCGCCGCCGGATTTCTGTTCTCCGAAGGCTTGATCGCGCAAGCCGACGACGTGCGCACGATCGCCTATTGCACCGACGCACGCAACGATGCCGCACAAGATTATAACATCGTCACGGTCGAACTCTCGCGCCCTGCCCGGCGCGACCTCGCAGCGCTCGAGCGTCACTTCACCATGACGAGCGCGTGCGGCGTCTGCGGTCGCGCCACGATCGACGCGCTGCGCGAGCGCGGCATCGTCCCCGTCACGACCTCACTCGAAGTAACGGCGAACGTTCTCGCCGGCCTCCCCGACAGGCTGCGCGAACACCAGCGCGTCTTCGATTCGACCGGCGGCCTCCACGCGGCCGCGCTCTTCGACCGGCACGGAACGCTGCAACTCGCGCGCGAGGACATCGGAAGGCATAACGCGCTCGACAAACTCGCCGGCTCTCTCTCTCTCGAGCGCCGCTTCGCCGCCGAAGAAGGCATCCTTCTCGTCAGCGGACGCGCGAGCTACGAGCTCGTGCAGAAGACGATCTCGCTTCGAGCACCGGTGCTCTGCTCCGTCTCGGCGCCGAGCAGTCTCGCCGTTGCGATGGCTCAAGACTTCGGCGTTACGCTCGTCGGATTCTTGCGCGGATCGCGCTTCAACGTCTACGCGGGCGAGCACCGCATCACGGCGTGAACGCACGCGACACGCTCGTCCTCCTCGCGGGCGGGCAAACACGCAGGCTGCCCCGCAAACTCGAGCTCGACTTCAACGGCGAGCCGCTGCTGGTCCGCGCGGTTCGCACGCTTTCGCGTGACTTCGATATCGTCGTCTCGCTCGCACATCCGCTCCCGACGAAGATCGCGCGCAGGCTCGACTGCCGGTTCGTCTTCGATCGTTACGAAGAGCGTGGCCCCCTCGGGGGTATGCTCGCCGCGTGCGAACTCTTGGAGTGCGACTGGCTCGCGTTCCTCGCGGCCGATCTCCCCTTCGTCGACGCCGCGCTCATGATCGAACTACGTGCGGCGCGACGCGAGGGCGACGACGCAGTGCTCGCGTCTCACGACGGTCGCATCGAGCCGCTCGTCGGCTGGTACGATCGGCGCGCACTACTGCACGAAGGCCGGAACGCGCTCGAGCGCGGCGACGCGGCCGTCCATCGCGTCGTCGAACGCCTGCACGCGCGCTTCGTACCGATGCCGAGCGAACGCTTTGCGAACGTCAACACCGCAGACGACCTCGAAACCGCCCGCAACTCAGCCATGTCATCCCGATCGTAGCGGCGCCAGCGTGTCATGGTGAAGGAACAGGCCGTGTCATCCGAGCCCTTCGACTGCGCCGCGACGCAGCGCGCTCAGTCCGACGTAAGGCCATGCGAAGCGCGATCGTATCGACGTCGCTCGAACCCTGAAGCGCGGCGAGCGCGCCATGGTCTATCCTGCAGATGATCGTAAGCTCTTCGAGCGAACGTAGCGCATCAAGAAGCGCGCGAGCTCGGCAGCGAGACTCACACGGACGAGCCGGATCCGGCTCTTAACCGTATTGGAACCGCGTGAAACTCGACTTCTCGCGGCCAGGGCGCCCGTCAGATAACGCTTTTTGCAAGTCGTTCAACAACCGCGTTCGGAAAGAACTGCTCGATCCCCCGTGCAGGTCTCCCCGCCCTTCGAGCTGCACGTACCGATCGCTTCAGGCCCCGAAGGTTTGGACGCCGGGGAGCAGCGAGGGCGCATGCCAACGGCGGTCTATAACCGCGCGGACGACGACGCAGGTGGGCACTCTAGGGCGCAAACCCGAAGAGCCACGGCGTGCGGCGCAGCGAGTTAACCCGATCTTCCTTAGACTACGGCCTCTTCACCAAGCGATGCTGCTTCGAACCCTTCGAGAGCACGAAACCGTCCTTCGCAACCGCCGCGTTCTTCTCACGCACGACGACGTCGTCCACTCGTACGCTGCCGCTTGCAATGTCGCGTTCGCCCTCGCGCTTGCTCTTGGCCATCCCAAGTTCCACGAGCAGCGCGCTCACCGATCGCGTCGCCGTCGTGACGACTTCCAGATCCTCTTTCCTCGGCAACTCTTTGCGCTGAATCGTGCGCTCGAAGTACTCCCGCGCCCGATGCGCCGCCTCCGCTCCGTGATATCGCTGCACCACCTGCACGGCGACGCGCTTCTTCTCCTCCATCGCGTTGCCGCGCCCCGATTCGAGCGCTGCGCGTAAACGCTCCACATCCTCCCTCGCCCGAAATGCCGCGTATCGCGCGTACTCCGCGATGAGTGCGTCGGGAGCCGACATGAGTTTCCCGAACTGCACTTCCGGCGCTTCGGTCACGCCGACGTAGTTGCCGAGCGACTTGCTCATCTTCTGCACGCCGTCGAGGCCGACGAGCAGCGGAACCATCGCGCATATCTGCGGCGCCTGCCCCAGCTCGCGCTGATAATGCCGGCCCATGAGAAGGTTGAAGAGTTGATCGACGCCGCCGAGTTCGACGTCCGCCTTCACCATCACGGAGTCGTACGCCATCGCAATCGGATAGAGCAGCTCGTGCAGCGAGATCGGGTCGCCGCCTTCGTAGCGCTCGTGGAAATCGTTGCGCTCGAGCATCTGCGCGACCGTCGTCTTTCCCGCCAGCGTGATGAGACCGGCCGCGCCGAGCGCGTCGAGCCACTCGGAGTTATAGCGAATCGCAATCCGCTCGAGATCGAGCACGCGCGACGCCTGATCGCGATACGTCTGCATGTTCGCTTCGATCTCGTCGCTCGTCAGCTGCGGACGCGTCACCTTCTTCCCGCTCGGGTCGCCGATGCGTGCGGTAAAATCTCCGATGATGAGCGTCACGTCGTGACCGCTCTGCGCGAACCGCTGGAGCGCCTCGAGCACGACCATGAACCCGAGATGCAGGTCCGGGCTCGTCGGATCGATGCCGAGCTTCACGTTGAGCGGCCGCCCAAGCGCGAGCCGCTGCCGAAACTCCGCCTCCGTCTCCACGTGCGCGAACCCGTCGAGGAGATACTCCGCGTCGGCAAAATGCGTCGGTCGTTTCATCAGTCTTTGAGATCGATGATTGTCACGCCGTGCGAACCCTCCTCCTCCGTTCCGTAACGCACACGCGCGACGGCCGGATGGGTGCGCAGAAACTCTTGAAGGCCGCGCCCGAGCGCCCCGGTGCCCTTGCCGTGGATCAGCCTCAGCGGCGAACTTCCTGCAAGCATCGCGTCGTCGAGCCAGCGATCGACGATCGGCTCGGCGTCCACGTACCGATGACCGCGAACGTCCAACTCCACGCGCGCACCGCTCGTCGCTTCGATACGCGCCCCGCTCTGCGACGAATGCGAATCGCCGGCCCTGGCAGGCTCTCCAGGCGCGCCGAGTTTCAAGCTTCCCCCATACGCCGCTCCCTCGCGCAGCCCCAACTCTCGATGCATCTCGTCGAGGGTCTTCTGCAATGCCGCGCTCTGCGCCGCCGTCGGGCGCACACGCTTCGACGGTGCCGGCGCACTTCGCGCGAGCTCCGCGACGAACTCGCGCAACGCCCGCGACAGACGCTCCTGGGCGCGTAGCGCAAACTGCTCGTGCTCGGCCCGCAGCGTCTCCTCGCGCTTCTCCAGACGGGCCCGCGCGCTCGCCTGCGCGTGGCGCTCTTGCGCGAGTGACTCTCGCTCCCGCCGTAACTCGGTTTCGCGCACCGCCAGTTCCTCCAGCGCCTTTTCATACTCGCGTTCTTCAGCCGCGAGATGGCGCTCCGCAGCGGCGAGTGTCTGCGCGTCGACGCCGCGCGCCCGCGCGAGTGCGAATGCGAGCGACTGACCGGGCGAGCCGACGTCGAGGTCGTACGTCGGCGTAAAGGTCTGCGGATCGAAGCGAACGCTTGCGTTACGCGCGTACTCTCGCCCGTGCGCGAAGAGTTTCAGTTCCGTCGCATGCGTGGTCACGATGCCGCGCGCACCCACGGCGATAAGACGTTCGAGCATCGCGATCGCCAGCGCCGCACCCGCAGAGGGCTCCGTGCCGCCGCCGATCTCGTCGACGAGGTAGAGCGTCCGATCTCCCGCGCCTTCGAGGATTTCGCGCATGCGATCGAGATGCGCCGAGAAGGTCGACGCGTTCTCCGCAATCGACTGGTCGTCGCCGATCGCGGCGACGATCTCCTCAAAACGCCCGATGCGCGTCCCCGCGGAGGCCGGCACCTGCAAGCCCGCATACGCCATCGCGACGCAGAGCCCGACCATCTTGAGCGTCACCGTTTTACCGCCCATGTTCGGCCCGCTCACGACGATACAGCGAAGGTTCTCGTCGAGCGCGATCGTCTGCGCGACCGCGCGCTCTCCGAGCAGGGGATGCCGCCCGTTGTCGATCGCAAGCATCGCACGCTCGTCCAGCTCCGGCTCTATCCCATCCATGCCCGCGCCGAGGGTTGCCTTTGCGAGGAGAAGATCGAGGACGGCGAGCATCTCGACGTCGGCTTCGATCGCATCCGCATTCGCGCCGGCCTCCGACGAAAGCACGCGAAGGATCCGCTCGACCTCGCGCTCCTCTTCGATGCGCAGGGTGCGAACGCGATTGTTCGACTCCACCGCCGCAAGCGGCTCGACGAAGAGCGTCTGCCCGCTCGCGCTCGCATCGTGCACGATCCCGGGAAACCCCGCGACGAACTCCGCCTTGACCGGAACGACGAATCTGCCTTCGCGAATCGTGACGACGCTCTCTTGAATGATGGACGCGTACCTGCGCAATCGCGCAATGCCCGTGACGCGCTCGCGGCTCTCGTCCTGCGCTCGCCGTACGTTCCTTCGAATGCTTGCAAGCGCTGGCGAGGCCCCGTCCAGCACGGCGTCTCGCTCGTCGATCGCCTCCGAGATCGCACCCCGCAGCCGCTCGAGAGAAACGTAGCCCGCAATAACGTCCCGCAGCGGCTCCGACTCGCGCACCGCACGGTGCGCCGCACCCGCGGAGGCAATCGCATCGCCGAGGGCGCGCAGTTCGCCCGTTGCCATGACGCGGCCCGCGCGCGCCGCGTCCGTGAGCGGCTTCGTCTCGACCGCGCGCCCGACGTGTATGCCGTCGCTGAGAAGCGCTCGCATCGCCGACGTCCTCGCCTGCTCGACGCGGATGACGCTAAAGTCGTCTAACGGCTGAAGGTGTGATGCGTACGCGCGCCCCCGCTCCGTGCTCGTGTTGGCAGCGACGCGCTCGCGAACGCGCGCAAACTCGAGCACATCGAGCGTCCGCCCGTCAGCGACGGCCCCACGAGTCGTCATAGTGCGCGGAGCCGAACCACCTAACCGCCGTCGAGTCGCTTGCGCAGAAGCTCCGACACGATCTGCGGATTCGCTTTGCCGCGCGACGCCTTCATCACTTGACCGACGAGATACCCCATCGCGTTGCTCTTCCCGGCACGGTAGCTTTCCACGGCCTCCGCGTTCGCCGCAACGCTCTCCTCGACAAGCCGCTCGATCTCGCCGGCGTCTTGCGTTTGCGCGAGTCCTTCGCGCTCGACGATCGCGCGCGGCGACCCCTCTCCTCGCCACATTCTCTCGATAAGATCCTTGCCCGTCTTCGACGTAATCGTTCCCTCGCCCACGAGTGCGATCAAAGCCGCGAGATCCGCAGGGGCCACCGCGCAGCCGGCGACGCTCGCCCCGCTTTCATTCGCCAGGCGCGAAAGGTCGCCGAGCACGACGTTCGCGCTCTGCTGCTCGGGCGCACCCGCGCGCACGACGGCATCAAAGTATTCCGCAAGCGCCGGAGTGTCGATGAGCTGCGTCGCCTGCTTCGCGCCAACGCCGGCCGCCGCATATCGTTCGAACCGCTGCCACGGCAACTCGGGCAAACCGGCGACGATCTCGGCAACGCGTTCTTGCGAGACTTCGAGCGGCACGAGGTCGGGATCGGGAAAGTAGCGATAATCGTGCGCCTCTTCTTTGCTGCGCATGGAATGCGTCACGCCGCGCGCCTCGTCCCATCCGCGCGTCTCCTGCACGACGCGTCCGCCTCCCTCGAGAACGGTCGTCTGACGTTCGATCTCGCTCTCGATCGCCCGATGCACCGACCGAAACGAGTTCATGTTTTTGATCTCGGTCTTCGTGCCCAGTTCCGTCGCGCCGACGAGTCGAATCGAAACGTTGGCATCGCAGCGCAGCGACCCTTCCTCCATCTTCACGTCGCTCACGCCCAGCGCCATGAGCGTGCGCCGCAGCGTCGTGAGAAACGCAACCGCCTCCGCAGCGCTGTGCAGTTCCGGCTCCGAGACGCACTCCATGAGCGGAACGCCGGCGCGGTTGAAATCGACGAGCGAGTACGCACTTCCCGCGATGCGCCCGTCCCCAGAACCTGCGTGCGTCGACTTTCCCGTATCCTCTTCCAGATGAACGCGAACGAGCGCGCACGACCTCATCGTGCCGTCATCCATCCAGTAGCGCACCTCGCCCCCGCTCACCAGCGGCATGTCGTACTGCGAGATCTGATAGTTCTTCGGCATATCGGGATAGAAGTAGTTCTTGCGGTCGAACTTCGAAAATGAAGGGATCTGCGCGCCGAACGCCGCGCCAGCACGCAGCATGTACTCGATCGCATCGCGATTCGGAACGGGCAACGCACCCGGCAACGCAAAGCACACGGGGCAGCACCGGCTATTCGGCTCGGCGCCGAAGACGTTCTCGCATCCGCAGAACATCTTCGTGCGGGTGCGCAGTTCGACGTGGCACTCGATGCCGATGACCGCTTCGTACGCGGCGCTCATGCCACCAACGCTCCCTGCGCCGCGTGCTGCGTTGCGCGTTCGTACGCGTGCGCCGCACCCAAAAGCAGCGCCTCGGCAAAGTGCGGTGCCGTCAACTGCAGGCCGACGGGAAGATGCGATCCGCCCTCCGTTATCCAACCGCCCGGCACGGAGAGCGCCGGAATACCCGCGAGCGACATGGGAATCGTGTAGTAATCCATGAGATACATGCTATACGGATCGCTCTTGCCGCCGCGCTCGAAGGCGGGACAGCTCGTCGCCGGGCACGCGATGAGATCGCACGAAGCAAACGCCTTCGCAAAATCCGCGGCGACGAGCGTTCGTGCCTTCTGCGCCCGCACGTAGTACGCGTCGTAGTATCCGCTCGAGAGCGCATAGGTTCCGATAAGGATGCGGCGCTTCACCTCCGGGCCGAATCCGGCCGCGCGCGTGCGCTCGTACGTCGTGCCGACGTCCTCCGCCTCGACGCGCAAACCGTAACGAATCCCGTCGAAGCGCGCGAGATTCGCCGAGCACTCCGCCGGCGCGATGAGATAGTACGTCGCAAGCCCGTACTCTGCCGTCGGCAGCGACACGTCGACGAGCGCCGCACCGAGGCGCTCGAGATCGCGATATGCCTGCTCGTAGACCGACCGCATCGCATCTCCAAGCGGCGCAAGAGGAAACTCTCGCACGATGCCGACCCGCAACCCGCGCAAATCCTCACGCAGCGCCGTTGCGGTAGGCTCGACCTCGCGCGCCAGCGACGTCGCGTCCAGCGGATCTTTGCCCGCCATCGCGTCGTACCCAAGCGCGGCATCTCTCACCGTTCGCGTCAGGGGCCCGATCTGATCGAGGCTCGACGCAAACGCGACGAGCCCGTAGCGCGACACGCGGCCGTACGTCGGCTTGAAGCCGACGAGATTGCAGAACGCGCCCGGTTCTCGAATCGATCCGCCGGTATCGCTCCCCATGCCAATCGCGCTCTCGCACGCCGCCACCGCGGCGGCCGAACCTCCGCTCGATCCGCCCGGAACGCGCTGCAGATCGTACGGGTTGCGCGTGTCCCCAAGCGCCGAGTTCTCGCACGAACTTCCCATCGCGAACTCGTCGAGATTCGTCTTGCCGATGGGAACGCAGCCCGCGTCGAGCATGCGCCGCACCGCCGTCGCCGTGTACGGCGCCGTCCAGTTCTCGAGGATCCGACTCGCGCACGTCGTGCGCGTCCCCGTCAGGCACATGTTGTCCTTCACCGCGAGCGGTACGCCTGCAAGCGGTAGCATCTCGCCGGCTGCGACGCGTTCGTCGACGCGCGCCGCAATCGCACGCGCGAGATCGCTCTCGACGCGCAGAAAGGCGCCGATGCGCTCGTCACACGACGCAACGCGCTCGAGCGCCGCCCGCGTTACTTCAGCGGCCGATAGCCGCCGTGCCCGCACGTCCGCCGCGATCTCTGCGGCCGAACGCCGCACGATCTCGCTCACTGCGTGAGTATTCGCGGAACGCGCACGAAAGCTCCCTGACTGCGAGGCGCTTGCTCCAGGAGCGTCTCGCTCGCCAGACTCGCCATCGGCGCATCGTCGCGCACGACGTTACGCGACTCGACGACCTGCGCCGTCGCCGCAATGTCGGCAACGTCAAGTTTGTTGAGAACGGCGACGTGCTCCAGCAGCGCACGCAGTTGCGTGCCGAAGCGCTCGACCTCGTCGTCGGTCAACGCAATGCGCGCCAGCCGAGCGACGTACCGAACGTCGATTTCATCGCCCATCGACGCCGTGCGTTACCCGCGACGCACCCCAAATCCCGCTCCCATCACCCGTGTCATCCCGAGCATAGGCGCGCACGCCCGTCATCACTCCGCCCTCTGCAGCGTCGCAAGCGCCTCCACGTGACCCGTCTGCGGAAACATGTCAAACGGCTGCACGCCGCGCAGCGCGTACCCGTTGGTCACGAGAATCCGCAGATCGCGAGCGAGGGTCGCGGGATCGCAGGAGAGATAGAGTATCCGCTTCGCCTTCGCAGCGATGATCGCGCGCAGCGTTCGTTCGTCGCTCCCCTTTCGCGGCGGATCCAAAAAGACCACATCCGCCCTCCGCAGCTCCCGGCGCCCAAACTCCGACGAAACCCATTGCTCGACTCGCATAGCCGCGAACGCGACCTGCTCCGACATCCCGTTGCGCTGCGCGTTCTCGCGCGCCTCCTGCACCGCCGGTACGTTCTCCTCGACGCCGATCGTCCGCGCGCCGAGTTTCGAAAGGAATAGCGTGAACGTTCCCATGCCGCAGTAGAGGTCGACCGCCCGCTGTGCGCCGCCGCACTCTCGCGCGAGCGTCTCGAAGATGCGCGCGACGATCTCGACGTTCACCTGAAAGAACGACGCGGGCGAGACGCGATAGCGAATCCCGCCGATCTCTTCTTCTACTTCGCCGCTGCCAGCGAGAACCGCAAAGCGGCTGCCGGCGACCGCGTTCGCGCTCTTCGGCGCATACGAGTCCACGAGCCCTACCGCATTGGGAAGCTCCTGCATAACCTGCTCCGCCGCCGCGGCGAGCGTTCCGGAATACCCCTGTGTCGTCGCGGCGACGACGCACTCGCCCCGCGCCGCCCGCGCGACCGCGTGACGCGACTCGTCGAGAAGCGTTCGCAGCGCGCTGCCCTCGGCGGCGCCGGCGAGCGCGCCGATCTGAGCGTCGAGCGCGGGCTCGACGACGGGACATGCGTCGATGGCAACGACCTCGTGCGAACGCGCCCGATAGAATCCGACGACCGGCCCGTTCGCGCGCCGGTCGACGACGAGCGCCATCTTGTTGCGATACGAACGCTGCCGCTGCGCGCCGATCGTCTCGGCAACCTCGACGTCGGCGAGCCCACCGATGCGCTGCAACGTGCTGCAAACGACCTCGCGCTTCCAGCGCAGTTGCGCGTCGTATGCGAGATGCTGCACCTGACACCCGCCGCACTCGCCGAAGACCGGACAGAACGGCTCCGTACGCTCGGCCGCTGTGCGAAGCAACGCAAGCATTTCGGCGACGGCGTACGACGCCTTCCTCGTTCGGACGCGCACTCGCGCGCGTTCGCCGGGAAGCGGCCCGAAGCAGAACACGACCAGGCCGTCGGCTCGCGCGACCGCCTGCCCGGTGGCCAGAAGATCGGTAAACTCCAGCTCGTGTTCGCTGCCGGGTGTGAGCCCGTTATGCGCTGTTTCGCTGCTCGTCAAGCGTTCGCAGAAGCTGGTTCGCCTCGTCGATGAGTTGCTGAATGCGCCGGCTCGTCTCGTCCGGCTGCGGTCGACGCGAAAGGAGCACGAGGCGCACGGCGGCAAAGCCGACGCCTACGGCCAACCCCGCCGCGCCAATCCAGAGCAGGGTCCGCAAGTGTTCTTGACTCGGTTTCGCCAACTACTAACTCCCTCGATGGTCGGGCACGTCTATTCTGCCCTAATGTGGGCTTCTTTGCGATGATCTCCAACCCCACCCTTTATCGGCGCGGGCAACGCTTTCTTATCGCAGCGATCGTACTCTCACTCCTGCTCCACACGGGCGGAGCGGTCGTTTGGAGCATCGCGACGGGCCGCTGGCCGTGGCTGCAGCCGCCGCCGCATCAGGAGAAGATGGTCGTCCTCTCCACGGCAACGACGATCGGCCGGATGAGCGTCCCGGTTCCCGTGCGCGCCTACCACAACCCGCATCCGGCTAGGATGGGCGAGCAACTCGCGCGGCACGCTTCATCGACCGAGGAGCAAGCCCGCGTCGCCATGGCTGCGACTCCCGTTCCGCGCCGCGAGCTGACGTACGTCGCGCCGCATGCGCCGCCGAAGCCTGCGAAAAAGCCGCGCCGAGCGCACGTCGCCCGCCTCTCCGCTCTCGCCATGCAGATGGCGCAAGATCAAGCATCGTTTACGCGCGAAATCGCTCGCTTGCAAACGCGCGACAATCCGTTGAGCGTGGCGACGATTCCACCGCGCCCGCCGTCCTCGTTTCGCCGCGACTACATGAACGTTTCGGGCGTCGTCTCCCGGCGCGAAACCTTTCAAGGGATCGTCACGCCGCTACGCACGTGGTTTGAGGGCAACATGCGCTGCCATTATGCAAGCTACGACGTCGAATACTCGAGCGGTGCCGACGACAAGGGCGATATTCCCTGGCCCCTCTGTTACCGCCCGAGCCTCGACCCGATGGTTCTTCCGAACGGAGAACCGGTCCCGAACGGCTCGCCCGTTCCCGCCGAAGATCTCTTTCCGATGGAAGGCTACGTTCTGCCATCGGGCACGTATCTTACGAAGTTCCTGCGCCTCCTCTACGACCGCCAAATCTAACCTGTCATCCCGAGCATAGGCGCGCACCACCCCCGTTGTCATCCCGAGCGTAGGCACGCAGTGCCGAAGACGAGGGACCGCGCGTAGCGAGCGCACAGCCACCGTCTCAAAACAGTTCTGGTTGTCGGCGCCGCCCTCTCTCGTGCAGTTCCTTATGCCGCGGTTTTCCATCTTGATTCGTGAAACTCTCCGCTTCGGCGTCGCCGATCTGGGCGCTGTGACAACGCGGCAGTAGGTCTGCAAGCAGGCGCAGCCGGTCGGCAGCGTACGCGTCCGCGTCGACGCGACTGCTGCGATAGCGGCGCGATAGCAAATCTCGAACCACTTCTTCGGCGACGATCTCCGCCACGAGCATGCGTGTCAGTGGCGATTCCTGACCTGGGAAATCGGGCGGGCTGCCCATGTACCGCTGGGCCGCCGGATGCGCCGCGTTGATGGTAATCGTTACGTTGCCGTCGGGACTGCGCTGCCAGCGGGCACGCGCAGGGCCTGCGAACTGCCCGATCTCGATCGTCATCGCGGGGCCGCCCGCGTCACCACCGACGGCGAGCGTCGCGCCGGCCTCCTCCAAGGAATCGCCTAAGCGCGCAACCACCGCCACCGCGGCCGCGTCCTGCCTCCCTTCGACAAAGACGCGCGCTTGATACCACTTGCCATCCGCGCGGCGCCGAAGTGAGACCGCCGCCTCGCGAATCTCCAACGCTTGCGGAGCATCGCAGCGCACCCGTACTGCCGTTCCGTGTAACGCGACCAACTCGTTCGGTGCCAGCACGCGCAAGAGGCGGCGCTTCCCAACCGCTACGTTATAATGAGTATGCTCGAAGCATAACCCGTCCGGTTCGCTCGACCGCAACTCGCCCTCGGTTTCCACCGGCTCGACAACCTCGATCTCGGCACTGCACGGCGCAACGCCCTCCATCGTGGCAACGACCGTGCCCCTCGCGATCGTCGCTCCTGCTTGAACGGTAATGCTCCCGCGCAGCACGCCCCGCTCTTGCGCGAGCACCAAATGCCGGGGCGACGCCGCAATGGAACCGGGCGGTTTCGCTCCGACGTCGATCTCGACCGTCGCACCCGATGCGCGCGGAACGTCGCGGCGCGCAAGAACGCTCAAGGTCGCACTCTCGCCGAACTGGAGATGCTTGGACTGCGGCACGATACGCAGCGCGGGCACGTGAGCGCCCCCGCCGCTGCCCGCCGACAACTCGATGTCGAGCTCTTCTTCTTTATCGAGGCTGAACTCCGTCACGATCCGCGCGAGGCGATTCAACCGGCGGCGCGTCTGCGGGGTCTCGGCTGCAAGATTTGCGTCCTCCGCGCGTCGGCGCTCGACGTGCTCGCCGAGGATCGGCTCGATCGCGCGGCGCAGCGCCTCGTACGCCGGGTGCGCCTTCTCCAATCCCTCGCGCATTCGGCTGATGATCGAAAACGGATTCGCCCGGCTCGGCTCGAGCCCACGTTCGTCGCGCTCGTCGAAATCGCGCACGAGTTGGTCGATCGTATCCCACCGCACGCTTCCGGTGAAGAGCGCTCCATACGGATCCATTTCGAAGCCGAAGAGCGTCGCTTCGTGCACCGCCCTGCCGCTTTCGATCGAGATGCCGTGTTCGCGCGTTGGGTCTCCAGGGCCGCCGGCAAGCGGTTCGCGTGCCTCGTAGAGGTCCAACTCTGCGATGCCGGGGTAGTCGCGTACGTCGAGCGTTTCGTGCGCGACGTGCTTGAGCGTGTCGTCGGGAGAGTACCGCAGCGCAATCGGCGCTTCGTCTAAGTAGACGAGCGTGACCACGCGACGGGGATTCTGCATGATGCCGCGCAAGGGAACCAGGCGTTCCAGTTTGTTCACCATGGTCTCGAAGCGCGGGCGCGTGACGTTGCCGCGGCACGAGATCGTCACCAGCGTCCCGTTTGCGCGTATTCCAAGACGCGCGCGCAACTCCTCAGTCGCCGGCTCCGGTTCGCGCGCGATTCGATACCTGCCGTTGCGTTCGATCTCCATCACGCCGTACGCACCGTCGACGATCGAATCCCAGCGCACGCTGCCGTACGCGGCAAGGTCCTTCGCACCGCGGCCGCGATTGCCGCGCACGCGCGCGCCGCGCTCATAGCCGCTCGTCCGCGCGCCGAGCGTGCCCAGCCGCCGCTCCATCTCGCTCAGCGGAACTCCGGACGCATTGTCGAGCACGCCGGCGCTCCAGATGCGCCCGTGCGCGCGATGGACCCGAACCACGATCTCGCCTTCGCGTTCCCCGTATGCGTCGTCCGCGTTTGTGATCGCCTCGATCAGGCCGCGGAAAATATCGCTGCGCATCGCTTGATCCGCATCCTGACGGAACGCCCGGCCGGTATACAGGAGCTTAGCCCGCCGAAACGCCTCTCTTGCCGGCATCGGTGCTGTGGGTTCGCCTCTCTTCGCCACCCCGCCTCGACGCCGGCTCCTGCGACCCAACGCCCTCAATGGCAATGCCAAGGGTCGTCGCGCTCGTCCGGCGCCTGGCGAAGGATCGCAAGGTGGACCTTACCGTGGCCATCTGGCTCGCCGTCGAGCATGAACTGGGTCGCTCCGCGCGCGGAGTCGAGGGCGAGGGACCCGCGCAAACGCGATGGAAAATGCGCAAGGCCGTTACCGCTCGACCAGACGAGCAATTTGGTCGCGCACCTCGTCGAGTTGCGCGTCGGTTACACGCGCCTTCGTCGCCCGCACTCGACGTTTGGGCACTGTCTGTACGTTCCACGCAAGCGCGTAGCAGGTCTTCGAGCAAAGGTTCTCTCTCGTCGGAGCGATTTCGACCGTCGCGTCGGCGATACGCAGCGGGGCATCGCCGGTCAGCGGGACGACTAACAGATAGTCGAATGCGCTATGGAAAAGATCGCTGCGACCGACAACGATAGCCGGGCGTTGCTTGTTCGGCTCACCCGATTCCACCAACGCATCGCGCCAATCGACCACGACGATGCTTCCGGGCGTCACCCGTGAAAGAACTCCGACGGCTCGTCCGCCCAGCCTTTGGGATGCGCCTTAACGTACTCCACGACGCGGCGCGTGTCGCTCGCGACTTTCGCAGCGTCGGCGCGTCCGTAGGCGTCGATCGCGCGGCGGATCACCTCGGTTTCCGAGGTTTTCCCTTTGCGCGCCAGGCGCTTCACGATCCGGTCCTGATCGCTGTCGAGATAAACCATCTTCTTTATCATGCTGTCATTATGTCATACAGTCATGCTGGCGTCAACCATCGTCGGCCAACGCTCGCCCCGTAGGCGGCATGGTAGACTAGGTGCGGTAGAAAGGTAGATATGCGCCCATGAGCCTCAACATCAAGAACGAGGAAACGCACAGGCTCGCCCGCGAGCTCGCCGCCTGCACAGGGGAAAGCGTCACCGCCGCCGTTACGGGAGCCGTTCGGGAGCGCCTCGAGCGCGTTCGCAGCGATTCCGGCGGTGCGTTGGCAAAGCGTCTCGTCGCGATCGGGAAAGACTGTGCGAAGCATCTGAAGGGCGCGAGCCGTTCTCTCGATCACGGAAAACTGCTGTACGACGACAAGGGCCTGCCCCGATGATCGTCGATACATCGGCGCTCGTTGCCATCTTGCATGCCGAGCCGGATGCGCTTGCCTACGCCGAGAGCATCGAAAAGGCATCGACACGCCGCGTGTCCGCCGTCACGTTTGCCGAGACGGCAATCGTCATCGATATCGGCCGTGATCCGATTGCAAGCCGACGCGTCGACGATCTCATTCGCGAAGCGCGCATCACGGTCGAACCCGTTACCGAAGTCCATGCGAGGCTCGCTCGAGAAGCATATCGCGACTTTGGCAAGGGCAGCGGCCATCGAGCCGGCCTGAATTTTGGCGACTGTTTCTCTTATGCTCTCAGCAAAGCGACGGGCGAACCGCTCTTGTTCAAAGGCCGCGATTTCTCCCATACCGACGTCCTGCCCGCTCGCGCCTGACGAGCGCCTCGGAGAGCCTCGACAGCCGGCTGCGCGATTTAGCCGTTTTTTTAACCTCGCGCTCTATCTTCTATCGCAGCATCTCGTAATTCTGCGATCTTCGAACTTGAGCCCTACCGCGTGATTCTGCTAATGTAGTGAATATCACTACCGTATTTTTCAGAGGCGGATTTGGACAAGCTGATCGCTGCAGCTGATGCTAACCGGCGATTCTCGGAGCTCCTTCGGAACGTTCGCCGGGGGAAAAGTTACACGGTGACGAGCCACGGGAAGGCCGTAGCGAGGATCGTGCCTTTCAGTGGACCCGATCGCGTTTCGGTTCGCGCCTGGTAACGGCAGCGAGGATTTGAACCTTTTCCGGCATTGAGGATCTGAACCCCAATGTCTACGGCTTCGCCGCGGCGACCGCTTTTCCGGCTCGCGATCGTAGGCGGTGGCTGCCGCCGCTGAACTCGAAGACGGTGCCGTGGTGAATGAGCCGGTCGATAACCGCGGATGCGGCCATGGCGTCTGGGAAGACTTGCGTCCATTGTTCAAAGGCGAGGTTGGTCGTCAAAGCGATGCTCGCGGTTTCGTAGCGCCGTGAGATAACTTGAAAGAGCAAATCCGTCGCTTCGCGTTCAAACGGAATGTAGCCAAGCTCGTCGATGAGCAGCAGATGATACCGCTCCAGCGAACGCAGCTTTCTGGTCAGTCCGCCGTCGCGCTTGGCGTCGAGCAGCGAACTCAAAAGCCCCGCGGCTGTTGTAAACAGCGTGCGGTGCCCGTGCATGCACGCCGCTACGCCGATGGCAATCAAGCAATGCGTCTTTCCAGTTCCCGGCGGCCCGTAGAACACGAGATTGCGTCGTTGCTCGACAAAACCGGCGTCGGCGAACTCCAGCAACTTCACCTTGGGCACCGTCGGCTGAGCCGAGAAGTCGAACGTATCGAACGTCTTCATCGCCGGGAAATGTGCCCCGCCGATACGCGCCTTGACGACGTTCTCATGCCGCTTTTCGATTTCGAGGCCGATCAACTCACCCAGATAGTCCACCGGCTTGGGATGCTTGTCGGCCAGTCGCCGGTAGTTCGCGCGTACGGCGGGCAGTTTGAGGGTGCGTAAGTGGTCATCGAGCAACGGCGTATTGCTCATGATGCACGCTCTACCAAGGCAGCGAGGTGATACTCGCTCAGATCGATGGTCTGCGCGTACCGCGCCGGGATCGAACGTGCAATGTCGACGAGCGCCGTCGTATCGGCACGTTGGCGAAGCAGTAGCGCAATGGCTTGCGGATCGAGCGTTCCTCGCGCGAGTGCAATTTCCGTCGCGTGCGCAAGCGCATCGAGCGAGCTTTCGAGTGCCAGGCGTAAGACCGCCGTCCACGTCTTGGTCGCCGTTGTTCCGTGCTCTTCGAGTAAGCGGTCGCGTAGCCGAATCAAGGGCTCCGGCAGGCGCTGATCGGCAAAGGCCAAGGCTCGCGTCGCCGAGCGATGCTTGCGCGAGATGAGGTCGATGTAGTGCAACGGGTCGATCACCGCCTGGTCTTTGCCGGCAGCGCGGTGGTGATCGGCGATGCGCTCACCGTCGACTAGGATAATGATGCGCCCGTCGTAGATTTCGACCGTTGCGTCGCGATAGGCGTATGTGGTCGGCACGGAGTAGCGGTTGCGCTCTACGGTCACTTCGGCAAACTTGTTGACGCGCGCATACTGCGTGGTGCAGGCCTTCGGCAGCATTTCCGGCAGTGCACGCATCAGGTGACGTTCGCGGGCCAAAATGTCGCCGACTGGCTCTCCCAGCGTTGGATGCTTGCGTCTCAATTGCGCTTGGCAGAATTTCAACAGCGCGGAGTTGAGTTCGTCGAGATCGGCAAACGACGGCATCGGTCGAAAGAAATTGTCTTCCACGTAGCCGACGGCGCCCTCGACGCCGCCCTTTTCGTTGCCGCGCCGTGGGGCGGCGTACTCGACCGCAAGCGCCAAGGCGCCGCGAAAGGCGGCGAACTCGGTGTTTTCTACGCGCTCCCTGCCGCGCTGCACCTTGGTAACCGCAGTTTTGGCGTTGTCGAACACGGCGACTTTGGGTAGTCCGTCGAAAAACTGCACCGCGTCAAGTAAACCAGCAAAGAGCGCCGGCTGATCTTGCCTATACGACGCGCGCGAAAAGAACGCCGTGCTATGACTCAGGCGCATGATGAAGGCCTGCACGATGCGCTCCACGCCGCCTACCATGGCGCGCATCGGTGAAAAATCAAACTGTGCTTGATCTCCCGGCGCATATACGGCACGTACAAACGCTTCACGCGGAACAAGGCGTTTGCGCCGGCGTGCGACGTATTGCCGCAACGCACGCTCGCCTATCTGCAACTGCGGGTCATGATGCTCGCGCAGCAGATCACCGATACGCCTGGCCGTAATCTTGGGCGTCGTACCTAGGTACTCGTCGATTACCGGCTGAAGGCGATCAAGCCGGCACGGCCGGTCGATGTTGATCTTCGTCGGGACAGTAATGGCGCGTACATACTTGCGCACCGTGTTGGGCGCCAACCCGAGTTCTCGGGCCACACGCTTGATAGGCTCACCGTCGCGCGCACAGCGCAGGCGAATGAGCTCCCATTGGTTCATCGAAACCACTCCTTGGGCGTCCTCCTCTGGCGTTGATTGACGAACACCAGTTCGACAGGGCGCCCTTCGTTTTTGCGGAGGGGTTCAATTTCTCGATGCCGCTAGGGGTTCAAATCCTCAGTGCCGTTTCCACGCGCCAAAGAGGCGCTGCTCGCTCATCACGACGCTCAGCCCGTCGTCGATATCGGGCCCTGGACGCGAGAAGAGCTTCACGAGCGAGACAGATGAGAGTCGCGATCGATACGAACGTTCTCGCATACGCCGTGGGCGTCAATGGCGACGTGCGAAAGAAGGCTGCGCTCGACGTCGTGAGCGCGCTTCCGCAGGAAGCCGTCTATGTCCCAATTCAAGTGTTGGAAGAGCTGTTCTTTCTCATGACCCGCCGCGTCGGATATCCCGCCTCGACGGCCCGCGCAATCGTTCTCGAGTGGTGCGATGCCTTCTCCCCCATCGAGACGTCGCTGGCGGTGCTTCTCGGTGCGGCAGATCTCGTGAACGACCATCACCTAAACTTCTGGGACGCCATCATCGTACGTGCTGCCGTCGAAGCGAACTGTCGTCTTCTTCTTTCCGAGGACATGCAGGATGGGTTCACGTGGGAAGGCGTGACCGTCGTCAATCCCTTCCGCAAGCCGTACGAGCCCTTGTTCGGCGCTCTCGTAGCCGTCTAAACGAGGGAACCGGTCTGCCGCCGAGGGGCGTCAACATCAAGAACGAGGAAACGCACCGGCTTGCCCAACGCGCTTCAACGTGGAAACAAGAGGCCACGGCGCTGCGCTTCTAATCTATGACGACAAAACTCCCGTCGCCCGCCAACTCGATCTTCTGCACGAACGGCCGCTGGCGCAGTGCCGCCAAACGCGCCGCGACCGCGGCATTACTTTCGGAGGGTCACCGTCACGAACGTAACCGATCTGAGCTCGGACCCGTCGTGCGGCCACTGATTCCTGTGAAAGTTGGGTAGTTTCGTAGGTCGCGAGGAACTCCTCGGGCGTGAGGTAGCCGAGCGCGCTGTGCGCATGCGTCGTGTTGTAGCCCTGCATCCACACGTACCCGTTGGCCTGCGCATCCGTCGTTCTATTGCACATCTTTGCGAAGCGCACGAAGGAAGTTCCCGAAGCCGATAAGCAAGTCGCCCGGGAGCGTTGGGCTGACTTCAGTGGAAACGGCGGCGAGAAACTGACCCCTTTTCGGCGGTGAGAAACTGGCCCCCAGGGGATCAATCTTGGCCGCCGTTCGTGTTTTTCCCGCGTCGGAGCCGAGCTCTGAGTCGCTGGCTCTCGCCGGCAAACTCGAAGACCGCCCCACGATCGACGAGCCGGTCGATAACCGCGG
>JBOHTS010000004.1:0-43575 GCA_050733755.1 Candidatus Tyrphobacter sp. | reverse complement strand
CCGCGGTTATCGACCGGCTCGTCGATCGTGGGGCGGTCTTCGAGTTTGCCGGCGAGAGCCAGCGACTCAGAGCTCGGCTCCGACGCGGGAAAAACACGAACGGCGGCCAAGATTGATCCCCTGGGGGTCAGTTTCTCACCGCCGAAAAGGGGCCAGTTTCTCGCCGCCGTTTCCACCGATGGCCACCGAAAGCACGGACACCGCGATCACACAGTACGTCAATTGAACGACTCCAGAGACCCCAAGAAGGTTCGGCCGTCCTACTGAGCGGCGACAGAGTGCGTAGGACGCTAACCGTGCGAGTGGCGAGCTCCATGCTAGAAGCGTGACTATGGTCGCTACTGCGGCAGCGACGTGGCGAGCATCCTTCGCGCCCAGTCCAATGCTGGCGAAGTACGAAAAGATGAATGCAACAACGAAGAGGCAGAGGAGCCTGCGCAGCGGTACTGGCTTTGCAGTAACCGTGAGGTAAATCATTGCCAGCATCTAGCGACCTCCCATCTCCATTGAATCTCGCGCACGTTCGTGCGAGCGCTCTCGATTGACACTACGCTCTGCCTGCTGCCGCGCTGCGTCTGGCAGGCCGCGGTATTGTTGTTCGATCGCGAATGCAAGCTGCGCGAGCGTTGCGCCGGAGCTACTCGTGTACGCTTCGAACGTGTTCATCCCCGCGCGCTCCAGGATATTCAACTGACGCTCGACGCGTGGCATTCGGTCGCGAAGAACGCTGGTGCCGTCCCGCATTTCTGCCTCAAGCGCCAGTGACGCGTTGACATACTGCCGGTATTGGTTTTCATCGGCGCTGATGCGTTTAGCCATCCGTGGGACGTCACGCTCCTCGAATTGACGCAGCGCATCCGCCAACGCTGCGGCACGGCGTGTGTGCAGTGCGCCGTGGAGCGACGCTTCCCGTCTCGCCGCCGATGCTCGCGTTAGCGGATTCCACGACCGCTTCTCCGCGGCAAGCTCGTCAAGATGACGGCGCTCCGATTCGGTGAACTGCGTCGCGTCACTGACTTGCTTCTCAATACGATGCCGCTCAGCCATCAAGACCTCGTCAAGCGCAGGTGGACGACCTACGCGAGTCAGCCGCTCGCGCTCTGAGCGTGCGCGCTGGTGACGAGACTCTTCCTCGGCGCGAATAACGGCGAGCCGCGCGCGCACCTCGCTAACCGTCACGACGCGTGGCTCGCCTGCCATCGCACTGTGCTCTTGCCGAACCGGGGCGTTCAAGATATCGAGCGCGCGTTGCGCCGTCGTATCGCCGGCGCGCGTTTTTTCAGTAACAAATGAGCGATAGTCCATGATCTTCTCCTCGCGTGCCAGCCGACGTTCCGAGGCCAGCACGATTTTCGTTGCTTCCCAGCGCACGCGCGCTGCATCGTACTCATGTACGCGCCGTCGCGCCATGACGGCGTCAATCGACCAATAAGCGAACTGCCGCGCCACAAGGCCGCGCGCACCGAGGCGTGCCACGTTGCGCAGAAGCTGGCGCGCTTCGCGCCGGCGTTGCGCTTCGATCCGCCGTTGCGCGCGCTCGCGTTCCCACGCGGCATTGCGGCGATCGTCCATTGCGCGGCCGCGTTCACGAAAGAAGCGGTCCCGGTACTCCGCGTACGCGGAGCGCATATGCGCAAGATCGACGATATGCCCCGCCTCGCGCAGCGCCCAGGCCGGATCGCTACGGGCGTCCTGCTCCGCCCGCGCACGAAGCTGTCCTCGATTTTGCGTTTCGCGTTGCTGCTCGTGCTGCTGGTACGGACCGAAGCGCTGCTCAAGCGCTGCCTTCTTACGACCGTAAACAAGATATATGACTCCGCGACGACCGAATTCCTCACGCAGCAATTCAACGTCGGGGACTGAGCGCGCACTTAAGGGCTAGATTCGGGTTGGTACCGGCATGGCTTGGTGTTTCCGGGCTCAGGCGGCGTACCTTACGACAATCGTACGACAATTTGAGCGGAAACCGGCGGAAAACGCGGACACCGGCGGACGGCGCGATCGCGCGAAAGGCCCTGATTTTACAGCCGAATCCACCTATTTCTTCGGTTTCTTGCGAGCGCGCGGTTTGGCGGCTTTTTTGCTTCGCATGTAAGGGGTCGGGGGTTCGAGTCCCCCCATCTCCATTTTGGAAAGTCGCAGGGACGCTCAATTCCACGCAAGTGCGACTCTGCAACGAAGCGTCGGCGTCGTTCCTCGATATCGGTGCGCGCCGTAGCGGGAAACGGCGTCCGTTATCGTTGACGGTTGTAGCGATCGGTACCGAGATACATGACGTTGGGGCCTACGAACCGCACGGTCGATATCCCGGCCTTTCCTAGCGGCATGACGGGCCTGACGGGGGAACAGACCAGCGTGCATATCTGTTTCGGATCGTAGTCCGTAACGACTGACTCGACGCGCGTAGCGCTAAGCATGCGATACCGGCCATAGTACGTCTCCGTCCCAGCCGGCGTGACGAAACGAATCGCAAGCTTGCCATCGGCCCCGAAAACATCCCACACGACGGCGACGCCGCGGCCGTATCGATCGCGCACCGCCATCGACCAGACCCCAACGATCGGCGGGGCTGCGCGCGCCGGCGCAAGGCCGCTGACGAAAGCCGCCAGCAGCCCGAGCGCTAAACCGATACCTACTCGACGCGCGAGGATCAACGTATGACGAACCCGACGCCACGGAAGGAGGGCTTGCTTCGAGCGCTCGCGTCGAACGCGTTGCCAACGCACCCCAGGATACGCGCGTACATAGGGCGCTTTGCTTGGCCGCCTGGGGCTCGCTTCCCGCTCGTCACCCTCCGCGAGCGTTCGCCGGAGCGTACGTGCCGCTCGTGCGGCCACGCTATCGCAGCGCTGCGCGTACCTCGCGCTCGACGCGAGCAACGAGTGAGGCTTGGCCGCGAGCAGTGAAATACTCGGCAAGCGAACCGCGCCGAGCAAAAGCGAGGTTTGCATACGACTCCCACACTCGATCGCCGGCGCCGCCTTCGTCGAGAGCGATATCGAGCCGTGCCGCCGCGAGCGCGTAGTCGTGCAGCGCGCAAACGAGATCCTGTCTCGGCGCGGATTCGCACGCCTCCGCTTCGCGCATGAGGCCGCTCCATGTGTCGGTCGTCGGTCGTCTCGAACCGGGCTCATTATCGAGAAGCGCCGCCTGACTTCGTTCCTCCCAGGTAAGCGGGCGCAGCGGCAGCATCTGCATCCAGTCCCAGAGCGCCGGCGTGCGGAGCAACGGAATCGAGGGCACGCGCCAGATACGGGCGCTCCCGTCGTTGGAAGCGATCAGAACCGTACGTCCATCCGCACTGAAGACCGCATCGTTCACCACGTCGTCTCCTTCGAAGCTTGCGAGGAGCGCACCCGACGTTACCGACCAGATGCGCGCGGTGTGATCTTCCGAGCCCGTTACGATTCGTTGACCGTCCGGGCTAAACGCTACCGAATAAACGCGACCGGTGTGCCCCTCCAGCGTACGAAGCGCGTTGCCGGTGCGCACGTCCCATAATCGCGCGGTTCTATCGTCGGAGGCGGTGACGAGCGTACGGCAGGTCCCATCGAATGCGATGGCATTCACCGCGCCTTGGTGCCCGATGAGGAGGTGCAGCATCTTGCCGGTTTGCACGCTCCAAATCATCGCCGTCTTATCCGACGATGCCGTCGCGATCGTGCTACCGTCGGCGCAAAACGCGATGCCGTTGACGTCCGATTTTTGTCCCGCGAACGTCCGTAGAAGCGCGCCGGTTCGCCTATCCCAGAGTCTGGCGGCCACATCCGAACCCGTCAGCACGCGCGATCCATCCGGCGAGAACTCGACGGCATTGACTGCGCCTCCGTTGCCTCGGAGCGTGCGCACCACGGCGCCGGTCGCGAGATTCCAGAGGCGAGCGGTGCGGTCGATCGACCCGGTAATCGCCCAGCGCCCATCCGGACTGAATGCAGCCGACGTCACCGAACCGGTGTGAGCGCGTAGAGCGCGAAGCTGCGTACCACTGGCGGTATCCCAGAGACGCGCGGTCTTGTCATACGAGGCCGTCAGCACTCGCCGTCCATCTGCGCTAAGAACCGCAGTGTTAACGGTGGCACCATCCGCGCGAAACAGTCGCACCTGCTCGCCTTGCGCGATGTCCCACATGCGCGCCGTTCCGTCCATCGAAGCGGTCGCTACCGACTGCCCGCTTGGGTCGAAGCGGGCATCGTTTACGTACCCTGTGTGACCGCCGAGAATCTCGAGCGGCATCCCCGTCTGTGCGTCCCACAGTCGCGCCGTGTTATCCGATGATGCGGTTAGTACTTGACGACCGTCCGCGCTGAATATCGCCGAGCGAACGTTGTCTAGATGCCCTGCGAGCGTGAACAGCAACGCTCCGCCGACCGCGTCCCAAATCCGAGCCGTACGATCGAACGACGCCGTTACGACGCGTCCGCTATCCGGACTAAACGTCGCGCCGTTCACCGCGCCGTTGTGTCGCAGGATCGCGACGAGACCGCCAGTGGCCGTATCCCAGACGCGTGCCGTTTTGTCGTACGACGCCGTTACGACCCGGCGTCCATCTGGGCTGAACGCCGCGTACATGACGGCATCGGTGTGCCCGATAAGCACGTGCAGCAACTTCCCCGTCTTCGAATCCCACAATCGCGCGGTGTTGTCGGAAGAGGCGGTCAACACGGATCGGTCGTCTGGTGAGAACGCGGCGTCGTTGACGGGACCGCTGTGATGGAGGACGGCCCTGAGCCCATCGGTAGCACGATTCCAAATGCGAGCCGTGCCGTCCGCAGAGGCGGTTACAACGCTGTCGCCGGAGCGGTCGAAGCGAGCCACGGTCACTTTGTCGGTATGCCCGGCGAAAATTACGAGGAGTCTTCCCGAGGTCGCATCCCACAATCGCGCCGTTTTATCAGACGACGCCGTGAGCACGTACCGGCCATCCGGACTGAACTCCGCATCGAAGACCGTGCCGCGATGGCCCCGTAGCGTCACCAGGGGCCTACCCGTTGCTACATCCCAGACAACCGCCGTTCGATCATCCGATGCAGTTACCGCACGACGGCCGTCCGGGCTGAACGCCACCGTGTGCACTGGGCCGTCGTGCAGCAGCAACGCGCGCGCGCCGACGCTGCCAAAGGTTCGTACGAGCGTAGGCTCGGCGAGTCCCGGCAGCCGTACACCGGGGCGACCTTGCGTTCGTGACAACGCAGCACCGAGGAGTAATAGCGCTTCGTCGGGATCGCCACGTTCGCGAGCCGCGTCGGCTTGTTCGGCGAGGAATCTGGCCTGCTGCGTCAGCGCTTCGTCGAGTTGCCGGTTTGCCTCCCGTGCATTCACGGAGGCCAACCACCCCAAGATACCGGCGCCAATTGCGAGTAGAAGCGTCGTCGCTGCAATACCGTAGGCAACGACTGCGCGTCGCCGCGCGGCTTCCAGCTCCCGCTGCTTGAGCGCGTCGAAGGGAATGCCGAGCAGGCCTGCGATCAATTTGAGTTTCGCGTTCTCCTTGCCGTCGCCGATGGGGCGCGCGTCCGCCGCAATCGGCGACATGCGTTTGGAGCCGAGCTCCCCGTCGGACGCAAGCCCAAAGCGTAGCGCGCGTGGAAAACACTCTCGCGGATCGCCCTCGGCGACGTCGGGTTCGCCATCGACGATCAGTGCAAGGACGCGATCCTCACGACCCATCCGCTTGAACGTGAGAACCTCTTCGTTGACCCAACGCGACGCCGCGCTTCGAGGCGAACAAATGACGATGAGGTACGCGGACTCCTCGAGCGCCCTGCGAATCTCTACATTGAGGTCGGACGACGATGCGAGCTTTTCTCGGTCGCGAAAGACCGGAAAGAGCGTCGAAGGAACCGGCCCGTCGCGCGCGATGACTCCGACAAGACGCCTCGGGACGCGATAGCCCTCGAGTGCGCGGTGCAGCCAGTCTCCCCAGCTCTTGTCGATGTGGCTGTAGCTGATGAAGGCGCGATATTTCACTGCTATCCCGGCGCGTTCGCGCACGCGCCGGTACGGGACCTGCGGACACGGCGTTACACATCGATCTTACCGAATCGTTGCGCTCTCGATCACCCTGCCGGCGCCGGTCCAAGCGACGTGCTGTAGGAACGAACCGCGCCTCACGGGTTCACCGCCTTCACCACGATCGTACCTTTCATAAACGGATGCAGCTGGCAGACGTATGCGTGGGTGCCCGGCTTGGTAAACGTGTGTCGCCAAACGCCGTTCGTATCGAGGCCCTTCGAGTCGAAACTGCCGTCGGTCGCGGTTACGGTGTGCGCGTCGTCGTCGTCGTTCGTAAACGTAACGGTCTGGCCGGCGTTGACGGTCAGGGTCCGCGGAACGAAGGCGTCATTCCTGATGTGAACCGCCGGCGCCGCCGAGTGTGCTGCGGCCGGCACTGCCAGCAGCGCGGCAAGAAGGACGAGCGAGACGTGCTTCATGCCCTCCATACGCCGGCCGGCGCCAAACGGTTAGGGCCTATGCGGAGCCGTGCCCGAGATGCCACCCGTGAGTCTCGCACCGGTATGGCTTCAGGCCCTTCGTCGTTTTAGGAATCGCACGTTCTGCCAGTTTCTTCGTGGCAAATGAAGACTTCGGCGCACCGTTCTGCTTGTAGCACGAACGCGGCCCGCGAAGTTTACGTCGGTGCACGTGCGAGTCGTTCGTGGGACTCCAGCGAGTCCCCGCACGCTCGCGCGGCGCGATCAGTCGCCTTGGACGAACTGCGTCGTCGAATGGCCGGCGTCGTCGGTGACTTGAATGCCCTCGACAGTCAAGCCGGAGCAGCCGGTGGCTGACGACGGCGCAAACGTAAGCGTGCTGTTGCTCGTGCCTCCGGGCGTATAGCACGGCCCGGTTGCCGGCGAGCTGTACGAGACGATCGTCGCCGTGAAATATCCACTATAGTTCTGCTCGCTGACGCTCAACGAGAATCCGCCGGAGACGGCCTGCGGCGACGACGCCGTCGTATCCATCGTTTTACCGTTACCGCCTACGAGAACGAGATTAATCGTTCCCGACGGCTTGGGCGGAAACAGATTCAAAAATCCGCTTCCATTGGAGCACGCGGTCAGGGACAGAATCAAAGCTGCAAAGAGCGCCGGCGTTCTCATGCTCTAGGCATCGACACCTGCGGCCCGCGGCCACAGACGCGGTCCGCCTCCTTTGCCAATCCTTTACAAATCTGCAGCGTCGCGAAGGGAGCACGACGACCGAACGCGAGTATAGCGAGAGGCAATGCGACTGCTTCCGAACTCTTCCAGCGCGTTTGCGTCCGCATGACCTGTGACGTCGTCGTCGTCGGGCTCGGCGGCATGGGCAGCGCGGCTCTCGCCAACGTCGCGATGCGCGGAGCAACGGCGCTTGGGATCGAGCAGTTCGAGCGGGGGCACGCGAACGGATCGTCGACGGGCAGGTCGCGCTTGATTCGCAAAGCCTACTTCGAACATCCAAACTACGTGCCGCTGCTGCTTCGCGCGTACGATGCGTGGGAAAAGCTCGAGCGTCTGTGCGGCGCTCGCGTCTTGTACAAAACGTCGCTTCTGATTGCCGGCCATCCGCAAAGCAGCATCGTTCGCGGCGCAACACGCAGCGCGCAGGCCTACGACATTCCCGTCGAGCACCTCGACGCGCGCGCCATCCGCACGCGATTTCCGGCGATGCGACCGCTGGACGACGAGATCGGTCTGCTCGAACCGGACGGAGGCTTCGTCGTTCCCGAAGCTGCGGTCGATGGCTACCTCCGCGTCGCTCAGATGCACGGCGCGGAGGCGCGATTCGAAACGCGCGTGACGTCGTGGTCGCGTAACGAAGCCGCTGCGTTCGAGGTTCGACTTGCGGACGGCACGTCCGTTCGCGGGAGAAGAATCGTTCTATGTCTGGGGCCATGGTGGCGAACCTTCGCGCAAACGCCTCTTCCGGTACGGCTCCAGCGTAACGTTCAAGTCTGGTTTCGTCCTGATTCGGACGCGTTCTCCATAGAAACGTTCCCCGCGTTCGTGCTCGATCGGGCGGGCCTGCCGGAGCCGATGTACGGCTTTCCCGACTACGGCTTTGGTGTAAAAGCCGCGTTTCACGGCCTCGGCGCAACGATCGACGCGCCGGACCTGCTCGACCGCTCGGTACGCCCGTCGGACATCGAGCCGCTCCAAACCGCGCTCGCGCGGTGGATGCCGGGCAGCGCCGCCGCATTCATCGATGCGAAGGCGTGTCTGTACTCGCGAACGCCCGACGACAACTTCGTCATCGGGCTGCAGCCGGATGCGCCCGGCGTCGTCGTCGCCGGCGGATTCTCGGGACACGGGTTCAAGTTCGCGTCCGTCGTCGGAGAGATACTGGCGGACTTGGCGCTAGAAGGCGGGACCGCGTACGATCTCGCATTTCTCGCACCGCGCACTGCTTGACAAGCCTCGCGAGCCGTGTTTTGATTGACCGCACGACATGAGCCGCTCGCCGCTCGCTGCGTTCTTCTTCTTCGGTTTTAGCCGGAGCGGGGTGCGTTTGCGTCGATAGCGGTCGCCGGCAAAATGCTTCACCCCCGCATCGTCGTACGAGCGGGGGTTTTTATTTTGCGCATGCTGAGGGGAGAAGAACGTGCGACAGAGCATTGGATTTCAAGGAACGAGCGGGGCCTTCAGCGAGGAGGCAGCCTGCACGATCCTGCGCCGCGCGCGCTGCCGCGGATACGAAACGTTCGACGATCTCCTCTCTGCGGTAAATGCAAAGGAGGTCACGTACGGGATGCTCCCCGTCGAAAACAGCATCTACGGTTCGATCGCGCGCTCGTACGATCTTATCGCCGCGCATCGCAACGTGCGCATCGTCGACGAGCTGTCGTATCCCATATCGCAGTGCCTCATCGGCCTTCCGGGCTCCCGGCTTGCCGATATCGTGCGCGTCGCCTCGCATCCGGTCGCCCTCGAGCAATGCCACGAGTTCCTCAAGAGCATGCCGCGTGCAAAGACGTTCGTCGCGTACGATACGGCCGGAGCGGTCGCAGACGTCGCCCGGCGAGGGGATCCGACCGCCGCAGCGGTCGGCTCGGCTTTGGCGGCGAGGCGTTACGGCTGCGCTGTGTTGGCCGAGAACATTCAAGACGACGCGCAGAACGAAACGCGCTTCTTCATCATCGAGCGCGACGGACATCCCCGCCGCGACTCAGGCAAAGGCTGCCTCGCCCTCACGCTGCCGCACGCCCGCGGGACGCTCCAGAACGCTCTTGCGGTTCTCGCCGATGCCGACTGCAACCTGACGGCACTCGTCGCGCGGCCCGATCGGCAAAACCCTTTCAACTACGTCTTCTATGTCGAGTTCGCGTGCCTGGGAGCGCAACGGCAACTCGACGTACTTCGCACCCTCGGAGCTTCGGCTAGACTGCTTGGAACGTACTGATCAACGCGCGCTCGCGCGCTCGAACAAGACGCGCAGCACGACGGCTTCGTTGTGCTCCCGGTCTTTCGCGCCGTAGAGCAACGTGATGGTTTTCTTGTCTTTCGCCGAAGCGAGGAGCGCGCGTATCGCCGTTCGCGCGTCGCTTGCGGCAAGTTCCGCGCGATAACGCTTGCGGAACTCGGGCCACTTCGCTTCGTCGTGGGCGAACCATTTCCGTAGTTTCGTGCTGGGAGCGAGATCCTTCGCCCATGCGTCCAGATGCAAGTCTTCCTTCTTGATTCCACGCGGCCACAGCCGGTCGACCAAGATGCGAAAACCGTCCCCTCGGGCGGCCTTTTCGTAGGCACGCTTCAATGCGATCGTCGGCATTACGCGTCGAGCATATCATACGCTCTCGCGGTGACGACGCCGTAGACCGCCCGGGGAACGAGATCCGATATCCAGTCGGCTGCGCTCCACGTGCGCCAATCGGTTGCGCCCGCGCGAACCGCAGTACCCTCGCCCACCAAGAGCGTCAGGCCCGCGAGTGCGGTGGCCCCGACGTACCAGGGGATGGGGAGCAGCGAGCGCGCTGCGCCGTACGCAGCGCCGGCGCATAATCCGTCCATGTAGCCGGCAATGGCACCGGCGGCGGTTCGCCGGTTTTCCACCTTGCCGTCGTCGCCATCGAGCACGTGCAGGCCGGCGCTCTGCGCCAGACGCTGCACGGTCTTCTTGGGAACTTCGCTCGGCGGCCGGCCGCGAATAGCCATATCGAGATACGTCACGATATCGAGCGCCGCCGTACCGGCTGCGCCCGCTACCAGCCCTCGAACCAGTGCATTCTTCTTCATATGCACGCTCTACCCATGAAGCAGCGCCGGCATGTCGAAACGAGGAGCATGCCTCAACGAGATGCGTACGAACGCTTTCGCTCCCTTCACGAAGGCTCGCAGGCTTTCGTCATGCCGAATGCCTGGGATGGCGCCTCGGCCGCGCTTTTAGCGCGCGAAGGATTCCAGGCGCTGGGCAGCACGTCGTATGCGATCGCGCTCGCACTCGGCCGTCAAGACGGCCGGCATATGGTCTCGCGCGACGTCGCGGTCGCGAACGCGGCGCTTCTCGCACAGGTTTCCGGGTTGCCGGTCAACGGCGACCTCGAGGACGGTTTCGGACCTTCGGAGGAAGATTGCGCGGACACGGTCCGCGCGGCGATCGATGCCGGACTTGCCGGCGTCGGCATCGAGGACACGACGGCGAACCCCGCACATCCAATTCACGACTTCGACCGGGCCGTCGCACGCGTGGCGGCCGCCGCGCGTGCGGCACACGGAAAAATTCTCCTCACCGGGCGTACCGACAACTTCCTTCACGGCATTGAGGACCTCGACGACACCATCGCGCGCCTCTGCGCGTTCGCGCAGGCCGGCGCCGACGTTCTCTATGCGCCGGCTCTGCCAAGCCTCGATGCGGTGCGTGCGGTCTGCCGCGCCGTCGCTCCCAAGCCGGTGAACGTGCTCGTCGGGCTCGGAGGCCTGCGCGCAACGCTGCAAGAGTTCTCGGAGGCCGGCGTGCGCCGCCTTAGCCTCGGTGCCGCGCTCTATCGCGTCGGGATGAACGCGCTCGTCCACGCGGCACGAGCGCTGCGCGCCGGCGAGCTCAACGTGGCGATGCGTGCAGTCCCCGGCGGCGAGATCGCGTCGCTTCTACCGCAGCAGTAACGCTTACTTCGCCTTCGCGACGAAGACGCGGCACCAGCCGTGCGGACTGATCGAGCCTTGGACGAGGCTGCATGTTCCTTCTGCGCTCGCCGTCTTGCCCGCGTGGAAGACAACGCAGTTCGCGCAGCGCTGCGTCCCGTGCGGGTAATCCTGATACTGCAACGCAGCTTTCGTCTTCTTTCCAAAGGCGTCGGCGCTTGCGGTCCCGAGAGCGGCAAGCGCGGGAAGCACGACGATCCCTGCGAGCGCTTCGCGTCGGCTCATTCGCTTGTGTTCCTCACTCATGCTTCCTTGGTACGCGATAAGGCTGAGCGGACCCTGGGCAAGCTCGGTACGTGGCCCGCAGATCGCTTCGCCGTTTCCTGAACACCCTGGGACCGGGTCTCATCACCGGCGCCGCCGACGACGACCCCTCGGGCATCTCGACCTACTCGGTCGCCGGAGCGGCAACCGGCTATTCGCTCCTTTGGCTTGCGCTGATCTGCACGCCGATGATGGCGGTCATACAAGGCATGTGCGCGCGCATCGCGCTCGTCAGCGGCGAGGGTCTCGCGGCAATCATGCGCAAGCGTCTCCCACGCACGCTTGCCGTTGCGCTCGCCGCGCTCGTCATCGTCGCCAACACGTTCAACGTCGGCGCCGATATCGGAGGAATGGCCGCCTCGGCCCATCTCGTCGTCGCTCTTCCGGCGGCGATCTGGACCATTCTCTTCGGCCTCGGCCTCATCGCTGCGCAAGTCTGGCTCTCGTACGCGCTGATCGCGCGGCTATTCAAGTGGCTCACGCTCACGCTCTTCGCGTACATCGTCACCGCGTTCGTCGTCCATCCGCACTGGCCGACCGTCCTCCTGCACTTCGTCTATCCGCATATCCGCTTCGATGCGACGACGCTCTCGACGATGGTTGCCGTTCTCGGCACGACGATCACGCCGTATCTCTTCTTTTGGCAGGCCGCGCTCATGATCGAAGAAGAGAAGCAGGAAGGATTAAAGACGGTCAAATCCCGCAGAGGCACCGATCGCCGATCGATCGAGGAGTGCCACACCGACATCAATACCGGAATGGTCTACTCCAATCTCGTCGCGTTCTTCATCATCGTGACGACGGCGTCGACGCTCGGCGCGGCTGGAAAGCACCACATCGCTACCGCACAGCAGGCGGCAGAAGCGCTGCGCCCGCTCGCCGGCGACTTTGCGGCGCTCCTCTTCACGCTCGGCATGGTCGGAACGGGAATGCTCGCGGTCCCCGTTCTCGCCGGCTCGTCGGCGTACGTTGCCGCGGAGACGTTCCGCTTTCGCGAAGGCCTCAACGAGCCTCCAAAACGCGCGCCGCAGTTCTACTCGGTCATCGCAGTCGGCATCCTCATCGGAATCGCGATGGATCTCTTCCACGTCAATGCGATCTGGGCGCTCTTCTGGTGCGCGGTTCTCAACGGCGTCGCCGCGGTTCCGCTCATCGCCGTCATCGTCTGGCTCGCATCCGACAAGACGTCGATGGGGCGCTGGCGCAGCTCGCTCCTCGCGCGTTGCTGGGGTTGGGCGACCTTCGGATTCATGGGCCTCGCGAGCGCCGGTATGTTCTTCTTCATGGCCCGCGGAACGTGAGGACGCTCTTCGCCAGAGCGAGGAAGCGCGTTTATTGCTTTGCTTGGCGCTGATATGGGACGATAATCTTTCAGAACCTAGAAGCCTGCCATGAAACGTTAGGAATCGGCGTAGTTTTAGTGAAATATTCCAAACTACTGCGAGGGAAAGCCTTCGCATGCGCCGCACGATACTCGGGACGTGGAACCGCTGCTAGCCTCGCGGGCGCTACATCTTGTAGAGGCGCCCCATCCCGATTCGAGCGACGCGATCTCTCTCGATTCGGGCTACGGATTTGCGGATATTTTCCCCGACCTCACCGCGGCCGCGCAGCGCGCGCTCACGACGTATCGCGGCGAATCGCTCCAGTACGGCAAGCCCTTCGGCCTCCTCGCGCTGCGCGAGTGGATCTCGCGTTATCTCGCGGAGGACGGGATCGCGCTCGCGCCGGACGAGATTCTCATCGTTAACGGTGCGAAGAACGGCATCGACCTCCTCTGCAGGCTCTTCACGGAGGACGGCGATACCATCGCGATCTCCGCACCGACGTACTTCACGGCCATCCCGATCTTCAAGAGCTTCGGCTTGCAGTTCGTACAGGTGCCGCAGGATAGCGACGGGATGGACGTCGCCGCACTCGAGCGGGCACTCGCGCAACGCAGTTCCGCGGGGCTGCCCGCGCCGAAGTTCATCTACGAGATTCCCGATTTTCATAACCCAACGGGCGTAACGCTCTCGCGGGAAAGGCGCGAAAAACTCGTCGCGCTCGCATCGCGACTGCGCATTCCGATCCTCGAAGACAGTCCGTATCGCAAACTGCGCTATGACGGGGAGCAGGCGCCCGCACTCAAGGCGCTCGATGACGACGGCATCGTCTTTTCACTGGGCACCTTCTCGAAGCTCATGGCACCGGGTTTGCGCGTGGGTTGGATCGGCGGTACGCGTCCGATGCTCGAGCGCGTCGCGCGATTGAAGTCGGACGGCGGCACGTGTCCCTTCACGCAACGCGTGATCTTCGAGTTCTGCAACGGCGGCGGGCTGGATGCGCAGAGCGTTCGCGCGCGCGAAACGTACGCGGCGCATCGCGATACCATGGTCGCCGCGGTGCGGCGCGAGTTGCCGGAGTTCGAGTTCGCGGTGCCCGAGGGCGGATACTATCTCTGGGCAACGCTTCCACGAGGAACCGACAGCAAAGCGCTCGCGGCGCGCGCGTACGACGCCGGCGTCTCGATCATCGCAGGTGCGATGTTCTACGCAGATCCCGCCGATGCGGCCGTCGCGCAGGAAGCGGCGCGGCACATCCGCCTCTCGTACAGCGGTTCGTCGCCGGCGGAGATCGAAGAAGGCGTCCGGCGCCTGGCGAGAGCATATCGCACGACGTAAATGAAGCGCGCCGTGCTGCTGCTCGTGTTCGTGGCCGCGTGTTCGGCACCACACGCAGCCGGCGTTCATGCGCTCGTCATCGGCCAGCAGCAAGAGCCGATCTCGCTCAATCCCGCGCTCGAGAACGGACAGCGCTCCACGCAGTGGGGCGAACTGCTCTTCTCCTACCTCGTCACGTACGATAATCGCGGCGTTCTCGTCGGCGACGTCGCCCGCGACGTTCCAACGCTGCGCAACGGCGGCATCAGCGCCGACGGCCGGACGATCACGTACCACCTGCGCTCCGGCATCCGCTTTGCCGACGGCGTGCCGCTCACCGCGCGCGACTGCGTCTGGTCGATCGACGCGATAAACAATCCCGCAAATAACGTGCAATCCCGCTACGGGTACGACGACATCGCGCGCGCGGACGCGCCGAACGCCCAGACGCTGGTGCTCCATCTCAAGCGTCCGTTCGCGCCCATTCTCTCGCTCGTTCTCGCACCGCAAGGGTATCCGATTCTTCCCGAGCATCTTCTCGCCAAGTATCCGAACTTCAACGCGATCGACTTCGACGCCAAGCCGATCGGCTCGGGACCGTACGAAGTCGTGCGATGGGTCCACGGCGATCGCGTCGAAATGCGAGCGAATCCGTACTACGTTCGCGGCGAGCCGAGCATTCGCAGGCTCGTCGTGCGCTTCATCCCGGATCCGCAAGAGGGGACGAACCAACTTCGCACGGGTGAAATCGGCGCGTACTTCAACGAACAGGATTACTCGCAGTATCCGCTGCTGCGCGCGATTCCTACGATGACCGTTCTCGACACGCCGGTCAGCGCGATCGGCGCGATCATCTTCAACACGCAGAGTGCGATGACGCGCGACGCGCGCGTCCGCCACGCGCTCGCCGAGGCAATCGACATCGCGAGCCTCGTGCGCAAGGCGTATCGCGGCGCGTTGAGCAGCCGCCACGCCGCGCGCGGTCTCTTCCTCTGGGCGTACGATTCGAAAGCCTATCCCGATGTGCCGTACGATCCAAGGGACGCAAACGCGCTCCTCGACCGCGCCGGATGGAAGCGGAGCGCCGGCGGAGTACGCGTCAAGGACGGACGCACGCTGCAGCTTCGCCTCATCATTCAGGCGGGGGTGCTCGGCGAAGAGATCGCGGCCGCCGATATCGCACAGTACGAGCGCGCCGTCGGCGCGCTCGTGAGCATCAAAGAGTACAACGTCACGCAGTTCGGCGCGCCCCCAGAGATGGGCGGCCCCGTCTACGGCGGGAAGTTCGACATGGCGCTCTACTCCTTCGTCAACGGCGACGATCCCGACACGACGGATCAGTTTTCATGCGCGACCGTTCCGCCGAAAGGCTACAACAAGTCTCGCATCTGTGATTCGCGCATCGACGCGCTTCTGGCGGCTGGGCGCTCCACGTACGATCGAGCGGCGCGAAAGGCGATCTACATACGGTTGCAACGGCTGCTCTACGAAGATCTGCCGATCGTCGCGATCTATCAGCGGCGCGAGCTCGACGTGTTCACCGACCGCCTGCGCGGTGAGACGGGTTCGGTCGACAGCGTCTTCTGGGACGTCGGCCGCTGGCGGCTCTCGCCATATCCTTGAATCGGCAGGGGCGACGTTTCGGGCTCTTTGACGACCTCGAGCAGCACGCTCGACTGAATGCCGCGAACGCCCGCAACGTTGTAGAGCCGGCCGAAGAGAAACTTCGAGTACTCTTCCAAATCGGGCGCGACGATCTCGAGGAGCACGCCGGACTCGCCGGTGAGAACGTAACAGGCGACGACCTCGGGCATTGCGCGGATCTCGTCGCGCAACGCCTTCGCTCGCGGCCACTCGACCTGTAAGCGCGCGAAGGCGGTAACGCCGAGTCCAAGCATCTGCCGGTCGAGCACGGCGCGGTACCCTCGGATGAGACCGCGCTTTTCGAGCCTGCGAACGCGGCGAAGGCACGGCGACGGGGAGAGGCCGACCTCTCTTGCTAGGTCGGTGTTGGATAGCCGACTATTGCGCTGCAAGGCGCCAAGAATCAGGCCGTCGACCGAATCCAAGCGTTCTATTGGCATTTATCGTCCTCGCTGCTCGTTTATTTGGTCGGATATTGCTTAGCAGTCGGAGGATTCGCTTTCCTGCGTGAGGCACGCCTGCTTGAGTCGCGAATTGTTGCGCGACGACCGCACAGTAAGGATGAAATTGATGAGCATCTCCGGTTTTCGCGTGGCGTCGCTAGCGGCCGTTGCCGCCCTCGGACTCCTGTTCTCGGCGCAGCCGGCATTCGCCCAAGCAACGAGTTCCGTGTCGGGCACCGTACGTACGATGTCGGGAGCGCCGGTCGGCGGCGCATCGGTCGACCTGCGCGGTGTCTCTACGGCAAGGACCACGACCGACGCTCGGGGTGCGTTCCACTTCGACGGCGTCGCACCGGGCATTTACGAGGTCGTCGTAACGAAGGCCGGCTTTACTGAGTATATTGCGAGCATCGCGACGACGGCGGGAACGACGTCGACGGTGGACGTTTCGCTCACGGCCGCCTCGTTCACGTCTCTGCGAACGATCGCGCACGCCCAGACGAACGCGCTAGGCGTCGCGCACCTCAACGAATCGACCGCTGCGATCGACACCATACCGAGCGCAACGTTCGTGAACCAAGGCCAGACGCAAGTGATGCACGTCCTCAACGAAATCCCCGGCATCATCGTCTACCAAGAGCAGGGGGCGAACAACGGCGCGGATCAATTTGCGCCGCAAGCGATCCAGATTCGCGGTGCGCTGCCCTACGAAACGGAGACGTTGATCGACGGCCACGCGACGCCTCTCTCGCTGTCCGGAACGTTCGATCCCTCACTGTTAAGCCCGGTCATGCTGCAGAACGTCGAGATCGTTAAGGGGCCCGGGTCTTTCCCCACCGAGATCAACTACGCAATCGGCGGAACCGTGAACTTCATCACGCTCGACCCGACGCTCGAGCCCCACGCCATGATTGAAAGCGGTGTTGACAACTGGGGAGGCATTACGACCGGCTTCCGCGCGACGGGATCGGTTGGAAGCAATCATTTCTTCCAGTATGCATTCGCGTATGCAACCGACGGCGCACCGGGGCCGATGCAGAACTATCCCCTTGCCGGCTCAGGCGTCTTCCTCGTGGCGGGCTCACCGTGGTACGTCAACGGCCAGCAACTTCTCAGTTCGCCCGTCGGAGTCGGACTGGCCGGCCCGAAGGCCTATAACCAGTATATCCAGCCTGTCGGTCTCGAGCGCTATCAAGAGCCATTCTACGTGTGCTGCTATCCATTCAACACCGACTACGATTCAAAGAATGAACTCGGCAAGCTGAAGTTCAACTTTTCCCAGTCCAGCTCTCTGACGGTGAGCTTCCTCGGCGGACAGGACTTCGGCCACACCGACAACACTGGCGTAGCTATGTCGGGCGCGCCCATCGGGAATCTCGGCGGCTCCTTTTCGACCTTCGAGCCGCCCGCATGGTACAGCGGCAGCGTGCCGGCTGGAACTCCCATCCCCTTCGACCTCAGTTCGTTCCTCCCGGGCTACGGATCGACGCAACAATACCTCTATCAGGCCGAGTTTCGCACGACGTTTGGCGATTGGACGGCCCTCGCACGCTATTACGACGGCGGCAACACGAACTTCGTCTATCTCAACAGCCCGACGAGCACGGCTCTTGGGTTCACGGGGAATACGTGGGGCGGCGGCATCTTCTGCCCCAAGGGGACAAGCTTCACCGGCGCGGTCTGCAATCCGGGCGGTCTGGCTCCCGTGGAGGAGTCGTTCGACGGACAGCTTGCGACGTTCATTGCAGACAACGCCGTCAACTATTCCGTGACGAATAACCACCAGCGCGGCGAGTCGCTGGATTTCGAACGCCCACTCGGCAACGGCAACAACCTCCAGCTCTCCGTCGATCGGACCGGAGAGAGCGGCTACGAGCTCGAAGTCATACCGACGTCGGCCGTGCCGGAACAGTACCCCTTTGCGCCCGGTTCGAGCTTGCTCTTTACGACCGAAGCCCTGCGGTACACATTCTTCGCAGCTCGCAACGTCCAGGGCGAGTTCGGGGACTACGCGCTTCAGTACTCCGCGCACTTCACTGACAACGGCGGCGGTATCACGAATGGTCTGCCCGCAAACTGGCAAAACTCGACGCGCGCCTACAACGCTCCGCGCCTCGCGTTGACGTGGCAGCCGAACGACAACACTTCGTGGCGCGTTGCGGCGGGCTACTCGATCGCGCCGCCCTTCCTCGCACTCGTCTCGTCCCCCGGCTCGACGCCCACAGAGATCATCAACGGCCTCCCAAACCTTGGCTTCAGCGAAAGCCTCAACAACGGACAAATCGCTCCGGAAACCGCACTCGGGATCGACCTTGGCCTTGACCACCGCATCGGCCGGTCGGGCGTCGTTTCCATCGACGCGTACGACACGACCCTGCGGAACATGTACTTGACGTCGACGATGCTCGTCAACCAGAACTACTATCCCAGCTCGTGTTCGGGCGCCGGTTACGCCGTCGGGCAATGTCCGCTCTACGGCAGCATCACGAACAACCTCGGGCACGCGCGCTACGAAGGCGTCGAGGTTTCACTGGGCAACGCTCCCGCGCGAGGATTCGGGTTCGTCGTGCGCGGTTCGCTCATGCGCTCGTACACATACGATCTTCCGCAAGGGTTCTACTGCGACAACGTCCCTGCAAGCGAATGCACGCCCTACCACTACGATACGAACCTCGGCATCCTGCCAAACGAGAACTTCCAGGCCGCGGGCCTCGGGTTCAGCGCAATGGGTGCGGACCCGTACAGCATGGGGTATGGCGAGTTGAACTGGCGTACAGAAAACGGCAGCATATACCGCATCGGCGTCACGTATTACGGCAACAATAACGCGTACGATAATCCGGCGTTTGCGGTCGTGTCCGCGAGTATCCGCGAGCAGATCGGATCTCGTCTCGCGCTCGTGTTGAGTGCTGATAATCTCAACGGCGCGTACAATCAGCTCTGGGCGAATCAGTTCGGGGGCGTGGGAACGCCGCTCGCTCCGGAGTGTGTCGGCAAATACGGCGGTCCGCTCTATGGTGCGTACGGCGACACCTGTACGGGATTGATCGCCCTCGGCGCGGCCTCAAGGAGCGCCGCAAGCGTCACCTCGCAGCTCGGCCCGACGGGCGGTGAGAACTATGGGCCGACGAGCTTCCGGCTTCAACTCATCCAGCAGTTCGGCAGCACCAACCCCTAAGATGACGCTACGCACGATCGTCCCTTCCGTACTCTGCGCGTGCCTCTGCACCGCCGCTACGGCAGCGGCGCAGGCACGCGCATTCACCCTCGACGACTACGCGAATATCGTCAGCGTCGGCAGCCCGCAAATATCACCGGATGGCCGGCAAGTCCTCATCACGGTCGGACGACCGGATATGACGGCCGACCGGATGAAGGAAGAGTTGGTTCTCGTCGACGTTGCGAGCGGCGACAAGAGAACGCTTACCTTCGATCGGCCGGCTTTTGCAGAGGCGCGCTGGATGCCCGACGGCAGGGGCATCTCGTTCATCGCGCCGTACGGAAACGGCGATGACGCACGAGCGCAAGTGTGGATCATGCCGATGGGCGGCGGCGACGCGCGCGTCGTCACGAAATCGCGCAACGGCGTCGAACTCTACGCCTTTCGCCGCGACGGCAGGGTCGTCGCATATTTCTCCACCGAGACGCCACCCAATCAGGCGGCGATCGAGCATCACGAAGACTATGTGGAGGTCGGCAACGATCCGTTCTCCACGCAGCGCAACGCACTGACAAAGCAGCTCTGGATACAAGACGTCCATGGCGGAGAGCCGGAGCAGCTCACGAGCGGAGCGTCGAGTATCTACCCGGATACGCTTTCGTGGTCGTCCGACGGTCGGTACATCGCGTTCGACCGCATACCGGACGGACGATTCGACTCCATCTACTACAGCCGGACGGCCGTTTACGATTTTGAGGCGCATTCCGTTCGTATCGTGGACGATCGCTGGGGCCTCGGCGCGCAGTTCGAGCCTAGCGGCGGCGACCGCCTCGCGTACACCGCCGGCACGCCCGAGCTGCTGCAAAACGACCTCGACGTCATCTCGGTGAACGGCGGTACGCCGCGCAACGTCGCGCCGAGCCTCGACCGCAACGTGCAGTTCTTCGCATGGACGCCCGGCGGCGGATTCATTGCGGGCGGCGACGACCATGTCTCGTCCGCGCTTTGGCGCGTCGCGCCCGACGGCGCCGTACGACGCGTCGATCTTGGCAACATGAACTTCGGAAGTGCGACGGCATCGAGCGACGGCGCCATCGCCTTCACTGCCGACAGCTCGGTCCACCCCTCAGAACTCTACTACCTCGCGCCTCACTCCGACGCGCCCCGGCGTCTGACGGATTACAACGCGCCAATTGCGTCGCTCGACCTCGCGCCGTCGCGCGAGATCGCGTGGCGGAACGACGGGTTCGAGGAAGACGGCGTCATTACGTATCCTTTGAACTATCGCGCGGGGACGAAGTATCCGCTCGTGCTCGACATTCACGGGGGACCGATCGACGGCGCGTCGACGACGAGCTTCAGCGAGCTGGTCCAACTTCTTGCGGCGCACGGCTATATCGTGTTACAGCCGAACTACCGCGGGAGCGACAATCTCGGGAGGCGTTACGCGCACGCCATCATCGGTGACAATCCGATCGCCGGCGTCGGGCACGATTGCGTTGCCGGGATCCAAGCCGTCGAAGCGACGGGCGCGGTCGACGCATCGCGGATCGGCGTCTCGGGATGGTCTGCCGGCGGATGGACGACGTCATGGCTCATCACGCACTACGATCTGTTCAAGGCCGCCGTGAGCGGCGCGGCCGTTGACGATACCGTGCTTCAGTACAGCATCAGTCAGATCAACTCGCTCATGCCGGAGCTCTTCGGCGGAAAGACGCCGTGGGCGACGCCCGGCGGCCTCGAACTCTATCGAGATGCCTCGCCGATTACCTACGTCCAAAACGTCCGCGCCGCGACGCTCATCTTGAGCGACACGACCGATCCTCGGGTTCCGACGCCGGAGTCGTACGAATTTTACACTGCGTTGCACGATCTCGGAAAGACGGTCGCCTTCGATGCAATCCCCGCCTATGGCCACCACCCATCGGACCCGGTGCGCAATCGCTTGATCGACCGCCTGTGGCTCGACTGGATGGTAAAATATCTCTCACCGTAATCGCCGCCGCATTCTTGCCGGTAATGAGATGGGCGCGCTGAAGGCATCCTCGTTCCGGCGAGAGGTTCGCCTGACTCGCTACTACGCACTCGGGTTGACGCTCTTTGCGGGTTTCGTCCTCTTAGGCGCCGTGCATGAAGCGACCCACGACGCGACCTTCGATACGCTCACCGTTCATCGCATTAACGTCGTCGATCGAGAGGGCAAGCTCGCCCTCGTCATCACGAATCACGACGACTATCCGCCGCCGATCGTCAACGGCAGACGGCTGCAGCGCCAGGGCCTGAAATCCGAAAACGGATTCGTCTTTTACAATCGCCTCGGAAACGAACAGGGCGCGCTCGTCTGGGACGGGCGCCGTCGCGCGAATGGCTTCTCGTCCTCGAATGCGTTGCTCTTCGATTCCGTGCAGACCGATCAACTCGTCGGAGTCGAAGACGGAAACGACAACGGGAAAGCGACCGCTGGTCTCATTGGGTGGAACGAAGCGCCCCTGACGAACGCATTTCTCGATCTCATCGAGCAATACCAGCGCCTGACGACGCCCGCGACGCGCCGCGCGTTTGCGTCGGCCCATCCGGAGTTGCGCAACTCGTTTCTGATGCGCTTCTTCGTCGGTTATGGCGAGGACAACACGGCGCAGGTGGTCCTCGCCGACGATCGGGCCCGTCCGCGAATCAAGATGTTCGTGGCCGCGGACGGCACGGCGCGCCTGCAATTTCTCGACGCACGCGGCAGCGTTACCGCACAGTATCCACCGACACCGTAAGAAAGGGTATGCCATGAAAATTTCGCCGATTCGGCGCGAGATTCGCCTCCTTCGCTACTACGCGCTCGGGATGACGCTTTTTGCGGGTTTCGCCCTCTTGGGCGCCGTGCATGAAGCCACCCGCGATGCGACGCTCGACACGCTCACCGTTCATCGCATCAACGTCGTGGATCGCGAGGGGAAGCTCGCCCTCGTCATCACGAACCACGATGACTTTCCTGCGCCGGTCATCAACGGCCACGTCGTGCGGCGAAGCAGCGGAAACGACACGAATGGCATGCTCTTCTACAATCAGCGCGGCGACGAACAAGGCGGATTGACGTGGACCGGCCGGCGGTATCCCGACGGCACGTACGCGTCCGACAACGACATTTCGTTCGACACGGTAAACACCGACCAGCTCATTCACGTGCAAGACGGAAACGAGAATGGGAAGACCGAGGCGATGCTCATCGGCTGGAATCAGGCCGACTACAACACGCCCGCGTTCATGAACGCCATCCGTCAAATCGACGCCTTGCACACGCGCGCGCAGTTGGAGGCCTTTGTGCGTGCCCATCCCGAGCTCGTCTCCAAAACGCGATTTCTCGTCGGATATGACTTTACGAACACGTCGCAGGTCATGCTTGCCGACGGGCAAGGGCGTCCTCGCATCAAGATGTTCGTCACCGCGGACGGCGAAGCGCGTCTGCAGTTCCTCGATGCCGACGGTCACGTCGTCGCGCAGTATCCGGAGGCGCATTGATGCTTCACGTACCACCTCCAATCTCGGTCCGGCTCTCGTTTCCAGCGGCGGTCCATGCAGCACCGATCACCGGCCGCGTCTTCTTCATCGTAACGAATGAAAGATCGCCCGACCCTCGCATTCAGACGTTATCGCCCGAAACGTCGCCGCCGTTTTACGGTGAGGACGTCTTCGGGCTGCGCCCGGGACACGACGCGGTCATCACGGCTTCGACTCCGGGGTACACGGTCGATAGCCTTGCATCGCTTCCGCCCGGAACGTACTACGTCGAAGCGTTCGTCAGCATCTACGAGTCATATCACCGTGCGGACGGTCACACGATTTGGGCGCCGCCGCAGTGGGGACCGCAAGTTCCCGCCTTCGAACCCGGCAATCTCTATAGCAACATCGAGCGCGTTCACCTCGATCCTCGGCACGGAATCTCGCTCCATCTCTCGATGGACCGCGTCATCACGGAGGCGCAGCTCGCGAGCATCACCGGAGGACAGGGATACGATACCGACACGCCGTGGATCAAGCACATTCGAATTTTGAGCCCGTCGCTGACGCACTGGTGGGGGCGGCCGACCTATCTCGGCGCCACGATTCTTCTGCCGAAAGGATACGCGTCGCATCCGCACTCGCACTATCCCGTCGTCTACAACCAAGGACACTTCTACCAGCCCATTCCGTGGGAGTTCACGACCGACGCCTCGACGGAGACGGCGGCCGCCGCGGCGGCCGGACGGCGCAGCGGTCTAGGAACCGGCTATGAGTTCTATGAGGCGTGGAACTCGGCACACTTCCCGCGCTTTCTCATGATCACGTTCCAGCATCCGTGTCCGTTCTTCGACGACTCGTATGCGGTGAACACCGCGAACTGCGGGCCGTTCGGCGATGCGCTCATGAACGAGCTCATCCCGTACGTCGAAACGCACTACCGCGTGCTTCGAGAACCGTACGCGCGCATCACGGAGGGCGGCTCGACCGGAGGCTGGGAGTCGCTCGCGCTCCTCGAGCAGCATCCGCGCTTCTTCGGCGAAGCATGGGTCTTCGATCCGGACCCGATCGACTTTCACGCATTTCAGCAGATCGATCTCTATCGCGACCCGAACGCGTTTTACTTAGCGGGCCCCGGCGACTGGCACCGCTTCATGCGACCGTGGAGCCGCACTCCCGCCGGCCAAGTACTCGGTCTCGAATCGGAACTGAGCCGGTACGAAGAAGTATGGGGGTCGCACGGGCGTTCGGAGTATCAACTCGACGGCTGGTGGGCGATCTTCGATCCCGCAGGCCCCGACGGCTATCCCGAACCGATGTGGAACATGCGCACCGGCACGATCGATAAAACCGTGCTCGCGTACGCGCACGACCACGGATACGATCTCACCGCATACATGCGAGAAAACTGGCCGCGCCTGGGCCCCGAACTTGCCGGGAAACTTCATTTCTTCGTCGGCGACATGGACAGTTATTATCTCAATCTCGCCGTCTACAAGATGCAGGACTTCCTGCGCTCTGCCACCGATCCGGCATCGGACGCGACGTTCGCGTTCGGCAGGCCGATGAAGGGGCACGGCTGGCATCCGATGACCTGGGCGTCGCTGCTCGAACAAATGGCGGCGCAGGTTCGCAAGCACGCACCGGCGGGACGGGATACCGCGCAGTGGAACTACTAGCGCCGTGAAGTATTCTGCGCCATACGTACACGCGATTTGTCATCCCGAGCGTCGCGAACGGAGTGAGCGAAGTCGAAGGGTCGCGGTCGTTGCTGCCCTCGCATGTGCGATCCTGCTGGGTGCGTCACCCTCGGTGGATCATCCGTTTGCGACGCTGACGTTCCGCAGCATCGGTCCGGATTCCGGCCGACTCGACGCCGCAGCCGGCATTCCCGGAAATCCAAGCGTCTACTACGTCGGCGGGATCGGCGGTCTGTTCAAGAGCGATAACGGCGGCGCGAGCTTCGCATCGGTGTTCGACGAACCGGACGTGAGCGCCGTCGGCGCGATCGCGGTAGCGCCGTCGAACCCGAACGTCGTCTACATCGGAACGGGCGAGCCGAACATCCGCAACGACATCCAGAACGGCGACGGCGTCTGGCGGTCCGACGACGGAGGAACGACGTGGCGTCACGTCGGTCTCGAGGGAAGCGGCCACATCGCGCAGATTGCGATCGACGCCCACGATCCGAACGTTGCGTACGTCGCCGCCGAAGGTCCGATTTACGGAAGCGGTTCCGTGAGAGGCATCTACAAGACCACCGACGGCGGCGCAACCTGGCAGCATTCGCTCGCGCTCGACGACCGCACCGGCGCATCGAGCATCGTCATCGACCCGGCAAACCCGTCGACGCTCTTCGCCGGAATGTGGACGGTGTGGCGCAAGCCGTGGATTCTCAACAGCGGCGGGCCGAACGACGGCCTCTACGTTTCACACGACGCGGGCGCACATTGGACGCGCGTCGAGGGCAACGGATTCCCGACTGGACTTACCGGACGCATCGGCCTCGCGTTCGCACCCTCGAATCCGTCGCGCATCTACGCGCTCATCGAGTCGAAGGAGGGCGTGCTCTGGCGCAGCGACGACGGCGGCGCGATCTGGCACCTCGTGAGCAAGAATCACGCGCTCGCGCAGCGTCCTTACTATTTCTCAGAACTGACCGTCGATCCAACCGACGAGAACCACTTGTACTTTCTGTCGGTAAACTTTCTCGAGTCGCACGACGGCGGAAAGACGACGAAGGCCGCAACGGCGGGGTCCGCGCAAAATAACTTCCTCGGCGATAACCATCAGCTCTGGATCGATCCCGACGACGCCCGGCGCATGATCCTCGTCAATGACGACGGAACCGCGATCTCGCTCGACTCCGGGACCGATTGGCTCTATCCGCAATTCCCGATCGGGCAGGCGTACCATATCGCGACCGATAATCGCATTCCATATACCGTTTGCGTCGAAGATCAAGACTCGGGAAGCGCCTGCGGGCCGAGCAACTCGAAGGCCGACGGCATCACCTCGGCCGATTGGTTCAGCGCCGCCGGCGGCGAAAGCGGCTGGATTCTCTTCGACCCGGCAAATTCGAACGTCATCTATGGAAGCGGTTACACCGGGTCGCTCACGCGCTTTGACCGGCGCACGAATCAAGCGCAGTCGATCTCGCCGTGGCCGCTCGACACGATCGGCTGGGCTGCAGGTCCGCTGCGGTACCGTTTCCAATGGACCGCACCGATCGCCGTCAGCGCGCTCGAGCCGCGCGCGCTCTATTTCGGCGGCAACGTGCTCTTCAAATCCGACGACGAAGGCCTCCATTGGCACGTCATCAGCCCCGACCTTACGCGCGACGAAAAGAGCAAGCAACTGCCGACCGGCGGCCCGATCACGCACGACAGCACCAGCGTCGAGACGTACGATACGATCTTCACCGTCGAAGAGTCGCCGCTCGCGCGCGGGCTTCTCTGGGTCGGCACGGACGACGGGCTCGTCTGGCTGACGCGCGACGACGGCAAGCATTGGAAGAATCTCACCTCGCACGTCCCTGGAATGCCGCAATGGGCGCGTGTTGCACTGATCTCCTCGTCGCCGTTCGATGCGGCCTCGGCGTATCTCACCGTCGACACGCATCTTCTCGGAGACCGCACGCCGCATATCTACGTCACGCACGATTACGGCGAGCACTGGCGTTCGATCGCGGGCGATCTTCACGACGCGTCGTACTCGCACGTGCTCAAGGAAGATCCGCTGCGCCGCGGCCTTCTCTATCTGGGAACCGGCAACGGCGTCTACGTGAGCTTCGACGACGGCACGCACTGGCGGCGCATCCACGAAGGACTACCGACGGTTGCCGTTTACGATCTCACGATCCAGCGCCGTTCGGACGACCTGCTCGTCGCAACGCACGGTCGCGGGGTCTATATCCTCGACGACATTCGTCCGCTTCAGGACTATACGTCCGTCGCGCGACACGCAATCGCCCTCATCCCGTCTGCGACGGCGTATCGCTGGAGCACCGGCCGCGAGACGTACGACGAACAGACGCAAGTCGGCGAAGATCCGCCCTTCGGAGCGATCGTCGACTTCTGGCTCGCGGCCGCGCCCGCTCGCGGCGCGACCGTCCGCGTCTATCGCGGCACGCAGCTTGTGCGGACGATCGCAGCGCACGACGCGCACGCCGGGTTCAACCGGGTCGTTTGGAATCTGCGGTACGAGAGCAACAAGCCCGTCCCCCATTCCGACCCATGGCGGCGCGGAGGTTTCGTTGGACCGCGTGCCGTGCCCGGACGCTACCGGGTTACCGTGACCGCCGGCGCGCGGAGTGCGAGCGAAACGCTGCACGTTGCGCGGGACCCGATGTCGCACACGTCACTCGCCGCGTTGCGGGAGCAGTTCGCATTCGTCATGCGCATTCACAACGACGACGCCCGCATCTCGCGCGCGATCCTCGCGCTGCGCGCCCGGCACTCGGCGGCCGCCGATGCCGTTGCAGCCGAGCTCTACCAACCAAAAGCGACGGAAGGTGAGGACGTGCTTCGGTATCCCATCCACGTTTACGAGCAGTTGAGCAGCCTCGCGAGCGAGGCCGGCTTCGGCGATGCCGCGCCGACGGCAGCGGATCGGGCGGTCTTGCGCTACCTCGAATCGGAGATGCGTACGGATCTTGCGCGCGCGGGCGCACTCCTCCACGCACGATACTGACGGTCAAGCGGCCGGCGTTGCGATTTCGAGCGCGCGCACGAGCGCACGCTGCGCGAGCACGATTTTGAAATCGTTGCCGCCGTAACCGCGCGCACCGCTCATCGCAAGCCCGGCCGCTTTCTGGAAGTCCTCGCGTCGCGCGACGCCGCCCACGAGCGCGCGCTCCGCTTCGGGCGCGTGCCACGGAATCGTGCCGACGCCGCCCAGAGCGATGCGTGCCTCGCGAACGACCGTGTCTTCGACGTGCAGGGCGACCGCCGCCGAAACGAGCGCAAAATCGAACTGCGCGCGATCGCGGACTTTGACGTACGTCGAGCTACCCGCAAAAGGGAGGAGCGGCAGCGAGAGGCCGGCGATGAGTTCGCCCCGCTCGAGCGCGGTTTCGACCTCCGGCGTGCTGCCGGGAAACCGATAGAACTCCCGAAAGGCAATCTCGCGCGCGCCGTCCGGCCCGATGACGTGAATCGTGGCGCCAAGCGCGGTAAGCGCGACGGCAAAATCCGAGGCGTGCGCCGCAATGCAATGATCGCTCGTTCCGAGCACCGCCTGACGACGGTTCTCGCCGCCGATCGCGCTGCAGCCGCTCCCGGGATTGCGTTTATTGCACGCGGTTACGACGTCGCGAAAATACGGACATCGCGTGCGCTGGAGAACGTTTCCGCCGACCGTGGCCATGTTGCGCAGTTGCGGCGAGGCCGATTCCTTCAGCGCGATTGCGACGAGCGGCAGCCGCTCGCGCACGATTGGATGCGCCGCAACGTCACCCATGCGTTCCAACGCCCCGATGAAGAGCGCCGAGCCGCGTCGCTCGATCCCGCGCAGCGGGAGCGCGTTGATGTCGACGAGCAGAGACGGAGCCTCCACTGCGTCCTTCATGAGATCGAGGATGTTCGTGCCGCCGGCGATGAATCGCGCTCCCGAACGACTCCTCACCGCGGATATCGCGCCCTCCGGACTCTGCGCGCGCTCGAAGAGAAAGTCGTTCACGGGGAAGATGTTTCCCCCGCAGCGACGAGGTCCTAGCCTCTCTTAGAAGGCGGCCGTTCCGTGCGGCGTGCCCAGCCCTGCCGGGCCGTCGTATCCCGGACCCGCGGTACAGAGATAGGGCGGCGTGCAGACGCCGTTCGAGCCTGCCGTTACAGCGTTGAGATCGGCGCCGTGCGCGTACAGGTACGCCGCGCCGCTAATCGATGATGCGTTTCCGGCCAGGGCATAGATTGCCGCGACGACGGGCGCACCGACGCTCGTGCCGCCGTACTCGCCCCATCCTCGCGAAAGGAGCGGCGCGTAGGTGTTGTAGACGGCCACGCCCGTCGTCGGGTCGCCGACGACCGCAACGTCTGCGACGGTACGATGGGAGCATCCGGAGTCGGTCTGCCAAGCGGGCTTTGAAAAGTAGACGCTGCATCCGCTGCCCGTGCTGCGCCAGACCCTCTCGGCCCAGCCGCGGGGCGTGGCGGCGCGCGTCAGCGTCGTTCCGCCGACCGCCGTCACGTACTGCGAGCTTGCGGGAAACGTCACGCCGTAGCCGCCGTCTCCCGCGGACGCCGTGATCGGCACGCCGGGGTGATCGTAATGCTCGTCATCCGCGACGATTCCGCCGAACTCGTTGGTGTAGTAACTGTTGCTGACCTCGGTCGCACCGAGCCTCACCGCCGTGTCGACCGCTTGGCCGAAGTCGGAGATGTTCGCGCTATTCGCCTCGACGAGTAGGATGTGACACTGCGGGCAGACGGCCGAGACCATGTCGAGATCGAGCGAAATCTCCGCCGCCCACTGCTGATCGCCCGCGCCGAAGCCGGTCGTGCCGCCGCTCTCCGTCACCTTGCGGAAGCAGCCGTTTTGGCTCGTGCACGCGGGCAGCCTGAAGTCTTTGCGATAGACCGCAAGATCGCTCTCGGCGTTCGGGTCGTCGCCTTTATCGACGATCGCGACGGTCGAACCGGAGCCGCCGGACGACGGAAGATCGTACGCGGCACGCAGATCGGCCGGATGGAGTCCGGGATAGTCGCCCGTCAGCGTCGCGACGGTGTTCGTAAGGAAGCCGACGAGCGTGTTGAGGAGCACGGGGCACTGCACCACGCCGAACTGCGTTCCGCCGGTGCAGACCGCCTGGCCGCCGCCCGGAAGCGCGAGCGAGCCCCACTGCGGCTTCATCGCCCCTCCCGTTACCTGCGTCTGCTGCGTCGTAGCGGACGGCAGCGCATTTGAAACCCCGGCGCCGCTGCATCCTGCAGCGGCCGCGAGCGCCGCGACGGCGGCGATAGTGCGAATCTTCACGAAACGTTTCCTCCATTTGCCAAGTCGAGCATGGCGTTGACGATATTGGGATCGAACTGAGCTCCCTTACCGCGCCGCAGCTCGTCGAGCGCTTGCGCGGGGCTCATCGCCGGACGATACGCTCGCGGGGCGATCATTGCATTGAATGCGTCCGCGACCGAGACGATGCGGACGGTGACGGGAATGCGATGTGCGTCGAGGCCATCGGGGTAGCCGAGACCGTCGTACCGCTCGTGATGCGAGCGGACGATCGAGGCAAACTGCATGAGTTGCGGCATCTTGCCGATCGCGCTCTCGCCGTGATGAACGTGGGCGCGCATGAGGTCCCACTCGTCGTCGGTGAGTGCGCGCGGAGCGTAGAGAACCCGCCTCGGCGTCGCGCTCTTTCCAAAATCGTAGACGAGCGCACCGCGCGTCACCTTCATCGTGTCGGCGCTGGAGAGGCCGACCTTCGCCGCGATTCGCGCGCACCATGCGGAGACCGCCTGCGCCTGTTCGGCGAGCGCCGGATCGATGCTTTGCAGCTCGCCGATCATCCCCGAGACGATCACGTCGATCTCTTCGAGCGCGTTGCTCGTGACCGCAGCGTCGAGCATCGGTATGCCTGCGACCATGGCGCGGACCTCGCGCGCGACGTTGCCGAAGCGGTCGCGAACGCGCGGATCGGCGTCCAACTCCTCGAGCGCCTTGGCGATCGCGCGCGGTGCGGCCAAAAACATCGCGCGTGTCGCTCGCGATTCCCCATGACGCCGATACGTCGCGCCGATCCACGCGACGAGCGGCTCCCACGCATCCGTCTCGATCGCCTCGGAGACACGGTCGACGAAGCACTCGGCAAACGCGCGTCCAAAAACGCTCGCTCCGGCGTCCGGAGATGCAGCCAGGATCGCGTCTCGCACGCCCGAGCGGCTCTCTGTAAGGCCGGTCGCGGGATGCAGAATCGAGCTGTCCATGAAGCTAGTCTATTGGTGCTGCGCCCGCGAAGAGAAGAGTCCGCGGACGGCTTTCGTGCCTAGTGGAGCGCGATTTTGCGAAAGCTTTACGAAGGAACCGGCAGCGCTTCGAAGAGCATCGAGATGCCGCCGAAATACTGTTCGTGAAGCACCGCAAAGGCATCGAGGAGTTCGGCATGGTTCTCGACGCCGCACCAGTAGTCGTAGATCGCCCGCACCGCAGCGATGAGCGCGTCCATCGTTGCCGGCACTTCGTCTGCAACGGACTCCAAGCGCGCGATCTTCGATTCGGCGCTCTCCACGCCGACCGCCAGCGCGCTCGCCAGCGCGCAGTACGCAAGACTCGTGACGCGAGCCTTCGGCATGCTGCTCTGCGAATGCGAGAGCGCCCATTCCGCCGACTCGATCGCAACCCGTGCGTTCTCGATCTCGCCGGCGGCCGCCGCGTAGAGCGCCGCCTCGGCAAACCGATAGGCGCGCAGCTCGGGAGCGGGCTGCGTCTCGCCGCTCTCGGCGACGAGGCGATACGCTTGCGCGAAGTCGCGTCGCCACGCGCAGCGCATCGCTTGCGCGGGCACGAGGGTGGAACTCCCCAGATCGACGCTCTGAACGATGTCGACAGCGCGAAGCGCGCGCTCCCGCGCGCGCGCTCCGGCAAGATTCCCGGCCTCGATATCGATATAGAGGCCCGTCATCGTTGCCCAGGCGCGAACCATCTCGTCACCGGACTCTGCGGCGCAGCTCTCGACGAGTTCGACGTACCGAAGTGCGGCGCGAGGATCGCAGTCGATGTGGTGCGCGAGTTCGTAGAGCAGGCTGTACCCGCGGGCCGCGATATCGTGATCTTTGTGGCGCCGCGCCGATTCGACCGCTTCGCGCGAAAAGGTCTTCGCGTCTTCGAACTGTCCCGTACGCATCGCGACGAAGGCAATTTGGTAGAGCGTTCGCGCCCGCTGAGCGGACTCTGCGTCGGTCGTGAGGATGTCGCGTGCGCGAGAGGCAAAGCGCATCGCCTCCGGTGCGCGATCGGCCATGATGTGGGCCGTGGCCAGCGTCGCGTTGATTGCGGCGCGCAGCGTCGAGGGGACGTCGGCGAACTGCTCGAGACGCGAGGTGCACTCGGTGCGGCCGCGCCGGACGAGTTCCAGTGAGGAGCGATAGACGAGCGCCGCCTTCGCCTCGACGTCGTGCGCGTGCTCGATGGCGACGTTGAACCACGCCTCCGCGGCATCGTGGTGGCCGATGCGGGAAGCCAATAGCGCATTTGCAGCGACCCGCGCCGCCGCAGCATTCTCCTCGTCACGTTCGATGCTGTTCAAGCAGACATCGACGCTCGACGCGTACGCCTCCATGGACGTTCTTAGTTTTCGACCACTCAGTCTGATGGCTATGACGCCTTTACAGGAACTGAACGCAGGAGGCTCTCAGGCGCATCCCAGCGCTTCTCAACGAGCGACTAATGTCCCCGCGCACCGGATTGCCGAGCACGCTCGTTTATCGTGCAGAGCCCTACGCCCACCACTTCGGAGAACACACCATGCTCGTCAACACCATCAAACCCATCGCCACGAAAGTTCTTCTCGCGGGAGGCCTGCTCGCCGGCTTGAGCCTCTTCGCGATGAGCGCGCCCGCCTCGGCGGATACGCGCTCGACGGCGGCAATCGTCGCCGCCGCCGGCCTCATCATCGGCGCCGTCACGTACGACCAATACGGCCGTCCGTACTACATGCGCGACAACCGGCGCTGGTACGTCAACGCCGACGCCGCCCGGTACTACAACGACCACCGCTACGATCGCGGCTGGGATCGCCAGTCGAATCGCGGCTGGGATCGCCAGTCGAATCGCGGCTGGGGCCGCAACACGGATCAAGGCTGGGGCCAAAGTGACCGCCGCGGCCACCGCCGGCCTCCCGAGCGCCTCTAAAAGCGCCCTAGCCGATACCGCGCCCGGCTAGTCAGCGTGAACTCGCCTGCTTGCGAGCAGGCGAGTTCCTTTTTGGGTATCTGGCGGTTATCGCAAAACAAGATCGCCCGCGGCCGGTCCGGCGGCGGAACGCCTCATTCCCCGAGCGCAAAGAGCACGTCTATTACGCGCTCGCAATCTGCGGGCTCGTCATTCTGGGAGGCTTCATCGCCTTTCACGTGCTCGCTTTTCTCGCGAGCATTCCGATCTTCACCTGCGCGGTCATCGGAGCGGTCTTCTTCTCCTACGTCATCCATCCAATCGTGGCATGGCTTGCACGGAGAATGTCGGTCGTGAACGCGCTCGTCGTCGTCTACGTGACGATCGCACTTATCATCGCGTTCATTTTGTATATCGTCGCACCGATCATCTCGCACGATCTCCAGCAGGTCGCAAGGGACGCTCCTCGGCTCGTGACCGCCGGACGGCGGCTCCTCACCGATCCGAACGATCCGCTCACCGCCCATCTTCCCGCGGCGCTCCGTTCGTTTCTCACGACGGTTCCAACGCGAATCGAGACGTGGCTTCAAAACGAGGGCGCCTCCCTCGCGCGGAGCGTCATGCCGATCGTCGTCTCGTTCATCTCGATCGTCGCGGTCTTCATCATCATCCCGATCGCCGCCGCATACATGACGGCGGAGGCCGTGCCGATCAAGCGCAATGTTCTCGCGATTCTTCCCCCGGCGGCACGATTGAAGGCGGCGCGCATCATCACCGACCTCGACCACGTCGTCGGCGGGTTCATCCGCGGACAGATTCTCGTCGCCTGTATCGTCGGGTCGCTCATCACGCTGCTGCTCCTCGGATTGCACGTTCCGTACGCGGTGCTCATCGGCGTGTTCGCGGGCGTCATCGACGTCATCCCCTACGTCGGCGCGATTGCGGGGTGGCTCCCGGCCTTCTTCATTTCCTACACGACCAACGGCATCGGAAACGCGCTCGCCGTCTCCGTGGGCATCATCATCATCAACCAACTCGAAGGGCACATCATCATTCCCAACGTCGTCAGCAGAACCGTCGCGCTGACGCCGCTGGGCGTGATGCTCGCACTGCTACTCGCGGGAGAGGTCCTCGGCCTTCCGGGGCTCGTTATCGCGGTTCCCGCAGCCGGCGTCGTACGCGTGCTCGTCGTGAACTTCGCGAACATGCCTCGCCACGCTCCGCGCAAGCCGATCGTGCCGCGGCGAATCGCCCGCTTCCCGGCGTTTCTCCTCCGGCTTATCTGGCATCACGATTGGCGGGGTTAGCGCCGCTGCAGCAGATTGAGGCGGAAGCGGCCGCCTTCGTCTTCCCACGCCGCGCTTACGCGCAACCCGGCCAAGGACGATACCTCCTCGATCGTTCGCTCGTCGTACTTATACGACGACTCCGTATGGATGCGTTCGCCTCGCGCGAGCTCGACCTCGAGATCGAGCGCGCCGATGCGAACGCGCTGGCGCGCGAGCAATTCTTGAAAGGAATCGACGCAGCCTCGACGCTCGTCGTATGCGACCGCGAGGCGAAACGCCGAGAGGTCGAAGTTCGCGCCGAGCTCGCGGTTCATGCGTACGAGCACGTTGCGATTGAAGGCCGCCGTCACGCCGCCGGGATCGTCGTACGCAAGCTCGAGATCGGCACGGGACTTGCGCAGATCCGTACCGAGAACGAGGAGGTCCGCGCTCGTCATTCCGCGAGCGATCGACGTAAGGAGCGAGCACGCTTGCGCCGGAGCGTAGTTTCCGATACTCGACCCGAGGAACAGGACGAGCATCGGTGCGTCGGGAGAGGCGGGGCGGCCGCGCAGCGCGGCGCGATAGTCGCAGCACCATGCCTCGACGACGAGACGGTCGTATTCGCAGACGAGCCGTTCCGAGAGGGAGCGCAGCGCAGACTCCGAGACGTCGATCGGGCGGTAGCGCACGACCCGCTCGCCACGCAGCGCGGCCTCGAGGACGAGGCGCGATTTGCGCCCGTCGCCCGGCCCCAACTCGACGATCTCTGCAGGGCCGGCTCGTTGCACGATCGTCTCGGCCCGCCGCTGGAGAATTTCCGTCTCCGCCGCGGTGAGATAGTACTCGGGCAGGAGCGCGACCGCGCAGTAGAGTGCGGAACCGACCTCGTCGTACAGATACCGGGCCGGCACGCTCTTGTGCACGGCGGTCAGTCCCTCGCGCACGTCCCGCGCAAAGCTGCTTGCTTCGATCTCGCCTCTGACGACGGTCAGTCTGTCCGAGGAAGTAGCCTCACCCACGCTCATGCTCGTGCCTTCGCGGAGAGCGGGAATGTCTCTTCCAGGAGCGATGCGAAGGTGTGGGGATGATTGCCGGGATCGAGCGCGAGCGCGTCCTGCTGCAAGCGGAGTACGAAGCAAATCGCCGGCGCACCAGGCGCATCTTCGACATGCTCGAGCCGAACGCATATTACGATCGGCCCATACCGCTTCGGCATCCGTTCGTCTTTTACGACGGCCACATCCCCGCATTCAGCTTCCTCACGCTCGTGAAGCGCGCGCTGGGCGGGGCCGCAATCGACGGGACGCTCGAACGACTCTTCGAACGTGGAATCGACCCGACGACGCTCTCCGACGCGCAACGCAAAGCGCCGGCATCGTGGCCGGATCGGCAGACCGTCGAAGCCTTCGCGCGCGAGTGCGACGCGCGCGTCCGCGAGGCGCTCGGCAACGCGCGTCTCGACGATCCGAGTAATCCACGGCTCGTGCGCGCGCAGAGCGCCTACAATATCATCGAGCACGAGCAGATGCACCACGAGACCCTTCTCTACATCGTCCATCATCTCGAAGCCGCGCGAAAGCGCGCGCTTCCCAGCGAGCACGTCGTTTCCGATGCACCGGCCTACCGGCGGGTCTGCGTTCCGGAAGGCACGGCAACGCTCGGAGCGGGACGCGAAGAGATTCCGTTCGGCTGGGATAACGAGTTCGAGCGCACGGACGTTCGCGTCGGCGCCTTCGAGATCGAAGCCGACGATGTCACGAACGGCGCCTATCTCGATTTCGTGAACGCGGGAGCGGATCCGCCGCCGTTCTGGCGCCGTAACGACGCAGAGTGGCACCTCGCGACGCTCTTCGAACTCATCGCGCTGCCATCGTCGTGGCCCGTCTATGCGACGCAGCGGCAAGCGGCGGCATACGCCGCTTGGAAGGGCATGCGTCTTCCAACCGAAGCCGAGTATCATCGCGCGGCATTCGGCACGCCGCAAGGGCATGAACGCTCGTATCCATGGGGCGAGGCGCCACCGGACTCTGCGCGCGGAAACTTCGGCTTCGTTCGGTTCGATCCGACGACCGTTGGGTCGTATCCGCAAGGCGCGAGCGCGTGGGGCGTCAACGACCTCGTCGGAAACGGGTGGGAGTGGACCGCCACGCCGTTCGCGCCGTTTTCCGGTTTCGAGCCGATGGCCTCGTATCCGCAGTATTCGTCGGACTTCTTCGACGGAGAACACTTCGTGATGAAGGGCGCGTCGCCGGTGACGAATCGCCGGATGATCCGTCGAAGTTTTCGCAACTGGTTTCGCGCCGATTATCCGTACGTCTACGCGACGTTTCGCTGCGTAACCTAAGCGACGCATAATCGGCGCGGCTGCCGAGCGCTTGCGGTACGCCAAGCACGCCGTGGGTAAATTAGAGGCCACAATGATGAATCTCTTCGCGGCGGCAGCCTCGGCCCTGGTGGTTCTGGCTGCGTTAGCCGTCGCATTGCTGCAGCCGGCGCCCGAGCGCCACGTCGTCCCTGCACGCGTGCTCGCCGAACGCCCGGTCGCCGCTGCAGCGCGCCTGGAACGCCATCGCGTCCGAAGCCAACGGCGCTGAGAGAGCCTCTAGGACCCTAGACCCGCGCGCCTCGGCCGGCGAGGAGATTCCAGATGAGAAGAATCAGCGCGATGAGCAAGAGGATGTGAATGAATCCGCCGGCGACGTGGGCGATGAGAAAGAGGATGACCCACACGACGACGAGGATGACGATGATCGACCACAATAGTCCAGCCATGATTGCACCCTTTCCTTAACGCGACTTCTTGCGCGAGTTCTTACGCTTGGGAACCTTCGCACCCGAGTGGCGCGCTTCGGATAGGCCGATCGCGATCGCCTGCTTTCGGCTCGTTACCTTCTTGCCGGACCGGCCCGACTTCAACTTGCCGCGCTTCATCTCGTTCATCGAGCGCTCGACCTTCTTCTGCGCTTTTGGGCCGTATTTTTTGTGACTCTTCTTGCGGGACGTACGCTTGCGTGTCATGGAACCATGCCGTACCCAGGACCCGTTTGCGCAAAACCCTACTCGTCCGAGCCGAGCCCGCGATACACTCCGTCGTGATAGAGGAGAGGCGCGCGCATCGACGAGTACGATCGCTCGACCTTACCGATGAAGATCGTGTGCGTCGCCACGTCGATGGCATCTGAGGCTACGCAGACGAACGTCGCCGCGGTGCCCGCGAGAACGGGAACCTCGGCCGCATGGAGTTCGTGCTCGACGCCGTCGAACTGATTCTCGAGTGCCGCAGCGAAACGCCGGGCGATCTTCGCTTGCCCGGCGGCGAGCACGTTCACCGCAAAGCGTCCACTCTCGCGAATGAATGGATGCGTACGCGTTCTCCTATTGACGACGACGAGCAGCGTCGGCGGATCGACGCTCACGCTCGTGACCGCCGTTGCGGTCATTCCGTGAATGCGGCCGTCGCTCGCTGCGGTGATGACCGCAACGCTCGCTACCGTGCGCCGCATCGCGCGACGATAGGCTTGCGCTGCCGCCTCCTGCGAATCGGTCATGCCGAAATCTTTACCGGCGCGTTCGCAGTCGCGCGACCCTCGCGCTCGAACCCAAAGCGCGCGACGCGCGCGAGATCGATGACGCGCATCGCGCTGCGGCGCGGCGCACCGATGCGCTGCGCGTCGGCGCGGGCCTCGTCGCCGTCGAGGCCACGGTAGGCGCGCACGAGCGCTCCGTAGCCGTAGGGATCGTCCGGCTCGCCGAGCGCGTCGGCGGTTCGCGCCGGATCGGCGCACGGCATCCACGGAACTTCGAGCGCCACCTCCCCGTGGGTTCGCAGCATCGCCCGGCCATCGCGCATAAAGAGTTCGACGCTTGGTGCGTGCGGCGCGCCATCGCAGTTCCACGCGATGCTCGCCGCGATTCGAAATCGCCGGTCGACGCGCTTCCACAGGGCAATGCTTTCCACGACCGGATGGCCGTACGATCGGATCGCCGCGAGGAGATCGTGCAGCGCCGCATCTCCGGCCGCATCGCCCCGCCCGCGATGCACGACGATCGCGCCGACTTCTCCGCGCTCCGTGCGAGGAACTGCGGCGAGCGTACTCGACCATCTCGTGTAGAACGCTCGCTCGTTCTCCGACTCAAAGTCGAAGCGATCGAGCGTCGCCCCTTCATAGTGCGCGAAGCGAGCCTCCGCGACGTAGCGGGTCACGCGACCGTCGGCATACGCGCGCATGCAAAGATCGGCGTCTTCGAAGCCGTTTCGAAACTGCTCGTCGAAGCCGCCGCTCTCGAGAAACCACGATTTGCGTACGGCCAGCGCAGCGCCGGGAACGACGACGGCATCGCGCGACGTTCGCACCGCCGGAAGGTTCGCCGGCAGGTTGCGGCACGAGGCGAACCAGTGCGCGTTCGGAAGGAGCACGCAGCCGGCGCCCTGCGTCACGCCGTCCTCGTAAAAGAGCGCTCCGCTCGCAACGACGACGCGCTCGTCGTCGAACGCGGCGGCCAGCGGAGAGAGCGCGTCGCCCAGCGGCCAGGCATCGTTGTTCAAGAAGAGCACGATCTCGGACGAGGCGGCAGCGGCGCCCGCGTTCGCCGCGCCGGCGAAGTTCGCGTTCGGGAAGAGGCGGAGGCTGCGAATTCCGGTTCGCTCCCGCAAGCGCGAGGCCGTTTCGTCCGTCGAGGCGTTGTCGACGACGACGATCTCGACGGCGACCGGAGAGCGCGGCACGAGGGCGAGGAGCTCGTCGATGCAACGCCGAGTCAACCACCAGTTGTTGTACGCCGGGACGACGACGCTGACGCAAGGTGATGCCAAAACGTCGTCGTAGTTCGGGCATCATGAAGGTAGTTCTTCTTGCCGGAGGACTTGGTTCGCGTCTTGCGGAGGAGACGGACGTCCGGCCCAAGCCGCTCGTCGAGATCGGCGGCCGCCCCATCCTCTGGCACATCATGAAGACGTACGCGGCAGCCGGCCACACCGAGTTCGTCGTCGCCCTCGGGTACCGGGGCTACATGATCAAAGAGTACTTTGCGAACTACTATCTCCACTCGTCCGACGTCACGATCGATCTCTCCCGTAACGAGGTGCAGACGCACGAATCGGCGGCCGAGCCGTGGCGCGTGACGCTCGTCGACACCGGCGACGAGACGATGACGGGAGGAAGGCTGCTGCGACTTCGCCGCTACGTCGGCGACGAGACGTTCTGCATGACGTACGGCGACGGTCTCGCCGACCTCGACGTCGCAAAGACGATTGCCTTTCATCGCGCGCACGGCAAGCCAGCGACGCTCACCGCCGTGCAGCCTCCGGGACGCTTCGGCGCGCTCGAACTGCGCGGCGACGAAGTTGCGGCCTTTCGGGAGAAGCCGCACGGCGACAACGCTTGGATCAACGGCGGCTACTTCGTCCTCGAACCTGAAGTGCTCGACCTCATCGAAGACGATTCGACCGTTTGGGAGAACGAGCCGCTCGAGAGCCTCGCGCAAAGCGGACACCTTGCTGCCTATCGGCACGAAGGCTTTTGGCAGCCTCTCGACACGCTGCGCGACAAGCGCGCACTCGAAGCTCTGTGGCAGAGCGGCAACGCACCGTGGAAGCGGGCGTAACGCACCGGTGATCGATCGTTCCTTCTGGCGGAACCGCCGCGTCCTCGTCACCGGACACACCGGGTTCAAAGGGAGTTGGCTCTGCTCGTGGCTCCTCGCGCACGGCGCGGCGCTTCGCGGAGTTGCCCTCGAGCCGATAACGAAACCGAATCTCTTCTCGCTCCTTGCACTAGGCTCGGAGATGGAGAGCGCGACGCTCGATCTGCGGGACCGCGACGCGCTGCGCGCAACCCTGCGCGGTATGCCGCCGGAGATCGTGATTCACATGGCGGCGCAGCCGCTCGTGCGCCGGGGCGTGCGCGAACCGCACGAGACCTTCGAGACGAACGTGATGGGACTGGTCAATCTCCTCGACGCGCTTCGCGAGAGCCGCGCCCCGATCGCGTTCGTCTGCGTCACGAGCGATAAGGTCTATGCGCGCAGCGGCGACGATCGTGCGTTCGTGGAAGGCGACGCTCTCGGCGGCGACGACCCGTACAGCGCGAGCAAAGCCTGCGCCGAGATCGTCTGCCAGGCGTACCGGCAGACGTACGGCGCCGGTGATGGGCTGCGCATCGCAACCGCCCGAGCGGGAAACGTCATCGGAGGCGGCGACTACTCGCAGGACCGGCTCGTTCCCGACGTCGTTGCGGCGTGCTCCCGCAAAGAAGCGCCGCTGCTGAGAAATCCCGACGCGATCCGTCCATGGCAGCACGTCCTCGACGCGCTTTTCGGTTATCTTCTGCTCGCGCAGCGGCTCCATGAGAATCGAGACGCCGAAACGTCTTGGAACTTCGGACCGCAGGAGGCAAGAACGCCGACGGTCGCGGCGGTCGCCGAACGCATCGCGACCATTTTGGATGGTCCGCACTGGCAGAAAGCGACGGACGACGGACCCCGCGAACGTCACGCGCTACGCGTCGATTCGAGCAAGGCGCGGGCGACGCTGGGGTGGCGCTCGAAGATGAGCGTTGATGCAGCAATCGACTGGACCGCGCAGTGGTATGCGAGGCACGCCGCGGGGCGCGATACGCGCTCGCTCGTCGCCGAGCAGATTTCCGCCTACGAGGCTCTGCCATAGATGACGGGCGCCCTATGAAGCTTCGCCCGCTGCCGATCGAGGGTTCGTATGAGATCCTCAGCGAGCCGATCACCGACGAACGCGGCTTCTTCGGAAGAACGCTCGACCTCGACGTCTTGCGTGCGACGGGCCTGCGCGAACGATTCGAGCAGGAGAACTTGTCGTGGAACGCGCGTCGCGGAACGCTACGCGGAATGCATTTTCAAGCGGAACCGGAGTGGGAGACGAAGATCGTCACCTGCGTCGCCGGTCGCATCTTCGACGTCGTGCTCGACCTTCGCAGATCATCGCCGACGTTCGGGCGTTGGGAGGCACGCAACTTGGCCGCGAGCGACTGCAACTCGCTCTACATTCCCGAGGGCTGCGCGCACGGCTTTCAAACGCTCGAGCCGAACTGCACGGTTCTCTACCGCATCACGCCGTCGTACCACTCAGACCTCGCACGCGGCGTTCACCCGTTCGACGATGAAATCGCCATACGCTGGCCGATTCCCGAGGCAATTGCATCCAGGCATGATCTGTCGCTACCGGGCCTGCGAGAAGTGCAAGGAAGGCTCTAATGCGTGTAATGTTCTGGCTTCACGGCCATCCTAGGCTGGAAATCCGAAGCAATCCTTGGCTCCCGATTCAGGGCCGAGACCACGGCATTTGGGAATATGCTTCCCGAACTCATGCGATTCCAAAGTCCGTACAAGTTATTCTTGAGGTCGCACTCGAACTCGTCGAGCGACTCCTCATCTATGCCCGCAGCTCCGCGATTCTCTCGCACAAGCCGCTGAATCGGCTCCGGCTCTAAGCGGCGGATTCGGGTAGATTCCGCCCCCCCTCCGTTCGACCTCGTAATAGTCATCTCCGCCATGAAGCCTGCGTGAATGAACAAAAACGCAGCCCCCTTGAATCCGGTATTCGGATCGCCTCGCGGGGCTGACGCTAGGAGGCGACGAGAACGTTCTCACAAGGCGAGCGCTCTTGGAAAGTAACGGGCATCCCAGCTGACTAAGCTCAACGCTTATAGGCGCGCCCCAGTACAAGCCGTACCTGCGTGGCTCTGTCGATCCGAGATCGGGTAGTACGATCCGGTAGCCAGGTCCATACCCTACACTAAACACCCTTCCGTTGAGTGCCGTAACGACAACGGGCCGCGCTCTGGCTGATGAACCCCACAACGTCCATCTTGGAACAACAACGGAGACTTCAGTGTGGATACCGAAGGCAGTCCAGCCGTAGCGTATTATGCTGACGACGGTAACGTTGGCTAGAGCGAAAATCGCCAACAGCAACAGGAGGATCAGCATAGGTACTCTTACGACTCGCGATGCGCGACGCACCTAGCAGATTCCCTGCGAGCAGGGATCGCCCGGAAGTCCTAAGGGCGTCGTGAAATACTGGTTTGACAGCCCCGCCATGTCGCTTTCGTACGCGTGTCCATTGATCAGCTGCGTGTTGAAGTTTTGGACGATTTGAAAAGATAGTTTGTAGAGCGCGGGGCCCGCTGTGCCACTCAGCATCTCGTACTTTCCAGCTTCGGTCGCAAGCGCATTCTCGCGCCATCTCTGAGATGACGACTGAAAGGCGTGAAAGTCAACTGTCGTGGGACCTCCTCTGACTGAGATGGGCCACTGGTCCTGATTCTTCGTGACGTATGACGTCGTCTCAGCAAGTATATTTCCGGACAGGTTTCCGAATTGGACCACCCACGTTCCCTTGCCGGGCGTTAGGTCGCCCATCAGCGTGTTCAGTCGAGTGATGAGCGCGTGGTTAACGGAGCGGTTGATGATGGCAGTAATTTGCTGACGTAGCGCGTTCGCAGCTTTTTCGACCGCTTCGCACTCCGTTCTGGTACCTTCGCACTGGTAATACCCCGATGGGTCGGAGTACATTACCGGATTGTTGCCGTCCCATGTGTACGCCTTTTGCGACGCGGGATCGTTGACATCGCCCGCGTATGCATCAGGCGCCGTCCAGGTCCCGGCACTGGAATCATACGACCGCACCCCCTGGATGGTATCCGCGTAGTCAGTGAAACCATCAGTGCGCGGCATGCCGAGCACGCCCCCCTGCCCGATGGGCGACGGGAACCCCGATTGTCCCGGTGTGAAGCTCGTTGATCCCCACCAGACGATCGAGTTCGGCATCATTGGCGAACCAGTCGCAATGTTCGGCGAACTCGTCGAACACGGCGATACGGGTTCGGTAAGCGGGTAGTTTGGGACGATCGTCTTCAAATAGGAATCCGCGACCCCTGCGAATGTCGCCCCGGTTGCGTTATGGCAACCCATAACGGCCCCGTTCGGCAACCTGCTGTAGAACGTTATGCCGTTATAACCGGAATCCAGCGGCAGGATGTCGCCTTGGGCGCCGACCTTGACATCGTCCACCTGACCGGAGCTGTTCGTCGTGAAGAGCAGCTGATCCCCGTCCCAATGGAGCGTATCAAATTGCGTTGGCTGTGTACCAGTCGAATCCGCATTGCCGCCGATGAGAATCGGGTGACCGTTCGGTCCCCAGTCGGTGGCGTTGTAGAGATAATAGAGTTTACCGTTGGATCCAGTGGTGCCCCATTCGCTTGAGCTCGTGATCGAATGATTTTCCGCGTCGCACGTGCGGGACTCATTGGCTGCACCCGATGCGCTGCCTATCATGCGACCCGCAGCGTCGTACTGCGACGCAGCAGTCGTGACGTCGTACGGAGGCACGTTTGGACCATCGTTGTACGCTGGCGCGTCCATACGAGCGTCCATACTATGACTTGCCGTGGTATAGTACCACTGCTGGCAGTTGTAGCAGGTCTGCCCGTCGTTAAGCGTCACGGCTGCCGTCACGGCTGCCATGGAAACGGCCGTTTCCACACCATCGAAGACGAATTCAGCCGAACCGGCTTGGCACTCGAGGTGGCGTTCTCTTTTCCAAGCCGCTCGGTCGTCGCGGTACTCGATAACGTCGCCGCGATCTACGGATATCCAAAGTATCTGCGCGTGGATAATGGGACGGAACTGACGTCGAAGCTGATGCAGCAATGGAGCGAAGAGCACGATGTCGAGTTGTTGTTC
>JBOHTS010000003.1:0-60797 GCA_050733755.1 Candidatus Tyrphobacter sp. | reverse complement strand
CGGGCACCTGATGCGCGACGGCGCGAGCGATGGTTCGCACGTTGCCTTGCGTGACACGAATGGCGTCGGGCGCATAGCGCGGACGCGGGCTTGGCGTGACCGGCGGGGTATCGATGGCCGCAACGATCGTCCTGATCTGCTGGAGATCATCGGGCGACGCGACGGTGATGAGCGTGCGGTTGGGCGCAACGAAGAAGTGGTCCGTGGGAAAGACGCTGCGCAGTTGGCGCAGCACCGCCTGTGGGGAGACGTTATGAAGCGTCTGCGCGTCGACTGAGTCGTCGCTGGGATTGCGCACGTCGATGCCTTGCAGAATCGTTCGCACCGCGTCTGCCTCGTCGGCAGGTGCCAGTACGACCACGGCGTTCGCGCGTGCATCGACGCGGATGTGCATCGAGGGATAGAATCCGCGCAGGATCCTGGCAGCACGGCTTGCCGTAAGCTCGTGAAGCGCCACGACGAGCGCTACGGGCTCCGGAGCGCGCGCTGCCTGCACCCGCAAGACGCCGACAAGGGCCACGACGGCAAAAACGCCTGCAACAAAGCGCATGGCTTCCCATAGTGTAGCGAGAGCCTCTCCCGTTGACCATTGGAGACATCTCTTATATGCCATATCTCAGGCATAGAAGGTGCCCCCCCCCCAAGAGTAACGTAAGGCCGTATTATGGAGCGCCCGGGTGGGCGTGGCGGCGACGCAGTCGGCCGTTCCTCAGAGGCACCGGCCGACTTGCGCGTGCCCGCTCTCACCCAAGCGCAACGACACGTTCTCCGCTACGCGCTGGAAGGGTACAGCGTCAGGCGTATAGCGCAAGTACTGAGTTGCTCGGAAAAGACGGTCGGCGCGCACCTCACCGGCATATTCAGAGCCGTCGGCGTCGGCAATCGCTATGAGTTGCTGGTAAAGCTCAACGCCAGCGCGCTACGCGCTCTTCAGAAATAGACGGTCGCTCGCAGCCTGACCGGAGCTCCTACAGTTGCGCCGTTGAGCCGTACTAGCCGGCGATATCGGTACGGAATGTGAGATCGTACGTTCCGAGCTTCGCAGCGAGCGCGCGCACGCATTCGTAAACGCGCGCTCTCGCCGCGCCGAGATCGCTCCCGGTCGCGCTGACGGTCAACACGCGTCCGCCGGCCGCGTCGACGCCGCCCTCGCCGAGCGTCGAGCTGCCCCAAAACACTCTGCACTCCGCCGGAAGCTCGAACTGCGACGGCATGGCGTGCAGCGGCGTCGCGCGAAGCGGATATCCGGCCGAAGCGAGCACGACTGCGGCACACGCACTGGAAGAGAACGCGAAGGCGCTCTCGCCGGCGTCACCGTTCGCTGCGGCAAGAAACAGCGCGGCGAGGTCGCCTTCGAAGCGCGGCAGCAGCGCTTGCGCCTCCGGATCGCCTAGGCGCGCGTTGAACTCGATGACGCGCGGCCCGTCGGCGCTCCACATCAAACCGCAGTAAAGAATTCCGACATAGCGCTCCCTCTCCGACTCCAGCCCGAGCCGTAACGGCTCGAGAACGCGCTCGCGCACGATCGCTTCGAAATCGTCCGGAAACGAATATGGCGGCGAGTAGGCGCCCATTCCGCCGGTATTCGGACCGCTGTCGCCGTCGCCGGCTCGCTTATAGTCGCAGGCAGCCCCGAACGGAAAGAACTGCCGGCCGTCGCTCAGCGCGAAGAGGCTCATTTCGCGTCCGAAAAGACGCTCTTCAATGATAACGTCGTTGCCGCCGCCGGGCACGCGCCCCGCGTACCAGTCCTCCAGCGTCGCCGCAGCGGAGCCGCGATCTTCCGCGACGACGACGCCCTTTCCGGCGGCAAGCCCGTCTGCTTTGATCGCAACGGCGTCGCCGTAGTGATCGAGCGCGCGTAGTGCGCCGTCAAGCGAGTGCGCGACGCTCGCACGTGCTGTTGGAATGCCGTGGCGCTCCATGAAGCGCTTGGCGAAAATCTTGCTCGACTCCAGGCGCCCGGCACTGCGGCTCGGGCCAAAGACCGGTATCTGCGCGTCGCGCAAGCGATCACCGACGCCGGCAGCGATCGCGGTCTCCGGCCCGAGCACCGCGAGTTCGATGCGCTCGCTCGTGGCGCGTTTTGCAAGCGCGATGCCGTCCGTCGCCGCAATCTGCCAGTTCGTTCCGCGTTGTGCCGTGCCGGCGTTGCCCGGAGCTGCGAAGATCTCTTCGCACGACGGCGACTCGCGCAGCCTCCACGAGAGCGCGTCTTCCCGCGCGCCGCCGCCGACCACGAGCACGCGCAATCGCTCTACTCCCACTCCACGGTCGCGGGCGGCTTCGACGTGATGTCGTACGCGACGCGATTGACGCCTGGCACTTCGTTGACGATGCGCGTCGATATTCGCTCCAAGAGCGTATCGGGAAGACGCGCCCAGTCGGCCGTCATCCCGTCCTCGCTTACAATCGCGCGAACCGCCACGAGGTTCGCGTACGTCCGGCCGTCGCCCATGACGCCGACGCTGCGTACCGGGGTCAGCACGGCGAAGTACTGCCACGGATGGGGCGTCAACTTCGCGGCGTCGATCTCGGCGCGCACGATCGCATCCGCCTCGCGCACGACCTCGAGGCGTTCCTGCGTCACATCGCCGATGATGCGAACCGCGAGTCCAGGACCTGGAAAAGGCTGACGCTGCACGATCTGCTCCGGGAGACCGAGGACGCGTCCGAGCGCTCGAACTTCGTCCTTGAAGAGCATGCGCAGCGGCTCGATGAGATCGAGTTCCATCGCGTCCGGAAGGCCGCCGACGTTGTGATGCGACTTGATCTTCTGCCCCACTTTGCTCTGCGGCGTCTTCGACTCGATGACGTCGGGATAGAGCGTCCCCTGCACGAGAAACTGAACCTCGCCGACGCGGCGCGCGGCCTCCTCAAACGTCGCGATGAATTCGTGCCCGATGGCGATTCGCTTCCGTTCGGGATCGTCGATGCCGGCGAGCGCCTGCAGAAATCGTTCGCGTGCGTCCACGACGCGCACGTCGAGATGCGCGGCTCCCGCAAAGGCAGCCGCAACCTCCGCCGCCTCGCCCTTGCGCAAGAGTCCGTGATCGACGAAGATGCAGATGAGGCGATCGCCGATTGCACGCGCGACGAGCGTCGCCGCGACCGCCGAATCGACGCCGCCCGAGAGCGCGCAGATTGCGCGCCCACCACCGATATGGCGCGCGATCTCGTGCGTCGCCGACTCGACGAACGACTCCATCCGCCAGTTCGCGGGCGCGCGGGCAACGTCGAGCACGAAGTTCGAGAGCACCCTGCGGCCGCGATCCGTATGCACGACCTCCGGGTGGAACTGCACGCCATACGCGCGCCGGTCGTCGTCGCCGATCGCCGCGACTTCGCAGCGATCGGTCGCCGCGAGCGCGCGAAAACCGGGAGGCAGAGCGACGACGCTGTCGCCGTGCGACATCCACACGCGCGTCCGCTGCGGCACGCCCTCGAAGAGCGCCGACGGCGACGCGTGCAGGTTCAAGGTCGCAGGCCCGTACTCCGCGCGCTCAAGCTTACGCAACTCGCCGCCGAATCTTTTTGCGAGGAGCTGCATGCCGTAGCAGATGCCGAGCATCGGAACCCCGCTTGCGAGAATCGCCGGATCCACGTCCGGCGATTCCGGGAGGAGGACCGACTCCGGCCCGCCGCTCAGCACGATCGCGTCGGGGCGCCGTTCTTGCAGAGCGCTCCACGACGTATCGTAGGGCACGATCTCGCAGTAGACGCCGAGCTCGCGCACTCGACGCGCGATGAGCTGACTGTATTGCGCGCCGAAGTCGAGGATCGTTACGATGCGGCGTCCCTCGCCGCGGCGATCGCCTCGTCGTAGTTCGGCTCCTGCGTCACTTCGCGCACGAGTTGCACGTATGTCACGCGTCCGTCTCCTCCAAACACGACGAGCGCGCGAGCGAGCAGGCCGAGTTCTTTGATCTCCAGACCCGTCGCACGCCCGAAACTGTGGTTGAGGTAATCGGAGAGCATCGTCAGCTTGGCACCGTGCTCTTTACCCCACCGCCCTTGCGCGAACGGCAGGTCGCGACTCACGACGTATGCCGTGACGCCTGCCGGCAGTTCGCCGAGACGACCGTCGAACGTCTTTGCCTCGAGCGAGCAGACGCCGGTATCGAGTGACGGAACGACGATGAGTAAGCCCGCGCCGCGTTGCGCGAGCGTCTTCGGCGTCACCGGCGATAAATCGCCGCCGACGAGCGTAAACTCCGGCAGCGCGTCGCCGACGCGCAGTTCGGAGCCGACGAGCGTCTTCGCCTCGCCTTTGAATGTAATCGCGCCGGTGCGTTCGCTGAGTGCTTGCGTAGCCATAAAAACCTCCTAAGTGAGAACAGCGTCGAGTCTTTCCGCGTCGCGCGCCATGACTACTTCCATCGCGATGCGCTCGCCGACGGAGACGTCGCGCCCCCAGCGATAGGCCGAGTACGGCGTGAAGCGCGTTCCCGGCGAGCCCGGAATGCGCAGAGAAACGTCGTAGCAGACGAACGACTTCGGCGGGCCCGCGACGATGGCACACTGGAGTGCGAAGGGGCCGATGACGCCGGGCGGCGCTGCCTTGCTTACCGCTGCGACGAATGCCTCTCCCATGGCAAAGGCCGCCTCGAGCATCGACTCGGTGAGCGTCGCCGCAATGTGCCCCGCCTCTTCCAATCGCATCGGTATCGCGCGCACCGCGTCGAGCGAACTCGGCGGCACGTTGCGAAAGCCTTCGAGATTCGTCTGACGCCGCGTATCCGTTCCCATGAGCTCGAGCTCGCCGAGAACCGGCGAGTAGAAAAAGTTGAGGTTGATCGACGGCCCGAGCAGGTACTCCTCGATAATGGCGCCGCGCAGACCATCCTGCGTCAGGCTGCCCTCTTGCACGAGCCTCGCGCTGCGCTCGCGGTACTCGCTGGGCGACGAGCAGAGAAAGAACGCGCGCTCGAAGCTCACGCGCGCGTGCGGCGCCTTCACGATGACGAGCCGGTCGATCTCGTCTGGCGACGCGAACTGCGCGGGGTAGCGGATTCCGGCGAGTTTCAAAAGCGCGTATTGATTGCGCGGCTCGTCGCGTTCTTCGGCGCGAAGGAGGCGTCGATTTCCGAAGAACGGAACGCGCATGGCGCGCTCGATCTCGTCGTAGGTGAAGCGCTGGCGCAGATAGACCTCGAACGAGCGATTCGGAACGAAGATCGCCTCTCGCGCGATGAGATCGTCCTGAACGCGGGATTCGAGAATGTCGGTGAAGGCGTCGAGTTCGAGCACCTCGTCGACGCAACCGCGCAAGTGCGCTCCCGAGTTCGTCGCGCGGAAGTACTGCGCGTACGTGCGCTCGCGGCCGCGCGCCGTCACGACGATGCTCCGAAGCCCTTGCGCGCGCGCGCCGGCTGCGACGTCGAGCGCCGAATGGCTTCCGATCGAACAGAGCGCCGGGTCGGTCACGAGCCCGGCGCATCGCCGAGCAGTTGTGCCGCCTGTGGGCTGTTCTCGTACTCGACGGTGAGGATGCCCCGCAGGTGCTTGGCCGCTCGCTGCGTCTGCGGCGTCGTCATGCGGTCGAGCGTCTCGATGCACTCGTAGAGCAGCTTTGTCATGTCGCGATCGCGCGGATAGATGCGGTGCATGTCGTCGACCGAGTTCGCGACGCTCACCGCGATCGCGCTCTCACGATCGCCCCAACCGTAGTTCAGCATGAGATTGATACGCTTGAGTTCGTTCTCGATGCCGATGACCGACATGCGCAGTCGCCCGAAGTACTCGTCGGCGGGCGCGAGCGTCGTCATGTACACGGAAAATGGAACGACGCTCATCCGCGCGATGACCTCGAGCTTTCCGATGCGCGTGAGGCGTTCCACGACGATCGCCGCGTTCGATCGGTCCGCCGTCGTGAATCCGGGTACGTTCGCGATCGCTCGCTGCGCCTGGTCGACGAACGCGCCGGCATAGAGATACGACAGATCCGCAATCGGGAAGCTCGGCTGCGCCGCCCGCTGGAACGCCTTCGACCGCCATGCTGGATCGTTCGTAAGCTTCCAGGCATCCCAATCGGCTTCCAAGGGAAGGATGTCGGCTTGAACGTCGTGCGGATACGTTCGCGCGAGCGCGTTCGCATCTTCATCGGCGAGCGCCGCGAGCGCCTCCCGGCTCCCGTCCTGCGCGTTCGCGCGCACGAGGAGCTGCTGCGCGTCGGCAAGGAGTGCGGGATCGGTCGAGTTCTTCTGCACCCAGATGGAGGCCTCGCGCACGTACCACGTCGCCGCATCGTGATTCGTCAGCGGATTCCAATGCATCGCCGCGCCGATCTGCACCGCAAGCGTCGCGACCTCTCCGTACGCGGCATCGTTCGGACGCTGCAGCGAATAGGCGCGCCCGGTATCGAAGATCGTCGTGAGATAATAGAGTTGATCGAAGTAGTCCCAGCCGTTGGCCGCAGCCTTTGCGTACGCGGCCTTCATCTGCGCGTAGAGCACCTGCGGGTCCGCTTCGATCGCGCCCGTTGCCGGTGCCGATGCGAGCGCCAGCACAACGCCGAGCGCCGTCGCGATCAACAGCTTACGCAGTGGAGTCATCGAGCACCATGGAGAGTCTGTCGCTTGCGATGGCGTTCTTCAACTCGCGGGCAATTCGCCTGCCGGTCGACATCGGCTCCGAGTAATAGAGATACGAATACGGCGATCCGTCGATGAAGAGGTTCGTACCCGCGACGATGCGAGCGCTGATCTCCATCACGTAGAACTGCATGTCGGGCGTGATGATCGTCTCGATGCAGAACGCGCCGAATAGACCCTTGGGGCCGCAGATCTCGCGGCTCGTGCGAACCGTGCTCTCGCCCATGCGGTACGCGTGCGCGAGCATCGACTCCCGAAGGCTCACCGGCTGATTCCCCACGACGACGTAAGACGGGTCGACGTTCATCCCTTCCTGCGCGGCCGCCGGAATTCGACCGAGCGAGTCGACGTTCGTCTCGTAGCGCCTATCCATCGAGAGAATCTCGAGCCGGTCTTCGAGCGGCGAGTAGAAGTAGTGAATGTAGAGCGGAACGCCGACGACATACTCCTGGATGACGTAGGCTTCGTGAAGCTCTTTCGTGCGCGCTTCGAAATCGGCAGCATCCCGAATGAACATATACCCTTTGCCGCCCGCGGCCCCATAGAGCTTGACGATGACGGGACGATCGATCTCCGAACCGGTGCGAAACTGCCGTGGCAACTGCAGGCCCGCGCGCGTGAGCCATTGACGCTGCAGTTCTCGGCTCGCCTCCCAATCGAGCACCGCCTTGTTTCCGAAGTAGGGAATCTTCATGCGCTTGTGTTCGTCGAGAGAGAGATAGGCGACGAACGATCCGTGCGGCACGATGATGAGCCTGCGCCGCTCGAGCTCGCCGACGATGCGGGGAAAATCCGCATACCGCTCGAGCGGCAGCACCTCGTCGACGAACGAGAAGGAGCGGTAGAGGCCCTCCGTCTCACGATTCGCAATCGCGAGCGTCGCGAAGCCTTCGTCGTGAGCGCCTTTGAGTATCTGAAGCGCCGAATGCGAGCCGAGCGTCGCGATCGTGTATCCGTCGCTCACGGCGGCAGCGTCGCTTCTTCGATTGCTGGGTTGCAGAGCAGCACGTCGCGCGCCCGCTCGAGCATCTCGCGCGACGCCGGATTGCCGCGATCGTCGAAGAGCCGCCAGACGTTCACGCCGTGCGAGAACTCGTCGCGAGGGGCGATCCAAATCTCACCCGGAGCCGGAGCGTCTGCGTCGAGCGTGCGCAGCTTGTGGAGGTTGACGCTGAAAAGCGCCTGATCGCGTCGTACGCGTTCGAGCGCGTCCGGCTCGCCGCTGCCTACGAATCGCGCGCGCTGCACGCGTGAAAGCGAGAGCCCGAGCCGACGCAACGCGAGCAGCGACGTGTAGGCCGCGTTGTCGACGACCTTCAGGCGAATTTCCACCCACTGCCGCATTACGAGGCTTCCACCGCCTTCACGAAACTCGAAAAAAGCGCGGAACGCTGCGGATAGACGCGTTCTGGGTGCGGCATCAACGCCAGAACGTTGCCCTCCCGGTTGACGAGACCTGCGCAGTGCAGAGCCGATCCGTTCGGCGTGGCTGCGTCCGAGACCACGCCGTGCGCATCCGCGTAGACGAACGCGAGCTCGTCGCGAGATTCGATCTCAAAGAGCGTCTGGGGACGCGCCGCGAGCCGCCCTTGCGCGTGCGCCGCCCAAGCCGGCAGCAACGCGCCCGGCGGCAGCGCGGCCGTAATCGGGCTGCGGTTCGGTTCGATTCCGAGCTTGATGTGCACCCGCGTGCAGACGAAGCGTCCGGCCGGCGCATTGTGCGTGAAGGCCGCGCTCGGCAGCGACCCGGCATCGCCGGGCACGATTCCCGCCTCGAGCAGAATCTGCGCGCCGTTGCAGACGCCCAAGACGAGTTTCCCGTCTCGCGCGGCAGAGGCAATCGGCTCCATCATCTCGTCGTGCGCCGCGATCACACCAGCGCGGATGCGATCTTCGTACGCAAACCCGCCCGGAAGAACGAATGCGTCGAATCCGGAGAGGTCGCGCGCGCGGCTCCAATGCACGCACGTTGCGTCGCCGCCGTATGCCAGCAGCAGCCGCATCGTCTCCTCCTCGGAGTTGGTTCCGGGAAAGACCACGACGGCGATGCGTTTCACGCGTAGATCTCCGACAGACCGAGCCACGCATCGTAGAGATCCGCGACTCGTTGCGTGCCATCGCGCGTGACGACGTTCGCTTCTTGCGTCGTACGTCCGAGAACGCATGAGGCTCCCGCATCTCCTTCGTCGAGTTCGACGACGAACCTCGGCCGCTTCGATTGGCCCGGCGACAGTGCGACGCCCAGGACACGGCCTTGCCGCCTCGCGAGCATCGCCATCTCGAAAACGGCATCGTCGACGTCCTCGCGCGCGCAGACGGCTCGGCATGCGCGCACGCGTCCGTGCGCCATCAAACGCGCGAGCGCTGCGACGTCGTCGATTCCGGCGATCGTCGATCCCGCGCGCTTCAAACTCGGTGTTACGACGAGATCGACGTCGTCGACAATGCCCACGCACGCGACGATCGCCGACGCCGGCACCGCCTCTCCGTTCGCCGATTCGTTGTAGAAGCTGACGTTGCCCGAGACGAAGGGAAGGCCAAGCTCGCCCGCCGCGCTTGCAAGCCCGTCGATCGCATCGAGAAATGCGGCGTAGTGCTCGGGACGCTGCGGGTTTCCGAAGTTCAAGCAGTCGGTGAGGCCCACCGCACGAGCGCCGACGGCAACGACCTTCGAGACCGCATCTTCGACGGCGCTCGCTGCGGCGCGGCGCGGATCGGTCGCGCCCAGAAACGGATCGCCCGCGACGGCGAGCGCGACGCCCAGCGCGCACCCTGGAATCGGTGCGACGACTCCCGCCTGCGCGTCGCCTCGCGGGAGCACCGTGCAGGCCCGAACCACGCAGTCGTATTGGCGATAGAGCGGCTCGCGCGAACAGCGATTGAGATCGCGCGCATCCCCCGCGCCTTCGTGCGACGCGCTCCGTTTGGCAGGCGGCGCCGCGGTCGCACCGGCGCCGTTTCGCCGCTCTTCGATCGGGCGCGTGAGCAGGTCGATGTCGACGTCCATGACGCGCACGCCTCGGTGTGTGAGCACGTATCGCCGCTGCGAGGTCACCTCGCCGATGACGCACGCGCGTGCGTTGTAGGCGATCTGCGGCAGCGTGAACTCGTCGTTGTAGATTGCGAGCACGTCCGAAACGACGTCGGGCGGCACGACGAAGAGCATGCGCTCCTGCGTCTCGCCGACGGCGAGGACCTCCGCCAAGAGATCGTCGCGCGCGGCGTTGATTGCGTCGAGATCGATGCGCGCGCCGCATCCTCCCGCCGCGCACATTTCGGCACTGCAGCCCATGACGCCGCCGGCCCCCAAGTCTTTGCACGCAGAGACGATGCCGCGCCGCGCAAACAACTCGAAGACGCGATACGTCGCCCGCATCAAGACGCTCTTGAGAAAAGGATCCGGCACCTGAACCGCCCCTTCGTTTTCTCGGGAGCTCGATGCATCGAGCGTCGCCGATGAGAACGACGCGCCGCCGAAGCCGCTCGCATCGGTGGCCTTGCCCACGAGAAGAATCGGCCAACCCTCGCTTCCTGGCGGCGCAAAGGAGTGCACGATCTCCTTCTCCTTCACCAGGCCGAGTGCGACGACGTTCACCAGACAGTTCTCGTCGAAGCCATCGTGAAAGTAGGCGTCACCGGCGATGTTCGGAACGCCGATTGCATTTCCGTAGGCCGCGATGCCGTCGACGACCGCGCGAGCAACGTGTCGCTGGTGCCCTTGGGGGTCGCTCGGCTCGCCAAAGCGCAGTGCGTCCGCGATGGCGACGACCTCGGCGCCCATGCAGAGAACGTCGCGAACGATGCCGCCGACTCCGGTCGCAGCGCCCTCGAACGGCACGATCTGCGATGGATGGTTATGCGATTCGTGCGCGACGACGATCGCGTAGCGTTCGCCCTCGTGCTCGCCGAATCGAAGGATTCCGGCATCTTCGCCCGGGCCAAGCAGCACGGCGTCGCCCGTCGTTGGAAGACGCCGCAGCTCGCGGCGGCTGCTCTTGTAGCTGCAATGCTCGCTCCACTGTGCGTCGAACGCTGCGAGTTCGACGCTCGACGGCTCGCGCCCGAGCGACTCCGCGATGCTCTCCCGCTCGCGATCGGAGAGCGCGACGATCAACGCGGGCCGAAATCGCCCACGGCGGCCGCCACGCGTTCGTAGGCGCGTTTCACGCGCTGCAGGCTTTCGCGGTCGCGCCGCTCGAGATTGCGGTAGATCTGCTTGTCGAGCATCGCCGACTCGTCGCCATGCGGCCAGATGCGCCACGAATCGTTGTCGACGACATCGGCGACGATCACCTCGGCCGCGCTTGCGGGGTCGGTCTGCCGGCCGAACTCGATCTTCAGATCGACGAGCGCGACGTCGCGCGCTCGCCACGCGCGCTCGAGCAGATCGAAGACGTGCCGCGCCGTCTGCGTCATGGTTTCGATTTCGCCCTGCGACGCAATCTGCCGGGAGGCGATCTCCTCGACGGAGATCATCGGATCGTGGTGTTCGTCGTCCTTGAAAAAAAACTCGACGACGCGCGGCGAGAGCGCCGATCCGCGCTCGAGCTGGGGATGTCGCTTCGCATACGACCCTGCGACGATGCCGCGCACGACGACCTCGAGCGGGATCATCGCGCACCGCCGGACGAGCATCTCGTTCTCCTCTTCATCCTCGCCGCCGGCAAGATAGTGCGTCCGAACGCCGCTCGCGTTGAGATAGCGAAAGACGCGCGCGGTCGTCATCGCTGCGAGCCTACCCTTCCCCGCGATCGTGTCGCGGCGCGCGCCGTCTCCGGCCGAGATCGTATCCGTCTGCAGCACGACGAGACGGTGGGAGCCGTCGGTCGATTCGAAGAGGATTTTCGTCTTGCCGCGAGCGACCTCGGCGCCTTTCTCAAACGTCATGACTCGATGGCTTTCTGCTGCGGGAACTGCGCGAGCGCCATGATGCGCTCGACGACACGGCGCGCGCGCGCCGGGGCGGTGCCGACGTGCTCGGGGGCTTCGAGCAGGCGGCGAACTTCGGCAGGATCGACGAAGCGCGTGATCTCTTCCTTTTCGCAAATGCGCTGCGCGAGTGGATTATCGTCGCCTCGCTCGAGGGCACTCCATGCCGCAAGGGATGCATCGCGGATTGCGGCGTGAACGCGCTGCCGATCGGCACCGCAGCGGACCGCTTCCATCATCACCATTTCGGAACCCGCAAACGGCCCGTACGTACGGAGGTTCTGCGCAATCTTTCTGGCATCCACGCGCATTCCGTCGATGACGCGTCGCGCGAGCGCAACGATCTCGTCGGCACAGAGAAAGGCCTCCGGGAGCGTCGTTCTTCGATTCGCGCTGTCGTCGAGCGTCCGCTCGAGATAGTTCGTAGCCGCATTCTGCCACGCGATGCCGGCATAGGCCGGAAGGAGCCGCGCGAGCGAGCCGATGCGCTCGCAGAGGATCGGATTGCGCTTGAACGGCATCGCCGAGCTGCCGACTTGCCCGTCCTCGAATGGTTCGCCGAGTTCGCCGAAAGGCGGAGCGCCGAGCACGCGAACGTCGGCTGCGAACTTCGAAAGCGAGCCTCCAAGCCCCGCAAGTGCGGCAAATACGACGTAGTCGAGAGAGCGGGAGTAGATTTGTCCGGCAACGTCGCGCGCTTCGAGGCCGAAGCGTTCGAGCACGCTGCGCTCCATCTCCTCGGAGGCGCCGGATCGCCCGACGAGCGCTTCGTACGACGCCGCGGTTCCCACCGCGCCGCGCATTCCCTTCGCGCGAAGATGCGCGAAGACGAAACGCAGATTCTCGAAATCGAGGAGCAGGTCTTGAGCGTAGACCGCCAGGCGGTGCCCGAGCGTCGTCGGCTCGGCGGGCTGCAGGTGCGTGAAGCCGATGCAGACGACGTCCGCGTTCTCTGCGATGCGCTCGGCGAAACGATCGAGAAGTTCCCGCAGCGCCTGCCCGACGAGTGAGAGCGCGCGTCGCATGCGGTAGACGTCGACGTTGTCTTCGATATCCATCGACGTCGCGCCGAGATGCAAGCGCCCGCCGCCGCGCACCGCTTGCGTCGCATACAGACGAAGTTCCGCGACGAGGTCGTGGTGCGTCTCGCGCTCGATCGCGATGGCCGCTTCCACGTCGACGCTGCCGGCGTGCGCGCGAAGATCCGCCAGTTCTTCGTCGCCGACCAGCCCGTACTTCGACTGCGTCTCTGCGAGCGCGAGCCATGCGATGCGCCACAAGCGCCGGCGCTCGTGCTCGGAGAAGAGCGCGCGCAGTTCTTCTCGCCCGTATCGCCACGAGAAGGGGGACGCATATCGGTCGTAGGTCATCCGTTCAGGATCGTCGCGCAAGCATCGCACACTCGGCACTGATACGCTCCACGAGCGTCCTATACTCCTGCGGGTCGCTTCCGCCCCGTCCGGTGACGATCGCTTCGAGGCCGTTGACGGCCCGCTGGTAGGCACTGCGCGCGCGTGAGGCACCGACGCGTCTCGCAATCGGCGCGAGCGCCCGTTCGCGCCAGCGAAAGCGCGCCGGCGCTCGTCCCTTGGGCCTAGCAAGATCCCAAAGAAGCGAGCACTCCGTTGCGAGCGCCGAGAGCAACGGAATCGCCGCCCCACGCGGATTCCGTTCGAAGAGCTCTGCCACGATCGCGAACGCCTCCTTTGTTCGTCCTTCGAGAAGCGCCCCTGCGTAGCGGTACGCTTTTGGATCCTCTACGACGAGCGTCTCGCGCTCGAGGTCGGCCAACGCAATGCGCTTGCCCGCAACGGCGAGTTTCTCGAGATCGTTTCGTATCGCCGCTAGATCGGCATTGCCCGCAACGAGTGCGGCGACGGCACGCGGCTCGGCCTTGGCGCCCAGACGTTCGAGCGTTTCGAGCACGAAGCGCCGTCGTGCGTCGCCGCTTGCCGTCGTGTCGATGCGAAGGGCGGCACGCCCCACCATCGAGCCGAACGGCTCGGGCCGCTGCGATCGCGGCGAGAGCGAATCGACGACGACCAGCGTATTGCCCTGCGGAACGCTCTGCGCCACCTCCAAGAGCGTGCGTCGTTCTGCCGCTCGCAACGTCTGCGCGTCGGAGACGAGTACGACGCGGCGCTGCGCCAAAAACGGCATCGCGCATACGGATTCTCGCAGGCGCGCGCCGTCGCCGACGCTCTCCGGCGGTACGCGTTCGAGATTGAGATCGCGAACCTCCGCCGGCAAAAGGCGCTCGAGCAGATGCGAAAGCGCGGCCTCGATCAGCGCCTGCTCTTCGCCTTCGACGACGACGAGGCGCCCGATCTCGGGCCGTTTATCGAGGAAGTCGTAGAAGTTCATCGATGGCGCGCTCGAAGGGAGGCCGCACAACGCCCATTTCGGTCACGAACGCCGTCACGAGGTGGTGCGGCGTTACGTCGAACGCGGGGTTGTAGACCCGAGCGCTCGGGTGCGCGACCGCGACGCCGCGCCACGCGACGACCTCGTCGGAGCCGCGCTCTTCGATGGGGATATCGTTGCCGCACACGATCGACGGATCGAACGACGACCGCGGCGCGGCAACGTAGAAGGGAATCGCGTGATGCGCCGCCAGAACGGCGAGCGCGTACGTGCCGATCTTGTTCGCCGTGTCGCCGTTGCGCGCGATGCGATCCGCACCCACGAGAACGAGGTCGATCTCCTTGCGCGCCATCGCGATGCCGGCCGCGCTGTCGACTTGCAAGATCGTCTCGACGCCTGCCGAGCGCAGTTCCATCTCGGTGAGGCGCGCGCCCTGAAGCAGCGGCCGCGTCTCGTTCACGTAGACGATCGGCGACTTGCCCTCGCGCTGCGCCGCGACGATGATGCCCACCGCCGTGCCGGTTGCGCCGGTTGCGAGCGCGCCGGTATGACAATGCGTGACGACGCGGGCGTTCTGCGCCACAAGCGCGACGCCGTGCCGCGCGATCGCCGCGTCGACGCGCTCCTGTTCGCGATGGAGGTCTCGCGCCTCCGCGAGCATATCGGGACTCGCCAGAACGCGATCGACCGCCCAGGCAAGATTCACCGCCGTCGGGCGCGCGTCGCGCACGCGCGCCGCCGCTAGAGCGAAGTCCTCGTCGTTTTCGATCGTCCGGCGCAACAGCGCGATGCCATAGGCGGCGAAAACGCCGATGCACGGCGCCCCGCGAACCGCGAGCGACGAGATCGCGCCCGCGATGTCGTCGGCGCTGCGCGCCGATTCGACGCACACCTCGAGCGGCAAGCGGCGTTGATCGACGTACTCGACGGCGTCGTCCGCCCAGCGGACCGCCGGCGGGAGCTCAGACTCCGGCAGGAATGCGTGCGGTGTAGCAGTCGCGGCAGTACACGGGACGGTCGCCGCGCGGGCGGAACGGAACCGTCGTCGTCACGCCGCACTGCGCGCAGACCGCTTCAAACGATTGCCGCTGTGGGCGGCCTCCGCTCTCGGCTCCCGCACGCCGTGCCTGACGGCAGTCGCGACAGCGCACGGGCTGATTTGCAAAGCCCTTTTCGGCGAAGAACTGCTGCTCGCGAACGGCGAAAACGAACTGATTTCCACAATCTCTGCAGGTGAGAATCTTGTCTTCCAAAGCGACTCCGAGACCTCCGATGTTGAAACGAGGTCCGTTCTATGCGACGGCTGCCTGCTAATCCCTGCGAGCGTTCAACCGCGAAATCCGGCGCGCCCTAGCCCCGAAGGGGTCACGGTAAGCACGGCGGCCGCGAGCGCGGCACCGTAGCCCTTATCTCCGCGGCGCGGATCGGCGCGTTCCTGCGCTTGCTGCAGCGTGAGGGTTGTCAGAACGCCGAATCCAATCGGAACGCCGGTATCGAGCTGCACGCTCATGATGCCGCGCGCGCACTCTGCCGCGACGAAATCGAAGTGCGGCGTCGCCCCTTTGATGACCGCGCCAAGCGCGACGAGCCCATCGAAGCGCTCCGCCTCGATGAGATTGCGGCAGAGCAGCGGGATCTCGAAGCATCCCGGCACGTCGAAGAGAAGCGCGTCGCCGTCGCGCACGCGACAATCGGCGAGCGCACGGCGCGCGCCGTCGGCGAGCCACTCGCTCAACTCCGGATAGAAGCGCGACGCGACGATTCCAAACCGTTTGCCGCTGCAATCCGGCAGCCCGAGCCCGCGGCCGTCGTTCTTCACGAAGCCGTCTTCTTTGGATGTTCCCCGGTCCGCTCGAAAAGGTGACCGAGCTTCGAGCGCTTCGTCTCCATGTACCGCCGGTTGTGCGGCGTCGACGGGGTCGTGAGCGGCACGCGACGAGAGATTTGAAGGCCGTACCCTTCGAGCCCGAAGATCTTGCGCGGATTGTTCGTGATGACTCGCATCTCGCGGACCCCGAGGTCTTGCAGGATCTGCGATCCGATTCCGTAGTCGCGCTTATCCGCGGGGAGGCCGAGCGCGAGATTCGCTTCGACGGTGTCCGCGCCGCGATCTTGCAGCTCGTACGCGCGCAGCTTGTTGGCCAGGCCGATTCCGCGCCCTTCTTGTCGCAAATACAGAAAGACGCCGCGTTTCTCTTTTGCGATCATCTCCATCGCTCCGTCGCGCTGCGCCGCGCAGTCGCACCGCAGCGAGTGCAGCGCATCGCCGGTGAGACATTCGGAGTGCACGCGCACGAGGAGGTCGCACCCGTCGCCGATCTCGCCCATCACGAGCGCGACGTGCGTATTCTTGTCGATCGTGTTTTCAAATGCGACGCCGCGCCACGCGCCCGTCGTCGACGGCAGTTCGAACTCTGCGACGCGCTTCACGAGCTTCTCCGTTCGCATCCGGTGCGCGATGAGATCTTTTACCGTGACGAGCTTGAGCCCGTGCCGATCGGCGAACGTTCGCAGACCGTCGCGCCGCTCCATCGTGCCGTCGTCGGCCATGATCTCGCAGATGACGCCCGCAGGATAGAGTCCCGCGAGGCGAGCGAGATCGACCGCGGCTTCGGTCTGCCCCGCGCGCACGAGCACGCCTCCTTCGCGCGCGCGCAGCGGAAAGGTGTGGCCCGGGCGCAGAAAATCCGAAGGCCGCGCCTCGGGATCCAGCAAACGCTTGATCGTCGCCGCACGATCGTGCGCCGAGATTCCCGTCGTCGTGAGCCCGCGCGCTTCGACGGAGACGGCGAACGCGGTCTCGTGCACGGCCGTGTTGTCGCTCACCATCTGCGGCAGCGCGAGCTCGTCGAGACGCCTGCCGGGAAGCGGAACGCAGATGAGGCCGCCGCCGTAGCGCCGCATGAAGTTGACCGCCTTCGGCGTCACCGTCTGCGCCGCCATGACGAGATCGCCTTCGTTTTCGCGGTCCTCGTCGTCGAGCACGACGACCATCTTGCCGTCCCGAATATCGTCGATCGCGTCTGCGATGCTATCGAATGGGTTGTCCGTGGCTACGGTAACGGCGGGCGACTCCCGCGCGAGTTGAGGCAGCACGTTCGCAAGACGCTGAAGCGTGCGGTACGACGGCTCGCGCCGCCCGGCCCTCAGCAGCGAGATCGCGGACTCGGTAAGGCCGGTACGCTCGGCGAGCTGCGCCGCGGTCATTCCCGCGGCTTGCATCGTGTCGTTCAAGCGGCTTGAGAAACGCTTCACGGTTCCAGCCTACGACCTCACTTAACAACTGTCAAGATGAGATGCCTGAGGCCTGAGGCACTCAAGCGTACGGGTTCGGTTAGGTCGCTTTCGGAACCGAGACGAGAAGAACGATCGATGAGAGCAGAACCCAAAGCATCGACAGCATCGGCGAAACATACGCTCCTATACCGGTGATGCCGAAAGTTCCGCCGCCGGCGAGAACCGTAAGCGAATAGAGCACGTCGACGCCGAACACGAGATAGCCGAGGGCGCTGAGCCAGTCCGGCCTCCCATTCTTACGGCGCGACTCACTCGTAGCGGCAAACGCAAACGCTGCAAAGGCCGCCATGCCGAACACGAAGAGCGTGATGTCGAAGACGTGGATCGTCGGCAGCATCGAGTCTGAGCCGGGGCCTCGAATAACGGCGGCCACCTGCAGCGTCTCCGCGGCAAGGATGAGCGCGGCCCAAACGATCGCGCCGGCCGCGCCCCACTGCGCGATTGTACGATCCGTGCTGTCCGGGCTTCGCAGATAATCGAAGAGTCCTAACGCGAACCATAAGACGAATGCGACCGCCGGAAGCGCGAGCCATGCGCTGATACTCAGCGCAGCGCCGTGGCCGCTTACGTAGGAGGCCACCTCAGCCGGGGTCGCATTTGGGGCCGGAAACGCACCGGGCAGAACTCCAGAAATAACGAACAGAATAGCGCCGACGATGCCTGAATAGGCAGCCGAGCGCTCCTTATGTCGGTTATGCATGGATGCCAATTTTGTGGCCGGAGGCGAGGCTCCTGCGCTCCCGAGCCGGCCGCTTCCGTCGCGCCGGGTCGTTTGGGGCGGAGTATTCGGAGCCTTACGGCGCTGAAGCCGAGCGTTCTGCGCCACAAAGTGAGTTCGAGGGTCGCACGGACGTGCAACTCGATCAGATGACCGCCATGCGCAGTACCATCGCGCTTAGCGACCACGACGTCGAAGCGCTTCGAGTTCGGCGCGCGGATTGAAAGGCGCGCGTGCAAGTAGGAGGAGTCGCTCTCGGATGTCCAGCGCGAGCGCGCGATAACGCAAGGCGCCGCGTACGGGTCTGGAAGACCGTTGCCGTTACGTGGCTACTCGGGGAGCCGTAGGAAACAGTGGCTCACTGCAAAAAGCCCAGGCCCATGCAGAACCGCGGTATGGAGCGCTCCGCCGGCTACGCGGGGATCCTCGGAGCACTCATTTTCATTGCAGTCGGAGTCATTCCGATGCCGTATCCGCCGGCGTCGGCCTCCGCAGCGGCGATTGCGGCATACGGGTCGTCGCACGTCGTCTCGACGACCATTTCCGACTGGCTCACGTTCCCTGCCGTTGCGTTCATCATTTGGTTCGGCGTCGGCCTTTTCGACTATCTGCGCAAGAGTACCGATCGCGACTGGACGCTCTCGCAATGGGGTGGAACCGGGCTCGTCGTCTGGGGCGCGATACTGCTCATCGACTCCGCACTCCAGCAGGCTCTCGTCATGCGCAATCCCGGCGGCGTCGCAACGCTTCCGGCACTCTATGCGCTCGTAACGCTGCTCTTGGTCTTTGCGATGGGATCGTTTGGCGCATTCGCGTTTGCCGTCGCGCACGAATCGCACCGCAAGAGCGCGCTTCCGCAGTGGCTGAACGCCTTCGGCTACCTCGTCTTTGCCGTCGACCTGCTCTACACGATCTCGATCTTCAGCCGCTTCGGACACACCGGCGTCGACGGCTACGGCTCGTTCGTCGCGCCGCTCCTCTCCGCGATCTGGATTATCATGACGTCGGCCGTCCTTCTCACCTCGTTGCAGAAGGCGCAGAAAACGTAACGATCGGTTTGACGATCTCGGCTTGCGCGAGCGCGCGATACGCGTCCGCGACGCGCTCGAGCGGGAAGGTCGTCGCGCCGATTCGTTCCGCGCGCACGATGCCCCCGACGACGAGCGCGAGCGCCTCGCGCGTGTCGTTCGGACCCGACGAATAACTCGCGACCAAGCGCAGATCGCGAAAGTAGAATCGCTCGGCATCGAGCACGAACTGCGCGCGTGGGTCGAGCGGCGTAAACATCACGACGCAGCCGCCGGGACGCGCCGCCGCTATTGCGACGGCGAGCGCCTCCGCCGTGCCGGGCCCGCAGATCACGACGTCAAAGTCCCCCGCGATACTGCCAGGAGCGACGGTGCTCGCACCGCAGCGGCGGGCAAGCTCGCAGCGCGACTCGTTAAAGTCCGTCCCGGTAACGCGCGCGCCCAGATGGGTGGCCAGGAGGACGTGCAAGAGTCCCATGACGCCCAGGCCGATCGCGAGAACGCGGTCGCCGGCGCGCAGGCCGCCCCGGCGCAGCGACTTCACGACGCATGCGAGCGGCTCCACGAGAGCCGCATCCTCGAACGAAACGCCGTCCGGAAGGCGGAGGGTATCGCGAACGTTCACCGCAGGGACGCGAAAGAACTCGGCCATTCCACCGGGGTCGATCGCGCTCGCGCGCCACGTCTCGCACTGCACGAAATCGCCTCGTCTGCAGAACGCGCACGAAAAGCACGGCGCGTGGTGGTGAACGAAGACGCGCTCTCCCACCTCGAATGGTGCCCCCGCACCGACTGCCTCCACGACGCCTGCGGGCTCGTGCCCGAAGACGCGCGGTCCTTTTCTCTGCACGTACCAACCCACGATATCGCCGCTGCAGATGCCGCACGCGCGCGTTCGCACGAGAAGCTCTCCCTCGCCGATCTCGGGAATGTCCCGCTCCTCGAACCGAATGTCGCCGGCGCCGTGAAGCACCGCGCAGCGCATCAGGGCTCGATGCACGCCTTCATTCCGATGCCGGCATCGAGCTGGGCGAACGCATTCGCAATGTCGTGCAGCGGGTATGCGTCGGTGACGAGCGGCACGAGATCGAAGCGTCTCGCGCAGAGAATCTCGTACGCCGCGCGCACGGCACGCGGCGTAAAGTGAAACGGGCTGACGATGCGCAACTCGTCGTAGTGAATGCGGCCTGCCGCAAACGTGACCGTCGCATCGGACGGCAACCCGCCGAAGAGCGCGACCGTGCCGCCGCGGCGCACGAACCCGGGCGCACTCTCCCAGGCGCTCTGCGTTCCCGTACACTCGATGACGGCATCCGCGCCGAATCCGTCCGTTCGCCCGCGCACGGCGTCTGCGGCATTGCCGGCACGCGCGTCGACGGGATCGAAGCCGTAGGCGCGCGCGAGCTGCAAGCGTTCCGCACGACGACCGACGAGAATCGGTTCGGCGCCGCGCTCGTGCAAGAGGAGCGCGTGAAGTATGCCGAAGGCGCCGTCGCCGATGATTGCAACGCGGCCCGACGCCGCAGAGCGATGCAGTGAGTGCACGACGCACGAGAGGGGCTCGAGAAACGCCGCTTCGACGTACGAAATCGCGGGCGGCTTGACGAAGCAGTTCCGTCCGACGACGCGAGCCGGAACCTCGATCGCATCGGCATACGCCCCCAACAGCATGCCGGGCATGAGCTCCTCGCAGAGTTCTTCCTCGCCTCGCAGGCACCAGGCGCACGCGCCGCAGGGCGCCGTATGGACGCACGCGACCGCGTCGCCGACGGCGAAGGCGCTCACTCCCGCGCCCGTAGCAACGACGTCGCCGGAGAACTCGTGACCGAAACGCGTCGGCATCGGCATCTGCGGATGACCGCGTCGAAACGCCTTGAGATCGGTTCCGTCGGTCAGCGCTGCCCGGACGCGCACGACGATCGCGCCGTCGGCAGGCGACGGAGCGGACTCTTCGCGCAGCTCGATCCTTCTCGGCTCGACGAGAACGGCGACGCGCATCACTCTGCGCGCGCCGGAGCGGCTTGTGCGTAACGAGCGAGCGCGTCGATCTCGAGGTTGACCCCGTCGCCGCGCGCACGAATGCCGAGGGTCGTTCTGGAGAGCGTCTCCGGGATGAGCGCGACGTCGAACGTTCCCCCATCGACGCCGGCAACCGTCACGCTCACGCCGTCGAGCGCAACGAAACCCTTCTCGACGATCGCCGATGCAAGGCCGCGCGGGCGTTCGACGCTCATGCGCTTACCGTTGCCCTCCTTCGAGAGCGCGACGATGCGCGCAACCGTGTCGACGTGTCCCGCAACGAAGTGGCCGCCGACGCGATCTCCATACCGCAGCGCATATTCAACGTTGACGACGTCGCCGCAGCGCAGGTCGCACAGCGTGCTCCGCGCCAGCGTCTCCGGTACGATATCGAAGGCGACCACGTCGCCATCGAGGCTCGTGGCAGTCAAGCAGACGCCGTCGATTGCAATGGAGTCTTTGGGCTCGGGCCGCTGCGCCTGCGCTCCTTCGCACGCGATGCGCAGCAGTGCGCCGCCCGCATCGAATCGCGCTTCGACGATGCGCCCGCGGTAGGCGATGATCCCGCTAAACACCGGTGAAGCTCGCGCGCAGAAGCGCGTCGCGACCGATGCGTTCCAGACGCTCGAGTCTCAGCGGACGCGGTCCGCCGTTTAGCGTCTCTCCCGCAAGAACGGGAACCGCCGACACGCTGCCGAGCATCACCGGCGCGACGAACCAGTAGAGCCGATCCACAAGTCCCTGCGCGATCAGCGCGGCCGCGAGCATCGGACCGCCTTCACAAAGAACGCTCGAGATACCGCGCGCACGCAGCGCGCGAAGCGCCGCACGCAGATCGAGATGCGTCCCCTCTCCATCGATCGAAAGGACGTCCGCCGTATTTTTCAAGGCCGTCATCTCCGCTCCGGCCGGCGCGAGCACGATCGTCCGATCGTACCCGTCGACCGGCGTAAAAACCCGGCTCGTCTCAAGCGGCTGCGTTCGCTCGCACGCGACGACGCGAACGAAGGGCCTCACGCGCGTCGCGACCGGACGCACCGTCAGGAGCGGATCGTCGATGCGAACTGTTCCCGCACCCACCATGACCGCGTCGTGTGCGATGCGAAGCTCGCGCACGAAGACGCGCTCGTCCTCGCCGGTCACCCATTGCACGGCACCCGGCTTGGATGCGACGTAGCCGTCGAGCGACATCGCCATCTTGAGCGACACGTACGGGCAGTCGCGATCGCTGCGCGCGAAGACTTCGATGAGTTCCCGAGCGCGCGCGTCGCCGGCGATCTCGACGTCGACGTGCCGTTGCCGCAGTTCCACGGCTCCGCCGCCATGCTGCGTCGGATCCGCCGTGCCCGCAACGACGCGCACGATGCCCGCGTCCAGGAGCGCTTGCGTGCACGGCGGCGTACGTCCGAAGTGGCGGCACGGTTCGAGAGAGACGTACAGCGTCGCTCCACGAGCGTTACCCGCAGCTGCGAGCGCTTCGACTTCGGCGTGCGCGCGACCGGCAGCGTGGTGAAAGCCTTCTCCGAGGACGCGATCTCCCACGACGACGACCGCGCCTACCGGCGGATTCGGCGCGGTGTTGTCGGCGCCGCGTGCGGCGAGTTCGTACGTTCGCTCCAAAAAGAGCCGGTCGAGAGCCGAGATCACGGGCCAGGGACCCTCTGATTAATCCGATGCACCGAGCGCAACGAGCGTGTTCGCCACACATCGAGGAGCGAGGAGGGAGCGTAGCCGGGGCGCTCTGTGGTCGCCGTCATGCGGCATCGCCGCATGACGCGCCGATAGACCGCGTGCGGTCTTCAGGCCGCAGCGACAAAGAGATGCGGCGAAAGCGCCGTTGCCCTTTGGGTTTGCGCCCTGCGGGCCCGTCTGCGTTGTCATCCGCTCGGTCACAGACCGCCGTGGGTATGCTTCCTCACGGGTTCCTAGCATCCGGACCCTCAGGGCGTCAAACGATCGGTACATCGGATTAATCAGAGCTTCCTATTCATTCGGCGCCATGGCAACAACCACTGCTTCTCGCACGTCGGCTCCGGCGGCGCGCAGGGTCGACGCGCAATCGTGCAGCGTCGCGCCGGTCGTACAGACGTCGTCCACGAGCACGAGGCGCTCTCCGTCGAGGCGCTGCGAGCAGATGAAGCGCCCGCGTGCGAGCAGACGCTGCGCTCGCGATCGCCCCCGTTGCGCGTCGCCCGCTCCCTGGCGCAAGACGTGCAGCATGCACCCGCCGCTCTGCGCGGCAACGCGCGCCACCTCGACGACGCCGTCGATGCCGCGAACGCGCCGCCGCACGGCCGTCGTCGGAACCGGGACGAGGGCTGCGTGCGCGTCGGCGATACGCGCCAGTCGCGTACCGAGCGCCTGCGCGACGTCGCGCCGGCCGTCCTTGAGTGCGAGCACCGCTCGACGCAGCGCACCTTCGTAGACTCCCAGCGCGCGTACGCGCACGTCGTCGCGCATCTCTTGAAACGACCGCGCTTCGCTCGCGCACCTCTCGCAAAACCCGCTCCCGATCGCCGAGCATGCGCCGCACTGCGCTGGGAACAGTACCTCGAGCGCGCGCGTCCACATGCATCTCCTTCACGCACGAGTTCCCCGGTGCCTAGGCCTCTGGTGCGACGATTGCGCCGACGATTCGTGCTTCCGGCGCGATGCGATACCCTTTGCCGACGATGCTGTCCCTCACGATCGCGCCGCTGCCGACGACCGCATCCTCCCAGATGATGCTCGCCTCAACGCGCGCGCGCGCTTCGATGACGACGCCGTCCCCGACGACGCTGCGTGGAGCGACGACGGCGTCGGCGGCGACGATCGCGCGCTCTCCGATCCACACGGAATCCTTTACGCAAACGTCGGGGAGTGCGAACGCTCCCGTCAAGAGGTCGCGCGTGACGCGCCGGTATTCGTCGGGCGTACCGATGTCGCACCAGTACGCATCGCGTGCCAAGAAGCCGTAGAAGGCCGCCCCGCTCTCCTGCAGCGCCGGAAACACCTGCCTACCGAAATCGTAGACCGTTGCGGAAGGGATACGCTCGAATATCCCTGGGGAAAACACGTAGACTCCGGTGTTCGCGAGCCGGCTGCGTTCCTCACCCCGCGCCGGCTTTTCCTGAAACCCGACGATCCTTCCGTCGTCGGCGGTCACGACGACGCCGTACTCGCTCACGTCGTCGCGCTCTACGAGCGCGATCGTTGCGACGGCGTTGCGCCGGCGATGAAACGCGACGAGCGCGTCGAGATCGAGATCGGTAACGTCGTCGCATCCGATGACGATGAACGGATCGCTGCCTTGAAGGAACGTCTCCATGAGTTTCACCGCGCCCGCGCTTCCGCTCAGTTCGCTCTCGTCGAGGTACGTCAGATGCACGCCCCAGCGCGAACCGTTACCGAGAGCGCTGCGGATCGCGTCCGCAAAATAGAAGACGTTCGTCGCGATCTCGCTCACGCCGAAGCGTTTGAGATAGCGCATGACGTGCACGGCGTTCGGCTCGCCGAGCACTGGCACGAGCGGCTTGGGAACCGTCTTCGTGAGCGGATAGAGTCTCGTGGAGAGGCCGCCGGCGAGAATCATCGCCCTCACGGCGCGGCCCTTCGCAAGCGCAGTGCATCCAGCGCGACGAGTCCCACGAAGAGCGGCAACGCGAGCTGGCGCCTCCAGCGGTGCGGCTGCGTCGTAAGACGATAGAGCCACTCGAGCCCCAACCTCCGCCACGTTGCCGGAGCGCGGCGAACGCGATCGCTCAAAACGTCGAACGATCCGCCCACGCCGATGCCCACCCCGCAGGCCGTATCGCGCAGGTGTTCTGCGAGCCAAAGCTCCTGTCGCGGCGACCCGAGGCCGCAGAGAAGTATTCGCGCGCCGCTCTCTCGTACCGCGGCCGCGACGCCCGCGCTCAAATCCTCGTCGAAGTATCCGCAGCGTGTTCCCGCTACGACGAGACCAGGATACCGCTCGCATAGGCGCTGCGCCGCGCTCTGCGCGACGCCGCCGATGCCGCCGAGTAGGTAGAGTGGAATGCATAGGCGCGCCGCCTCCGCGCAGACGCGCTCGACGAGTTCGACGCCGGTGACGCGCTCGCGTAGGCGGGCGCCCGCGCGGCGCGCGGCCCAGAGCAGTCCGACGGTATCGCATACCGCGAGCGCGCTCGCGTTGACGATCGCTCGAAACGTCGCATCGCGTTGCGCGTAGACGACCATCTCGGTGCCGAGCGTGACGACGTGCGACGCCTGCGCGCCCGCCGAGAGTGCGATGATGCGTTCCGTCGCCGCCGCGGTATCTACGTCATCGACACGGCAGCCCAAAACGATCAGGGTGATACGGGTTCCGTCAGATACGGCGTCAGCAGAGGGCGCATCCGCTCTGCGAGCGCGGACGGCAGTTCATCGAGCGGAAGGCGACAACCGCCCGTCTTGAACCCGGCCTGATTCATCGCCCATTTCACGCCGATCGGGTTCGTCGTTGCAAAGAGCGCGTCGATCAGCCCGAGAAGTGACGCATTTATCCGCGCGGCCTCATCGACGTTTCCGCTTCGAAACGCATCGAACATGCGCCGGTACTGCGGCGAGCACAGATGCGACGCTACGCCGACGACGCCGTCTCCGCCGAGTGCGAGCGTTGGGAGAAAGAGATGGTCGTCTCCGGACCAGACGACGAATCCGTCGGTTCGGTCGCGAATGATCGTCGCGATCTGCTTCAGGTCGCCGCTGGACTCCTTGACGCCCGCAACGTTGTGCGTACGGCGCGCGAGTTCCAGCAGCGTCTCCGCACGGATATTCGCGCCGGTACGACTGGGAATATTGTAGACCACGACGGGAAGGTCCGTCGCGTCCGCAATCGCGCTAAAATGCGCAATCATGCCGCTCTGTGGTGGTTTGTTGTAATAGGGCACGACGGCGAGGATTGCGTCGGCGCCCGCTTCTTTCGCTTGCGCGGCGGCACGCGCGGAGTCTTTGGTGTCGTTCGTTCCGGCGTTCGCAACGACCACGGCACGTTTGCCCACGGCTCGCTTCACCGCCGCGACGAGCGCGTTGCGCTCGCCGGCGTCGAGCGTCTGGCCTTCGCCGGTAGAGCCCGCGACGACGATCCCGTCGTTTCCGCGCTCGACGAGCCACGTGGCCAGACGCCCCGCCTCGTGCAGGTCGACGCTGCCGTCCGTAGCGAACGGCGTGATCATCGCGGTGAGAATCGTTCCGAGTTTCATGCGACGGGATCTCCCACGTCCAAGCTGAATCGCCGATGCGCGGCCGCCTCGGCCCGAGCCCCGTCCGGCGCCGGCACGAGCACCGAGATCGTAACGTTGCTGTCCGTGCAATGAATGATTTCGACGTTCTCCTGCGCGAGCGCGCTCACGAGCTCGTGGATGACGCCGGGCTCTTCGCGCATCCCCTCGCCGACGACCGAGAGCTTCGCGCATCCTTCGCGAACCCGCACCGCAAGGTTGAGATCGCCCAGCAGGCGGCGCACCTCGTTGCCGCGTTCGCCTTCGACGACGAACGCAACGCCCGCCTGATTGATCGTCACCTGATCGATCGAGATTCGCGCTTTCGCGATCCGCGCGAACATCTCGAGTTCCGTCTCCATGCGCTTGGTCGGATTTTCGATGTCGCCGCGAATGACCCGAACCCATGTCAAGGCGCTCGAAAGCGCGACGCCCGTGACGGCGCGGTGGTGCGCGACGCTCTCCTGCACGAGCGTGCCCCGATCCGTCTGCAAGCCCAAAATGGTGTACGGCGTCTTCGTTCTGCGTGCGTACTCGGCCGCTTTGTAGTGCATGACCTTCGCTCCGTGCTGCGCGAGCTCCGCAACCTCTTCGTGCGTCGCATGCGCGATCGTGCGCGCCTCCGGCAGCCGGCGAGGATCTGCGGTCATCACACCGCTTACGTCGGTATAGATATCGACGCGCTGGGCTCCAAGCGCGTGCCCGATCGCAACGGCGCTCAGATCCGTGCCCCCACGCCCCAGCGTCACGACGAGGCCGCTCTCGCTGGCTCCCTGAAATCCGGCAACGACCGCCACGATTCCGTCGTCGAGCAGCGCGCGCAGCGCCTCGCTCTCCACGCGACGGATGGTCGCATCCCCGAAGCGTTCGTCCGTTACGATGCCCGCCTGCGCACCGGTGAGCGCGACGCACGCGGTTCCCTCGATCTCGAGTTCGGCCGCGAAGACGGCGGCCGAAATCGTCTCGCCCGTCGCGAGGAGCAGATCCGCGTTGCGCGAACGCGTTTGCGAATCGCCGAGCAGCGCGAGCAGCGAGTCGGTTGCATACGGATTGGGGGCACGCCCCATCGCCGAGACCACGGCAACCACGGCGTGGCCTTGCTCCATCGCTTCGCGCACGCGCCGGCGCGCGAGCGCGCGCTTCTCGCGATCCGCCAGCGACGTTCCGCCGAACTTGAGAACCGCGACGGACGCGCTCACCGCACGACGCCTCGCTCGACGAGCAACTCGAGAATCTGCACGGCGTTCGTCGCCGCGCCCTTGCGCAACTGGTCCCCGCAGCACCAGAGCGAGAACTCTCTCCCAACCGCCGCATCGTCATCGCCGTCGTAGGGACCGCGCAAGCGCGCGACGTGCACGTCGTCGGTCCCCTCGACATCGCGCGGCGTTACGATCCCGCCTTCGTGATAGACGATCGATGGCGCGCGCGCGAGCGCCTTCGCGAGAGCATCTCTTTCAACCGGCCGTTCCGTCGTGAAAAATACCGCTTCCGAGTGCGCCGTTCGCACCGGGACTCGCACGCACGTTGCGACGAGGTCGAGAAGCGGCAGTCCGAGCATCTTCGCGCTCTCCTCGCGCACCTTGCGTTCCTCATCGCTCTCACCGGATTCGTCGAACGAGCCGATTTGCGGAACGACGTTTTTCACGACCGCTCCTTCGCCGCGATCGAATGCCTCGAGCGCGGCCCGTCCGGCTCCGCTGATCGCCTGGTATGTCGCAACGCGCATGCGCTGGAGCCCGGCTCGATCGCGCACGGGCGCGAGCGCCGTGCAGAGAATGATCGCCGTGCAGTTCGCCACCGGAAAGAGCCGATGCTCGGGCCGTATCGCCTCGGGATTGACCTCGGGGACGACGAGCGGGACGTCTTCCCGCATGCGAAACGTCGAACTGTTGTCGATGACGACGGTTCCGCGCGCCTCCAACGTGGGCGCGAATGCTTCGCTCGCATCTTCTCCACCCGCAAAGAAGACGACGTCGTACGGTTTGAGGCGCTCGTCCGTCGCCTCGGCGACGTCGAGAAGATCGTCGCGAAAGCGCGCGGCGCCCGGTCGCGGACGCGAGGCGAACGCTCCGACCATCTCGATCGAGAGCGGACGCTCCTCGAGAACCCGCAAGAGCGTCTCGCCGACCGCCCCGGTTGCGCCGACGACCGCTACGCGGATGGCTCTTCCTCCGCGAGCAGGACGGCGTCGATTCCGATGACGAGACGATCGAAGCGTCCGACGCCGCGCACGGCGGCGAGCATTCCCGCGGCGAACGACTCGCGCGAGAATGTGTCGTGGCGAATCGTCAGCGTCTCGCCGTCGCCGCCGAAGAGCACTTCTTGATGCGCGACGAGGCCGCGAAGACGTACGCTATGAATCGGCACGGCCCGTCCGTACCCGGCTGCCGCGATGCGCTGGGCCGTGAGCTGTGCCGTTCCCGACGGCTTGTCTTTCTTGTCGTCATGGTGCAGCTCGACGATCTCGGCCGTCGGAAAGAAGCGCCCCGCCTGGGCTGCAAAGCGCATCATGAGCGCCGCGCCGACCGAGAAGTTCGGGATGAGCATCGCACCGACGCGGTGCTCGTCGCACTCCTGCGCGAGCGTGGCGCGATCAAAATCGCTCCAACCGGTCGCGCCGATGACCGGCCGAACTCCGCAGCGTATCGCCGCAAGAGAGATCTCGACGGTTGCAGGATACGTCGTCAGATCGAGGAGCACGTCCGGCTTGCGTTCGTCAAAGAGCGCACGTGCGTCGTCGTAGAGGGCCTCGCCTCCATCGGGCTCTAGCGCGCGAACGAGGCCGCCCGCATATTCGACGTCGGGCGCATCGGCAAGCACCGCACGCGCGATACTTCCCATGCGGCCTCGAACACCGGCAACGGCTACGCTCACCATGAAGGAAGATCAGTTGGCCGCCGGGGCGCGTCTATCCCGCGCTCGCCTGCGAGGAGTTAGAGCTTCTCCAGCGGTGCGTATTTCAGCATGAGCATCTTTTGTCCGACGTTCGGAAAGTCGATCGTCACGAGTCCGTCGCCGCCGGCGCCGACGACGTTCGTGATCATGCCCTCGCCCCATTTCGGATGCCGAACGCGATCGCCGGAGTTCAATGCCATGTGCATACCGGCCCCAGCGGACTCGTGGATCGCCACCTCGCGCCAGCGTCCGCCCGCCGGCCGCGGCAGCGCCACCGATGCGCCTTCCAAGAACTCGATTCCCGGAATCTCGTCGAGAAAACGGGAGCGCGGATATGCGTAGCTATTGCCGAAGAGAGCGCGCCGCTGCGCGAAGGTAAGATAGAGACGATTGCGCGCGCGCGTGATACCCACATAGGCAAGGCGCCGTTCCTCTTCCATCTCGTCTTCGTCGTTTTGCGTGCGCGCGTGCGGGAAAACGCCTTCCTCAAGCCCGGTCAAGAAGACGCACGGAAACTCCAGCCCCTTCGCGCTGTGCAGCGTCATGAGCGTGACGTAGGACGCTTGCTCGTCGAGCGCATCCACGTCGCTCACGAGCGCGACGTTAGAGAGGAAGCCTGCCAGCGACGGCTCCGCTTCGGTCGATTCGTACTCGCGCGCGACGCCGACGAGCTCTTGAAGATTCTCGAGCCGCGCCCGCGCGTCGTTCGTCTCCTCCGCTTGAAGTTCGCGGACGTATCCCGAGCGTTCCATCACCGCGACGACGAGGTCCGCAACGCTCAGATGCGTCGACGCCGTGCGGAGGCCGGCGATGAGTTCGGCGAAACGCTCGAGTTCCTTGAGCTTCTTCGGGACGGCCGATTTGAGAACGTTCGCGTCGAAGATCGCCTCGCCAACGGAAATCGTTGCAGCCTCCGCCGCATGGACGAGCGCCGCGAGGGTTTGCTGCCCGATGCCTCGCCGCGGAACGTTGACGATCCTCCTGAACGCAAGCGCATCGGACGGATTGAGAACGTAGCGCAGGTAGGCGATCACGTCTTTGATCTCGACGTGCGCGTAGAAGCCGACGCCGCCGATGACGCGATACGGGATACCGTCCGAAAGCATCGCCTCTTCAAAGACGCGCGACTGTGCGTTCGTCCGATAGAGGACGAGAAAGTCTTGATACGCGGACCCGTCGCGAACCGCACTTTTGATCTGCTCGATGACGTATCGCGCTTCGTCGCGCTCGGTCGCCGCGGGATAGGCGACGAGCGGCTCGCCCTCGGCGCGCTGCGTAAAGAGGCGTTTCGGCGCGCGCGAGCGGTTGTTCGCGACGAGCGCGTTCGCTGCATCCAAGATCCGCTGCGTGCTGCGGTAGTTCTCTTCGAGCGTAAAGACCGTCGCGCCGGGAAAGTCTTGCTCGAACCGCAGAATCATACGGTGATCGCTGCCGCGCCACGAGTAGATCGACTGATCGTCGTCGCCGACGACGGTGACGTTCCTGTGGCGCTCCCCAAGCATCGAGATGAGGCGGTACTGAGGAAGATTGACGTCTTGATACTCGTCGACGAGGATATATTGGAACGTCCGCTGGTACCGTTCGCGAGCCGCCTCGTCGGTCTCGAGTAGGTCGATCGTTCGGAGGATCAAGTCGTCGAAGTCGAGCGAGTTCGAGGCGACCAAACGCCGTTGGTACTCGGCGTACACGGCCGCATATCGCTCGCCGAGCGCCGTCGTCTGCTGCTGCGCGTACGTTTTGGGAGACAGCATCGCGATCTTTGCGGCGCCGATTGCGTGCAAGCACGCGCCGGGCGCAATGTGGCGCTCGTCTTCATCGAGGTCGGCGAGCACGTCTTTGACGAGTTGACGCGCATCGCTCTCGTCGATGATGCCGAAACCCGGTGCGACGCCGACGCTGCGGCCGCAGCGGCGCAGAATGCGCACGCACATCGCATGAAACGTTCCGGCCCAGATGTTGCGCGCGCTCGGTCCCGCGATGGTCTCGAGACGCGACTTCAGTTCGCCCGCGGCCTTATTTGTAAAGGTGACGGCAAGAATTCGATCCGGGGCGACGCCGAGCTCCTCGAGGAGATACGCGATGCGATGCGTGATGACGCGCGTTTTGCCGCTGCCCGCCCCGGCAAAAATCAGGCACGGGCCGTCGGTATGCCGAACGGCGGCCGCTTGTACGTCGTTGAGGACCTCCGTCTCGAGGATCATTCGTGCGTGCTTCGACGGAGCACGCACGATGTCATCTTACGATGCGACTTAACGCGCGATGGCTATGCTCGATCTCTGACGCACCGAGAGCGCGTATGCCGCAGAAAGCAAGGACAACGTCGATTCCGCGCCCATGTTACGGTTCGCACACCCGGCGCCGAGGCCATCGTAGCAGCCGCCGCCGTGCTCCATGACGATGCCTTCGGAGTTCGCGCCTTCGTACCACGCCATCGCCGCTCGAGCCGCCGCGCGAGCCTCCGTGCTGCCGGTCGCCTCGAACACGGCGAGTTCCGCGCCGACCATCGCGGCGGCCTCGAGCGGCTGCTGATCGTAGCGCGCGCGTGCGCCGCCGCGTTCGTACCATCCGCGATTACCGATCGGAACGAATATCCGCCCCTCGAAGGCGACGCCCTCGTAAAAGGCGAGCGCCTTGCGCCCACCTTCAATCAATAGCTCGTCTTTCAGCGCGATGCCGGCCCGCACGACGGCCTCCGGTAAGCGACCTACGTCGTACGTCATCGCCTGTGCGAACCAGGTCCACCCCGGCTCGGTGTTGGCGGCAAGGCGCTCGAGCAGCCGCTGCGCGAGGAGTCGCAGAACCGGCAGATACCCCGCGTGCACGGCAACGGCATGCGCCAGGCCGAGCGTGGCGTACGCCTCCGAGAGCGGGTGGTTCAGCCAGTCACACGCGGAGGCTCCGCGGCGAAAGAGCCGCTGCGCGACGCGGCGCCAGCGTTCGTCCGGCGCGTATCGCATCGCGTAGCCGAGTCCCCAGAGCGCACGAGCGTTGCTGTCCTGAGATCCGACGTCCTCGAGCCAGTGCCGATCGTAGGACATGAAGTTTCGAAACCGCCCGTCCTCTCTCTGGGCGTGTTCGAGAAACGCAAGGTACGTCGAGGCGAGCGTGCCGGCGCTCTCGCCACCGGGAACGAGGCGCAGACGCGCGATCGCGACGATCAGCGCGCGTGCAACGTCGTCGGTGCAGTATCCCTCCGAGCGGTTCGGAACGTTCTCCGTCGCGTGTTGAAGAACGCCCACGTCGTCCGTGAGCGTCATGAGGTGATCGAGCGGCCGCAGGGCTCGCTGCACTACGCTGTGCCTGCCAACTCGAACGCTCGCGGCGGAGCGAGCCCGGCAAAGAGGCGCCCGTACTCGAGCGCGACGCGAGGCCACGTCATTTGCCGGCCGAAGCGGTACGCGCGCCGCTCGGTCGCGCGGCGCAGCGCGCCGTCGCTCAAGAGCTCCGCGACACGCTCTGCGATGGCGCTCGCATCGCGGAACGGCACGATGAAGCCGCGGCCGTACGCGAGGAGTTCTCGCGCGTAGAGATACGGCGTCGAGACGATGGCCTTGCCGCATCCGACCGCGTACGCAAGCGTTCCGCTCACGATCTGCGTGGGATTGAGGTACGGCGTCAGGTAGACGTCCGTCGCTTCGAGATAGCTCACGACCTCGTCGAACTCGAGGTACTTATCGACGAGTTGAACGTTGTACTGAAGACCGTACTCGTGGACGAGATTCTGCAGCGATTCGCGATACGACTCGCCCTCGTGACGGCGCACGACCGGATGCGTCTCACCGAGAATCAGGTAGAGCGTCTCGGGATGACGATCGACGACCGCGCGCATGGCTTCGATCGCGTACTCGAGCCCCTTTCCGCGATTGATGAGACCGAACGTCGAGACGACGGCTCGTTCCCCGATGCCGAAGGATGCCTTTGCCGCCTGCGTTCCAACGAAAGGTACGTCGGGCACCCCGTGGTGGACCACGCGCAGTTTCTCAGGCGCGATTCCGTAGACGCGCTCGAGAAGCTCGCGTCCCGTCTCAGAGAGCGCGACGACCCTTGCGACGTTGCGGCAAAGACTCCGGGTAACCGAGAGCATTTTTTCGTCCGGTTCCGGCAGAACGGTGTGCAGCGTCAGCACGGCCGGTTTCTCGAGCGCCGCGAGAAGTTCGACGAGCCATTCGCCGAGTTCGCCGCCGAAGAGGCCGTACTCGTGCTGCACGTTGAGAAACTGCGCGGGACTCTCGTTGATGTACTCCGCGGCGCGCAGGTGGCTTCGATGGTCGACCTGGCTGATGCGGGCGACGACCTCCGGACCGTAGCGTCGGACCTCACCGCCCGGCTCGTCGATGGCGATGACGTGACTGCGGCCGCCGAACTGGCGGTCGAAAGCCTCGACGACGTCCCGCGTGAAGGTCGCGATTCCGCACTCTCTTGGAGGATAGGAACCGAGAAAGAGCACGGCTGGGATGCAATCGCCGCCGAGCCTGTGGAGAGTTCCGGCCGACATACTCGCATTCTACCCCGAGAGTCCTAGGCTTAACTAGCGGTAAACCCCCTGTTTGCTAGCTCTGGTTGCTCAATCTGGCCCCCGAAGCGACCTCGGCCCCATCCTCGACCTCGTAGCCGTGGCCGATCACCGTTCCCGCTCCAATCTTGGATCCGGCGCCGATTCGCACGCCGGAGGCGAGGATCGCTTCTTCGACGGTTGCCTGGGGGCCGACGCGAACGTCGTCCCACAGGACGGAGTCGCGCACGACGGCACCGGCTCCCACCCAGCATCCGCGCCCGAGAACGACGTTCGGCCCAACCGTTGCCGACGGATCGATCGACGTTCCCGCGCCAAGGTGGACCGGCTCGACGATCGCCCGCTTGTCGCGCAGCTCGCGAGCGCCCTCTCCGCTGACACCCGGTTCGAGCAAGAGCGGCATCGCCCCCGAGAGGACGTCGCGATGAGCCAGCAGATAGTTCTCCGGCCGTCCGAGATCGATCCAGTAGTCGTTCGTAACGTACGCGGAGAGCCGCTTCTGCGCGCCGATGAGCGCGGGAAACGTTTCGCGCTCGATCGATACGGGACGGCCCGCCGGAATGAAATCGAGGACCTCGCGCTCGAGGAGGTACGTTCCGGCATTCACGTCGTTGCAGGGCTGCGAGCCGCGAGCCGGTTTTTCGACGAACGCGTGGACCCGACCGTTCTCGTCATGCGCCACGCAGCCGAACGCGGAGGGATCGGGCACGGTAATGAGATGAAGAGCGCCGATGCCGCCTTGCCGTCGATGGAAGCGCATCATCGCGCGCAGGTCGAGACTCGTGAGGATGTCGCCGTTGAAGACGAAGAACGGTCCGCGAACGTAACGTTCCACGTTCTTGAGCGCACCCGCCGTTCCGAGCGGCGTCTCCTCGATCGCATACGTGACGCGCATCCCAAGCGACGAACCGTCGCCGAAATACTCCGTGATCGCGCTGGGCATGTAGCCTGCAGCAAGAATGACGTCGGTGATGCCGGCTGCAAAGAGCCGCTCGAGGCTTCTTGCTAGGAACGGCACGCCGGCAATCGGTACCATCGGCTTGGGCGTACCGTACGTTAGCGGACGAAGGCGCGTGCCCTCGCCGCCTACGAGGATAATCGCCTGCACGTCATCCATCGACGATCACAATCGCGCAGCCGCTCCGCGTTTTCCTGCGGACGTAACGCTTGCAAGGGTCGCGGCCGGCCGCGTCGTATATCCGGCGAGCGTTACGCGTGACGTTCCCGGGTCGTTCAATGGCAGGACTGCAGACTCTGAATCTGCGTATGGTGGTTCAAATCCATCCCCGGGAGAAGCGGCCCTATCGTCTAGAGGCCTAGGACGCCGGGTTCTCAACCCGGTAACACCGGTTCGAATCCGGTTGGGGCTACCACTGCAAGCGATGCACGACGCTTAGCGAATGATTCCGCATGAAGCTCCTCGCGCTCTCTGCCATCCTGCTCGCTGCATCCGTCGTTCCGCGTTTTCACGGTGACTTCGGCCATTACACCTTCGCGCTGACGTGGCAGCCGGGCATCTGCAGCACCGCGGTCTGCACGTCGGCTCAACCGCACGCTCCCCTGATCGGTCTGCATGGCCTGTGGGCTTCACGCCCTCGCACGCTCGTCGTGCGCGGCGTGCCGCGCGAAACGTGGTGGTCGAGAGGCTGCGATCTCTATCGTGAGAGCGTCGCGCCGCCGCCGATCTCGCCGGCGCTGCGCGCGCGGCTCGTAGCGGTGATGCCGCACTTCGCGCACAGCCTCCTCACGCACGAGTACGACAAGCACGTGCAGTGCTTCGGATTCGATCCGATAGCGTTCTTCTCCAGAGAACTGGCGATGCGCTCGGCGGTCGCACGAGGAACGTTCGGGCGCTACCTCATTTCGCAGCAAGGACGCACCGTTCCTCATCGCGATGTGATACGGCACTTCTACGCAGCGTTCGCAACGACACATACGACGTCGCTCGCGCTCGAGTGCGAGCGGAACTCACGAGGGCGCGAAGTGCTCGCGCAGATCTGGGTCACGATCGACGCTCGCAGGCTCGCGGAGTTTCCGCGGGGCGCGTCGCTCGCCGACGCGACGACGAATCAGGACACGTGTCCGGCGTCGTTCCTCGTCCCGAGCTGGCGAGACCGCTAGCGCCTGCCGCATGACCGGAGGCGAGAATCCGCACGGCACCCTGCTGACCTTCGGGCACGGAGCCGCCGGCGAACCCGAACTCGCCGCGCTGGTGCGTGCGGCCAAGATCGCGAGCGTCGTCGACGTCCGAAGCGTTCCAAAGAGCCGCGCGCACCCGCACGTGTGGGCGGAACGCATGGCGCAGTGGATTCCCGATCTCGCGGGCGCCTCGTACGAATGGCGAAAGGAGCTGGGCGGCTTTCGTAAGACGAACGCCGCAAGCCCTAACGTCGCACTACGTCATCCGAGTTTTCGCGGCTATGCCGACTACATGCAGACCGAGAGCTTTCTGTGCGCGCTGGACGTACTACTGGAAACGGCGCGGTCGCAGCGAACTGCAGTCATGTGCTCGGAGACGCTCTGGTGGCGCTGCCATCGCCGCTTGATCGCAGACGCGGCGACGCTTCTGCGCGGCTTCGAGGTGCGCCACCTCATGCACGACGGCGCGCTGCAGGCGCACAGGGTTACGCAGGGCGCGCGAGTGCTGCCGCCCGGCCTCCTTCAGTACGACGAGGCGCCGCCGGACGTTTGAGCAGGAGAGTGGAGGCACCGACGCCGCAGGAGCGGTCGTGAAGTTCGACGCCGTGCCGATCGTCATCGGCGTGACGGGCCACCGAGCCATCGCGCAAGACGCGCAGCCGGCACTCCGCGCGAAGTTCGCGGACGTTCTCGACGGCTACGCGACGCGTTATGCCGCCTCCGCACCGCCGCTCGTTCTCTGCGGCCTCGCCGCCGGTGCCGACATTCTCGCCGCGGAGGTAGCGCTCGAGCGCAACGTTCCCGTCATCGCGTGCCTTCCCGCCGCACAAGAAACGTACGAGCGCGACTTTTCCGACGAAGAACGCGAGCGCTTCCGTAACGCGCTCTCACGCTGCAGCGGCACGATCGTCGTCGGCAACGGAGAGCATCCGACACGAGGCTATGCCGACCTCGCATCGTTTCTCGTCTACTATAGCGCCGTCATCGTCGCATTCTGGGACGGAAGCGCCGGACGCGGCGCGGGCGGAACCGCCGATCTCGTGCGCATGCGCGAAGCCTCCCCCGACCTCGGTCCCGTCCTTCACATCGTCACGCCGCGAAGCGGCGAGCCTCCTCCGCACGATGCGTTCGCCGTGCGCGAAATCTACGCGCAGCGTCCGACGGTCGACCTGGAGACCCACGAAAAACGGCGGCACGCGCAGACGCCGCTCGAGCGCGACCGCGCCGCCTTCGAAAAGGTCTTGAGCAATCTCGATCGGTTCAATGCCGACGTCGCGTCGACCGGCTCCCCCTCATCCGCGGCAGCATCGCTCGAGGGGTTCCAACTCGCCGCGGACCGCGCGGCCGACCGACTGCAGAAATGGACGCTCCAGTCGTTGCGATGGCTCTACATCGTCGGCGGCATCGCAATCGCGGCGCAGCTCGTCGTGCAGCAGCCGCTCACGCAGATCAGCCCCGTTGCAACCGGCATTCGCTTCGGGTTGCTCGCGATTGCCGGTGTATGGTTTCGGTTCGCCAAACGCCAGGATTACGAGAATCGCTATCAAGACTACCGCGCGATTGCCGAAGCGTTGCGCGTTCAGCAGGCATGGTGTTCCGCGGGCCTGCGCGATCGTCTCGTCGAGGCCTCGTACCTCCAGATGCAGCAGAGCGAACTGCAGTGGATACGCCTCGCACTGCGCACGATCTATCTCATCTCGGGAGCGCGCGACGCTCGCCCGAGCGATTCGCTCGCACACCCGGACTGCGCCGCGTGGGTCGGCGGACAACATGCGTACTACGAGAAGGCGGCGCGCGTGCAAGTCCGCGCGCAACGGCGCATCTTTCGCGCTTCGAGCACGCTCATGGGGATCGGCGGCGCGATCTCCGCACTTGCCGTCATCGCGTCGCTCCTGCGCGCGGGAGTAGGACCGATCGCAATCCACGCCGCGGGCATGCATCTCTCGCTCCTGGCGCACAAGTGGTCGCTCTACTCGGCATGGCCCGGATTGCACGCGGCCGGAAATCTCGCGCAGTGGCTCCTCTACTTCATGACGGTCCCCGCCTCGCTCTTGGGCATGATCGTGCTTCTTCTGCAGTTCTATGCCCAGCAACGCGGCTATGCGGAGAACGCGCGCAGGTACCAGCGGATGTTCGAGGTCTTCGATCTCGCCTCACGGCGCCTCGCCGATCCGTCGGGGGACCGCGCGCAGGTCCTCACGGCGCTCGGCCACGAAGCCCTCTCCGAACACGCGGATTGGCTCATTCTCCACAGGGAGCGCCCGATGCGCGTGATCTCCGGGATCACCCACGTACAGGCCGCGCCCCGTTCTCAGCGTTAGTTCAGCGCCAGCCCAGAAAAGTTCCAGGCTTGCTCGCACTTCCTGCGAACCAGGTTGACAGTCCCCAGGAGCGAATCTATAGTTGTCTCACGCATGCTGGAGGTCATGCACTATGTCCACTACTCACACACGCATCGCGGCGTACACTTCGGCGCTCTTTTTGGCAGCGCTGACGGTGGCATCGGCCGCGACGCATCCGGCGGGCCGCAACGTTTCCGCGCACGGCTTCGTCGACCACACGCATGGGTTCGTCGCACACGCGCACGGCATGATGGCATCGCAGAAGCGTCATTTCTTCGCGACCCATCACTTCTCGTCTCGCAAAGCCGGCAGACACGGATTTACGAGCAGCGCAACCAACGGTAGACGGCACCCGGGTTAGCCGCGGCGCCGTTTACTCGAATAACATCTCTTGCTGCTTCTCGGAGGTTGAACACTTGAAGAGAACTCTCGTTACGCTGGCGGCAGCAATCGCTGCCTTCACGATCCCGGCGATCGCGTTCGCAAACTGCGGCGACACGTTTGCGGTCGTCAACCAAGGCTCGCACACCGTCTACTCGATCAACGTCTCTCCCCACAGCAACTCGAACTGGGGCCCGGATCTTCTCGGAGATTACACGCTCTCCCCCGGCAACCACGTTCAACCGCTCTCATTCTACTACGGCGCGAACCCGTACTATCCGTCTGCGGATCAGGACGTCCGCGTCACCTACACCGACGGCTACGTCTGGACGGACGACGGCGTCGACATCTGCAGCCAGTACGTCGTCCTCAACTACTAACCGTTCGTTCGTCGAACTCGAGAGGGCCGCTCGCGCGGCCTTCTTTTCTTATATTCGCGTCGCGAAGCGCGGGTCGGGTGACCAGGTTGCGAACTGCGAGTTTCGCTTGAGGTACTTCGTGAGCGCCTTGATGCGCGCCTGATTGCTCGGGTGATCCGACAGATACGACCAGCGCGACGTGCGGTACGCCGGCTGGCGCTGGAAGAGCTCGAGCATCCAGACGAGGCCCCACGGATTGATGCCGGCATCCGAACAGATCGTCGCGCCCGCCTTGTCGGCCGCGTACTCTTGCCCTTGCGTGAAGTGAAGGGTCACGACGTTCGATCCCATGGAGAGCAAGTGCGCAAAGGTCGCGTGATGGTGCGACAGCAGATGGTTCACCTCGAGATTGTGCGAGTGCGTCTCCATCGCGGAGCGCGTCCCGTCGTGGTGAAGGACGTGCCCCGATTCGTGGCAGAGAACCCCCGCAAGCTCCTCTCGATTCTGAGCGAGATTTACCATGCCCATCGAAACGTACACGCGCGGTCCGTAATAAGAGTAGGCGTTCGGATCCGTTTCCTTCGTCAGATAGTAATGAATAGGCGTGCCGTATAGCCGGCTCGCGACGGGCCCGATCTTCGCCGCGATCCACGCGACGACGTGTCCTTGGCGGCTATTCATGGTCGCCAAGTTCGCCTGTTCCGATTCGAACGCGAGGCGATCTTGCTGTGCCTCCCACGGCGTAGGCCCGGCAGATGCAACCGCCCACAGCGCGAGTCCCGCCGTGAGTCCGACGAGCAGTAGCCCAAACTTCTTCATGATGCTCCTCCCGTCTCGTCCGATTGGCTCGCGCTCTGCGCGCTCCTGCGGGGCGGCTTCCACGACGCCATCACCGCGTCCGGATTCTCGCCGAGGTCGCGTATCAAACGCTCCACCCACGCCTCGGTGTAGAGATAGTCGCGGTGCGCGCGATCGTAGACGGCAAAGCGTGCGTCGGTGCTGGCCGGATCCGTCGCGTTGCTTCGCGGACGTATCGCGTAGGCTCTCCACGCGAGGGTGTGATGGTAGAGCGAGAACGCCGGCGCAACCGCCTGAACCCGAGCGACGACTTCGCTGGCCTTGAGACGATCGACGTTCACCGCCTCGACCTGCCGGTCGCGGATGACGATCCGCGCGCTTTCGACGGCCTGCGCCTCTTGCGGCGAAAGCTTCGTGAGATCGACGAACTCGATGGGCAGATCGCGCTGCGCCGGCGACGCTTTCGGCATGAGATAGATTCGGAAGTCGTACCCTTCGCTTACGCGCGCACCCGTGTCGAGACGCGACTCGTACGCTTCGACGTATCGGAGGACCGACGCCGGCGCTCCGTCGTATGCCTGCTGCAGGAGCGTGGTCGGGTCGCGCGCGAGCGACGACAAAAATATCGGAAAGCGCAGCGCTTCGTCGAGCGAGTAGCGCTCGCCGAAACCGAAGACGAGGGCCTTCTCGAAGTTCAAGAGCAGCGCGTTGATTTTTCCCGAGACGAGCGTTTCGACGAACTGGAGCCGCCGTCGATTGAAGCGGTGCGCCGTGCGCCGCCGCAGGCCCACGAAGAACTCGACGTTGAGCCGGACGGGATTCGATTCGTCCGGATACCGCGCCGATAGAAGCGCTCCGAGATCCGCTGCAGCGCCCTTTTCGCGATGCCCTTCCCTCGCGGCAAGCGCTCGCAGCAGATGGGTCCAGGCGCGCAGCATGTGCGCGAGAAAGGCATCGAGATTGCGCTCGCGCCGGTCGTTGAGAAGGTCGCACGCAAGCAGCGCCTCCTCGCGTGCGGCCCGAACGTCGTTCATCCTAAGGAACGCTTACCTGCTGGCGTTTGATCTCCCGCTCTTAAGTATGCCCCCGCGTGGGAACCCTCTCTTCGTATGCAATCAAAAAGGGACCGCGACTGCGTGGTGGTCACCGGAGCGTCGGGCGGCATCGGCCGCGCGGCCGTACGAGAGTTCGCGAAGCGAGGCACGAAGCTCGCACTTCTCGCGCGGGGAAGCGAGGGGCTCGAGGCGGCGGTCGCCGAGGCCCGCAGCCTCGGATCGGAGGCGATCGCGATCCACGCAGATGTCGGAAAGCACGAAGAGGTCGAGCGCGCGGCGGCGAGCGTCGAGTCGCAACTCGGCCCAATCGGCACGTGGGTGAACGTCGCCTTCACGAACGTATTTTCGGAGTTCTGGGATGTCACGCCCGACGAGTGGAGGCGGCTCACGGACGTCACCTACTTCGGCTACGTGTGGGGAACGATGGCCGCTCTGCGCCGGATGCGCGTCCGCAATCGCGGGACGATCGTCCAGGTAGGGTCGGCGCTCTGCTATCGCAGCATTCCGCTTCAGTCGGCGTACTGCGGCGCGAAGTCGGCGATTCGCGGCTTCACCGACTCGCTGCGCTGCGAACTCATTCACCACCACAGTAAGATCCGTTTGACGATCGTGCAGATGCCTGCGGTGAACACCCCGCAGTTCACGTGGAACCGCGTGAAGAGCGGCTTGCGCCATCCGCAGCCGGTTCCTCCGATCTTCCAGCCGGAGATTGCCGGGCGTGCGATCTATTGGGCCGCACGCAAGCATCCGCGTGAGATGTGGGTCGGACACTCGACCGTCCTCGCGATCCTCGTCCAGAAGTTCGCGCCGCACCTTGCCGATCTCTATCTCGCGAAGACCGGATATGCGTCGCAGCAGACGGACGAGCCGATTGCGGCGAACCGCCCCGACAATCTCTACGGTCCCGCAGACGATACGCAAGACTTCGGCGCGCACGGTGAGTTCGACGCGCAAGCGAAGACGCACAGTTGGGAGACCGAGCTCATCATGAAGCGGACCTGGCTCCTCGGCGGCGTCGCTCTCGCCGGCGCTGCCGCGGGCGCCTATCTCCTGCGCAGCGGAAACGGAGGGAGCCAAACGTGACGCGGTGGCACGTCTGGGGCGACTTCGTTCACACGCTTCCCGATCGCATCGGGGAGGCCACGCTCGCCGCGCGGGACGACCCATCCGCGCGCGCCTCGGCCAACGCGAGCGGCTTCGATTTCGAGCGCCGGCTGCACAACGGTTTCGAGCCGTGGGCCGCGGTCTTCGAGAGCGCGACGGAGGCGGATTCCCCGTTCGCCGACTCGCCGATCGTTCGCGGCTGGCGGCGCCTATAACTCATCGGACCGATTCCAGCACGCAGAAGCCATGGCGCTCGACCTCGACCGCCAACCCCACGTCGAGGCGGCCGACATCTTCGCTGGACATCTCCGTCCAGTCGTCGATGAGGCTGTCGTACCTGCGAAGCCGCGACCGCGGCGCAAGCGAGGCGTCGACCCGCACCGAGGTCGTGATCGTCCGGTCGCGCGTATTCCCGATGAGGATCGCGATACCGCCGTCGCGGCGCAGAGCGATATGCACGGCGTTGTCGGCCGTCACCGCAACGGCATCCGTGACGTCTTCGTCGTAGCGGCGCGCCGCAGGAACGCTCTCGAACGCACCGGTCGCATACGTCGTCAGCGCGTCGCACCGAAACGTGAACCAGGAGACGTCGCGGCCCCGCACGCAGGCATTGCGAACCGCGAGCCACTGCCACGCGCCGGGCATACGCGGCTCGAGCTTCGGAGGAACGGCGGTCACGTCCAAGCCGCCCGCGCCTTCGAGTGCGGTCCAGAGATACTTCGGCGCAAACCATGGCGAGAGCATCATGCCTTGGTTGACGAGCGTCTCCCCGTGGAGCCACTCGCTGAACTGTCCGGGCACGGTGTTGTACCTGCGCGGGTCTTGCGCGTAGTGCCGGAAGCTCTCCGAGAGCGCATGCGCCATGAACGACGGGTTGAAATCGGCCGCCGCTGCAGCGAACCAGAACGTCGGCCCTCCCCAAACGCCGCCGAGAAGTCCGTATTCGTGTGACGGCCCATAGTTGACGTCGTTGCGCGGCACGGTGTGAAGACCGGCGGCCGTCCAGAACTCGGGACGGCTGAGCGTCGCGATGATGTTCGTCGCGACGTCGCGCTCCGCGACGCCGAAGAGCACGGGGAAGACGAGATCGCACGTAATGTCTTCGCGCACGCTTCCGTCGTCCTCGCGCGTGAGGTAGTAGAGATTACGCTTCCTGTCGAGCAGGTGCTCGTTGATGGCTGCGCGCAACGCGCGAGCCTCCTTGTGGTACCGAGCCGCCTGGCGTTCGTCTCCCATCTCGCGCGCCATCTTCTCGAGCGTCTGCAGCGCGGCAAAGCACTCGGAGTTCACCTCGGTCGTCGCGCCCGCGAGACGATATCCTTGGATGACGTTCCTCCAGCCGGCGATACCCTTCGTCCCGGTTCCGTCGGTGCGGCATGAGATCAGGCCCACATCGTTACGCTGCGAAAGAATGTAGTCCGCAGCGCGGCACGCGTTCGGATAGGAGCGCTGGAGAAACGTACGGTCGCCGCTCGTGCAGTAGTGATGCCAGAGCGCGATGATGAGGAGCGGCGTATCGTCGTTCACGTTCAGCCCGTAGTCTTCGGTCTTGCCGTTGCGAATGTCGAAGAACTCGACGGCCAACCCGCTTGCCTCGAGATGCTCCGCGTACCACAGAAGCGACTCGCGTGCAAAGTACGGCGTGATGTAGTCGGCGCCCAATGCGAACCATGCGGTGTCGCGCGCCACGCTGTTGTTCGAACGCGTCGGGTCGTTGACGAAGCACCAGCCTTGCTCGGTGAGCTGCTCGGCGCGGAGCATGTTCCCTTTCGCCCACAGCGCGCCCCGGTTTACCTCCGGATCGGGCGTCATGACGACCGCCCGCCGCAGCACGTCGTCGTAATGCTTCCACGTACGGTGGAGGGCCGCTTTTGCGTGCGGGAGCTCGTCGAAGCCTTCGAGCGCGCCCGCATCGCTCTGGCTTGAAAACGTGAGGACGAACGCGAACTGCGCCTTTCCTCCGGGCTGAAGTGCGTGGTCGAGATGAAAGATTCCGACGGCCTGCGAGCAGCGGCTGGGCGTCTCGTTCGAGAGCGGCCCCGGAAAGCGCACCGCGCTTGCCGCAGCGCCGTTTGCGGTGATTTCGTACGATGCCGGACGCACCGAACACGCCGCGACGCGGTAGAGCTTCGGCTCGTCGCTGCACGCGAGAAAGGCGTGCCGTTTCTCGTCGTACGCCGTTTGGAGATCGAGCGAGAAGCCGCCGTGAAGGCGCACGGACGCATACGTCGCGACCTCGACCGGCTCGTCGCCGTCGTTGTGCATCTCGACCGTGTAGTACGCGGCGGGCGGATCGACGTGGTGCTTGTCCGCTCCCTTGGGCGCGCTGCTGAGCATGAAGATCTCTTCGCGAACCTGAACGCCGTTCGAAAGTTCGAAAACGTGACCTTGCGCGTACGGATGGATGATGAACTGTCCCGGCGCCGGCTGCAACGGTATGCCGCTATTGCGATCCCAGTGGTGAAGCACGAGCGTGCCGAAGACGTCGGCGCCGGCCTCGCACGAGTATACCTTTTCTAGTGCGCCCGTCGATTTGACGATGAGCGCCGCCTTCGCCGCGCCCAGCGTGCTGCCCGAGGCCATCTCGCGATCGGAGACTTCGTACTCGGAGATCTCCTGTCCGGGACCCGATATCTTCGCGATCACCGCCGGCGAAGCGCGAACGCCGCGGCCACGCCGGCGCACACGAGAGCGACCGCGCCGACGACGGCGTACCCCGTGCGAACGATGCGCGCACTCTCGCGCGCGATATCCGGACGAAACCGGCGCTCAGGCCGCGCGTCGTCGCGCGCAAGCCCCTTATCAGCGATCGCCATCGCGATGACTTCGGCGGGGTGGAGCGCCTGGCGATCGGTACACTGCGCGATCTGCTCGCGGCAACTGAATCCATCGGCGACGACGATCGTCTCCGGCGCCGCCTCGCGCACCTTCGGCAGAAGAACGCGCTCTCCGCACGCAGTCGACATCTCGTAGTGCTTCTCCTCGAATCCGAAAGCGCCCGCCATGCCGCAGCAGCCGCTCTCGAGGCTCTCGCTCGCAAGCGCCATGCGATCGAAGATGCGGCGCTCCGCTCCCGCGTCGAGGAGTGCCTTCTTGTGGCAGTGTTGGTGAAGGACGGCGACCCGATCGAGGCTCGGCGCGCGATAGTCGGGTGCCTTTTCGCTCAAGAACTCGGTCAGCGTGAACGCTTGTTTTGCCAAACGCTCCGCGTCGATGTCGCGTCCCAGCAAGTTTTGCATCTCGTCCTTGAACACGGAGAGGCAGCTCGGTTCGAGGACGACCATCGGCAGGCCTCGCCGAACGAACGGCCGCAGGTCGTCGAGGAGCGCCGTGAGCTGACGCTTCGCGCCGTCGAGAAGGCCGAAATCGTACAGCGGGCGTCCGCAGCAGATCGAGTGCGGCGGGATGAGGACGAAGAACCCGGCGTCTTCGAGCACCTCGACGGCCGCGCGTGCCGTGTTCGGATGAAAGTACTCGTTCCACGTATCGGTCCATAGAACGACGCGTGGACCGTCCACATTACGCGGACGGCGTCGAGCGAACGACCGCCGGAACGTCTCGCTCGCAAACATCGGGATGCGCCGTTGCGGCGCTATCGACGCGAGCTTCTTCAGGAGCGCTGCAAACGGCGGCGCTTGCGAAAAGAAGTTTGCGACGCCCGGCGCGAGAGAGGCGAGTCGCGCCCATACGAACATGTAGCCGAAGAGCCATGCGCTCAGCGGCCGCGCGCGGCCTTTGAAGTAGTGATAGAGAAACTCGGCCTTGTACGTGGCCATGTCGACGTTGACCGGACACTCGTGCTTGCAGCCTTTGCACGCCAAGCAGAACTCGAGCGACTCGTGAACGGCCTCGCTGCGCCAGCCCTCGCGGATCGGGTCCCCTTGCATCATCTCGAAGAGCAGACGCGCGCGGCCGCGCGTCGCGTAGCGTTCCTCGCGCGAGACCATATAGCTCGGGCACATCGTTCCCTTGTCGTGCTTGCGGCAGACGCCGGCGCCGACGCACCGGTTCGCCGCATACGCGAAGCTGTGCCGGTCCTCCTCGAATCGAAACTTCGTCTCGGGCTGCCACGGCTCGTAGTTCGGACCCCAACGCAGGTTCTCGTCGAGCCGATACGCGTCGACGACCTTGCCGGGATTCATCTTCCAGCGCGGATCGAAGGCGCGCTTGAACTTCTTGAACGCATCGACGAGCTCGTCGCCGTACATGATCGAGAGCAGTTCGCCTCGCGACTGCCCGTCGCCGTGCTCGCCCGAGAGCGACCCGCCGTACTTCACGACGATGTGCGCCATCTCGGTGACGAACCGCCGGTACTTCGCGATCCCGGCCTGCGTGAAGAGATCGAAGTTGATGCTGCAGTGCACGCAGCCTTGCCCGAAGTGACCGTAGACGGCGGCATCGTACCCGTACGCGTCCATCTTCTCGATGAACTCACGCAGGTACTCGGCCAGGCGCTCCGGCGGCACCGCCGCATCCTCCCAGCCCGGGTAGTAGTCGGCTTCGTTTGGAATCTTCGACGTGCTCCCGAGCGCCAAATCGCGCATATCGAAGACCTGCTGCATCTTGCTAGGCTCGAAGATCGCGCGTCCGTCGCGTACGGGACCGCACCGACGAAGGTCGTCGATGAGCGCCTGCGCCTTCGCGCGCGCTTCATCGGCTTCTTCCGCCCCGAACTGCACGACGAGCCACGCGTGTCCGCCGCCGAAGAGTGCGCGCTCGGCGTTGCGGTCTTCGCCTTTTTCGTGCATGTATTGAAAGATCGCGTCGTCCATGCCCTCGAGCGCGTAGGGAAGGTGCTCGTTGCACTTGGGCACGGCCTCCGCCGCCGTCGGAAGATCGTCGTAGCCGACGATCGCGAGCGACGTGTGTTTGGGAATCGGTACGAGACGAAGCGTGAGCTCGAGAGCGTGGACGATCGTTCCTTCGCTGCCGACGAGCGCGCGCGCGACGTTGAAGCCGTTCTCCGGAAGAAGTTGATTGAGGTTGTAGCCGGAGATGCGACGAGGAATTTGCGGGTACCGTTCCCGGACGAGTTTGCCGTACCGTCCGATGATCTCGCGAAGTTGCGCGTAGATCTCGCCGCGGCGCTCGCCGGCTGCGATCACCTCGTTCAACTCCGCGTCACTCGTCGCGCCGACCTCGAGCCTGGTGCCGTCGTAGAGCAGCACCTCCGCTGCGAGGACGTTCTCTTCCATGCGCCCGGCGAACTGTGCCGGCATGCCGCACGAGTTGTTGCCGAACATCCCGCCGATGTTGCACCGGCTGTGCGTTGCAGGCGCCGGTCCGTAGGTAAGGCCGTACTTGGCAGCCGCCGCACGCAGATCGTCGAGGACGACTCCCGACTGCACGCGCGCTGTACGCCGCTGCGGATCGAGTTCGAGGACGGCATTGAGATGCTTGCTGTAATCGAAGATCGCGCCGACATTGCAGCTCGAGCCGGTGAGGCTGGTTCCACCGCCGCGCGGGGTCACGGGCACGTCGTGTCGCGCGCATATCTCCATCGCACGCTGCGCATCGTCCGCATCAAGTGGAAGAACGACGCACCGAGGGACGAACCGGTAGTTCGCCGCATCCGTCGAGTACATCGCGCGGTACCCTTCGTCGAAGTGGACCTCTCCGCGAACGCTCGCGGCCAAGTCGCGCTCGAAGGCGTCCGGCGATGCGGATTGCAGGATCGTAATCACGACGCGAACCGCTCTGCGTCTGCGACGCAATGCGTAACGTCTGCCGGAAGAGCGTCTACGGCGCTGGCATTCATGCTCCTGTGTTACCCCGACGCGCCGCTACCGACGCGGAGAGCCGGTAGGCAAGCGCGCTCTCGGCTGCCGGTACGCGAACGCGCCCGGCCGGGCGCCGCCCAAGCGTGCCTCCGCCCTTCCGCTGGCACGTCGCGCGCAGCGGGTACGTCCGATGTATGGGAAAACGACCGGTCGAACTGCGAGCCGAGATCGAACGCACGCGACAGAACATCGGCGATACGATCGACGCGCTCCGTTACAAAGCCGACGTTCCGATGCGGGTTCAGGAAAGCGTAAAAGATCTGATCGCGCATGCTCGCAAAACGATCTTCGGCGAGACGGCGGCGCCACAGCATCGCACGGCCGCCGCCGAACCGGTCGACAGCACAGTGGAGATTTAAAGATGGATCATCCAACGGACCAGAGCGCGGTTGGCCTCCTCGACGAAGCCATGCGCAGACCGCTGAGCGAGTATGGGGGCGAGATCGCCCGTACGGGCGAGTCGCTCCATCGCCTCGGGGATCAACTGCGGCGCGTGGGCGTTTCGCCGGTCGCCGACGCTCTCGAAAGCGGGGCGGGATACGCGCGGCGCTACGGCAGTTACCTGCAGAACAGCGACGTGGGCAGCCTCGCGCGCGACCTCGACACCCTCGCGCGGCAGCAGCCCACGCTCGTCATCGTCGGAGGGGCCGTCGTCGGCTTCGCGGTGGCGCGCCTCTTGAAGATGGATCGCCGGCCATGACGGCGAGCACCGAGCACGAGCAGCGCATCGAAGACGATGCGACGGAGCATACGGTTCGCGAGCTCGTCAATAGACTCTCGCGAGAGTCGGCGAAGTTCGCACGCCAAGAACTCGACCTCGCGACGACCGAGATGAAGCAGCGCGCGCCGTACGCAGCCGCCGGCGTGACGTCGCTTGTCATCGGCGGCGCGCTCGGCTTGCTGGGATTCGCCGCATTTACGGCGGCCATCATCATCGCGATCGCGCTCGCACTCGCGGCCTGGGCCGCCGCGCTCATCGTGGCCGTCGCGTACGGGATCCTAGCGCTGATCGCGCTGCTTGCCGCCCGCGGTAGCTTACGTCGCATGTGGCCGCTCGCGCCACAAACAGTCGCCAGCATAAAGGACAGTATCGAATGGGCAAAGAGTCGTACGATCTCGCGGAACGACACGAAACGGTAACCGACCACCTCTCCGGCCCGCTCGGGATCGCCGTCGGCGCGTGCGCGATCGGGTTCATCGCCGGCCTCATGCTGCCGACGAGCGACACGGAGCGGCGGGCGTTGCGCCCCGTTCGCGACCGGATCGAGGAGCAGTCGCGCAGGACCGACCATAAAAACGCATCGTGACGCGATCGCCCTCTTAAAGACACCTTCGCCTTCAGTCGAGCCGTAGCGCCCGACGCGCGACGGCACGGTTGCAGCATCGTGGGAGACCCACTGCCGCGCATAGCCGACGCACATGCCGTGCATCCGTCTAAAGACAGGCGGCGATCGCCTCCATGGGTTTGCAGGGGGCCAAGGAGGCGCGCGCCACTTAAGAGCGAGCGTTCGGGGAACGTAATTCCTATGAAATCACCAACAGTCTGGACTCATCCACCCCTCGAACAATGGACCCAAGGCGGACCCATTCACGCTCCGCTCGACGGCACCAAGCTCAACGAGCTCGAGTACGCCAGCGAAGCGCGTATCGGGGATCCGAACGCTATGGGGCTCTTCGCCTTCGCGGTCGGAACCACGCTCGCGGCATGGATTCTGTCGGGCTGGGTACCGATGCCGGCCGGCTTCGTGGCGCTCGCGCCCGTGCTGCTCCTCTTCGCCGGCGTAGCGCAGTTCGTCGCAGGCCTCTATGCGTTTGCGCGCACGCGCTCGTGGGCGGGAACGTTTTTGTGCTCGTACGGCGCGATCTATGCGGTGATCGCCGCATCGATCTGGATGGCAGCAACGCGGCTCGTCCCAATCATCGCAGGCGACGCGATCATCCTCGCAGTCGGACTCTTCTGCGCAGCCTATATCGCGCTCGCACTGACGATCGGCGCAGCCCGCTTGAACCGTTCGTACGCGCTCATGGCCGGATTGCTCTGCATCGGACTCGCCCTCGCAGGAATTCAATCGCTCGGATCGAGCCGAGAGCTCGGCTTCCTCGCCGGTTACTTCATGCTCGCATCGGCGTTCTTCGCCTTCTACGCGGCAACGGCACATGTCGTGAACAGCGCGTGGCAGCGTGAAGCCCTTCCGCTTGGGACCAGCCCGCGACGAGGTCGCGACGCTTAGCCCCCGGCAATAGCACCGACGACGAGAAACGGCTCGTCGCCGGAGGCGACCGCCGCCGGTAACGGCGCATCGGGCGACTCGTGCGATAGATCGCGCATGCACGCGAAGAATCGTACGAACGCCCGGCGCCGTTTCGTGTTGCCGTCGCGTATCGTCCCGCGAAGCACCGGGTAGCGCTCTTCGAGCGCGTCGAGAAGCGACGATTGCGTCGCCGCCGACACGTCGACGACGACCTCTCCCCGCACGCGTGCGAGCGTGCGAAGATGCCCCGGCAGCACGACGCGCACGTTCACGGCAGCGTCTGCACCTCCACCGAGAGCACGGCCGGCAGATCCCGAACGATCGTCCGCCACGTCTCGCCTTCGTCCGGCGAGACGTAGACCTGTCCGCCCGTCGTTCCGAAGTAGATGCCGCAGCGATCGAGCGCGTCGGCCGACATCGCGTCCCGCAGAACGTTGACGTAGCAGTTCTCCTGCGGAAGGCCGTTCGTAAGCGCCTCCCACTCGTTACCGCCCGTCCGGCTGCGATAGACACGCAGCTTCCCCTCGGGCGGAATATGATGCTCGTCGCTCTCGATCGGCACGACGTACACCGTCTGTGGGTCGTGCGCGTGCACGTGAATCGGAAACCCGAAGTCCGTCGGGAGGTTGCCGCTGATCTCGTGCCACGACTCGCCGGCGTCGTCGCTGCGCATGACGTCCCAGTGCTTCTGCATGTAGAGCAGGTCGGGGCGCGAAGGGTGCATCGCGATCCGATGAACGCAGTGACCGATCTCCGCCTCCGGATCGGGGATGTACTTCGAACGCAGTCCCTTGTTGATCGGCTTCCACGTCTCGCCGCCGTCGTCGCTGCGGAAGGCGCCGGCGGCCGAGATCGCCACGAAGATTCGATTGCGATCGGTTGGATGGAGGATGATGGTGTGCAGGCACAGGCCGCCCGCTCCCGGCTGCCATTGCTCGCCCGTCTGATGCGTGCGAAGCCCCGGCAGCTCGCTCCACGTCGCGCCTCCATCGGCAGAGTGGAAGAGCGCGGCATCTTCGATGCCGGCATAGACGCTGTCCGGATCGGTGAGCGACGGCTCGACGTGCCAGACGCGCGTGAACTTCCACGGCTTCTGCGAACCGTCATACCACTGGTGCATCCCGGTCTCACCTGAGTAGGTGAAATCTTTGCCGATCGGCTCCCACGTCTTACCGCCGTCATCGGATCGCTGCATGATCTGCCCGAACCATCCGCTCGTCTGCGAGGCGTAGATACGGTTCTGGTCGGCCGGCGATCCCTTGAGATGGTAGATCTCCCATCCGGTAAAGAACGGTCCGTCGACGCTCCACCGCTCGCGCTTGCCGTCGGCCTCGAGCACGAACGCGCCCTTCTTGGTCCCTACGAGAACTCGAACCTTGCTCATGGCGCGGCGCATTCGCCACCGGCCGCGCAGCGCCTCGCGGCGGCGAAGGTTGACGATGCGGTGGCCCTAAGAGTGGAGGATGCGCCTGCGGGTGGTCCTTGGGCTCCTCTACGTCGTCTTTGCTTGGGCCCTCAATACCGTGCTGGTGAAGTCCGTCTTCACCGAGATCGACCCCCTCGCGTTCATGGCGTTACGCTTCATCGTCATGCCGCCGCTCGCGCTGCTGCTCATGCGAATCCTCGGAGAAAAGTTTCACATCGAGCGCGCCGACATTCCGCTGCTCGTCGCATGCGGAGCCTGCGGCTACGGCGTCTATCAATACTTCTGGATGATCGGCCTCGACCATACGACGGCCTTCGCGTCCGCTCTTTTGGGCAGCCTCGCGCCGCTCTTTACGCTCGTTCTCGTCGCCCTTTTGAAGGAAGAGCGCGTGCGCGCGCCGCGGTGGGCGGGAGCGATCGTCGCGCTCGTTGGGATTGCAATCTTCGAAGGAGCGTTCTCGGGGCACGCCGTCATGCGCCTGGGCGATGCGCTCACGCTCGTTGCCGCTGCGATCTTTGCGGGCTACAACGTGCTGTCGGCCCGCCTTCTCGCGCGCTACACGCCGCTCTGCCTCGTGACGATCACGATGTGGGTCGGAGCGATGATGATCGTTCCGGGCGGCGCGTGGGCGATCGCTCACACGAACTTCGCCGCGCTCTCGTGGCAGACGCGCGCCATCTTCGCGTATGCGGTTCTCTTTCCGATTCTCCTCACGTATCCGGTCTGGACGTGGGGTATCCGTGAGGCCGGCGCCGCCCGCGTCTCAATCTTCTCCTATCTCGTGCCGATCCTCGCCGGTCTGCTCTCGATTCCGCTGCTCCACACGCCCATCAAGGGTTACGAGATCGCCGGCAGCCTCATCAGCCTCGCCGGAATGGCGCTCGCAACCGCGCTCGCGCGCCTCTCCTTCATCCAAGCGTGGACGTCGCGCACGCTCGGCATCGAACGCTAGAACCGAGCGCTTTCGCGTCCGAGCCGATAGAATGCGTAGAGCATCGAGAGCAAGCCGAGTCCGGCAAGCATCGGCGACCAGATGATGCCGGTGAGCGTTGCGAGCGTCGAGAGCGCGATGACGATCGGCCAGGTCGAGTTCGTCGTGAAAATCTCGACCTCTTCGCCCGCGACGCTCTCGAGCGGCGTATTCGGATCGTCGCCCTCGAGCTTCGCGTCCCTCTCGGCGAAGTAGGCGTACACCGCAGCGAAGATGAGCCCGATCGTCATGATCGAAAGCAGCGCGACGCCCGCGGGTTCGACCTTCGCGATGAACCAGTACGCGACGTCGATGAAAAATCCGAAAACGCCTGCGATGATGAAGAGGCCGGAGAACGTCTTCATAGCGCGGCCGCGTCACGCGCCCGGTCGAAGTCCCAGGCGGGATTCTTGCTGCGCACCGGCGGAAGCGATTCGAAGTTGAACTCCGGCGGCGGTGACGACGTGAGCCATTCGAGTGAGTACCCATGCCAGGGATCGGCGGGCGCCGGTACGTGCTTGCGCGCGCTCCGAAAGACGTTGACGAAGAAGAGCACCAAGCCGATCGCGAGAACTCCGCTGCCGGCGGTGGCGATCGCGTTGAGCAGCCCGAGGTGCGCGATCGCAGGATACGTATAGACGCGCCGCGCCATTCCCTCCAGCCCCATGAAGCCCATCGGCAAGAACGTGATGTTGAACCCCACGAACGTAAGCCAGAACGTCAGCTTGCCCATGCGCTCGTCCAGGCGAAATCCGAAGATCTTGGGGAACCAGAAGAAGAGCGCGCCGAAGAGCGCGAACATGCTGCCCCCGCCGATCGTATAGTGAAAATGTTGGACGATGAAATAGCTGTCGTGGGCGGAATAATCGATCGGCGGCGCAGCGAGGATGACCCCGGTGATGCCGCCGATGAGGAAGTTGAGAAGGAAGCCGATTGCAAAGAGCATCGCCGTCGAAAACTCGATCGAGCCCTTCCACATCGTCCCGATCCAGTTTACGAACTTCACCCCCGTCGGAATCGCGATGAGAAACGACACTCCTGAGAAGAACGGATTGTTGACCGCGCCGGTCGTGAACATGTGGTGGGCCCACACGCCCAGCGAGAGCCCCGCGATCGCGAACGCCGAGAGCACCATCCCGACGTAGCCGAAGACCGGCTTGCGCGAGAACGTCGCGATGATCTCGGTGATGATGCCGAAATACGGCAGGATCAAGACGTAGACTTCGGGATGGCCGAAGAACCAGAACAGGTGCTGGTAGAGAATCGGATTGCCGCCGAACGCCGGATCGAAGAAGTGCCCGCCGAGATGGCGTTCGATGAGCAGCATGAACAAAACGGCCGCGAGCGGTGGAAAGGCCATGAGGATGAGGACGCCGGTTGCGACGATCTCCCACGTGAAAATCGGCAGGCGCCACATGGTCATCCCGGGCGCACGAAAGAGAAAGACCGTCACGAGAAGGTTGACGATCGTGAGGATCGTCGAGACCGACGTGAGGAGGAGGCCGATGATCCAGAGGTCTTGGCCCGCGCCCGTTCCGTTGAAGAGCTCGGAGAGCGGTGCGTACGCCGTCCATCCCGCGGCCGCCGCGCCGCCGTATGTCGCGAACCCCGTGAAGACGGTGAGCCCGCCGATGATGAAGAGCCAGAGTCCGGTCGCGTTCAACCGCGGAAAGGCGACGTCGGGCGCTCCGATCTGCAAGGGAATGAGATAGTTCGCCAGACCGATGCCGAACGGGGCAATCACGAAGAAGATCATCGCCGTTCCGTGGAGCGTGAAAATCTGATTGTAATAGTGCGGACCGATGAGGTCGTTGTTCGGGGTCGCGAGTTGCGCGCGAATGAGGAGCGCGAGGATTCCGGCAAACGTGAAAAACATCATCGTCGCGCAGATATACATGATGCCGATCTTCTTATGATCGGTCGTCGTCAGCCACTCGATCACGGCATCCACGTCCCTCCGCTGGCGAGAAATCGGTCGTAGGCCGCGGCCGGTACGACCTTTACCCGAAACGACATGAGGGCGTGGTCGAGACCGCAGAACTGCGCGCAGCGACCGCGGAAGGTCCCCGTCCGTTGCGGCGTCACGTCGAAGGCGTTCATCATTCCCGGGATCGCATCGCGCTTGAAGAGAAAGGCCGGCACCCAGAACGAGTGCGTGACGTCGACGCTCGTCAAATCGATCTCCGTGACCCGATCGAGGGGCAGGTAGAGCGTCGGCGGTCGTTCGGGCGTTCCCACCGTCGATATTCCCGTTCCCTCGTACGCGAAACGGAACGACCAACGGAACGCCGTCACGGCAACGCGATTCTGCGGATGGGCCTGCGCGATATCGATCGGCACTTCGACCGCGTAGCTGACGATGAAGAGGCCGATGACCAGGAGCAGCGGGATCGCGACGTACGCGATCTCGAGCGGCGAGTTATTCTCGAAGCGCTCCGCCTCGCGCCCCGGCTTGCGCCGGTAACGAAACAGACACCACGCAATGCATCCATAGACGAATATTCCGACGAACATCGCGCACGCCAAGTAGACGTACCAATCGTACTGAATCGCAACGCCCTGCGAGGTCGCAGGATGGAGGAGCCATCGCATCTTTGCTCATGCTTACCCGACTAAGGCTTAAAACACCGCATGCAGGGGTATCAGTGCAACGATGCAGGGCAAAGGCGCCGCTGAGGCACGCTCGCTTGCTCCATTGCCGATTCGGGCACACCCTCTCGTTCTCGGCGTCGTGCTATTTCTCGCGTCGGAACTCATGTTTTTCGCGGCGCTCTTCGCCGCGTTTTACGACATCCGCGCGAATCACGCGGTCTGGCCGCCGGCCGGCGTTCACCTCGACATCGGCGAGCCGAGCTACGGCACCTTCCTTCTTTTCGTCGCGAGCCTCGTCATGGTTTTTGCAACGCGCGCGATGGACAAGCGCCGCATTCGCGCCGCCCGCTGGTACACGACCAGCGCGATCATCGCTGCGGTGGGTTTCTGCCTCCTCTCCGTCCACGGGTACCTCAGGTACGCTGCCGACGGCCTGACGCTCGCGACGAGCGCGTATGGATCGCTCCTCTACACGCTCACCGGCTTTCATTTACTCCACGTCATCGTTGGCGTCGGCGTCCTCTTCGCGCTCCTCGTCGCGATGCGCAGTCCCGCGGTGACTGCAAATAATCGCGCGGCCGCCGAGGCGATGACGTACTACTGGCACTTCGTCTTCATCGTGTGGATCGGCATCTACACGACGGTCTTCATCGTCGGAAAGTGAACGAGCGCGAGCGCATCGTCGCGATCTTCCTCGTTGCGGCCATGCTGGCGAGCGGAGGCTTCATCGCGGCATACGTGACCGGCGGCAACCGCCTCCTCGAGGGATCGTCGCTTACGGCGGTCGCGATTTTCTTTTGCGCGGCCGCGCTCGGCTTCGCGTTCTGGATTCTCCCGCCCGAGCAAATCGAGAACGAGATCGACGAGTACCCGTCGAGCGACGCGGAGCGCGCGACGCAGACGATGGAACTCGTGGACGTCGAGCGCAAGGTCGTCCGCAGCAAGGCGCTCATGCGAATCCTGTACGTCGCGCTCGGTACCTTCGGCCTCGCGCTCGTCGTGCCGATCCGATCGTTCGGGCCGAATCCCTACAAGACGCTCTTCCACACGAAATGGCGCAAAGGCGACGCGCTCGTCCGGGTCGACGGAACCGTCGTGCGCGCCGACGAGCTGACCGTTAAGGACGTGGAGACGGTCTTTCCGCAACACGCGGTCGGCGATCCGATGTCGCAGGCGACGCTCATTCGCTTACCGATCGGCCTCGTCGCCGACGCGCCGCAAGGATGTATCGTCTACTCTCGCCTCTGCACGCACGCCGGCTGCCCGGTCGCGCTCTACCGTGCCGCAGTCCAAGAGCTGGCATGCCCCTGCCATCAATCGGTCTTCAACGTTTTGCGAAATGGCGCCGTCGTCTCCGGACCGGCGGATCACGCGTTGCCGCGCCTGGCGATCGCGATCGACGCTGCGGGCGTGCTTCGCGCGGATGGCGACTTTCCGGTTCCCGTCGGACCCGGTTTTTGGGAGCGGCCATGATCGCGCGGCTCGCGCTCTGGATCGACGACCGACTCGGAACCGCGCATTGGGTCAGCAAGGCTCTAAAAAAAGCGTTCCCCGATCACTGGTCGTTCATGCTCGGCGAGATTAACATGTACGCCTTCATCATCTTGCTCGCCACGGGAACGTTCATGGCGCTCTTCTACCAGACGAGCACGAGCACGGTGATCTATCACGGTCCGTACGTGGTGCTCAACGGAACGCCCGTCTCGCAAGCATTCGCATCCGTTCTCAACTTGAGCTTTCAGGTGAACGCCGGCCTCTTGATTCGTCAGACGCACCACTGGGCCGCGCTCATCTTCATTGCCGGTATCATCGCGCACATGTGCCGTATCTTCTTTACCGGGGCTTTTCGCAGACCGCGCGAGTTGAACTGGCTCATCGGCATCGTCCTGTTCATTCTCGCGCTGGGCGAAGGCTTTACCGGTTACTCGCTGCCCGGCGATCTCCTCAGCGGCCTCGGCATGAGAATCTTCAACTCCGTTCTTCTTTCGATCCCCGTCGTCGGAACGTGGCTCTCTTTTCTCATCTGGGCTGGTAACTTTCCAACCGATCAGATGCTCCAGCGGCTCTTCGTCTTCCACGTTTTCGTCTTACCGGCGACGATCGCGGCGCTCGTCGGCGCGCACCTCGCGCTCCTGTGGCGCCAAAAACACTCGCAGTTTCGTGGACCCGGACGAACGGAGCACAACGTCGTCGGATCGCCGCTCTTTCCGCTCTATGCCGCCAAGTCGATGGCGCTCTTCGCCGCCGTCATTGCGGTGTGCGTCGGGCTCGGCGCGTTCGTGCAGATCAATCCGATCTGGCTCTGGGGCTCGTACGTTCCCTGGCGAGCATTCAGCCCGCTGCAGCCGGACTGGTACATCGGCTGGTTGGAAGGGGCGCTGCGAATTGGACCTCCCTTTGCACTCCACATCGGCGGGGACACGATCCCCTCACCGTTTTGGGCATCGGTGCTCGTGCCCACGCTGATGCTCGTGCTCGTCGTGCTCGTTCCGTGGATCGACAAGATCGCGCGCCGCGACCCGAAGCCGCACCAACTCCTCGACGCCGCACGCGACGTTCCGGCGCGAACCGCGGCCGGCATCGCGTTCTTAGTCTTCGCCGGCGGCTTAACGCTCGCGGGAGGCGATGACGTGCAGGCGCGCTACTTTCACGTCGCGGTCACGTCGATCGTCGCATTCTATCAAGGCTTCTGCACCATCGGCGTCGCCCTATCATTCGCGATCGCGTATGCGATCGCAGCGGAGCTCCGGGCCCGCCACGGCCAAAAGCGCGCGCCGCGACTTCGGCTGCGGCGCAACGAGCGCGGCGGATTCGACGAGGAGCGCATCCCGTGAGTGAGACGCGTCGCAGTGCCTGGCTCTGCGCGTCGGCATTCGTCGCCGGCGCGACCGTCGCGCCGCCGTTCGATCGCCTCGCGGACGCGTCGTTCGCGTGGCACATGCTGCAGCACCTCATCCTCTTCTTCATCGTGCCGCTCCTCGCGCTGCTCGGCCGCCCCTTCGATCTCTTCGTCGCACTCGCCGGCAAGGCACGCACGGCCTCGTTCGTGGTACGAACGAAGCCGCTGCACGTGCTCGGCTCGATCCCCGTGGCGTACGCCGCGCTCCTCATCGCATTCTGGGGGACGCACTTTTCGCCGCTCTACGACCTTGCGTTGCGAAACGAAGCCGTCCACGTCTGCGAGCATGCACTGTACGTTTTGATGGGAACGCTGTTCTGGCTTCCGGTACTCGCGCCGCCGCCGCTCGTACCGCTTCCGTATCCGGTGCGCGTCTTCTACCTGTTCGCATGCCTTCCGCAGAGCGCGCTCGTGGGCGCGATCCTCTTCAGCGCGCGCGCGCCGCTCTACGCGCACTACGCCGCCATTGCCGGCCCGGTTCGCGCGCTCGCGCAGCAGCACGATGCCGCGGCAATCATGTGGATCGGCGGCGGACTTCTCCTCCTCTGCGCGATGCTCTCGACGATGCACGCGTGGGCGATGCGCGAGGCGTCATAGCGTGGCGACGTACGAGGCGACGTCGCGCACTTCTTGCAGGCTCAGAGGCTTGGGATAGAGATGCGGCATCGGCGGCTCGGGGTCTTCGATCCACGACGCGATCGTGGAGAAGTCCATGCGCTCCCGTTCGCGGTGAAGCGAGGGGCCGAGGACGCCGCCTTCGACTCCGGTCGGACCGTGGCAGCTCGCACAGTTGGCCCTGAAAATCTGCGCTCCGGCGCTCGGGTTTCCGGGCAGCTCCGTGCCCGTGCCGACGATCGTGCTCCCCTTGCTCGCCGTGGCCGGGCTGCACGCGCAGAGCGCTGCCAGCACTGCAACCGAGAGCAGACGCCATGAGCGCATACGTTCGTTCTACCCTCGTGGTTCTGCTCTCATTCGCCGCGATCGGCACCGCGGGCGCCGCAACGACCGGCGCGCCGATGCTCTACGCGCAGCGCTGCGCGTCCTGTCACGGAGCGATCGGCCAAGGTTCCCCGGTGGCTCCGCCGCTCATCGGAACCCCGGCCGTCTACGTTCACTTCATGCTCGATACCGGAAGAATGCCCGCGGGAGAGCCCGGCATCAACGAGATTCACAAGACGCCTGCGTTCACGGAGCAACAGATCGACGATCTCGTGAGCTACGTGGAGGGCTTCACGCGCCGGCCCGATCTCCGCATGCCGGTTCTCGGGCCCGCAAACATCGTGCACGGCCGGACGCTCTTCGACGAAAACTGTCAAGAATGCCACGGTGCGGTCGGCAACGGTGCGTCGGTGGCCGGCGACAACGTCGCGCCTTCGCTCATGAACGCGACGGTCTTCCAGGTCGCCGAGGCGATTCGCTCCGGTCCTGGAATCATGCCGCGTTTCGGACGCGGCGACCTCAGCGCCCAAGACGTAAGCGACATCGCCCGCTACGTGAACTTCATGCAGGTCGAGCAGAACGCGCAACAAGAGGACGCCGGCGGCATCGGCCTCGCTCACATCGGACCCGTCGCCGAGGGTCTCGTGGCGTGGATTTTCGGAATCGGAGCGCTCCTCGTCTTTCTCCGAAGCATCGGCAGCTCCCAATAGGAAGCCTCCCAGCGGCGTCAGCGGCGACCGATCGACACCGGCGCCGCGGCCACCGAAGCATCCGCCGCCACGAAGGAGAGCGCTGAGGCGAGGTTCGCAAAGCGCCGAAAGTCCGACTGCGTCACCGCAAGCGTCGCGGCCGCCGCAAAGATCGAGTAGTGCCCGCTATACGACTGACTCTCGCTGGTGACCGCCCAGTAGTTCGCAAGCGTCTGGCTCCGAAGTCCCTGCACCGTCGCGGTCTTCGCGTGCGCTGGAAGGACGGTGGGCGAATACGCGTACGAGACGACGTTGCCTCCGGCATCGTACGTAAAGCTTCCGTTTCCGTGACCGTACGACGTGTCGAGCGCGGTGAAGCGAATCGTTCGATCCGGCGTCGGCGTAAATCGATACTCGGTCATGAACCGAGGATCCCACGGCGCTTCAAAAACGTCTCCGGGTTTGGGATGCTCGTACGAGTTCACGACCTCCGCGACCTGTTTCGTATCGGCGTTTTTGCGCCCGATCGTGTAGTGAAGCACCTTCACCTTGACGAGCGTCCCGTCCACGTAGATGCCGTCGAAGAGAAGATCTTCGTGCTGCCGTCGCGGGCCCGCGTGCACGTCGAAGACGCGGTGGTAGCGCACGGCAACGATGCCGCGCTGCGTACGCCGGTACTCTTGGGAGATTTTTGCGACGATGGGCGGGACCGATGCAGAGAGCATTCCTTTCCAATTCCCAGGGACGCCCAACGAATAACCATCGCCTTTGCGCGCACCGCTCTGCGGCTTGCTCGGCGTGACAATCGTCGCTTTTGCGCGAGAGACAAAGGGAGGCTCGCGCTTGATGGCGCGAGCCTCGATCGTAGTCGACCGCTATTATCGCTTAGTTGCCGTAGTAGCCGTCGTCGCCTTGGTAGTAGTACGGGCAGTAGTAACCCGTGTTCGGATCGTAGTACGGCACCCATTCGTAGCCGTCCCAGTACTGGCAGACCTGCGGTGAGACTTCGTAGACGAAGACGTTCAGGCCGTTGAACGGAAACCAGAAGCCGTAGTGGCCGCCCCACCAGAGCCAGCTCTCCCAGCCCCAGTAGTTATGCCAATAGCCGTCGTACCAGCGGTTGCCGCCGTAACCGCGCCAGCCGCCGCCGAAGCTGCCCGGGTGCCGAACGTAGTATGCGTTGACGTGGCCGTACTCGCCCCTGCGTTCGTACGATGCGCTGCCTCGGTAGGCCGGCGCGCCGCGATAGCCGCCGCTGGATCCGCGGTACGCGGGCGCTCCGCGATAACCCCCCTGCGGGTTTCCTCTGTAGGCGGGCGTGCCGCGATAGCCGCTGTACGAACCCGGATTGTAGCCGCGATAACTGCCGCTCGGGGCGCCGCGGTACCCCGCCTGCGGGTTCCCTCTGTAGACGGGCGTGCCGCGGTAGCCGCCGCTCGGCGTGCCGCGGTAGCCGCCGCCCGGTGCGCCGCGGTAGCCGCCGCTCGGTGCGCCGCG
>JBOHTS010000002.1:0-1018 GCA_050733755.1 Candidatus Tyrphobacter sp. | reverse complement strand
TCATCGGCGACGAGAAGGATCTTCCCTATCAGCGCCCGCCGCTCTCCAAAGCCTTCCTGAAACGCGCCACGGCGGAGGACGGCGTTCTGCTGCGCGGCCACGGCTTCTATCCGCAGAACAGAATCGAGCTCGCGCTCGGCGAGCGGGCAATCGAGATCGATCGCGCTCGGCAATGCGTTCATCTCGCATCCGGCACGAGCCTCGACTATTCGAAGCTGGTGCTCGCGACCGGCGGCATTCAACGCACGCTGCCGATCGAAGGCGCGGCACTCGATGGCGTTTTGTCACTGCGTACGCTCGCCGAGGCGCGCGTGCTGCGCGAAAAACTTGAAGCATCGCAGAACATCATCGTCATCGGCGCCGGCTTCATCGGTCTCGAATTCGCGGCGACCGCCGCGGCGCAAGGCCGCAACGTCGAAGTGTTCGAACTGGCCGACCGGCCGATGGCGCGTTCGGTAACAGCCGAGACATCGGCATTCTTTGCCGCCGCGCATAAAAAATTCGGCGTGAAGCTCAACTTCGGCACCAGCATCACGGCGATCAAAGGACGTAGCGGAAAGATCGCGGAAGTCGTCGCATCGGACGCGCGCAGCTTGCCGGCCGACATGCTCCTGGTTGGCATCGGGCTCAAGCCCAGCGACGAACTCGCCCGCGCCGCCGGGCTCGACGCACCGAACGGGATCAAAGTGAACGAGCGGCTCGCAACGAACGACGAAAACATTTTTGCAATCGGCGACACGGTCTTCCACTACAACACGCATCACGGCGCCGAGCTGCGCTTGGAATCCGTACAGAATGCGACCGACCAAGCGCGCACGCTCGCCAAACTCATCGCCGGCAAGCCGGCACGCTACGATCAGGTGCCCTGGTTCTGGAGCGATCAGGGCGATCTGAAGTTGCAGATCGCCGGCTTCCTCGACGAGAGCGACGAGATCGTGTTGCGCGGCTCATACGAGGCGCGCGCCTATTCGCTGTTCGGATTTCGCGAGGGCAGGCTTACCGGCGTCGAATCCGTCAA
>JBOHTS010000001.1:0-2381 GCA_050733755.1 Candidatus Tyrphobacter sp. | reverse complement strand
GGTTCACGCCGGTCGGAACGAACGTTCCCATCTGATTCCACAGCGAACGATCGACGAGCGTGCGCGACGTGTCGAGTCGAACGCCCCAGAGTCTCTCGCGCAGCGCGCGCGCGACCGCGAGGCTCGCTGCGACGCAGTCGTTGTCGAAGTCGACGAGAGCGATGATCGTCGCATCGGGGCCGGCGTATTGCGCGACCTTCTCCGTTGCCAGCACGGTGTCGCCGCCGTACGCTGCGATGAGCGCGTGCGGCACGGTTCCGATGCCGCGAGCGCCCCACCACTCCGCATTCGCGTCGGTCGAGACGCCGAGCGCGCCCGACACGTACGCAGCGTAGCCGTCGCCCGTCTGCACGAGATGATGATCGAAGCGCGCGGGAAAGAAGAGCACGGTCTTCCCGTTTGCGGCATCGACGATATCGCGCGCGTTCGTCGCGATGCGTGTACGGCGGGAGAGAACGCCGAGGTAGCACGTCTCGAGGTGTGCGAAGAGGGCGTAGTCGCCTTCGATGACGAGCACGGTTTCGTACGGCGCGACGTGCACCGCGTCGGGAAGCGCGAAGACGCGAAGATCGGGCCACCCGTCTTGCCATCGGCCGCCGGCGTCCCGGCGTCCGCTGCACAGGCGCAGGATTGCGAGTGCTTCGTCGACGCCGCAGATCACCGCTTCCGCGCGCTGGAACACCTGCATTCGAACGACCGGATGCGCGCCATCCAGCTCGAGGATCTCGCGCGACCGGTTGAAGTAGGTGTCGGAGTAGTATCCGTCCCGCATCTTCTCGACGGGCAGATTGAAGATCGACGGGTCGAGCCTGGGCTTCACCGGCCGAACCTTCGCCGCGGCGGGCTCGTCGTCCGCGCGGGCAGAATCCCCGGATGATGCTCACGAACGCCGAGATCGCCGGACGCCTGCTGGAAATTCGCACGCTCATGGAGATGGCCGGCGAGTCGTTTTATAAGTACAGCGCCTACGAGAAGGCCGCCGCGTCCGTTGAAAACGCGCCGCCGCTCTCCGCGCTCGTTGCGAGCGGCGAGCATCTGGCGCTGCCGGGCATCGGCAAGTCGATCGGCGCGGTTATCGAACAGCTCGTGCGCACGGGGAGTGCAGAGCAGTTGCGCGCGCTTCACGAGCGTTTTCCTCCGACGCTCCTCGAAGTGCTCGGCGTCGCGGGAATCGGCACGAAGACGGCTGCCATGCTCTACGAAGAGTTCGGCATCGCGTCGACGGACGACTTGGAAGCAGCGTTGCGCGACGGCCGCCTCGCCGGCGCGCCGCGAATCGGAGCGCGAACGCTCGAGAACTGGCGACGCAGCCTCCTGGCGTACAAAGGACACCTCACGCGAACGCCTCTCGCTCGCGCACGAGCGATCGGCAACGACGTCATGGCGTTCTTGAAGCAAGGCCCGCCGCTGGAACGCCTGACGATTGCCGGAAGCGTGCGCCGGCACGAAGAGACCGTCGGCGACGTCGATCTCGTCTGCACGAGCGACGCAGCGGAGACCGTGACGAAACACTTTACCACGTGGGAGCAGGCCGAGGCCGTCGTCGCGGAGGGGCCGACGAAGGCGAGCATCTGGCTACAAGACGGCCTTCAGATCGATCTCCGCGTTCTTCCCGGCGACCGCTACGGCAATCTCCTCCAGCACTTCACCGGCTCGCGCGAGCACAACATCAAACTGCGCGAACACGCCGTGCGACGCGGCCTGCGCGTCTCCGAGAACGGCATCGCCGACCTGACGACCGCAAACGTCGAGACGATGCGCGACGAGGCTGCCGTCTACGAGCGGCTCGGGATGGCGTACGTCGCGCCGGAGATGCGGCTGGGACTCGACGAAATCGATCTCGCGCTGCGCCGCGCGCTTCCCGTCCTCGTCGAACTCGGCGATCTTCGCGGCGACCTTCACATGCACACGCGCTGGAGCGATGGACGCGACGAGTTGGAAGCGATGGTCGCGGCCGCCGCCGCACGCGGATACGAATATCACTCCATCAGCGACCACTCGCCGTCGCGCGGACGGTTCGGCCTGAGTGCGCATCGCGTGCGCGAGCAGCGCCGCGAAATCGAAACGCTGCGCGAGCGCTACGGCATCTACACGCTCTGTTCGACCGAGGTCGACATCCTTGCGGACGGCTCGCTCGATTATCCCAGCGAGGTCCTCGCCGAGTTCGACATCGTCGTCGCGAGCGTCCACAGCGCATTCGATCAATCACCGCAAGAAATAACGCAGCGCCTCGTGCGGGCCTGCGAGAATCCGTTTGCGAACGTCATAGGTCATCCGACGGGCAGGCGATTCGGCGAGTTCGAAGGGTACGCGTTCGACTGCGACGCCGTCTTCAGCGCCGCGGCGCGCACCGGGACGGCGCTCGAGATCGACGGTCAGCA